>CAYFRG010000006.1:0-29408 GCA_964345535.1 uncultured Actinomyces sp. | reverse complement strand
CCGATCGAACTTTTCTCCGTCTTTGTGGTTCGCCCGGCTACCCTGGCAATCCGGTTGCTCTCCAACATGATCGCGGGGCACATGCTCCTGGCTGTCACCTACTTTGGAACGCAGGCGATGACGGTTGCGATGGGGGCCATGAAGCCACTAGCAGTCCTGACCTTCACCGGAAGTGTCATTCTCACGCTGTTCGAACTGTTTGTAGCGGTTCTGCAGGCGTATGTTTTCACGATCCTCACCGCTGTCTACATCAAGATGTCGGTGGAGGCTCACTGAGGTTCTCGGACCTCCACATGATCGCAGTACCCACAATTAGAAACGAAACGAAGGAACACTAATATGACCGGCTCGATTGCGACTATCGGTTACGGCCTTGCCACACTGGGTCCCTCCATTGGTATCGGCATGCTCGTTAGCAAGACACAGGAAGCAACTGCCCGTCAGCCTGAGGTTGCGGGACGTCTGTTCACGAACATGATTATCGGTGCATCCCTGATTGAAGCCCTGGGTCTGATTGGCTTCGTCCTTGCCCTGATTTCCTAATGCACGGGCTGGTGTTTGCCGCCGAAATCCCGGTTGAGCCGGATGGGCTTGCCATCCTCATCCCGCCGGTATACGAGATTTTCTGGTCGGCCCTGATCTTCCTGGGACTGTGGCTGGTCCTGGGGAAGGCCCTGCCGAAGATCTACGGGATGCTGGACAAGCGGCAAGAAGAAATCGAAGAGGGACTGCGCGCGGCCGAAAGAGCGCAGGAAGATGCTGCCGTGGCTGAACGGGAGCGTCGGGACCTGCTGCGCGAAGCCAATGAGGAAGCTCGTGGCATCCGGGAGCGGGCCGACGCGGATGCGAAGCGCATTGTGAGCGAAGCTCAGGCGGAAGCCAACGCGGAAGCCCAGCGGATCTCTGAGAACGCCACGCGCCAAATAGAAGCGGAGAAGCAGTCTGCGGAACTTACCCTGCGTCGTGACGTGGGTGAGCTGGCCACGGAATTGGCAGAGAAGATCATTGGCGAACAGCTGAAGGATCAGGCTTTGACAGACCGGGTCGTGAACCGTTTCATGGATGAGCTAGAGGCAGATCTGCAGTCCAGCTCTGACACCGCGGGAGTGAGCAGCTAAATGAGTACCGAGCAGCAGGACACCTTCGACGTTGCCCAGCGGTATCTGCTGGACAACCTCGCAACTGAGGATAAGGGTGACCAGGTGGGCCTTGAGCTGTTTGAGCTGGCCGACCTGTTGAAGGGCCAGCCCGCTCTGCTGCGCGCGCTCACCGACCCGGGCCGCTCCATAGCGGACCGGCAAGCATTGGCCAAGAGTATCCTGTCCGGAAAAGTGTCGGACATTACCGCCGGCCTGGTGGAACTACTGGCTGGTCGGCACTGGGCCAAGCCCGTGCGCTTCATCAACACGCTTGAAGACATGGGCGTGCAAGCAATCCTGGATGGTGCACGACGCAGCGGAGTCCTGCAGCAGGTTGAGGACGAACTGTTCGCGATCAACCAGTTGGCGGGTGCGGAACGCGAACTGCGCGTCCAACTCTCAGATATTGGGGGAGCGGACGATTCGGAGAGGCAACGCATTGCGGACACTCTCCTGAAAGACCGGGTATTAGCGCCGACCCTCACCCTGGTGAAGAGGGCGGTACATATCTCCGGTCGGGGTCGGATAATGGCGACGCTGCGCGATTACGCGACGAAGGCTGCGCTGGCACACGACGCGCAGCTGGTCACGGTTGCCACGGCATCTCCCATGACAGATGAGCAGCTTGCTCGCCTGAAGAGCATCATTGAACGCCAGGTGGGTGGCGAAGTATCGCTCGCCGTTTCGGTGGACCCGGATCTGATTGGGGGCTTCCGAATCAACTATGGGGACGAGGCCGCAGACTCTTCGGTTCGCTCCGAGCTGTGGAGTGCCCAGAGGGCCCTCACGAAGTAGAGAACTTAATTCAACTAAGACGATGATTAGGACAGGTTTATGACTGACCTCGGGATACGCCCGGAAGACATCAGGGCCGCACTGGACTCCTATGTGGATTCGTATGAGCCCGCGAGTACCGCCGCCGAAGAGGTCGGCTTCGTTACAGAGTCCGCGGACGGGATCGCTCGTGTCGAGGGCTTACCGGGCGCCATGGCTAACGAGCTCCTCCGTTTCGAAGACGGCACCCTGGGCCTAGCTATGAACTTGGAGCCGCGAGAGATCGGCGTGGTCGTGCTGGGCGGCTTTGGCTCCATTGAGGAAGGCCAAGAAGTTCGCCGCACCGGAGAAGTGCTCTCCGTTCCAGTGGGGGACGGATACTTGGGACGCGTCGTCGATCCGCTTGGCGAACCGATGGACGGCCTGGGTGAAATCACTCCCATTGATGGGCGCCGCGCTCTGGAGCTGCAGGCTCCCGGCGTCATGGCCCGTAAATCCGTGCACGAACCCCTGCAGACGGGGCTCAAAGCCATTGACTCGATGATCCCGATCGGACGCGGTCAACGGCAGCTGATCATTGGTGATCGGCAGACTGGGAAAACGGCTATTGCTCTTGACACTATCCTGAACCAGCGCGACAACTGGCTGTCCGGAGACCCGAACAAGCAGGTCCGCTGCATTTACGTTGCGATAGGTCAAAAGGGTTCCACCATTGCCTCAGTGAAGCGGACCCTGGAGGAAGCCGGAGCGATGGACTACACGACCATCGTCGCCTCGCCCGCCTCTGACCCCGCCGGATTCAAGTACTTGGCGCCCTACACCGGCTCTGCGATCGGGCAGCACTGGATGTACGACGGCAAACACGTTCTGATCGTCTTTGACGACCTGTCGAAACAGGCCGAGGCGTACCGCGCCGTGTCACTGCTGCTGCGCCGTCCCCCGGGGCGTGAAGCCTACCCGGGCGACGTGTTCTACTTGCACTCGCGCCTCCTTGAGCGCTGTGCGAAGCTATCTGACGATTTCGGGGGCGGATCGATGACGGGGCTACCGATCATCGAGACGAAAGCCAACGACGTTTCCGCTTACATTCCCACGAACGTCATTTCCATTACTGACGGTCAGATCTTCCTGCAATCCGACCTGTTCAACGCTGACCAGCGTCCCGCTGTGGACGTCGGCATCTCCGTCTCTCGTGTCGGCGGTGACGCGCAGATCAAGGCCATGAAGAAGGTCGCGGGAACACTGAAGTTGACGCTTGCTCAGTATCGGTCCATGGCCTCGTTCGCCATGTTCGCTTCGGACTTGGACGCGACAACCAGGCAGCAGTTGACCCGCGGTGAGCGACTCATGGAACTGCTCAAGCAGCCACAAAACTCCCCGATGGACGTTGAGGACCAGGTCGTCGTTATTTGGGCGGGGTCGAACGGGTTCCTGGACGACTTGGAACTAGACCAGGTGCTTCCCTTCTCTGCAGGTCTGCTGGACTACGTGGGTGCCCACTCAAACGTGCTCAAGACCATTGGAGAGACCGGACAGCTAGATTCCGACACCGAAGCTGAGCTGCGACGCACGGTCAGCGAATACCACGCAACCTTCTTTGATTCCGCCGCTGAGCAGGATCCGGGTGACGTAGAAGCTGAACGTACCGAAGAGACGATTCACGTCGGCAAGCGACGCTCTGAACAGGACTAGGAAGGCCGATGGGGGGAAAGCAGAGGGAGTACAAGCAGAAGATTCGCTCCACCGAAACGCTTGGCAAAGTGTTCCGGGCCATGGAGATGATCGCTGCTTCCCGCATCGCGGCTGCTAGGCGGCGCGCGACCGAGGCAGACCCGTACACGGCCGCGTTGACCAGGGCCGTAGCCGCGGTTGCGGTACACGGGCGGGTGGACCACCCGATCACGCGGCCGCGCACGGACACGAACAGGGTCGCCGTTCTAGTGATCGCTGCGGACCGCGGGATGGCGGGCGCATATTCGGCGACGGTGCTGCGCGAAACTGACCGGCTCATGGCAGAGCTTCGGGAGGACGGTAAAGAACCGGTTCTGTACGTGACCGGACGTCGTGCGGTGCAGTACTACAACTTCCGCGACGTGCCCATCGAAAGAGAGTGGACAGGCTCTTCGGACAGTCCCAAGGACGAAACCATGGACGAGGTGGCAGAGACACTGCTGTCGGCGTTCTTGGACCCAGACCCGGATGAAGGTGTCGCCGAAATCTACCTGGTGTTCACACGGTTCGTAACCATGGTCACGCAGGTGCCGGAGATCCGGAAGATGCTTCCGCTCACCATCGTTGACACTCGGCAGGTTCCGGACGTGGACGAAGGCGACCGAGAGTGGGACCCGGACGACGCTTATCCCGAGTACGAATTCATTCCCTCCGCACGCGAAGTGCTCAACCTGCTGCTGCCCCTATACGTGAAGGACAGGATCCGCTCAGCAATGCTCATGGCAGCTGCTTCAGAGCTGGCATCCAGGCAGCAGGCAATGCACACCGCAAACGAGAACGCGAATGAGCTGATCACCGACTACACCCGCTTGGCGAATGCGGCCAGACAAGCAGAAATCACGCAGGAAATTACCGAGATCGTGTCCGGGGCCGACGCCCTGACACAGCAGGCATAGCACCGCAGGTTAGGCCTGCATGATGGAGGACACTGAAATGGCAAACGAAGAGCAGAAGACCGGTGAGGGCCGCATAGCCCGCGTGGTCGGACCCGTCGTGGACGTGGAGTTCCCGCCGGACGCGATTCCCGCTCTGTACAACGCCCTACACGTAGAAGTTGACCTGACCGGTCAGGGTGAGGGTGAAGGGGTCATGGTCATGACCCTGGAAGTTGCCCAGCACCTGGGCGACAACCTGGTTCGTACGATTGCCCTGAAGCCCACGGACGGACTGGTGCGCGGACAGACGGTCGTTGACACCGGCCAGCCCATCACGGTTCCCGTGGGTGAGATCACTAAGGGGCACGTCTTCAACGTCACCGGGGAGTGCTTGAACCTGGAGGAGGAAGCCACGCTGGAGGTCACCGAGAAGTGGCCCATCCACCGGGATCCGCCCCACTTCGACCAGCTTGAAGGTCAAACGAAGATGTTCGAGACGGGCATCAAGGTCATCGACCTTCTCACCCCGTATGTTCAGGGTGGCAAAATCGGCCTGTTCGGCGGCGCCGGTGTTGGAAAGACCGTCCTTATTCAAGAGATGATCCAGCGAGTCGCCCAGGATCACGGTGGCGTTTCCGTTTTCGCCGGCGTCGGGGAACGTACCCGTGAGGGAAACGACCTGATCCACGAAATGGAAGAAGCCGGCGTGTTCGATAAGACCGCGCTTGTCTTCGGGCAGATGGATGAACCGCCGGGGACGCGTCTGCGCGTGGCCCTGACCGCCCTAACCATGGCCGAGTACTTCCGGGATGAGCAGAAGCAGGACGTGCTCCTCTTCATCGACAACATCTTCCGGTTCACCCAGGCGGGGTCCGAGGTTTCCACCCTTCTGGGCCGCATGCCTTCCGCTGTCGGATACCAGCCAAACCTGGCTGATGAGATGGGCGTGCTCCAAGAGCGCATCACCTCGGCTGGCGGGCACTCCATTACGTCGCTGCAAGCCATCTACGTGCCTGCGGACGACTACACGGACCCGGCACCCGCAACCACCTTCGCGCACCTGGATGCGACGACTAACCTTTCCCGTGAGATCGCATCTCGGGGCCTGTACCCTGCGGTTGATCCCCTGGAGTCCAGTTCCCGAATCCTGGACCCCAAGTATGTGGGGGAGGAACACTACAGGGTTGCCACCCACGTGAAGCAGATCTTGCAGAAGAATAAAGAACTGCAGGACATCATCGCGATCCTGGGTGTGGACGAACTGTCAGAGGAAGATAAGATCACGGTGGCCCGTGCCAGGCGGATCGAGCAGTTCCTCTCTCAGAACACGTACATGGCGGAGAAGTTCACCGGCGTCCCGGGATCTACCGTCCCGCTTTCAGAGACCATCGAGGCATTCCGTCGGATTGCCGCCGGCGATTACGACCACATCCCCGAGCAGGCATTCTTCAACATTGGCGGTCTGGATGATCTAGAGCGCAAGTGGCACGAACTGCAGCAGGAACAATGAGTAAACGGCTACACATCGAGGTTGTAGACCGCCTGGAGACCCTCTGGGAGGGCGATGCCGGCTACATTTCTGTCCCCGCATTGGATGGAAAGCTCGGTGTCCTGCCTGGACGTCAACCCGTCCTGGCGGTGCTCGGTTCAGGTTCGGTAGAAATCAGCGAAGTTGAAAACGACGCGCCTAGGGTTACTATCGATGTTGACAGCGGTTTCGTGTCGGTCGATGCGGACTATGTGACGGTGGTAGTCGAAGACGGGACGCTGATTAGTTCCTAGAGAAGCGTGGAGGGCGCCGTGGTTGCGGTTCTGTGGTCCTTTTTGATCATTCTTGCCGCACTGCTCTGCGCTGTTATCTTCGTACTGGTGCGGGTGTATATCCTGTCGCACAGGCGAGGATCGTTCCGTACTATGCTGCGCATTACTCAGGGGCCCGGCTCGGAACAGGGCTGGATGCGCGGTTACGCCTGTTACGGACAGACGAACATGGCGTGGTCTGCGCTGATGAGTTTCCGTGTTCGCCCGGACCTCCTGTTGCCCCGCACTTCCCTGGATTTGCGGGGAACACCGCTTCATGATCCCGAAACGGGCACGGCTACTTTGTTTCTGGGGGATGACGAGCGCTCTTATGAAATGGTACTTTCAACAGGAGACTACGAGGGACTGGTTTCCTGGGTCACGTCTGCTCCGCCCCAGTCCCACTAGTGTCTGGGAGCCTGCACTGCGGTGAGGCGCTTGCGAAGGGGCGAGACCCCGGAGAGTTGAGGTCGGCATGTTTCACAGAATCGTAGGGATCGGGGCCGCGGCCCTTCTAGCCTTGGGCGCGGCTGGCTGCTCTTCCAATAAGGAACCAGAAGCAGAGGCGAAAACCGACAAGCTTCCCGCAGTCACGGAAGGTCTGGCGGACAGGATCGCGAAGACTGATGAGTCTTCGGGGATCAAAGATGGTCTTTCTAAAGCCGCAGACAAGAGTGCGGAGGGCGCTCAAGCTGAGAAGAGCGCTGAAAAGTCGCAGGACGGCGGCCCCCTGGACAGGTACATTCAGCTTGAGCTGGATAGTTTGGATCCTGACTCCAGTGATCTAGCCATGTACTCCGATTATTCGGTTACACCCGTATATCCAAGTGGGGTCATCTTTTCGTACACTTACAAGGACCCGGTCGATGCGGAAGCGGTAGCAGAAATAATGGATATGCAGCTGGGTCAGGAACTTCAAGAGGTGAGCGAAGAGAGCGTCTTTCCGCTCATGGAAAGCCTGGGAGTGCCAGCTCCCCAAAGTGTCACTTTTTCTTACTTCAATGCCGACGGCTCAGAGGTCTGGAGCGGCACCTACACGTCCGAATGATGCGAGGTGCCTGATAGTATCCAGGGTGACTAAGAGCTTTTCGGTGGCATAGGGGGAACGGGTGCGCCTTGTTGTGGCAGACTGCTCGGTTGACTATTCGGGCAGGCTCGATGCTCACCTTCCCCGGGCTAAACGTCTACTCATGCTGAAGGCGGACGGTTCGGTTCTTGTCCACTCGGATGGGGGATCCTACAAGCCTCTTAACTGGATGTCGCCCCCGTGCCGACTGGAAGAGGCCACCCCAAGCGAAGAAGAAATCGCCGATGGTGTCAGGCACGTGTGGCAAGTTGTCCCGCTGAAGACGGATGGGATGCTGCGGGTCAGGCTTTACGAAATCCACGCTGAACTAGAGCACGACTTGGGAGTGGATCCCGGACTACTGAAGGACGGAGTGGAAGCTCACCTGCAGCAGCTCTTAGCGGAGCAACTGGTGGCTGTGCTCGGGGAGGGGTGGACCCTTGGCGGCCGCGAACATCCGACCCCGATAGGGCCTGTGGACCTGCTTGTGTACGACCCGGACGGGAAGCCCGTCGCCATCGAAGTGAAACGCCGCGGGGGTATTGACGGCGTGGAACAGCTCACTCGCTACCTGACACTGCTTGAAAGAGAAGACCGTTTCCGGGGGATCAGAGGGATTTTCGCGGCCCAAGAAATAGCGAAGCAAGCCCGTACACTGGCGGGCGATCGGGGCATCGATTGCATAATATTGGACTACGCCGCCTTGCGCGGAATGGATGACGCGGAAGAGAGACTGTTTTGACCGCCGCCCAGTATTGGCGTGGTACCGCTGTCTTGCCGCACGAACTCATAGAGGACGCTGCCGTCGTTTTCGAGGGAGAGACAATCCTGTGGGTTGGCCGTTTCTCTGACTTGCAGGAGCAGTTCTCGGGCGCGCGGGACACCACTCCTTCCGGCACCGCCTTCATCACTCCGGGGTTCGTTGACGTTCACAACCACGGTGGCGGCGGGGAGTCTTTCCCGGACGCCACTACCGTGGACCAGGTAAAAGTGGCGGCAGATGAACACCTGCTTTTGGGCACGACTACGCTCAATGCTTCGCTGGTGACCGCGGCGCAGGAGGTGCTGGTTGAACGCGCTCGGGTCTTAGCACGGGCCGCCGAGCAGGGAATAATCAAGGGCATCCACTATGAGGGCCCTTTTCTTTCGGAAGTCCGCTGCGGGGCCCAAGATCCCCGCTACCTTGCGGATCCCACCCCGAAGGCCGTGCAGGAACTCATGGACGCAGCGGGCGGGTACGCGGTTGCGATGACTATTGCTCCAGAGCGGGCAATGAACCCCCAGGGGGTTGCAGCGCTGGAGGTGCTTACTGATGCTGGTGCCATCCCATCCTGGGGCCACACCGATGGGGGAATAAGGGTGACCGACGAAGCAATTGCTGAAGGCGTCGAGCTACTGAAACCGAAAGGACGCCGTGCCTCGGTCACGCATCTGTTCAACGGCATGCGTCCCCTGCACCACCGCGACCCTGGCCCGATCTCCTCCTATTTGAAGGCCTCCGCGGAAGGTCAGGTTGTCTCCGAGATGATTTGCGATGGCGTGCACCTGGACCCCGAGCTGGTAGGCAACATCATCGAAATGGTTGGTCGAGAAAACTGCGTTTTCGTAACGGACGCGATGGCGGCAGCGGGAATGGCTGATGGTGAGTACGTCCTGGGACCGCAGGAAGTGAAAGTTAAAAGTGGGGTGGCCCGACTTGTGCGGACAGGCTCACTGGCCGGGGGAACCGCGCACATCTCTGACTGCGTTCGTGTTGCCGTGCATGACGGGGGCGTGAAGCTCGTGGACGCAGTCTTCCTGGGTACTTTGCAGGGCGCGCAAATGTTCGGCTGGGGGGACCGGGGGCAACTGAAGCAGGGCTTGCGCGCGGACCTGTGCGCTCTGGACCAGAACCTGAGTGTCCTTGGCGTAGCACGTGAAGGGAAGTTGGTGTAGACACTTGGCCCGTAGATCAAGGAAACGTCCGTGGGGCTCTCCGCACAGGGAGCTGGGGGATTTCACTGCTGGGATCAGGCACAGTGAGCCTGGCCCCGGTGGCGAGTCGTTCCAAGTTCAAAGGGTCGGCCCCAGCCAGAAGGCTTACCGGTGTCCGGGGTGCAACCAGACGATTGTCGCGGGGACGCCGCACATTGTGGCTTGGAAAGAGGACTCGCTGCTTGGGTGGGACTCGGGTGTGGAATCTCGGCGCCACTGGCATCAGGCGTGTTGGAACCGAGCTTCGCATCGCTGAACTTATCAGTCCAGCTCACTATTACTGCCTGGAACCATTAAGATGGTAGGGAATGCGTCTGCAAATCCGACTTGGAGGGTAACAAAAGTGAAGCGATACTCCTCATCCCTGTTGCTTACCTTCTTGGCTGCGCTCTTGGGCATATTCGGGGTTCTGTCTCTCACCACCTGGAAGCCAGCCCAGGACGTCACGGCCACGGGGTCTACAGAGGCTCCTTTCCTCATTACCCGGCTGGGACTGTTCGGTCTTTACGGTGACGGGGAAACCGTCAGGTTGACCGCCACTGCGCAAAACCCTGACGAGCATATCTGGTTGGCCCTAGGCTCTCCGGCGGATGTTACTGCCTGGGTGGGGGAGCACTCGTACGAGGAGATCTATGGCCTGGTGGACATAGAGACGTTGAAAATGGAACCGCACCTGCTGGCTGAGGACGACGCTCAGTCCGCAGAAGCGGATGCCCAAGACCTAGAGGAAGCCCAGTCGGGGGAGGAAATCCAAAGCCCGATCGTTTCGGACATGTGGGACGTTGAGCTTGACGGCGTGGGCACGCTCCAAATGGTCATTTCAGAAAGTCAGATGGACCAGGTTCTGCTGGCTGCGACAGACGGAGTTTCCCCGGCTCCTTCTATCACCCTAAGTTGGGATACCCCAAGCCAGAACTACGCGGCCATGTTCCTGTTTAGTTTCGCAGCCCTCTTCGCACTTCTTGCTCTGTTTTCCTGGTTCACTGTGTGGCGCCGCGTTAGACGTCGCGCTAAGACGCGGGCGCGCCTGCTTGCTCAGGTTTCAGCGGATGCAACCCAGACAAGCATGATTCCTGCGATTTCGACCCCAGCGACAGATGTGGTGGTTGAAGAGGCGGTCAAGGTAGAGTCCCCCGTTGAAGCTGTTTCTGAGCCAAGCGATGACGTGGAGTTCGCTCCGGAGGCCGTAGGCGCGGGCGCTGGGATTGTTGAAGACGAAGTAGCCTTTGAACCAGAACCTGCCCTTGAAGGGAAGACCTCGGACGTATCTACAGATGTCGTATCCGAGGACGAGGTCGCCGCAGGCAGCGTCGTCGCAGACCCTGTCACAGAGGACGTGGAGTCCGTGACCCCGGACCAATCGGCCCGCGAAGCATCTGCCAAGGCTGAGGCGCCGACGGGAGAGGCGTTCCTGGACCGAACCCAGCAGCTAACTACGCAGTCCGGGCTGGTGAACCTATCCGCGCTTCAAGGTGGTGGGAAGTTCCCGACCAGGCGTGCGCTACGAGAAGCCCAAGCCAGGGGGGTGGAGACGCTAGTGGTGGAAGGGCGCGAATTCACCACTACTTCCGGATCCATCCCGGCGGTGAAGGAAGCAAGCTCTGAAGCACAGGAAACCGCGGCGATGCTCGGAAGACGCTCGCTACGCAGAGTCAGCAGGAACGAAACCGATGGAGAGGTTGAAGATGGTGCGTAACTTTAGACGTTTTGCCCTGCCAACATTACTTACCACGGCCTTGGCGGTCTCTGCTCTTGCGGGCTGCAGCCCGGACATCAGGGAGGTCGCCCCCATTTCTGGCGGGGACCAACAGAGCGGTAATGAGGCCGGCGCCCAGTCGGGGGCGCAGTCAGGAGGGGCGATTGCCGCACCAAGCACCGCTCCGGCACTGGATGAGGCCCAGATCCAGAGAATTGTGGACGAAGTACAGGCCGTTCTTGACGACGCCGAAGTCGAGAACTCGACGGACGTGCTCAAAGAGCGGCTGACTGCTGGCGCGTTAGCAATGCGCATAGGCCAATTCGAGCGTGCGAAGAAGACCGGAACGGATCTGCCGGCCTTGCAGATCGAAGTGAATGTGGCCTCAGCGACGGCTTCTGACGAGTGGCCCCGAGTCTTGCTGGTGGGATCCTCCGCCAAGTCTGATGACCCTGCCGAGGTATTCATACTCAAGCAGGATGACGCTAAAGCGGACTACATGCTGGAGAACTGGGTGAGGGCGCTCGGAGGGAACTCGGTGCGGGGCGTTGCGGTGGAAGCAGGCTCGGTGGTCCTCCCGGATGATGCCCCGGGATTCAGACTGACTCCGGCGGAGACCCTTGCCACGTACGTCAAGCACTTGAACCGGCCGAAGAAGAAGGCGTACAAGATCTTTGATGACAAGACGATTGCCCCGCAGCACAAGGAAGAAATCACGGCGCTGAACGACGCTGTCGAAGAAGCCGGAGAAGTACGCTCCCATGCGAGCGTGGGCGATTACCCGGTGACCGCCGTGCACCTTGCTACGGGGGAGGCCCTGGTGGCAGCCACCTTCACCTACAAGACGGTGTACGACAGGACGGTCGCCGGGTCGACCATGACGCTTGGCGGAACCCCAGCCGCGTACCTGGATGACCCCGAGGTCCTTGGGACCGCCACCGTCAAGTACTTGGTGAACGTTTTCTTCGCGGTTCCCCCAGAGGGCAGTGAGGAAGACATTCGGATCATCGGCGGAGAGCGCACTATTCTCTCCGTTAATAAAGACGACGACGCAACACCTGAAGGAGAATAACCCGCGTGTCTGACCAGAACGTTGCCGACTCTTACGGAGCCGTAGACCTCTCAGCACAGGCCCAAGCAGTCCCAGAACAGCAATTGCCTCCCGGTGAGGTGCCCGCCGGCTACCCGGATGGCATGCCGCTACCTGGGGAGGCCGGCGCATACGTGTCCGCACCACTGATTGTGAACGTAACTGAAACAAACTTCGAGCAGGAAATAGCGCTGTCTCAGACCGTGCCCGTTGTCCTGGTTGTATATTCCGGGAAGTCCCTGGTCTCCCAGCAGACCGTGGAAGTCCTGGAGGACACGGCCCGCAAGTTTGCCGGAGCTTTCCAGCTGGGGAAAATTGACGCAGACACTCACGCTCCGCTGGTCCAAGCGCTGCAACTGCAGACCGTACCGACTGCGCTGGCACTGGTTGGTGGCAGGCCCATTCCTCTTTTTGAGGGGCCGGCTACAGCCGACCAGGTGAACGCGCTCATGAGCGAGTTCCTTCAGGTTGCCCCACAGGCAGGAGTCACCGGGCGTATTGCCGTGGACGAAGCAGCATTAGAGAAGCCTCTTCCAGCTGCCCATGAGGCTCCCCGCGCCGCGGAAATGGCTGACGACTGGGACCTGGCGGTAGCGCTGTGGAAGAAGGTGCTGGCAAACAACCCCGGTGATAAGGAAGCTAAGTTGGCGCTTGCCCGCGCTGAGTTCGAAGGGCGCCAGGCCGCCGGGCAGGCACAAGACGATCAGACCCTGGCCAAAGCCGACGCCCTCTTCGCTCGGGGACAGGAAGCCGAAGCGTTCGACCTTCTACTGGGCGTGATCGCCTCAGCGGAGGACCCCGAAGCGAAGGAGGCCGCCCGGGCCCGCCTCGTCGAACTTTTTGGGCTGGGATCCGATCCAGAAAGCGTGAAGAAAGCTCGCAGCCGACTGGCGAACATGCTGCTGGTCTGAGCCTCGCTGCTCCACTTCCGGGAACCTGCTGACTCGTGGCTCCCTCACTGCTCGGCGGTGGCGGTCGTGGTCTGTCAGTGACACGGGGGACAGAGTACCGGGCCCACCACCGCACGGTGGTAGGCCCGGCCTTTTTGCCTTGGTCTAAGCCGACTACTCCTTTACAGGTTTCAGCCAGGTGGCACCAAGTGGGGGAACCCGCAGCGCCAGGGAGTTGTCGCGCCCGTCCCAGTGAACCGGTTCGCTTTGGATCGGACCGACGTTGATCACGTTCGATCCTCCAAACAGCGCGTCATCCGTGTTGAGGACTTCCTCCCACTTCCCCGCAAACGGCAGGCCCACCCGGTATCCCTCATGCGGGTTGCCAGCGAAGTTGAGGACGCACAGCAGGTAGTCCATGTCCCCGTTCTCATCCAGACCCTGGCGGACGTAGGATAGGACATTGTGGTCTGCGTCGCCGGCGTTAATCCACTCGAAACCGGTGTAGTCGTCGTCCCACAGGGCAGGGGAGGTACGGTAAATCCGGTTCAGTTCCCGCACCAGGTCCGCGACACCTCGGTTGCCCGGGTCGTCCAGGAGCCACCAATCCAGCGAGTACGCCTCATTCCACTCGTTATCCTGAGCGAACTCTTGACCCATGAACAGGAGTTGCTTGCCGGGGTGGGACCACTGGTAGGCGTAAAGGGTCCGCAGGTTTGCGAGCTTTTGCCATTTGTCCCCAGGCATACGCCCGAGCAGTGAGCCCTTCCCGTGGACGACCTCATCGTGGGAGAGAGGCAAGACGAAGTTCTCAGAGAACGCGTAAACCAGGGAGAACGTGAGTTCTCCGTGATGCCAGCGCCGGTTCACGGGATCTTCCTTCATGTACTGGAGGGTGTCGTTCATCCACCCCATGTTCCACTTGAAACCAAAGCCCAACCCGCCACCGGTCGTCGACGAGGTCACACCGGGCCAGGCCGTGGACTCCTCAGCAATCATCACGACACCGGGGTTGCGCCTGTAGGCAGTCGCGTTTGCCTCTTGCAAGAACTGGATCGCTTCAAGGTTCTCCCGGCCCCCGTACTGGTTGGGGCGCCACTGACCGTCCTCACGGGAGTAGTCCAAGTACAGCATCGAAGCGACCGCGTCGACGCGCAACCCATCGATGTGGAACTCTTCAAGCCAGTACAGGGCGTTCGCCACCAGGAAGTTCCGGACCTCATTGCGGCCGTAGTTGAAGATGAGCGTGCCCCAGTCCGGGTGCTCACCGCGCAGCGGATCCGGGTCCTCATAAAGAGGCGTCCCGTCGAAGCGAGCAAGAGCCCAGGAGTCCTTCGGGAAGTGAGCGGGAACCCAGTCCACAAGCACGCTGATACCTGCCTGGTGCAGTCGGTCAACCAGGTAGCGGAACTCGTCCGGGTCCCCGAACCGAGCCGTGGGAGCGTAGTAGGAAGTGACCTGGTATCCCCAAGAGCCGCCGAAGGGATGTTCGGCTTCCGGCATGAACTAGACGTGCTGGTAACCCATATCCAGGAGGTACGGAACAAGCTCGTCAGCAAACTCACGGTAGGTCAGTCCCTGGCGCCAAGAACCAATATGGCACTCGTAGATCGACATGGGTTCAGAGTGAGGAGAGCGCGACCCGCGAGTCTTCATCCACTCATCGTCGCCCCACTCGTAGTGCGACTCATTTACCACGGAGGCGGTTGCCGGGGGGACCTCCGTACCCCGAGCCATCGGGTCGGCTTTTTGGAACCAGTTCCCATCAGGACCCTGGATCTCAAACTTGTAGCGGGCTCCCACCGGGACGTCCGGGATGAAAAGCTCCCAAACCCCCGAGTCGCCAAGCGTGCGCATGGCTGATCCGGATCCGTCCCAGAAGTTGAAGTCGCCGACGACGCGCACCGCGCGTGCATTCGGCGCCCAAACAGCGAACGCGACCCCTTGAACCTCTCCCATGGGGCCGTCGTACTCTTTCCTGTGAGCTCCCAGCACCTCCCAGAGCTGCTCATGACGTCCCTCTCCAATGAGGTACGTGTCCATTTCTCCCAGCGCAGGTAGGAAGCGGTACGGGTCATCCACCGTGATGACGGTATCTCCGTACTGGATCTCCAAACGATAATCCGGGATCTCCGTCTGGTCCAGCACGGCGACCCAGACACCCTCCATTTCATGCTCAGCCGGATAGGAACCATCTTCGGTAATTACCGTTACGGCGTCTGCAAGGTGCCGCACGGTACGGATGGTCACGGAGTCATCTCCCAAGTGTGCTCCAAGCACAGCATGGGGGGAGTGGTAGCGTCCGTGAGCTACTTCTACAAGGACAGGATCTGCGACGGGAATACGATTTTCAAACATGGCCCGATTATCTCACGAGCCTCACCACAATGCGTGCTAGTTCACATTTGCAACTTCAGTGCCAGATTCGGCGGAATCGAGTAGTGACTCGATACTGGCCAGCGGAATCTTGATCCAGTCGGGGCGGAACTGAGCCTCATACTGGACCTCGTAGAGCGCTTTTTCCACTTCCAAGAGGTGCAGCAAATCCGGATCCGTCAGCGGATTAGCTTCGGCGAAACCCTCCAAGAACGCAGCCCTGGTCCGGGTGGCCCACGCTGGATTATCCCAGCCGGCATAACTGAAAGAGCGGAGCATCCCTGCCAGGTCCCGAGAGGCAAAATCAGGGAGGACTCTCTCGGAGAGAGAACGAAGAGGTTCACCCTCAAAATCGATGACCTGCCAGTCCCCGTCCGGGGTGTGCAGGATCTGGCCCAAGTGCAGATCCCCATGCACCCGGGCAGCGCCCGTTGCTTTAGCGCGGCCGGCCAAATGCTGGATCAACCAGCGAATGCGGCCCGTCAAATCAGGACCGAAACCAGCTGTCTTGGCGGCGGCGTCAAGTGCAACCTGGACCCGGTCCGCTAAAGCTTCAATTGATGGACGCTCGTTTGCGGGCAGCGTGTTCAGTGCAGCTGTCAGCTCACCGATGCGCACGCCCAACTCGCGTGCTTCCCTAGTGACGTCCCTGTTTTCTTCCCCTGCAGCGCGGAAAAAATCCCATGCGGTGCCAGTGTTTTCCACCAGCTCTGTCGCCACGCCAAGGGTGTAGGAGAGTCCATCGGAGCCCTCCGGAACATCTGCGGAGAGCCAGGCGTGAACTGCCGGGGTGTTCTTATAGCCGGCTTTTCGCAGGGCCAGGGGAAGCTCCATGTCCGGGTTGACTCCGGGATGGACGACTCGGAACAGCTTCGCCACCCAGCGACTGCCGCCGTGAACAGTCAGGATGACCGAAGTATTTGACTGTTCCTTACCCATTAGTTGGGCGTCTACCAGGGAGGTGTCGGCCCCCGCGGCTTCCAGCCAGTCGGTCCAGAACTGCATATCCCCGCTGGCCTCTACGAACCCTTCCGGGGTTCGGCGAAGCGGTAACTGTAAGAGCGCGGCCTCCGAGTAGGGCCGGGCCAAGAGGATCGCCGTATCACGACCTAGGGGAAGCACCTCTACTTCTGGCCAGGGTGCTTCCCTCCAGTCCGTCGGAAACCACCTCTGGGACTGGGCCCAGGGCAGCAGATCTTGGAATACCGTGTCCACCTAGTTCTGTACTCCAAAAATATGCCCCATCCGAGTCCACGGAGAGAGCTTCACGTAGTTCTCATAACCCCAGTGGTACTCCCGACCGTCTAGCTCGTCCACCAGAGTGACGCCTTCTGGACCAAAGCCCGGCGCGTTCTCAGTGGCCGACAGTGACGGGCGCAAACGCGCGGGGTCAAGGTAGATGGTGCCCTCCACCTCAGAATCGGGACTCAAGCTGATGACACACAGCACGGTGTCGGCCTGTCCCGTCGGGGAAAACTGGGCGGGAACGTGCTTGGAATAGGCGATGATGTCGGGGCTGGAAGTCGGGTGGATGGAAATCTGGTGGAGCTGCTGGAGCGCCGGATGCTCCGCCCGAATTCGGTTGAGGCTGGTCAGAAGCAGCGAAATACCGTAATTGTCCGCTTGGTCCCAGTCCCGCGGTTTGAACTCGTACTTCTCGTTATCTATCTGTTCCTCAAACCCTGGTCGTTGTACGTTCTCAACCAGCTCATACCCCGAGTAGATCCCGTAGGTTGGCACAGCGGTCGCGGCCAGCATGGCGCGCAAGGCAAAAATTGCCGTCCCCCCAGTTGTCATCTGCGGAGTCAGAATGTCGTGCGTTGTCGGCCAGAAAGAGGGACGCATCAGGTGCGCAGTCTTTTCTGCAACCTCAACGAAGTACTCTTCTAGCTCCTGCTTTGACGTCCTCCACGCGAAGTAGGTGTAGGACTGCTGGAAGCCAACCATCCCCAGCGTCTCCATCATGGCGGGCTTCGTGAAAGCCTCCGCCAAGAAGATCACGTCCGGGTGAGCGATGCGCATTTCGTAAAGGAACCGCTGCCAGAATGGGATCGGCTTCGTGTGGGGGTTGTCCACCCGGAAAAGCTTCACCCCGTGAGAGATCCACACTTCCATCATGTCCCAGATGGCGTCGTAAATGCCCTGCGGGTCATTATCAAAGTTCAGGGGGTAGATATCCTGGTACTTCTTCGGAGGATTCTCCGCGTACGCTATTGTCCCATCGGCGCGAGTCGAGAACCACTCAGGATGTTCCTGCACCCACGGGTGATCTGGGGAGGCCTGCAAGGCAATGTCTAGGGCTACCTGCATACCCAGGCCCTCAGCGCGCTCAACGAAGGCGTCGAAGTCCGCGAAATCCCCAAGCTCAGGGTGGATGGCGTCGTGGCCGCCTTCGGGACTTCCGATCCCGTACGGAGAACCGGGATCGCCTTCAAGAGCGGTGAGCGTGTTGTTGCGCCCCTTGCGGAAGGTTGTGCCAATCGGATGAACAGGGGTCAGGTATACAACGTCAAAACCCATCTCTGCGATACGGTCCAGGCCGTCGGCGGCTCCCTGGAGATTTCCGGACACCCAGTTCCCCGAGGGGTCCACGTACGCGCCGTAGGAGCGGGGGAAGATCTCATACCAGGAGCCATAAAGTGCCGTCTTGCGATCGACACGCAGCGGGTACTTCACCGTTGCTTCCAGGTAGTCGCGCAGCGGTGCCAGTTCAAAAACCTGCTCGATCGAGGGGGTTGTCGCCAGGCGGAACTTCTGCTGCGGGGACAAATCCGAGTCCCTCAATGCGGAGATCGCCTTAGATAGCTCCTCTTGCGCCAGCCGCCCCGGCTTCTTCTTGGAGAATGCAGGGCGCGTAGGAGGCCGTTTGCCCGGGAAGCTTGCGCCCGCAGCGGCCCGCTCCAGAAGGAGCGCGCCTTCCTCACACATGAGTTCGGCATCGACATTCGCAGCAATCTTCAAACGCGCGTCATGCTTCCACGTTGCCCACGGATCGGACCACGTATCGATCCGGAATGTCCACAGGCCCGGCTTGTTCGGCCGCGCCCAACCTTCGTAGATGTTCAACCCCGGCGCAATGTCATACATCAGCGTGCGGGAGAATTCTTTTCCGTCCGGTGTTATCAGGACAGCTTCCGCAGCGAACTGGTCGTGTCCGTCACGGAAAACGGTCGCGCGTATGGGGAAAGCCTCACCTTCGGTGGCTTTCGCAGAGAGGGTGCCGTTTTCCACGACAGGGAAAACACGAATGGCAGGGATCCGGTTCAGCAGTCGCTGTTTCTTTTCGTTCACGCCTTAGATTCTAGCCGGACTGCTCCCAATAATCAGCGACCCGTGGTCCTGTGTTCGGACACTGCTGCGTCCTGCTACTGTCCTGCGACAGGCTAATACACCATGTTCATCGCAGTTCGGACCTCCGCCAGCGTCTCTTCTGCTTGCGCGTTCGCCTTCTCATTGCCCTGCGCCAGGATGCCCCACAGGTAGTCAGGGTTCTCCATCAGTTCTGCTCTTCGCTCACGTATAGGAGCCAGCATGTCGTTGAGAGCTTCCGTGACCGTTGCCTTTAGCGCGCCGCCGCCCCCATCACCGATCCGGTCAGCAATGGCGACAGGGTCCTCTCCCGTGGCCATGGAAGCCATGAGAAGCAGGTTCGAGACTTCTGGCCGGTTCTCCGGGTCATAGGTGATAAGCCGGTCCTGGTCGGTTTTTGCCTTGCGGAGAACCTTCGCGGTCTCATCCGCGGTCATGGCCAGTTCGATGGTGTTCCCACGTGACTTGGACATCTTTTGTCCGTCGGTACCCAAAATATTCGAAGCCTTCGAAAGGAGTGCTTCGGGCCGTCGGAATACAGGACGGTCCGGAATTGCTCTGCCGTAGCGCTTATCGAAGCGCTGGGCGATTACGCGAGCCTGCTCCAGGTGCGGGAGCTGGTCCTGGCCGACGGGGACCAGGTTTGCCTTGCAGAACAAAATGTCCGCGGCCTGGTGCACCGGGTAGGTGAGCAGTAGTCCGGACATGGCCCTGCCCCCGGAGGCTTCCAGCTCAGATTTCACAGTTGGGTTTCGGTGCAGCTCCGCTTCTGTTACCAGGGAGAGGAACGGCAGCATCAGTTGGTTCAGTGCAGGGATTTGCGAATGAGCGAAGATAGTGGTTTCGTCCGGGTCCAGGCCAGCAGCAAGGTAGTCCGCCAGTAGGCCCTGGACGCGTTCTTTGATGGGGCCGACGCCGTCCCGGTCCGTTATTACCTGGTAGTCGGCGACCAAAATCCAAGTGTCCACGCCCCGTTCTTGCAACGCCACACGTCCCTGCAGGGTGCCGAAGTAGTGGCCGAGGTGCAGTCGTCCTGTAGGGCGGTCACCTGTAAGAACACGAAAACGGGAGGGGTCCCGATCTATTTCCTGTTCAATCTGGGCGGATCTGTCCATGGTTCGGAGCAGGGAAGCGCCTGCTGCGGAGGGGGCATCTTGAAGATCATCTGGCTTAGTCACTCAGCGATTGTAGCTCACCGGTGCCTAATCGCAGTCGCCGCTCTCACAGGGGGCAGACAGGTAGATTTGCATTGATTGGGGCTCCATTTGACAGGTGTCGCCGGCCTCGAACTTTTCGCCGTCATCCATTGCCGTCTTAGCCGAGGCGATATTACCGTGCTTTGGGCGAGTCCAAGACGAATCACTCACCAGGACCCAGGGACTTCCGTGCGACCCCGGTAGGGTTACGTCCACGGTGTCGAGGTGACCGTTGAAGACGACCAGCAGGTCCGCGTCCCCGCACTCATGCCCAGAGCGGCGCATTTGGAACGTGCGGTTTGAAAGGTCAGCCCACTCATCGTGCCCTATTGGTTTACCAGAGGCCGTGAACCAGGTGACATCCGGCATCATGTCGTCCCCAACGGGCTGCCCAGTTAGAAAACGATTCGGGCGCATCACCGGGTGCAAAGTGCGCAGCTCGATAAGGTACCGCATGGTTTCTAGCTGCTGCTTTTGGGTTTTGGAGAGGTCCCAGTTGACCCAGGAGATGGGGGAGTCTTGGCAGTAGGCGTTGTTGTTCCCATATTGAGTGCGCCCGAATTCATCCCCGGCAACAATCATCGGTGTTCCTGCGGAGACCAGAACCGTCCCGAGGAGATTCCGTCTGGAACGGCCGCGAATGTAGTCGATGTCCTCTACGACCCCGGATGGTTCAGTGAGGTCGACCTCGACGCCGGCGACGTAGCTGACGCCTTCGACACCGTGGTTCCATGACAGGTTATTGGAGGAGCCATCCTGGTTGTTTTCCAGGTTCGCCATGTTGTGTTTGTGCTCGTAAGAGGTGAGGTCTGCAGCGGTGAATCCATCGTGGGCTGCGACCAGGTTCACGGAGGCCCGGGGTCCTCGCTGGGGCCCGGGGGGCCGCCAGAACAGGTCCGGGGATCCCGACAACCTGGTTGCCAGGTCAGAAGATCCGTGAACGGTACGGCCCGCAAGCATGTTCTTAAAGTCGGTCAGCCAGAACGTGCGCAGGGAGTCTCTGTACCTGTCGTTCCATTCGGAGAACGGGATCGGGAAGTTCCCCGTCTGCCAACCGCCTGGGCCGATATCCCAGGGCTCGGCTATCATCTTGGCCCGTGACAGGACAGGATCAGAGGCCATCGCTACGAACAGTGGATGGTACGGGGTATACCCGTCGTCCAGACGTCCCAGGGTGACAGCCAGGTCGAAGCGGAAACCGTCAATTCCCATTTCCTCCACCCAGTAGCGCAGGGAGTCCAGCGTCATTTGGACGACGGCCTGGTTTGAGAAGTTGACCGTGTTGCCCGTGCCTGTGTCGTCAATGCTATGCCGGGGATGATCCTTCGTGTAGCGGTAGTACGCAAGGGAGTCTAAGCCGCGCCAGCAAACGGTTGGTCCCGCGTCCCCTCCCTCACACGTGTGGTTATACACGACGTCCAAGATCACTTCGATCCCCGCCTCATGAAGAATCGATACCATGCCGCGGAACTCGTCTACCACGGCGCCCGGGCCGCGTTTTTGTGCCGACAGCGTCGCGTAGGACGGTTCGGGGGAGAAGAAAGAAAGGGTGGAATAACCCCAGTAGTTCGTGAGTCCGCGATCTGTGAGGAACGGCTCGTCCATCTTTGCGTGAACGGGGAGTAACTCTACCGCCGTGATCCCCAGGTCTTTCAGGTACGCAACTACCTTCGGGTGCGCCAAGCCCGCATAGGTTCCCTGTAGATCCTCCGGAACGCCCGGGAAGTTTCGAGTAAATCCCTTGACGTGCAGTTCGTAGAGAACAGTGTCGCGCCAGGATGTCCTGGGCCCCGGAGCCAGGGGGAACTTGTTTGTCACGACAACGGAGTGTGGGGCTTGGCGCGCCGAGTTCAGGGGGGAGGGAGCAAGCGGGTACGTGCTCGGGTACATCTCGTGGTCCACCTGATGCGCGTGCAGGGCGGGAGCCAGGTCCGGTTCCCCGGAGATCCCGCGCCCGTAGGGGTCAAGCAGCAGCTTCGCAGGGTTGTGGTAGAGCCCGTTGTCCGGGTCCCACGGGCCGTGAACGCGGAACCCGTATTCTGTTCCTTCTCCTAGACCCTGGACGCTTCCCGACCAGATTCCTTCTACGGGGCCGTTCAGTTGCCAGCGGCGCTCCTTCTTTGACCTTCCGGCACCCTCCAGCACACAGAAGTCGACCGCGGTCGCATGGGACGCGTAAACGGAGATATCCAAACCGCCGCGGTCGTTTACAAACACGCCTAGTCGGTGCGGGTTTGAGTGCTCCTGGGAGGCGAAAGAGGCCGATGGGCGCAGCACAGCTTGAGTTAAGCTCTGAGGTTTCGGGTCAGGCATTGCTGTGCTCTTACCTTTCACTGGTTCCCCGGACGGGTCAGCCCGGACTGGACGCGGCTTGCGTCAGGCAGGAAGAGGCTACAGTCGAGCCGGTTTCCCAGCAACCACCTTACCCGCGCTCGCTGCTGAGCGGGGGTTAAACCGTACATTCCTGGCGCCCTGCAGCCGTGTTCGCCCGTGGTAAATTCGGCGGGACGTGAGCAATGCCCCCGCGGCGGGGCTACGTCCAAAAACCCAAAGCGTGGCAAGCTAGGAGTTATGAAAGTAGTGGTTTGCGTAAAACATGTGCCGGATGGGCAGGGCGAGCGGCGCCTAGAGGGTGGCCGCATTGTCCGGGGTGAGGATGACACCCTGAATGAGATGGACGAGTACGCCATCGAAGCTGCGGTTTCCCTAGTGGAAGAGCAGGGGGGAGAGGTCATTGCGGTGACCATGGGGCCGGACGACGCTGAAGAAGCGATCCTGACCGCCCTGCAGATGGGTGCTGACCGCGGGTTGCACGTGAGTGATGAAACGCTGGCGGGCCTGGACGCACCAGCAACCGCCGCGGTTCTCTCGGCCGCTGTGCAATATCTGGGTGATGAGGAGCCGGTGGACCTGGTCCTCCTGGGGATGGCCAGCCTGGATGGGATGACCTCTCTGGTTCCACCTGCAATGTCCACGTACCTGCGGCTGCCCTACCTGGGCCTCGCATCCGACATTGAACTTGACGGACAGCGGCTCAGGATTAGCCGGGCAATTGACGGGTGGGAGGAAACGCTTTCCGCGCCGCTTCCCGCTGTCGTGTCGGTCACCGACCAGGTGAACGAGCCGCGTTACCCCAGCTTCAAAGCGCTGAAGGCCGCGCGTAGCAAGCCAGTGGATCAGGTGGAGTGGGAAGACTTGGCTGCCTTTTCCCCTGCGGGTGAGGAACTTTGCGTTCACTCCTACGTCACCGACGCACACCCCAGTGAGCGGACGGGGCCGCAGGAAATTATCGAGGACACCGGGGACGCGGGAACGCGGCTTGCCGAATTCCTCAAGACGAAACTGAGCTGAGGGGGTTTCCTTGGAGCAAATGGAGCTGCCGATAATTGTCGGCGTCGAATTTGAAGCAGACACGGAGCAGCTGACGCGGGCCTCCGCAGAGGCGATTCGTGCCGGAGCGAGCCTCACGAACGGACCCATTTGGGCCGTGTCAGCGCTGTCTAACCCAAGCGTTGAAGGCCTGAGCGTGGCTGGCGTGGACCTGGTTTTTGTGCGCGAAGACGCTGAGAGGATGGCCGCTGCGAGCGCTGAGCTCATCGGAGCTGTAATCGCAGAAAAGGGGCCGGTCGGAGCGGTTTTCTTACCGGGAACCTACTGGGGTAAAGAAGCCGGGGCGCACCTTTCTGCCCAGCTGGATGCCGGGGTTTCTGTTGACGTTGCTACCGTGACGCTTGAAGACGGCGAGCTTGTGGCCTCGAAATCGGTCTTGGGAGGGTCCTGGGTGACCGAGTTCAAAATGGAACGTGGCGTCCCGATCGTTGTTCTGGGAGGTTCGGCCCGGTTCCCGGCGACCCGCGAGGCGGCCGAGTGCCAGCTGGTGGAGATGACATTCGAGTCGCGTCCCGAGGTGCTCGGCGTGACGGTGGAGTCAGCGCAGAGAAGCCAGGGGGACTCGGCAGCGCGGCTCACCGAGGCCGAGGTTGCGGTGATTGGCGGCCGCGGCGCTGAAGACGATTTTAATCTGGTCTCCGAGCTTGCTGACAAGCTCGGCGGGGCAGTCGGGGCCACCCGGGTGGCCTGCGACGAAGGCTGGGCTGATCGCGCCCTCCAGGTGGGTCAGACAGGAGTGACCATCGCGCCCCGAGTGTATGTCGGGGTTGGAGTCTCCGGAGCGATCCACCACACCTGCGGTATGCAGGGCGCGGAGATTATTGTCGCCATTTGTGATGATCCAGACGCGCCAATTTTTGAGATCGCCGACTTCGGAATCGTTGGTGACGTGAACTCGGTGATACCCCAGGCTCTGGAGGCTCTTAGCAGTTGACGTCGTACTTGGACCACGCTGCTTCATCCCCGCTGTCTGCTGGGGCCCAGCAAGCGTGGCTGACGGCTGTGGAAGAACTCCGCAGCCAGCCGGGTAATCCCGCCGCTCAGCATTCTGGGGGGCGCGCGGCCCGGCGAATGCTGGAAGATGCTCGTGAGCGGGTGGCCCATGCAATTGGGGCGGAGAAGAACGAGGTCCTCTTTACCTCGGGCGCGACCGAATCCGACGCACTGGGAGTGATGGGAACCGCGCGGGGATCGCGCGCGAAGGACCCCGCCCGCACGCGGATAGTTGTCTCCGGACTGGAACACGATGCCGTAGGGAAACAGGAAGCGGTGGCGCTCCGAGCATCTTTCACCTGGGAGGAACTCTCGGTGAACGCTACGGGGGTGAGCGACTTTCGGGTCCCGGACCCGCAGACGGTTGCCGTGGCATCGATGAGCCTTGTTTGTGCGGAAACTGGGACTGTCCAACCGGTGGCGGAACTGGTGAGCACCATTGGGGGCGCGGCCCCCGTGCACACGGACGCAGCGCAGGCTGTTGGCCGGATCCCAGTGGATTACGGCCAACTTGGCGTGGACCTGCTCACTCTTAGCGGACATAAGGTCGGCGGCCCAGTCGGGATTGGAGCGCTGGTGGTTAGGCGTGGGGTGGAGATCCTCACTGACAGGGAGGGCGGGGGCCAGGAACGAAAATTCCGTTCGGGCACGCAGGACGTGGCTGGCGCGGCGGCGTTTGCGGCTGCCCTGGAAGAGTCTGTTAGCGCGCTTTCCGAAACAACTCACGCGCATCAAGCCTTGCGCGGGCGCCTTCTGGGCGGGCTTCCCGCAGGCGTGCACGCCACATCGGACGCTGCAGCGGCCCCCGGGATAGTTCACCTGAGCTTACCGACGGCGTCCCCCGAAGTCCTGTTGCTGATGATGGACCAGGAAGGCGTGTTGGTCTCCGCGGGCTCCGCGTGCCACGCCGGGGTCACTAGGCCCAGCGAGATCCTGCTGAGGATGGGCCGCACGCAGGAGCAGGCGCTGGGTGTTTTGCGGGTGTCTTTCGGCCCGGAAACCGGGAAGGATGACATTGATCGATTTCTGGGTGCCCTTCCCGGGGCGCTGAAGGCAGCACAGCTTATGGATGGGAGGAACCGATGAGAGTACTGGCAGCACTGTCCGGCGGAGTAGATTCCGCTGTTGCCGCTGCGCTGGCAGTTGAGGCCGGACACCAGGTGACTGGTGTTCACATGGCGCTGTCCGCGGAGCCTCAGTCTTGCAGGGTAGGGGCCCGAGGGTGCTGTTCCGTGGAGGACTCTGCTGACGCCGCGCGGGCGGCGGAGATCATTGGTATTCCCTACTATGTTTGGGACCTGGCTGAAGAGTTTGAAGAAACCGTCATCGACGATTTTGTCTCCGAGTACAGAGCGGGCCACACTCCGAACCCGTGCGTTCGGTGTAACGAGTTCGTGAAGTTCAGGGAACTGGCGGAGCGCGCAAAGGTCCTCGGATTTGACGCGGTTTGCACGGGACACTACGCCAGGCGTATTGACGGAGCAGAGGGCCCGGAGTTGCACCGCGGTTTTGATGAGCAGAAGGACCAGTCGTACGTGCTAGCCGTAATAGGCCCAGAGGAACTCTCCCGCGTGATTCTCCCGCTTGGAGACGCTCCCGATAAAGCCTGGGTTCGCCGCGAAGCCGACCGGCGCGGACTGGGAGTGTCCAACAAACCGGATTCGTACGATATCTGCTTTATCCCTGACGGGGACACGGCCGGCTTCTTGAGAGGCCACCTTGGAGAGCAGCGGGGAGAAATCCTGGACACGGAAGGCAACGTGCTGGGGCAGCACTCCGGCTACTACCAGTTCACCGTTGGTCAACGAAAAGGGCTACGCATCGAACGGCCAGCGGCTGACGGGAAACCTCGCTACGTTTTGGAAACGCGTCCGGAGTCCAATCAGGTGATCGTGGGAGCCTCACAGCTTCTGTCAGTGGACACGCTGCTAGGGGAGGACGCGGTCTGGATGGTCGACTCGGACTCGATTGCCGTGGACCTTGCCGCAGTTGAGGCGTTCGGGACTGATATGGCTGGCCGGTCCCTACAGGAACCAGGCCCGGAGGTTCTCACGGTGCAGATGCGTGCCCACGGGGTTCCCTCAGTCGTCTCCGAGTTAGAAGTTTTGGAAGGCGGCCAAGTGAGGCTTCGCTTGGCGGAGCCGGTTCGAGGGATCGCCTCGGGTCAATCCATGGTGCTATATCGCGGAACCCAGGTTGTCGCGGAGGCCACCATCACCCGCGCAAGCTCGGACAGGTCAAAGCTCCGTGCGGCCAGTTTTCCGGTTGGGGCAACCTCGGTGTAGACTAATCTGGCTCACGCGCTGGTGGCGGAATTGGCAGACGCGCTGGATTTAGGTTCCAGTGTCTTCGGACGTGGGGGTTCAAGTCCCCCCCGGCGCACCGTTTAGACGCAGGCCGTTCGTACTCAGATTGTTTGTACTCAAGCACTGAAACAAGGCGGCTTCACTTGGGGCTTGCCGGATGCCCCTGTTACGGCTTGGATCAGCGCGATTTTTCTTTTCTGCTGGCGACGCTATTCCTCTGCACCGGGCACCGTACCTTTATCGGGCAAGGTGGCGGCACCCACGCTTTGGTGCGCCACCCAGACCCCACCTGGTTTTGGTCCGCGCGATCCTATCATTCCTCCGGCGGATCGCCGGGGCAACTGATCTTCGCAGCAACCCTCGCCCCTCGGCTAACCCTGATCTGCGGCGTACTTCGCAGCCCCGTCTTTTCGGGGCTAAACTGTTTTGGGAGCGGAGGGAGTTGGCGTGAACGCAGAGCAGGCGCGCAAAGCGGTCGAAGATCCACAGACCAGCCCCGAGCTTCTTTATGAGATCGCCACTTCGAATCCGGAGTTACGCACTCAGATTGAAGCTCACCCTAATGCCTATCCGGAATTGCTTGAATGGCTGGCTGGGCATGAAGAACCGGCGCCTCAGGATCGGGAGGAAGATCCGGTGTCATCCTCGGATGAGGCCGCGCCGCAGGCCGGTCAGGAACACTCTTCTGAACCGACCGCCGATGGATTAGCTGCGTGGCAGCCCGCCACTACCGGGCCGCAGAGGGTGGTGTACGTGCGGGCCAAGCCTCAGCGAGAACACCGCGGGGCAAAGATGGCTATCGTCGCACTGCTCACTGTGTTCGCCCTATCCCTGGTGGGCGTGACCGCATACACCTTCCTGAACTTTGGCTCCTCACCCAAACGGATTTCCCAGGCTGACCCCGCGGCTAATGCTCAGTCTGCTGGTTCCCTTGACGTGGACCAGTCAGGCGATGCGAAGACGGGGAAAGAATCGAAGAAAGACGAAACAAAGAAACAGTCGAAGAAAACCTCGACCGTCAAATACCCGGCTCCGAAGGGTGCCGAAAAGGCTAAGTACATGGTGGATCCGAACGGGAACGTCGCGTGTACTGTGCGCGAAGGTGTCCTGTACTGCTCGGTGTATGAGGAGTACTTCTCGGACTACGGGTACGAGACTTGCGGTTCCTGGCCAGCTACTCTGCGACTTGGGAAGTCTGGAGCGTCGCTAGCGTGTGATAAGACGCCCGTTGGAGGCTGGGGGTCAGGCGCGAACATGCCGTTCGGAACCTCGGCAAAATCTGGCAAGTTTGCCTGCACTTCGTATGAGGCCGGAATGAGCTGCTGGAACACGTCGACAGGGAAATCCCTGGTCCTGTCCTGGCGTGGCTGGGAGGGCGGCACCGACGGACGCGTAAAAGAGTCCAAGTTCCCCTGGTAGTAACTCGGCGCCAGCACGACCTTGAAACGCAACCGATTAGTGAGCACAGCGGACTGAGCCGTACCTGTCGGATTGTCACCGAGACGGTTCGTTGTCCCCAGCTCGGTGGGACTGCGCCGCGGAGATCATCGTATCGATGCTTGCTTGGACGGTGGGCCCAAGCTGTTCGACCAGGCTTTCCCTTGGCATGGAAGCAAGCGGCTCCAGTCGCACCAAATACCGCATGGCGACCACACCGTACATCTGGGCCATGGTCAGCTCCACGCGTTCCGCGGCCGACGGGTCCGCTCCAAGTGTTTGGGCGACTTTGTCCAGCACGTCGCTCCGGATGTAGCTGCGGAAGCGCTCACTGGTGACCACGTCCGTCGCTAGGGCATGCATCAGCGCCAGCATGGTCTCCGCAGTCAGGTGCTCTTCGTACATCACCAGTGCGTGGCGCACGATTCTCTCCCCGGCGGTGGCAGGGTCTTCCAATACGAGTTCCAAGATTTGCGACGCTGGGTCAGCCGGAAGGTCGAAGCACTCACGGAAGAGCTTCTGCTTGGAACCGAAGTAGTAGGGGATCATGGCTGGGTCGCACCCAGCGTCGCCAGCGATCTCCCTCATTGTGGCGCCGTCGTATCCGGATGCGATGAATGCTTTTCGTGCGGATGTCAGGATCGAATCCTTGATTTCGCCCCGTTTTCCCCGGGGGCCTCGCGTGGGGCCCTCTAGATTTTCCGAACCTCCGCGTTGCCTATTGTCATGCACTAATTCCATCTTCCTTCGTTGTGTGCGTCCCGGTTTCCCGTGTAATCTCAGCTAGTCCTCTCCTAATTTCAACACTGTAGAAATGGTTTGTAAACTCCGTAGGCTCCGAAGCAGAAGCAATAGGGCAAGGCAAGGAGCAGTCAAGTGGCGGTAGAAACGGTGTCTTTGGCCGAAGAAAGCAGAAGTCATCGCTCGGATTCTTCCGGCGGTCCCTTGCAGTTGGGCATAGACGTTGGGTCCACGACGGTAAAAGGCGCCCTTTTGGATGGAAACCAGGTCGTATTCTCGGACTATCGCAGGCACAACGCCGACGTCCGCCGAGAGTTGGGTCTGCTTCTGCGCGACACAAAGCATGCTTTCCCGAGTGTGCGGGTCCAGGCTGCGATCACCGGGTCGGGAGGGCTGTCCGCCGCGGATGCACTGGGGATACCTTTCGTGCAAGAAGTCATTGCCGGTGCTGAGTCCACCAGGAGACTGCACCCGGACGTGAACGTTGTCATTGAGCTTGGCGGGGAAGATGCGAAGCTAACGTACCTGCACCCCTCTCCGGAGCAGCGGATGAACGGCACATGTGCGGGGGGGCACCGGCGCTTTCATAGACCAGATGGCCGAGCTATTACACACTGACGCAGCG
>CAYFRG010000005.1:0-78902 GCA_964345535.1 uncultured Actinomyces sp. | reverse complement strand
CGACCTCTTCGTCCCGAACGAAGCGCGCTACCAAGCTGCGCCACACCCCGGCGCGAGAATCAGTATAGCTGCCTGTATCGGCCCGGCCAAACTAGGAGTCCTGGCTGGGACTACGCGTCGAAAAGAAGCTGATTCTGCTGCCCGCTTGGGAGCTATCAGCTGCTCGGAACCAGTTCGATGAGGGAGACCTCAGGGCGGCAATCAAAGCGAACAGCAGCATACGGAGAGTTTCCCAGGCCAGCCGACACGTGCAGCCAAGACTTGGAGTTGGGAACCTCAGGTGGGCTCCACTGGTGCAGTCCACTGGCGTACTTGCGTGGTAGGTCACTGTTCGTAACAAGCGCACCAAACCCGGGAATGCGGACCTGTCCGCCGTGCGTGTGGCCCGCGCAGATTAGGTCGGTCTGGTTGAGAGCCATCCCGTCAAGGACCCGCCTGTAAGGGGAGTGCGTGAGCCCCAGTCGGACTGAGGAGTCGTCGAACCATGCGGCTGGCGGCGTGGGCATGCGGTCCCGGCGTATGTGAGGGTCGTCAACACCGGTTAGTGCCACGGTTACACCCGAAACGTCCAGCTGATCGGAGCGGTTGGAGAGATCCACCCAGTCTGACTTGCGGAAGTGGGAAACCATTTCCAGCCAGGGAAGGTCGGGTTGGTCTCTGCGGCTACGTCCCTTCGCAGTCTCGGGGTCCTTCCGATGCAGGTAGCTAAGCCAATTTTTGCTGAGCGGGGAGTAGTAGTCGTTCGAGCCGAGTACGAACGCCCCCGGGAACTGTAGGAGCGGTTCGTATGCGGCAAGGAGCTCCGGCAGAGAATCTGGATCGGCAAGGTTATCCCCAGTGGAGACGACCATGTCGATCCTTTCACGCGCAACGATGTGTTTGAAAAAGTCCTTGAAGAACTCTCTGCCCGGGTACATGTGAAGGTCGGAGACGTGCAGGACTCGTAACCCGCTGAATCCCGGTCGGGCAGGAACTTCAGCCCGGTACTTGCGCAGCACAGGTCTGCGAGTCTCAAGGTGTGCGTAGCCAAGCGCAGCGATCCCCGCCCCGGTTACCAATGCTCCTGAAAGCGCCACGCGACGCATCAGCCCAACGGTCCGAGCGGAAAACACGGATGGTCGGCGCCCGGTGTCAGCCAGGGTGCCACTGAAAGCACTTGCCAGGCGGCGCGGGTCGCTAGTCATTGGACTTATTCTTTGATGATGACTTGCTACTGGAACTGCTGCTCGACGAACTTGACTTCTTAGAGGTGCTCTTCGGCTGGACAGGTACCGGCTTGTCTCCGATCCAAACGTCGGGAATGGACTTTGCCGTCATGTCTTCCGTCGCTCGCTCCATGTAGGAAACCCACATGGGGCCGACGAACGTTCCGCCGTAAACCTCGGAGTAGTACGTCCCGTTGATGACAATGTCCTGAACTGGTTTAGAGGAGTTAGAGGCGTATCCAGCCCACGCAGCCGTGGCAAGTTGCGGGACGTACCCAACCATCCAAGTGTTCGCGTTATTGTCTGTCGTCCCCGATTTTGCTGCGGCGTCCCGGCCAAGCTGGTAGGGGTAGGAGTTAGCGACCATCTTCATGACGGTTGAAACTTGCCCGGCTACCTTTGCGGTGATGGTGCGCTCGCAGTTTGGCTCGTACGTTTTTATCGTGTTTCCGTCACGGTCGGAGACCTCGGTTAGAGCCATGGTGTCGCAGCGCACCCCTCCGTTGGCGAAGGTAGCGTAGGCGGACGCCATGGTAAGCGGGGCCACGTCTTGGGCACCGCCAATTAGCTGCGTTGGCGTGGTGTAGTCCAGTGTGTCTCCGTTGCCGTCAGTGACTCCCGCGGCCGCGGCGATGTCAAAGATGGAGCAGTAGTCAACCTTGGTGGCCATCGAGGCTATGCCCTGGTTAATTGAAAGCTTCATCACGTCCAATACGGCGTGGGCTCCGTCTTTGCCGGGCAGGTCATCGAAACGGAAATAGGTGCTGTAGTAGCTCGGATCGTTCTTGCAGGTGAGAGACCCCTCAGCGTAGTCGCGGTTGTTGGAGCCGACGGTGTCGTACGCACCCTTACCCTCGGCAAACCACTGCGCCAGGGTGAAGATCTTCATCGTCGACCCCGGTTGGAAACCGGTGCCCCCACCGTGATCCTCGTACGCGTTGAAGTTGACTTCCGTATTCCGAGGATTCTCTTCGGTAGTGGGGCCGAACTTGGTGTTCTGGGCCATCGCAACAATGTGACCGGTTTCCGGGACTACCGAGACGATCGCCGTGTTCACCCCAGACTTGTCATTGATGGGTACTGTTTCGCGAGCAGAATCGTACGCGTCCTTCTGCAGTGCAGGATCGATGGTGGTGCGAATGACCAGGCCGCCCGTTTCAAGAAGGTGCAGGCGTTCACCCCTGTCTTCTCCGTATGCCGGGTCAGAGAGGAACTCCTCCAATGCGTAGTTGCAGAAGTACCCCATGGAACCGCGGGCTCCGTTGCATCCCTCGCTCCGGTTATCCGGGTCGAGCATCTTCTCAACGGAGCGCTTCACCGCTTTGTCGTACTGCTTCTGGGTGATCTTGTCTTCTTCGAGCATTTTCTCCAAGACAAAATCGCGCCGCTCCTGGGCTGCCTCTGGGTAAACCAGCGGGTTGTATTCCACGGGAGAGTTCGTTATCCCCGCTAAGAGTGCGGCTTCAGAAACAGTCAGTTTGCTGGCTGACTTAGAGAAATATGCTCGAGAGGCGGCCTCCACCCCGTAGACGGTCGGGCCAAAAGGAGCGATGTTCAGATAACCGGTGAGGATCTCATCCTTAGTCATCCTGGCTTCCAAACCCATCGCGTACCGGACCTCACGCAGTTTCCGTTCCGTTGACTGCTCCTGCGCGTCGTCAATTAGATCCTGGTCGCCCGACTGGATGCCCTGCTCTACGAGCATGTTTTTCACATACTGCTGGGTGATTGTCGAGGCGCCCTGAGTTGGCTTTTGTAGAAAGTTGTTCAGGGCCGCCCGAGCTAAACCGTCCGGGTCAACCCCGTAGTGGTCCATGAACCGCCGGTCTTCGACGGCGATGATTGCGTCCTTCATGACGTCAGGAATCTGATCCGAAGCGAGGACGATTCTCCTTGACGAATAGAAGCGCGTGATGACACGTCCGTTTTTGTCTAGCATCCGCGACTCTTCGGAGGGAGTCACCAGCTCCAGATCCGACGGGATGTCGTCGAACGAGGCAGGGGCAGCCTTGATCGCGGCGCCAGCCGCACCGACGACCGGAAGAAAGAATCCTGCCGCCAGGACGCCCAGCAGGGCGGCGACGACAAGGAAGGTCCCTACGACCTCACCAAACTGGAAAATGGACATGCTGGGTGCACTTGCTCGTGCCCCGCGCCGCCTCGGATTCTGCTTCATGGTTTATAGCCTAACCAGTAGACCTGATAACGTGGTAGGTGACGCGTCCAAATCGAAGGCGATCTCTCACATCGAAGTGGGTGGGATCTTCTCAGGACAACTGTTTTGGAGGGTGCAATGACAGCGACGGTGGGTGTGACTAACCGCGACTGGGTTGATCACGCCGTCTGTGCGGGTGGTGAGCCGGACGCTCTTTTCGTGCAGGGCGCTGCCCAGCGTGAAGCGCGTGTCCAGTGTTTGAACTGTCCTGTGCGGCTGGAATGTTTAGCGGATGCTCTCCAGCACCAGTCTAATTTCGGGGTGTGGGGCGGCCTCACGGAGCGCGAACGGCGCGCCATGCTGCGCTACTACCGAGAGGTCAAAGACTGGATGCATTGGCTTCGCTCCTCGCAGGACCCCCTAGCAGAAGAGCTCCGCCAGCCCCTGGTTCCCCGGGTATTGGCCCGCGTCCGCAGCTGCGCCTAGCTCCTCTGCGTGTCCCCGCTACAATTGGGGCATGACTAAATGGGAATACGCAACGATACCGCTACTTATTCACGCAACGAAGGCAATTCTGGATCAGTGGGGTGAGGACGGCTGGGAATTGGTGCAGGTTGTTCCAGGCCCCGCGGGCTCTGACAACCTGGTTGCTTACCTGAAACGTCAGAAAGCCTAACGAACAAGCAAAAGAGTCGGCTCCTCAACCTGCAGGGTGAGGAGCCGACTCGGTTACGATTGGGATTCCTGTGGCTACCGGGCCCTTCGAGCCAAGCGGTCCACATCCAGCAGTGTTACCGCACGGCCTTCCAGACGGATCCAGCCGCGGGACACGAAGTCGGCCAGGGACTTGTTTACCGTCTCGCGGGAAGCTCCAACCAGCTGGGCCAGCTCTTCCTGAGTCAGGTCGTGGGGTACGTGTACGCCGGTGTCTGTGGTTGTGCCAAACCGGTCGGACAGGTCCAGAAGAGCCTTGGCGACGCGGCCGGGTACGTCAGAGAACACAAGGTCGGACAGTGATTCGTTGGTGCGACGCAGCCGTTGGGCCAACGCGCGGAGCATGTGCTTCGCCAAGTCCGGGTTAACGTCTAGGACTTCCATAAGGTCCCGATGCTCCAAGACCAGCATGGATACGGGGGAAACAGCCGTAGCGGTGGTGGAGCGGGGCCCCGGGTCAAAGAGCGTCAGCTCACCTATGATCTCGCCGGGCCCAAGGATGGCCAGCAGAGATTCCCGGCCGTCTTCGGACGTGTGCCCCAGCTTTATTTTGCCCTCAGTGACTATGTAGAGACGGTCGCCGCGTTCGCCCTCTTCGAAAAGGACCTCACCGCGACGAAGGGACGTTGTCCCCGTGCGGGCCGCCAGCGCCGCGTACTGTTCCTCATTAAGCCCGGCAAACAGGGGAACACGGCTAATGAACTGATCATCAATGCTCATCTGCTCCAACTCCATTTCTGCATTCAAATAAGCTCGGAGAAGGTCCGGCCGGTTGCGGCAAGGAACCTTTACTTCACTTCGAGTCTAGCCGAACTAGGCGTCTTTTCCCTAGGGACACAGTCGACTCTTGGGGTCCTTCGTGGGGCCCGGGGGGCCGGTCGGTATGCTCTTGTCCATGAGCGAGGATCATTTGGGCCTTGCCGCGCGCCGCGAGCAAGCTCACCGGGTGGAAGTGCGCTTGGATGAGTACTATCCAAACGCGAAGAGCGCGCTCGACTTTACGACCGTGTTTGAGCTGCTGGTGGCAACGGTCCTGTCCGCCCAAACGACTGACGTGCGGGTGAACCTGGTGACGCCGCGCCTATTTGCCAAGTACCCTGATGCCGCATCGCTTGCCGGAGCCGATCGTGCAGATGTGGAAGGTGTCATCCATCCACTGGGGATGGGGGAGCGCCGTGCGGACCAGCTGGTTCGGTTGGGTCGGCACCTTGTCCACGAGCATGGAGGCCAGGTCCCTTCGACCCGGGACGAGCTGGTCCTGGTTCCGGGGGTGGGAAGAAAAACGGCAAACGTTGTCCTCGGAAACTGGTTCGGACTGGAAGAGATCACCGTGGACACGCATCTGGGGCGTGTAACTCGACGCTTGGGGTGGACGGATAAGACCGCCCCACTTCGCGTCGAGGAAGAACTACGTCACCTGCTTCCGGATGCCCCCTGGACAACTCTGTCCCACCAACTGATTCTGCTCGGAAGAGAATACTGCGGGGCACGCAAACCTCTTTGTGAAGAGTGTTTTCTACAGGACATCTGTCCCAAGATCATTGGGTAGGACCCTAGAGGGTAGCTTCTAAGTGCTGCAGTAGGATCTCCGTGAGGGCCTCTGGCCGTTCTTCTGAGACGAAATGGCCGCTCCCATCGACTTCGAAGTGCCTCACTTGTGGGACCGCAAACTCCTGGGTCTCTGCCAAGTCTTGGGCACGGCAATACTTGTCCGCGCTTCCGCGCACAGTCCAAACAGGCACTTCCACGCGTTTTGTCAGGGCCCTTTTTTCTGACGCGCGCAGCTTTCGGGTTCCACGGAGCGTCTCCCACGCGGATTCCGCTGCGAAATGTCGTTCCATAGGTGCCGAATAGACCTCGACTAGATTCTCCATGAGAGTCCTGTTTTGCGGAGCCGCCCACCGGGGGAGGAGCTCCGCGACCAGTGCTCCGTCCTGAAGAGAGCGGGGGCCGCCAGGGGGGTTGCGCCAATACTCGCCGCGTGTGCGACTCCTCCGTTTGCTGGTGCGGGCGCGCGGATGCGGCGAGCCCACGGTGATCAGCGAATGCAGCCCAGCATCCCCGCTTGCTGCGACCATCCACCCCACAGTCCCGCCCATTCCCGCGCCGACCAGGGTGTAGCTGGTAATCCCAAGAGATTGCGCGGTGGCCGAGACATCTGTGGCTAAGCGCGAAAGGTCCACATCACCGGGCTGGTAATCGGACCCCCCAAATCCGCGTAGGTCCATTGCAACAGCACGGTGGCCCGCGCTAGCTAAGGTGGGAAGCTGATGTCTCCACTGCCACCAGTACATGGGGAAGTCGTGCAGCAGAAGGACGGCATGTGGCCCCTCTCCGCTTGATGCCACGTGGAACGAAGCACCCGCGGCGCTGACGTCCTGGTGAGTCCAGGGTCCAGGTTCGCGTACCGCGGCAACGGGTGGTTGCAACTGTGGTTCCTCCGTTTTGATTGGCGCGAATATGTACTAGTTCGAAGAAGCCTTCTTCGCCCAGCGTGCCCGCAGTCCCTCCGGATTCACCTCGACAACCTCGACTCTGAGGGCTTCCTCCGACCGTCCGGTTCGGCGGACCCGTGTTATTACCCACCCGAACGCGATCATGGAGAAGCCAACACCGAACAGGATCCCAGTTGCGCCTGTGAACTCCAGGTAATAGGCCAGGTTGCCGCCGAGCCCGCCAAGGCGCTCAAGCGGCGGAGCAACGTAGGTTTCCAGAAACTGTGCCGTGATCTCTGGAACAAACAGGAAGGGCGTACCCAGTACCAGGAGAATCGCCCCCGCAATGTACAGGCCCAAGCTGGAGTTGGCGGCGACTATTGCTAGGACGGCTAGGAGGGCGATGCCCCCCGCAAACTCTCCCAGGGCGGCCAAGTTCAGCCGTCCCGTGGTCCAGGGAGAATCTGTGGAGATTAGGAAGCGTCCCCCGGAATCCGCCAAAAGGTACCAGGTGAGCGGTACTAACAGCACGTAGGCGATCGCGCTCAGCCAGCGGCTGGGTGCCCGGGACGGTACCTCCGGAAGAATCGTTGCTCCTGCCAGAATCGAGCTATCGGATGCGGACAGCTCTGGCGCGGGAATCGGCAAGGCGGGAGTTGTCATCGGCTGGGTCGCGGTTGGGGCCCCACCCTGAGGACCCGTGACGGGAACGTACTGCGTTTCCTCTTCCGGGGCAACGGGGTCGAACAAAGACTTGCGGATGACTCCGGTTTCTGCGGAGTCTTCAGGAATGATTTCTTCCGCACTCATTCGAGTGGTGACGTCTTCGTCCCCCACTTCTATTTCTCTTATCTCCTCGATTTCCTCGAGTTCTTGATCTTCCGGAAGCTCCTGCGGCATGGAGGCCGATGCAAAACCTGCGTCAATCACAGAGGTTTCCTCAGTCAGGTCTTCAAATCCAGAAATGGAGGTGCCCTCGGATGGCTCGGGCGCGCCCACCACGATTTCTTCACCTTCGTCGATACCGTCGGGTTCGATTTCAAGGTCGGCGAAGTCAGTTTCTACCGCTTCCACCGGTTCCAGATCGGGTTCTTCGCGATTTTTGTCGTTCATGGGACGCCTCCTGTTTTCACTGCTAACCTAACGTGCCGCGGCCAGGAAACTGCGCAGAACATGCCGTTAGACTGGATCCTGGGCAGCGGGGGTCGGTGGACTCTGCACCCAGTGAAGTGCCCAAACCAGCGAGATGAGCACAATCGCTACGCTCCCGACAACGGGGGCAGCCAATGCTAGAGACGTCGCCAGCGGCTCCCCCGGTGCAGCGACCGCGCCGCCCAGGGAGCTGGAAACCGGGAAGAGCAGCAGTGCAGGAAAGGCCAGTAGCAGAGCTGTTAGAGCAGCTGTGGTCAGCGCTCCCCAGCCTGCGGATGTTGCCAAGGCGAACAGTCCGATTGCGAGTAGGAGTATGCCGAGCGGGCTGACTTCGGTCAGGCCCAAGGCGGGGACGCCGTACACGGCAATTTCGGAAATCTCAGCGGGTGCCAGTTCCAGGGCGGTCAGCCAGATGACCATGATGGCCAGAAGAGCCAGAATCCCGGCTGCTCTACTTTGGTGTGCGCGAACTCTAGCGCTGGAGGGGTGGACCCTTTTGTGGCGCGCGATCCCAGCGGCGGCCAGTGCTCCCAGCGTGACGGCAAGGATTAGAAACGGGAATCCGCTCCAGGCGCTGGGAAGGACCAGTTGGGCCACTGAAGACCTAACTGCGACAGATCCCAGTCCGCCGGACCGGATCTGGTTGTAGGCCTGGGCAAGGCCCAGGGAGTAGGGAAGTACAGCCACCAGCGACCACATGGCCGCCACAAAGATCCCGCTCATTGTCTGAGTGGCAGATTTGCCGACGCGTGCCAGCAGCAACGCTGCGACCGCAAGGCCCATAGCGGCTTCGGGAGAAGACAGGGGCTGACCAAATGCAGCCCAGGCCAGCAAACTGTTCGAACTTATCAGCAGAGCAATCAGGGCTGCGGGAGTGAGCACAAATGAAACCAGCGCCTCCCGCAGGCTGCTCTTGACGCTTGGAGCCGTAGAAACTGGAAAGTCGAACAATCTGTCGGATGGGAACAACGCAGCCTCGCCGGGTGCAGAGTCCCATCCGTTGGCGTTCTGGTGTGTTTCCATGTTCCAACACTATCGCGCTAGCTCCTGCAGTCCGCAGATCCGCTTAGACTTGTCTGATCTAACTCGATCTGAGCCGATTTGTTCCAGGCTGGTCCGTTGCGGTCCGGCTTGATCAATGGGCGGGAGGGCCCGTGCCGGGAGAGACACTGCAGGACCGGGTGCACGCTGCGTGCGCCGAACTCCGATTCGCTGAGGGCCTCAGACGCAGGTCAGAGGAGGCCCGGGCGGAAGCAACCGTGCGTGAGGCCGCGGGCTTGGCTCTTCTGGAGGGCGCTCGCGTCGACCCGGAAGTGCTTCGAGATACAGTGCGGGATTTGCGCGCCCCGGAGGTTCTGGATCCCGACCTAGCGGTGGCGGTGGGGGCATGGAAGGCCGCATGGAGCGTGACGCGCCGGCTGCCTCGCCTGAATCCTGGTCCCGGCGGAGCCTCCGGGGTCGGCATCGCGCCCTTGCGGCAGGTGATCGCCCAGGTGCAGAGGCAGTACGGTTCGGGGCTGGTTCACAGTCGCATTGCCGGGGTTGAGCAGGTCGCTATTCCTGAAGAGCCGGTGCGGTGGGCAGATGTGTTGCGGGCAATCGAAGCCCCGCGCCTGAGCGCTCTCGAGTCCGCGGGGAGGGCCTGGGCGCTGTTGACACTTGAGTCTCCTTTCCCTCATGGCAACCAACTGACGGGAATCCTGGTCGCCAAGTGGATTCTTTCTTCCCGCGGGGTCGAGCCGACCGGAGCGAGTGTTCTGTCCGCTCATCCTTTGGGGCAGAGAGCTGGGTACGAGGCATCCCTCAGCGCGATCGAGCGAGGGGACTGGCGACCGTGGAAAGAGTTCTTTGCGGAGACCTTGGTTAGGGGCGCCGAGGTAGGCCAGCAGGTAGCGCGTCATGTTCAAGCAGGCCGGCCCGTCTAGACTTTCCTGCGGCCACTGAGTTTTCCACAAGTTCCAGATTGCAAGATTTCCACAGATCGGCGAACACCCGTTTGAATCTGCCCGGCCCGGGTCGTGTGATTGGGCCATGGAAGAGACCACATACAAGGAAGCTCCGGGGGTTTACGCGGTGGGGATGACGGATTCCCTACTGCAATCCGTGGGAGAGATCGCACATCTTGTCGGTGTGGAAGTAAGAATCTGCGATAGGGATGTTCCAGGTGACGCAACGCTGGTCCTTGCCCAGCCCGAAACCGCGCGGAAACTTCAGTCGGAAGCGCCCACTATCACCGTGAGCGAATCCTCGGCGCACGCGGACCTGCGGTTACCTTCGCAGGCTCCGGAGTTGGCTCAGGTTCTGCTGTCCGGCGGGATGAAGGTGAGTGATCAAACCCGCCTCCGAACGGTGTTTGTCTCTGGCTGGCAGGGGGGTGCGGGTACGTCCGTGGTTGCCGCCGGACTAGCGGACGCTAGCGGAGCGCTGCTTTTGGATGCGTCGGGTAACCCGCCCTACCAGGAGGTCGGGGACAGCGACTTGCATTGGGGCCGTGTGGACCCGCACGATCCACCTCTCCTTGGGGACCTGTTTGGAACTGCCACGCGGGGGAGTCGCAGGATCGGAGTCCTGTCTAAGCTGCCTGACTCGGTGATGGTGGAGGACCCCCGGGTCTTGAACCTGCTGGGTGCGGTTCAGGCACAGACGGTAGTGGACGCGGGCGTCTGGCGCCCGGCTCTTGAAGGGGTGATGTTGGGCGCAGCCGCGGGGGGACGACCGGTCCGCCTAGTTTTAGTAGGCCGGGCCAGCACCAGTGACTGCCTGCGCCTAGTCAACGTTCTCACGGCCGGCGTAGGCCTCTGGCAGCCAGGCATCCTAATCTGCGCCAATAAGCCGGGGGAGCAGCTTCGACTGATATCCGACTATTGGGACATCCCTCTGATGCGTAAGCCCCGCAAGCGTAAATCCAAGAAGGTGTGGCGGCAGACCTGGGAGAAACTGTGGCAGGGAGCTCGTTGACCGGAGGATCGCCAAGGACACGAATGCGCCGCGACATCGCGGCTGGGATGGGGGTGTCCGCGGCGGTTACCAAGCATTCTGAGTTGGGTGCCGCTGCAGGCAAGCGGGCCGAGGACTGGCTGTCGCTGCGCGCTGGCCAACTTGGTATGAACACGCGCCTACTGAACTTGCTCAGCGGACCTGGAGTCACGGATGTCCTAGTAAACGGCACACAGATCTGGGTTGACCGGGGATCGGGGTGCGAGCGAGTCGAGGGAGACTTTGCGGACACTGGGCAGGTCCGTAGGTTAGCCGTGCAGATGGCGGCGGCCGCAGGAAAGAGACTTGACGACTCTGCGCCTCTCGTGGATGGGTTCCTAGGGGAGACCGTGCGCATGCATGCGGTGCTTCCGCCGCTAGCCAAGGATGGTCCCATCATCAGCCTGAGAGTTCTGCGGCCCGGGGGAATGACCATGGACGAACTGGTCGCCCGGGGAACTCTTAGCAAGGATTTGGCAGAAAAACTGGGTGCGGCTGTGAGAGCTCGGCTGTCCATGCTAATTAGCGGGGCGACCGGGGCTGGTAAGACTACACTCCTGGGTGCGCTTCTCAGAGAAGTGCCCCCCGATCAGAGAATTGTCTGCATAGAAGAGGTCACCGAGCTACTCGTGGGCCACCCACACCTTGTCCACCTACAGGAAAGGCAGGCGAACATAGAGGGTAGTGGCGCGGTGACCCTCTCGGAGTTGGTGCGGGCATCCCTCCGGATGAGGCCGGATCGCCTAGTGCTAGGGGAGTGTCGGGGCGCCGAGATCAGGGAAGTTCTCACCGCTATGAACACCGGCCATACGGGCGGCTTCACGACGATCCACGCGAATAGCATGAGCTCGGTTCCGGCCCGCCTGGTCGCCTTAGGGTCGTTGGCAGGACTTGACGAGAACGCCATTGAGAAACAGGGAGCAACGGCCTTTCAGATGATCGTTCACATGGAACGGGGCCAGGACAGCAGGCGACGCGTGGCGGAAATTGGCGTGTTTGCGGGAAGCAAAGAGATCAAGGTGGCCAGCGCTTGGCGTTGGGCTAGTTCGGAATCTGCTTCCCAACCAACCTACATTTCAGGCCCGGGGGCGCTGATCTTCCCTCAGCTGATAGATGATGCAAGTGTCGCCTGAACAGGCTCTCCTAGCCCTGCTAGCACTTCTGCTTGCGGTTGCGGGGTGGGCCGTACTGGCCACTATTAACCGGCGCCGCCAATTCCTGCAAGAACTGCGTCGACGCAGTGGAGCGCCAAATGAAGGGGCCTTACCTTTTTGGGGCGACGGTGCTACGCGGTTGCGGAAGCTCCGCGCGAAACCTCCGGCGGCCGACGAAGTTGGGCATTGGAGTCTAGAGGTTGCGGCGCGCCTGCGCGCCGGGTCCAGCGTTGCTTCCGCGTGGCGGGGAATGTGGGAGAACTCGGGTACGGGGCCCTACCTGGGTTTGGGGGAGGACGGAACCCCCTTGAACCTGGAGGAACTTCTGCGTAAGAAACCTGCGTGGTTCCGTAACCAGGACGCGGATCTGGCCCGCGGGGCGATTGGGGCTCTTGCTCAGGCTTCCCGCTTCTCCCAGAGTGTTGGTGCGCCCCTGGCGGCAGTATTGGAGGTTATGGCCGAAAGCGTCACGCAATCCACGCGGGCGCTGGCGGTGCAGAAGCAAGCATTCACTGGTCCCCGCCTGTCGGCGTACGTACTGGCGGGGCTGCCTCTCTTGGCGCTGGTTGGCGGGCAACTATTGGGTGCTGGCACGCTCACATGGCTGCTCACCTCCTCTATCGGCAGGGTTGCGCTGGTGCTTGGCGGGGGAAGCCTGGCGACTGGATTAGCCGCTAGCAGCCGACTGGTGGACCGAGCTCAGGGACGTGTGGAAGGAGAAGTAGAGGCAACTCTTCTGTGCGATCTGGCACGCAGTGGCCTGAGTTCTGGAGTGTCCATCCCTACAGTCTTGCGTTCGCTCGGGGAAGCTCAGCACAGTCCGGAGTTGGGTCGCATCGCGGCGGAGTTGGTGATGGATGCGAACTGGCAGGAGGCCTGGGCAGGCCGGCCGGACTCTACGGCTTTGCTTCAGAGGAGCTTGCAGCCAGCCTGGGAAGAAGGAGTCTCCCCGCTTCGCCTACTGGAACATGCGGCTCAGTCGCGCAGGGAGGCGATGGTGGCCCGTGCGGAACAGTCAGCTGCGAAGCTCGGCGTGCAGCTGGTGGTTCCTCTGGGTCTTTTTTTACTGCCGGCTTTTGTTTTTCTTGGCATCCTTCCGGTGGCATTCGCGATCCTGGATGGGCAACTGCTCCCGTGAGGGGTCCCCCATAGTTATGGAAGCAGAGGCGTGCGTCTTTCGCGTCTCCATGCTGCTCCCTTATCCCCATGTTGCTACGCGCCGGTTACCCACAGTCTGATCTGTGGCGGCTGTGGTCGGTTCGTTCTCAGATACATGCTTGGATCGTGGGCCGGACGGCTCGCCGACTGGGGAAACCTGGAAGAAAAGGAAATGAGGGAAACATGCTAGTGCAACATGAACGAACCGGTCTGCAGGAGCGGGCGCTTGGCGCTTTGACACGGCGCCAAGTCGACCTGGGAACGTGGCTCGAAAAACGGGCGAATCCAGAGGAGGGATCCACGACCGTTGAATATGCCATCGGTGCAATAGCGACGGCAGGATTTGCTGGGCTTCTAATCGCGGTACTGAAGTCGGGCGGAGTGAAGGCAATGATCAACAGCATCATCCAGTCGGCGCTCTCCTTGTGAGTAAGGCGGAGAGTCCAGCCCGTGGGACCCGCGCGGAGCAAGGGATGGTGACTGTCGAAATGGCCTTGGCACTTGTTTCTCTGCTGGCAGTCTTCGCGCTGGTATTGCTGGGTCTAGGTGCGGTCCGTACCCACGCCGCCCTGTGCCAGGGGGCGCGGGACGCCGCCCGCCTAGCCGCCATTGGCGACAGCGGCGGGGCCGCCGCGGTTTCACTGCCAGCTGGCGGGACGGTAAGCGTTAGCGAAAGTGGGGGATGGGTGCAGGTGACTGGGACGGCAAGCTTCGCTGGTCCGCCGCTTGGTGCGCTGGAATGCTCAGTGAAAACACTGCGCGAACCGCTGATGCAGCCATGAAAGAGTTAGAAGAGGGCAGCGCAACACTGGCGGTCCTTGGTGCGATCCTAGTCGTTACTTTGTTGGCCGCTCTGGGGATTTACCTTGGTGCGATTCACAGCCAGAAGGTGCGGGTGCAGGCGGTTGCGGACCTGAGTGCCCTCGCGGGTGCGCAAATCTCTCCCTCAGCTCTGTTGGCACCGGGGACGGGCGCGGACGTTCCCTGTTCGACGGCGTCGCGGGTTGCGCAAGAAAACGGGGCAGAGGTGCCCTTATGCGAAGAAGTGGGCGGGGATCTACGAGTCGTGGTTCGCATCCGCGTGGCCCCGTTTTCACCTTTGGGGCTTCCAGGAGTCTCAGTTGAGGCGCGCGCTCGGGCTGGGCCTGACGACGCGTTCAGGTAAGGGTGGGTGACCGGTCTCTAAGGAACTCGAGTAGCTTCACCGCGCCTTCCTTGGAAAGAGGATGATTCCGGTTTCCGCATCTTGGGGACTGGATACAGGAGGGGCAGCCGGACTCGCACCCGCATTGGGTAACCGTGCTCAGGGTGAGGTCCATCCACTTGCGAGCGTTCTCGTAACCGAAACGGGCATAGCCAGCTCCCCCGGCATAGGCGTCGTGTACAAAAACTGTGGGCATGTGTGTTTGCGTGTGCTCTGGAATTGACAGGCCGCCAAGGTCCCCCCGATCACAGGTGGCCATGAGCGGCAACATGCCAATGGCCGCATGCTCTGCAGCGTGTAAGGCTCCGGGCAGGTCCTCTGTGCTGATCCCCGCTTCTATAAGAGCGCGCGGTGTGAGTGTGTACCAGACCCCCGTGGTGGGGAGGAAACGTTCCGGTAGAGCCAGCTCGTGATTGGAAATGAACTCCAATCCCGGTAGACGGAGAAGGTCATAGTCGGTCACTCGTTCGCCCACCTCGACCGCTCCGTAGTTCCACTCAACGAGCTTGTCTCGGGATGTCCACGTCTTAGCCGTGTCCAGTATGCGCGCCGATTTGTGCGTCCCAGTCTGGGTGCGGAACCTAGTTCGAACCTTTTCCACGACCGCGATTCGCTGCTCCTGGTCGCTGGTGAAATCGGTCAACTCCAACACGTGGTATGTGTCGCCCTGGTGCACGTATATCGCGTCTGGGAAGAGTTCGGCATCGGCTCTGTCTGCGGGAACCGTCCCGATTATCCCCGCGGTCTCCACCTCCACAATCTGCACGTCCTGACCTTCCCCACGCAGATTGGTTAGAGAGGAGGGACGCTCTTGGAGGGTAGCGTTCCAAACCCAGCCGCCCGGGCGTTCCCTAAGATAATCCTGCTGTACCAGGCTTTGAGGTAGCCGGTCGTCGCGCAGACCAAAACCGGAAAGCTCGCGGCGCTCCAGGGGCAACTCCGCGGCAGCTGCGCATAGGTGAGGCGAAATAACCCAGGGGTTTTCAGTGTCCACAATGATCGCTTCAGCATCGTCGAAGATTTCTTGCGGATGATGGACCAGGTAGGTGTCTAGCGGATTGTCAGCAGCTATGAACACGCTGGTTCCTTCCTCGCCGGCGCGTCCGGCCCTTCCCATCTGCTGAAAAAGCGACGCGCGTGAGCCGGGCCACCCGGCTGTTATCGTTGCGTCCAAACCGGAGATATCGATCCCGAGCTCCAGTGCGTTCGTCGTCGCCAATGAGCGAATGCGGCCCGTGCGCAGCTCTTCTTCTAGCTCCCTGCGCTCTTCGGGTAGTAGTCCGCCCCTGTAGGCCGCCGCTGGCTGCTCTCTCGCCCACCCCATCCAGCTGAGCCTGTCTTGGATCTGAGCAGCTACGGTTTCCGCGGCGCGCCGGGAGCGAACAAAGGTAAGGACCTTGGCTCCCTGTTCCACCATTTTCGAGCTCAATGAGGCGGCCTCTGTGTTCGCTGATATTCGCAGTTCCTGCAGGAGAGATTCCGACATGTCATCGTCCGTGTCAGGCTCCGGGTCCTCGCGAACACCCGGCTGCCATAAGAAAACTTGTCGGGCTCCGCGGGGGGAGCCATCCTCTGCAACGGGGAGCACTTTGCGTCGCCCGGTGAGGTGTTGGCCGAGTTCCTCCGGGTTGCTTATGGTTGCGGAGAGCATGATGAACTGCGGGTCCGCTCCGTAGTGTCGGGCAAGCCGCTGTAGGCGCCTGAGCACCATCGCGACGTGCGCCCCGGTGAGTCCGCGCCAGTAGTGCAGTTCATCAATCACCACGTACCGAAGAGAAGAAAGGAACCGCACCCACCGGGCGTGCCCCGGTAAGAGCACGTGGTGCAGGTAGTCGGGGTTGGAAAGAAGAAGGTCGGCGTGTGCGCGGGCCCAGTCTTTCACTTCGCGGGTGGTGTCACCGTCGGCGGTGCTTATGCGGGCTGGCCACGGAAGGTTTTCCGTCAGACGGTTTAGGTGCTCCAGCTGGTCGGCAGCCAGGGCTTTTGTGGGTGCAAGGTAGAGGGTGGTTGGACGGTGTCTTAGCTCAGAAAGAAGAAGCCCACGCTCAGTGTCAGCGTGGTCTAAGTAGTCGCCAAGGTCCGACAGGATTGGAGTCCATGCAACAAGGGATTTTCCGGAACCGGTGCCAGTAGCCACAACGACATCGTGTCCAGATCTAAGACCATCCAGCCCAGCTGCCTGGTGTGTCCACAGCTCTGTGGCCCCTGTAGTGGCGTAGGCTGCGACAACCGTGGGGTGGACCCAGGATGGCCAAGCTGCCAGCTGCTCTTCTCGTTCGGGGATCCGCTCGACGTGGAGCAGCTGTTTTTCGGTAAATGGCTCGGGGCCGCGCGGTCCGCCAGCTTGGGTGAGAGAGTCTTCCAGACGCCGAGCAAGCGATTCGCTCACCTGTCCGTCTCACCAAGTCCAAGGACACTGTTCGCTGCGCCTCTCAGGTAAGAGAGGGCGCGGGCACCCTGTTCGACTCCCACGGACAGTACCTCGTCCAAATGGGCGTCGTGCATCCCTGCTCCGATCAGGGCAGAGAAGTCGGCGAAGACTATGGCCGCCCCGTCAGCGTCTTCCATGGTGTACAGGGTGGGAAAAAGGTTCCTGCGGTTCCAGGAGTCGGTTGCCGCGAAGAGAGAGTATTCAACCTGGTCGAACGGCAATCCTGTCTCCCACTGCCCACGTACAGACAGGATTCCGCTGCTGCGGTGAACCCTTACCGTGAGCTTGCGTCCTTTCGTTTCTAGCTGCAGGGGAGAGTCTTGGTCGCGTTGTTGCACGGCATGGCCCTGCTCCTCAAGCTTGTGGGCGATCCGCTCAATCGTGACATCCGTTGGAGCATCGGCGGAAGGAAGAACGCCAAGCGGTGGTCTCATGCCGCACCGTCCCAGGTGACGAGTTCAGGAAGCTTCCGATCGGCGTCCCTAAAGAACTGGGCTGCCGCGGTCAGGACCGTGTCCAAGAAGTAGTAGAACTGCTCTTCGGTTGGAGCATGGTTGGTAAGCAGGCACCCTTCGGCGGCTAGTCCATAACGCCCCGACTCGGGTAGCGGCCACAGGTATGCCTTCGGAAAGGCGTAGCGCGAATTACACTCCGTAATGACCAGTCGTAGGCGCGCAAAAAGCTCATTATCAGCCGTCGAACCGTGCCACTGCCCGCGAATTAGAAACACGCCTTCGTGTTCAGAGCTGAACACGTATCTGGCGTTGTGGGCGGACAGGGTCCAAGCTTGTCTCTCCTCTGAGAGAACCTCCAGATAGTGACGCTGTAGCAGGGGGAACACCTGCGGCAAGGTCAGAGGGCCCGGCAGTGTCATCTCCGCTTCCTTCCCGTGTTCAACCCACATTAGTGCACCGGTTTGCTCCGCGCTCATTGATGCAGGTTATGCCGAGAATTTGGCCTACCCGGTATTACTATGGGTGCAGGCCCCAGGGCCGGTGAGGGGGACGCGATGGGTTTTCAGGTGCCCAGCGGGTTCCAGGCCGCCGCGCGGCGGCGGCGCTCCGTGGCTGTGGGGGCCGCGTTCATCGGCCTCATATTTCTCACGTATGTTTCTCTGTACACGGTTCCTGGGCAGAATCTTGACAACCTTTCAATGGAGTCGCTAGCCGCTGGATCGCAGTGGTTTCCGTTCGCGTTGTCGCGTCTCCAAAGCTTGGTTTCCGTGCCGGCACTTGTCGTCATGTCGCTTGTCGTTGTCGCGACCGCGGTGGTGCGACGCAGAGCTGCTCTGGCTGTTCGTTCGCTGGTTGTTGTAGGCGCGGCGAATGTGACTGCGCAGCTTCTGAAAAAGGTTCTGACCAGACCCGAGTTAGAGGTTGGCGTGTCACTGCCCAACTCTTTCCCCTCCGGACACGTGGCGTACGCGGCGGCCATTTCATTTGCGATGGTGATGGTTGCGCCGCACCGCGCACGCTCCTTCTTTGCGGCTTTTGGGTGGGCGTGGACCTCACTCATGTCCCTAATGGTCATTTCCCAGGGTTGGCATCGGCTCTCCGACGTCTTGGCGGCTCTCCTGATTGTCACGCTGTGGGGGTTCCTGGCCGCGCCGGCTGAGATTAGGAGGGTCGATCCGTCTCAGCTTTCTAACGCACTGCACGCTGCCGCGTGGGGTGCCCTTGTGGTCGGACTGGGCCTCTATGCGGCCGCTGCGGCAGCGTATTCCTCGCGGATCGGTGTCCCACTTTCTATGACGGAAATCTATGCGCTGGCATCTCGCGGCAGCGCCGTCAGCACTCTAATGGCTGTAGCGACTTTCTTGTTGCCCACCGGTTTGGCGGGGACGATATTTGTCGGACTGGATCGCCTTGGTGGGGGACAATAGTCCTGTAAGGAAGTTTGCCTCAACCCCAATATGCGGTGTGTCGTATGTGCGCGGACTACTACATGTAGGTATTGTGGTCACTGTTCGCTCAATTTGAGTGGACGCCCAGAACGCAGACAAAACAGAACTTATGACTTGAAATCAGGTTGCTTAAGGCGCCGGGATTTCTCAGGTTTATTGCAGTGAAGGAGCACAGATGACCCGCTACGATGTGGATGCCCTTGGCACGGTGGACGAATACCTGCAGGAGGCGGATTGGCGCGTCAACGCGAACGCAAACCAGGGGTACTCCCTCGGCGGCATGATCTTGAACTCTGCGGGCAAAATCATTGCGAACTACTGGCTGGAAAAGATTTACACTCCGCGTGCTGGCCAGGCGCACCGAAACGGCGACATTCACATTCACGACCTGGACATGTTCTCTGGGTACTGCGCGGGCTGGTCTCTGAGGCGTCTCCTGGAAGAAGGTTTCAATGGGGTCCCGGGTGCGATCGCCTCCACGCCGCCGAAGCACTTCTCGTCCGCCACCGGGCAGATCGTGAACTTCCTGGGTACTCTCCAAAACGAGTGGGCCGGTGCGCAGGCTTTCTCTAGCTTCGACACCTACATGGCACCTTTTGTCCGCCTGGATAGCATGACGTACGACGAAGTGAAGCAGCAGATGCAGGAGCTGATCTTTAACCTGAACGTCTCTAGCAGGTGGGGCAGCCAGTGTCCGTTTACAAACCTGACTTTTGACTGGACGTGCCCGGAAGACCTGCGTGACGAGCGTCCTCTCATTGGAGATGAGGTTTGCGATTTCACCTACGGGGACCTCCAAGAGGAAATGGACGTTATCAACCAGGCGTTCATCGACGTGATGACAGAGGGTGACGCTGACGGGCGAGTTTTCACCTTCCCTATTCCCACGTACAACATCACCCCTGACTTTGATTGGGAGGGGAAGAATGTAGATGCTCTCTTTGAAATGACAGCGAAGTACGGCCTGCCCTACTTCCAGAACTTCTTGAACTCGGACCTTGACCCGGGGGACGTCCGCTCCATGTGCTGCCGACTGCAGCTGGACCTGAGGGAGCTGTTGAAGCGTGGGAATGGACTTTTTGGCTCCGCTGAACTGACCGGGTCAATTGGTGTGGTGACGATAAACATGGCTCGCCTCGGGTACCGATTCAAAGGGGACATGGGCGGCCTAATGGAGGAACTTGACCAGCTGATTGACGTTGCGGCAGGCACCCTGGAAGCAAAGCGTGTTGTGGTGCAGCAAAACATGGATGGCGGCCTGTACCCCTTCTCCAAGCGCTACCTGGGGACGCTCGATAACCATTTCTCCACTATTGGGGTAAACGGCATGAATGAGATGGTCCGTAACTTCACGGACGATCAAGCCGACATTACCGACAAGTTTGGATTCGATATGTCCGTAACGATCTTGGATCACATTCGGGACAGGATGGTGGAACTCCAGGAGAAGACGGGTCACCTCTACAACCTTGAGGCCACTCCGGCTGAAGGGACCACTTACCGTTTCGCGAAAGAAGATCGGAAGCACTACCCGGGAATCCTTCAGGCAGGCACGGACGAGCAGCCGTTCTACACCAACTCCTCTCAGCTGCCGGTAGGTCACACAGATGACCCCTACCAGGCACTGGAGGAACAGGAAGTCCTGCAGGGCAAGTACACCGGCGGCACGGTCCTACACCTTTACATGGGGGAGCGAATCAGCGACGCCGAAGCCTGCAAGAAGCTGGTGCGCCGCTCACTGACCGCGTTCAAGGTTCCCTACATAACCATTACGCCGACGTTCTCCATCTGCCCGGTGCACGGCTACCTGGCTGGTGAGAATTTCACCTGCCCCAAGTGCGCCGCGTCCCGTCCAGAAGCGGAACCACAGGAGTGCGAGGTCTGGACCCGCGTGATGGGTTACTTCCGCCCGGTCAAGTCGTTCAACGTGGGCAAGAAGGGGGAGTACGCGGAGCGCACCCCGTTCACCGAGTCCGCCGCCGGTGAGCACGGAGAGTTGATCTCCGCGTTCGCCCCGGTTGCTCAGTGACCGCGGCGAGTCCATCTAGGATCAGCCCCGCCTCGAAGGCGGCGGGGCTGGCCATAGCCGGTGTGCAACCACTTTCCACCGTGGACTGGCCCGGCAAGCTGGCGGCGGTCCTGTTCCTTCAAGGCTGCCCGTGGTCGTGCCCGTACTGCCATAACTTTGGGATCTTGGATCCGAAAGCCCCTGGTCAGGTCGCTTGGGAGCAGGTTCTGGGCCTGCTGAAAAGGCGTCAGGGCCTGCTGGACGGCGTGGTCTTTTCTGGCGGGGAAGCGACCCGCCAGCCCGCCCTGGTCGACGCAGCCCGGCAAGTGAAAAGCATGGGGTTCCAAGTGGGACTGCATACAGCCGGTGCGTACCCCGCCACATTCCGACGGCTTTTGGATGAACGGCTGTTCGACTGGGTGGGCATGGACATTAAGGCACTCCCCGCGGACTATGCCGAGGTCGCGGGACCTTCCGTGTCAGCGACAAAAGCGGAGGAGTCACTCAGAGTACTCGTCGAGTCGGGGATTGACTACGAAATCAGGTTTACTCTGTGGAAGGGCGGTCTGGACTACGCCCGGCAGGTCGCCGACTGGTGCTTTGAGCGGGGCGCCCGAAGCTTCGTGCTGCAGAAGCTGCAGACGCAAAGCCTTCCACCCGGGTTCGTCCCAGGCGCTGAGGTAACGGCGTGGTCGTCGGAAGCGGCCGAGGAGATGCTCAGTAACGTGGGGTTCGACAAGCACCTGGTGCGTGTTTGAATCGGCTGGCCCCTTGGGGAGCCGTATTTGATTAGACTGAACACATGAAACCGTTCCTGTTGGTGTCGACCCGCCCTGAAGAAGAAGCTCTGGTTAGTGAATACCAGGCGTATTTGCGTTCGACTGGCTTAGACCAGGATGACCTAGAGCTCGCGGAGTTTGATCTCCTGGGCCTCCCACCCGTCAACTTCGAAGAATTCGCGGGTGTTCTGGTGGCCGGTTCTCCGTACGGCAACACCACCCTTTCGTCCGCCAAGTCGAAGACCCAGCTGTGGGTTACTGAAGAACTGAAGAGTTTCTTTGAGCAGGCGCTGGAAGCGGGAGTGCCACTCCTTGCCACCGGCACTGCGATGACCACGCTGGCGGCCGCTCTGGGCGGGGAAGTCACGTCCGACAATCCAGAGCTTTCCGAAGTCACTCGGATCACGCTGACCCCGGAGGGACGTGAGGAGCCACTCCTGGAGGGGATCGGTGAGGAATTCCTTGCGTACGGTACTCATACGGAGTCACTGTGTGAGTTGCCGGAGGGGGCGACGCGCCTGGCTTGGTCTGCGGCCTGCCCAATCCAGATGTTCAAGCAGGGCAACAACGTATACGGAGTTCAGTTCTCTCCGGAGCTTGACGCGGAGGCGATCTCGCGGAAAATGGAGGCCTACGCTGACGCGGGTGACTTTGGGATTGGAGACCTGGACATGCTGGTGAGTGAGGGTCGGCACCGGACGGGTAATCAGAAGACCGCTCTGATTCTGCGTCACTTCGTGGAGAAGTACTCCTAAGACTCAGCACTAACCTGCCCGCCACAGCCGCGGCTAACAACAGCACCGAGACTAGGAAATACGCACTCTGATTCTGCGGGCATAGGGGTAGCTAGCGCAAATCGAGTCCACGATCATTGGCAGCGGGGCGCTGTGCGCACAGGTCGGTTACGCTCAAATCCCGAGCACACCGCTGGTATCTGCCCGCGGTCGAACAGATCGGGAGTCACATGAGTTCGCGTCCATCAGCACTCTTCAGCTGGAAAGTCCACGGGACGGGCACCAGCATTCCCCCGGGAGAGGTAGTTCTCCCTCATGAGAGGCTTTCGTGGCCTCGGACCTTCGGAATTGGCGCGCAGCATGTTGTCGCCATGTTCGGGGCGACTTTCCTTGTCCCTCTACTTACCGGTTTTCCGCCTAACACAACCCTGTTTTTCACGGCCATCGGGACGATTCTGTTCTTCCTGATTACCGCCGGTAGGGTCCCGTCTTATCTGGGATCCTCTTTTGCGCTCATTGCTCCGATTCTGGCGGTTAGTCAGACGATGGGGGCGTCGTACGCCCTCGGTGGGATCATCGCCACGGGTGCGACACTGGCGCTGGTGGGGATCGTCGTGCATTTCGCGGGGAGCCGCTGGATTGACATCGTTATGCCTCCGGTCGTCACCGGAGCAATCGTCGCATTGATCGGATTCAACTTGGCTCCGGCCGCTTGGAACTGGGTGAAAGAGGGCGCGGTTACCGCGGTGATCACCATCGTGTCGATCCTGCTGATCACCGTTCTGTTCAAGGGAATGGTGGGGCGGCTCTCAATCCTGTTCGGTGTCCTCATCGGATACGTTGCCGCCGTCGTTCAGAACGAGGTCGACTTCAGTTCCGTCGCCGAAGCCGCCTGGTTTGGACTACCGGAGTTCCACAGCCCGCAGTTTTCGTTCGCAACACTGGGTCTTTTCGTGCCGGTGGTGCTGGTACTGGTTGCGGAAAACGTCGGACACGTAAAATCTGTTGCCTCCATGACGGGCGAGAATCTGGACGGCATGACTGGACGCGCACTCTTCGCTGACGGCGTTGCCACGATGCTGGCGGGTGCGGGTGGAGGTTCCGGTACTACCACCTACGCGGAGAACATTGGCGTGATGGCGGCGACCCGGGTTTATTCTTCGGCCGCGTATGTTGTCGCAGCGGGCTTTGCGTTTGCGCTGTCATTGATGCCCAAGTTCGGGGCCCTGATCGCCACTATTCCTGCGGGGGTCCTGGGTGGGGCCGCCACGGTGCTTTACGGGATGATCGGCATGCTGGGCGTTCGCATCTGGGTCCAAAACCAGGTGGACTTCTCAGACCCGGTGAACTTGAACACGGCCGCCGTGGCGATGATCGTCGCAATTGCGAACTACACGTGGGCCCCGGGTGGCCTGGTGTTCGAGGGCATCGCGCTCGGATCAGGGGCAGCCATCATCGTTTACCACACCATGCGGGCCATCTCCAGGTGGAGGGGTACGAACTTGGAGGCGGCCTCCCCGGCATCTGCCCCCTCAGGGACGGAACTGGATTCAGTTGCGTACTCGAAGCGGCGTCGGACGGTCTCGGATGGCATGGACGGGGTTTTGCCGGAAGACGACATTCAGGCAATGTACGACAAGTGACCCGCAGGCGCTTATCACCGCGTCCTAACTGTTAGAGCGCCCAAAATGGTGCGCCAATCTTCCCGCTCCGCGAGCTCGGAAAGCCGCTGGCCCATGGAGCGGGAAGGGCGCCCGATGGCTCGGGCAATCTCAGTGGAAACCACGCCGGTGACCAGGCTGTTTGGTCCCCCGAAGCTGTCCGTTCCTAGCAGCTGCGGACCCAAAAAATAACCCACGTGCACTGCGCTGATGCGGCGCTGGCCGCCAACGTAGACCACTTCCGCCTCGTGGCTCCACTGGCGCAGTTCGGGTTTCGGCGCGGCAAGGGCGGCCACAGCGCCTAGCTCTTCGGCGGAGAAAAGACGCGCCTCTCGCGGCTGAAGGGAGAACTGAAGGGTCTCATAGACTCTTCCGCTAGTGGACCCCAGATCAACACGCAGCTCGGTGGTCATGTCGGTGCGATTGGTGACCTCTAGCCCGATGTCTTTCATGATCACGTGGACTACGTCGGCAGCACTGACCGAGGCGGTCTGGGGCTCTGGCGCAGGCTCTTGATACTCATAGGCTGACCACAATAGGAGCACCGGTCCCGTTTGGTTCCCAATGGTGTTTGCCGCGGCAGACTCTCCGCTTAGCGGGGCCCCTGCAGCCGCCACTTTCGTATCCAGAGACGAGGCGATACCCGCGCGCAGCAGCAGCGCATATTGTTCGGCTTCCCGGTTCAAAGCGACGGTGGTCAGGGGGGCGTCCGGCGTACCTGGGATCAGAGTGGCCGCACCGGGTAGTTCGCTCTGTCGGAGCGCTTCGGTAAGCTGGCTGACCCATGTTTCGGAGTCGAACGGGGCGCCCGCAACCAGTAAAGGCGTGTATTTTTCTGCCGACGCTGCTAGCAGTCCTACTGCCTCTTCCGGACAGGTTGGTTGCAGCGGCAGGTCGGTGACCGTGCCCTTGGGCAGTAGTTTTTCAAGCAGGTTGTTCAGCTGGGCTTGCCGGGGACCGTGGCTTATCGTCACATGGCTTACCAGCCCCGCCAACGGAGATATATTTTCCCTGGTGAGAGTACCTTCATCCCACAGGAGGGCTGAGAGCGGTTGCTCAATCATTAGTGATCCGTAGACGGATCTTCACCAGGCCAGCAGACACGTCTCCCTGGAGATACTGAGCGATCTCTTCTGAGCTCATTTCCTCCCCGCTGAGCTCTGTCCCCGCGGCCAGTACGATGTACCGTCTGCCGATAGCGTCCCCGGTCCATGCATCAGAAACGCGAAGCTTTAGCCAGGAGTGGTCTCCTGACCATAGGTCCGCGATGGGTCCACGCAGAGCAACAGCAAGGAAATCAGTCCCCACCCATGGAATGTCTCCGCCGAAGCCAATGGGTTGCAGTCCCAGTTGCAGGGCGGCGGCCCGCAGTTCGACGACAGCTTCTTCGTCTCCGGGCGTCAGAAGCAGGTAGGGGGCGCTCTCCCCAAAAGGATTCTGGGCGGTCCAAGAAAACGTGTTTATGTTGTGGGCCCCGATGGGGGACTCCTCTGTAATTGGGTTCTGGTCAGTCATCGGGCCTCCATCGCGCGAAAAGACGATCCGAAAAGCCACAGTAGCCGCGTTCTCCGGCTGTCTCAACCGTCAACTGGGCGCACTCTCTGGCTTCAAGCGTCGTTTCGTGCCACCAGAGGCGGATATGTGTCCCGGGGCATATAGTGATATTGGTATTGGCTAGGAACCAGATTGCTCCCTTTCCTTCGATAGGCGAGCGGACCTCCAACACATGAAAGGCTGGCACATGAACGAGAACGCTATCCCGGAACCAATCAGAAAATCGGATGGAAAGGGGTGGCTGGATCTGGGTCCGCGTGACATCGTTCGTGACATGGAGAATCCCGATCTCATAGTCCCGCCGGCCACGGACGCCGGCACTCTTCCGAACCTGCGCTTCAGCTTTTCGGACACGCACCAGCGCCTGCAACCAGGTGGCTGGGCCAGAGAGGTAACAGCTCGAGAACTCCCTGCTTCGCAGGAGGTTGCGGGTGTGGACATGGCGCTTGCGCCCGGCGCTTACCGTGAGTTGCATTGGCATCAAGAAGCCGAATGGGGCCTGATGCTCGTGGGCAACGCCCGCGTGACCTCGATTGACGAAAAGGGGCGCTACTTCATTGACGACGTGGTCGCCGGCGACCTGTGGAACTTCGAGGGTGGCCTGCCCCACTCCATTCAGGCTTTGGATGAGGGTTGCGAGTTCCTCCTGGTGTTTTCCGACCCGAACTTCTCCGATGACTCAACCTTCCTGCTTTCGGACTGGTTTATGCACATCCCGAAGGATGTCCTTGCTGCGAACCTGAAGAAGACTGAGGGTGAGATCAGCATGTTCCCGAAGGAAGAACTGTACATTTTCAGGGGTAACGTCCCCGGCCCGATCGACGAGGTCATGCGTACGACCCCTGCCGGTCCGGTGCCCTCTCCCTTCACTCTCCACATGGACACCGTCACGCCAATCGAGTCCGAAGCTGGCCGCGTACGCATTGTCGACGTAGATGTCTTCCCCGCGGCACAGACTATTTCGGCCGCGTTTGTGGAGGTCGAACCGGGGGGCATGAGGGAACTGCATTGGCACCCGAAAGCTGCTGAGTGGCAGTACTACATTCAGGGACAGGCCCGCATGACAGTGTTCAACTCTCAAGGGCTCGCCCGCACGTTTGACTACAAGGCCGGCGACGTGGGCGTGGTGCCGCTGGTAGCCGGACACTACATCCAAAACACCGGAGATGAGACGCTGATCTTCGCTGAGATCTTCCGGTTCCCGCACTACTCCGACATTTCGTTGAACCAGTGGTTGGCCTCTAACCCGGTGCAGGTCGTGGCCGACCACCTGCTGGCTACAGACGAGTTCGTGGAGTCCTTGCCGACAGATTCGCAGCCGGCGCCAGTTGTCTGGTACGACCTGTCCAAAGACAAGGAGTAGACGCCAATGCCAAAAGTGCTCGTAGTCTTTTCTTCCATTTTTGGGGCGAACGCCGCTCTGGCTTCTCAGGTAGAGGAAGTCCTCCGTGACCAGGGGGCTGAGGTCAGAGTCCGCGGCGTCCCCCAGCTAGTTCTAGCTAAGTATGAGGTGGAAGCCGCGAAGGCCTACCCGAAGGCCACCCAGGCAGACCTGGAATGGGCGGACGGCTACGTGGTTACCTCCCCCGTGCACACCGCTTCTCTCTCCGCGTCCCTGAAAGCCTTCGTGGACGGCGTACACGAAGGGGCTGTAGCTGGAAAGTACGAGGACCGTACTTTCACATCCATGGTGACGGCGGACTTGCTTCATTCCGGTCAAGAAGTGGTCGCGAAGCAGCTGAATAACATAGGCGAGGCCTGGGGATGTCTGATTGTGGCCCCCTCCACGGCGAGCGCGTCCTTGAACGCTGAGGACGGGAACGCGTTTGGGCTGAGTTTCACTCTTGAAAAGGGCAAGCTTCCAGAGAATATCGGCCCCGTCTTGGAAGAGCACTTGGCGCGCTTCGTACGTCTCACAGGCGCGCTCGCGCCCGGGCGCAGCCCTGACCATGCACTCGAGCACGCTGATCCGATCGTGGCAGAGACGGTGGACCCGTCTGCTCACAGACACATGATTGGCGATGCGCTCAGTTAATCTAATCCATGTCCCGCGCCGCCCTAAAGGTGGCGCGGGACATGGTTTGCCGCGTAGTAGAACTCATTAGAACGAGTATTAGAAATACGAAGGAGAGACGATGTCCGAGAAGGGGTCCCCGCGGGGCGCCGCAGGTCTTCAACAGGGGACCTCGCTCAATAAGCTGACAGCGAAGTCGATGCATCCCGCAAGCTATCCGCTGATGGAGATGCCAAGCATCGCATTCGTTTTGGCTATCAGTGCCGGTCTGCTGAATGCGTGGACGTTCGCCCACGCGCAAACCTTCGCTACCGTCCAGTCGGGCAACGTTATCCAAATGGGCTACCAGCTAGCAGCGGGCAACTGGGAGAAACTGTTCTATGCCGGGGGAGCAGTAATGTCGTTCGGCTTGGGTTCCTTCGTAGCGGGAGCTTTCATTGCGGTGGCCCGTCGCAACGGAAGCAGGTACACCCCGCCTCTGCAGGTGGCTCTTCTGGTACTCATGGGCGCTTCCTTAGCGCTGATCGTCACTGACGCTTGGCGTCCCGAGTACATCACTTGGATCATTTCCTTCGCAGCCGGAATGCAGGGCAACGGGTTCCACAAGATCAAAGGCATGCTGTATGGCAACGTGGCAGTCACACTGGTCGTCCAGCTAGCCTTCAACTACCTGATGCAGTCATTTTTCTCAAAGAAAGACGCTGCAGGGACGTCAAACCTGTACAACGCAGGCCTCTACTTCCTGGTTCTGCTGGGCTTCGCCGGGGGTGGGGCGGTAGGTTTCTTCCTTGACAAAGGATGGAACGGGCTCTCGATTGTGGGTGCCATGGTGGTGACAATAATCCTGATGGTGATCGCCGTGAAGGACCCCAGCGATCCCGACCCCTCCTAACGTTTCGACCAAGCCGACACACTAGGAACAGCGGACCGCTCTGCCATTTGCGGGGTGCGCTCGCATTCCCCCGCCGGATACACTGGAGATCATGTCGAAGCCTGCACCTCCGGTGCATCCGGACCGTATCTGGACCTTGCCGAACCTCATCTCCGTGAGCCGGCTAGTGGTTCTTCTCCCACTGACTGTGGTTTTCCTTGCGCAGCAGAGATACGACGCGGCTTTGGTCACCATTGTGCTACTTGGGGTGACAGATTGGCTGGATGGTTTCTTGGCTCGACGGATGGACCTGATAACCGAGTTCGGAAAGAACCTGGATCCTTGGGCCGACCGGATAGCTATTGTTGTCCTCGCCATCACCCTGGTGGTGGAGGGCTTCCTGCCGTGGCCCCTGGTCTTGGCGATAGTTGGCACCGACCTGCTGCTGGGCATACTCGGGCTTGCCTGGTTTGGTGGGCCGCCCCCTGACCTGGAGGTTTCCTTCCTAGGAAAGGCCCGGACAGCAGCTCTTCTGCTCTCTATGCCACTACTAATTCTCTACGCCGCAACAGGCATCCACTGGATCTGGGTAGTCGGGGTGGTTCTTTTCTCCATTGCGACTATTGGGCACGTGTTCGCGGGCTTCCAGTACTGGAGAATCATGTTCCGCATGCACAAGCTGAACATGCAAGAGCGGACCTTGGCCGGAGAGTAAGGGACCCTACTCGGATTGAGCGTCCTCGGACTGAGGGTCGTCGCCCGACTGCTCGAAGCTGAGAATCTCATCAGTATTCACGGGGAGGCACTCGTTCAGTCCAACCAGTCGGGAATCAGACTCTTGGATTTCTTTTCTTTCAGCCTTCGGTAAGATTCCGCGGAATCCTTCCCCGATGGTCAGGTTCACCATGCCGGCGGGAAGAGTCCTGAGCTTAATCCGAACTGGCTCATGAAAATAGCGAGCCAGCGTGTACGCAGCATCGACGTCCGCCGGCCCCGCGTCAATCTGAATGTTTCCACGGAACGGGGTCTGCGCATTGTCCACTAAAGCGATCTCGTAGCCGAGTTTCTTCAACGTCTTTGACGTTTTGCTGGCAGTCCCCGAAAGAGAGGAAGCGTTCAATACTTGGATCTGCGTTCCCTCCGCCGGGACGGGGCGGGCCCTCTCAGTTGGGCATGGGGTATCTCCCTCCTGGGCGTAAGTAATCTTCTTTGAAAACTCGTTGCCAAAGATACTGGGCAGCATGCCGGAAAGCATCATGGTCGCAATCACAAGAAAAGCCAGAAGCACCACGATGAGTGTCCCGAACACCCTCATTTGCCGCCGAGTTTGCCGCTCCCGGTAGATCTGCCGGGGGGACTTACCGGACCCGGGCGCGTGTCCTGGCGCTCGCCGGGGCTCTCCTTGATTACTCACGCCTCAAATCTACTCGATTATTGTTGGAAGTTGATAATGATCCACCTGGTGCTCGGGAGAGCCCACGGACCCAAGACCGCCCGGCTGGCCCTGGTTTACCGGACGCTTGGTCTCAGACAGACCACCCTCGCGATCACAACAGGATTGTCAAAACCCCGCTGTCGCGAACTGGGGCGTCACGGCTGTAGGATTGGCACGTAAGAAACCACGAAAGGATCACCAGTATGCTCGCTTTGGCCAGTTCTTCCGCCGCTAGCTCCGCGGGGTCGACCATTTCCGCCCTAATCGTCGTTATCATTGCGATCGGGTATGTCGCCCTTTTCATAGCCGCCTTAGTTTCCATCGTCGGGTCCACAAATTACACTAGCGGCCTGAAGGCTCTGTGGATTCTTGCATGCTTCGCTTTCCCCTTCCTGGGATCCCTGGTTTGGTTCTTCTGGGGAAAGAACGGGAACGCCTAGACGGCCTCAGCCGGTAGCGCTCTGGTAGCACTCAGGACGTGCTCTGCACGCACTTTGGTGCCGACTTGCGCAGCAGCGTCAAGCGATGGCTTCGGAGGGCGCCTTGTCCAGAACGTACTCGCATCCCGGTCGGCCCCGTTGCTATTGCAAGCAGAAACCCCGGTAACTCAACGGTTACCGGGGCTGATCGCGGAGGATGGGGGATTCGAACCCCCGAGGGCTTGCACCCAACACGCTTTCCAAGCGTGCGCACTAGGCCACTATGCGAATCCTCCGGGCAGGCCCCACGACGATCCGTTTGGCTTGCGAAGCTATCCTACCCAGATGCGCGGGACTTTGTGAAACCGACCTGACCGGACTTTGGCGAACGCCACAGTCAGCCCTTCACAGGCATCCTGTTTGCTCGGAGGCCTGGCGTTCGCGCTCGGCGCAGCCGGTTATAGTCCACAGGGTCCCGCGCCTTTTCCTCAGGACCTTCGAGGAGTGTAGACTGGGAGCCGATCCCCCGTGTGACGGTATCTCCCGAACCTCCCCAGGGCCGGAAGGCAGCAAGGATAAGGTTGCTCTGCCGGGTGCGCGGGGGATCACTACATTCTGGCTGAGTCGCCGACGGGTTACTGGCGGAAGCCGAGTCCGAAATTTTAGCTGTTGGGGGAACCACGTGGCCGTAGCCCTGTATCGCCGTTACCGGCCCGATACCTTTGAGGAACTCATAGGGCAGGAACACGTAACAGAACTGCTGAAGAATGCCCTCGATAGCGGACGCTCCACCCACGCCTACCTCTTTTCAGGCCCGCGCGGGTGCGGAAAGACCACGTCTGCGCGAATCATGGCCCGCTGCCTGAACTGTGTGGAGGGTCCGACTGCAACGCCGTGTGGGGCTTGCGAGTCGTGTGTTGAGCTTGCCTCGGGCGGTCCTGGTTCCCTGGACGTGGTGGAGATCGATGCGGCGTCCAACCGCGGCGTAGATGACGCGCGTGATCTGAGGGAGCGCGCAGCCTTCGCGCCTAGCAGGGACCGGTACAAGATCTTCATCCTTGACGAGGCCCATATGGTGACCAAGGAGGGGTCGAACGCGCTGCTCAAGATTGTTGAGGAGCCCCCGGAGCACGTGAAGTTCATCTTTGCAACCACCGAGCCAGAGAAAGTGATCGGGACGATCCGGTCTCGCACGCATCATTACCCATTCCGACTTGTGGGGCCGCAAGTCCTAGAGCCGTACCTAGCCGAACTGTGCGATAAAGAGGGCGTCGCAGTGGAGCCGGGTGTTCTCGATCTGGTAATCCGTGCGGGCGGCGGATCTGTGAGGGACTCCCTGTCCGTTCTAGACCAGCTCATAGCGGGCTCGGGCCCGGATGGCCTGCTTCTTGCTGAAGCTACCGGACTGCTCGGGTTTACGAGCACGGGGATGCTGGAAGAAATGACGGCTGCGCTGAGCTCGCAGGACGGATTCCGCGTGTTTGAGTTGGTCGAAGAGATCACGCGCGCTGGAATTGACCCCACCCAGCTCACTAAAGACCTGCTTCAAATGATGCGTGACCTGGTAGTCTGCGGACTCGTCCCCCAGCAGGCCGGAGAGATTTTGCCTCACATACCCGCGGATCAGCTCCAGCGGATGCTGGACCAGGCTGTCGTGTGGGGAGTGCGGGACCTCTCCCGAAGCGCCGACATGGTCGATGAAGCTCTGCGCACCATGAGCGGTACCATGAGTGACCGTCTGCAGTTGGAACTTCTTTTGGCGCGTCTCCTGGCCGGAGCCTCGGAGCCGTCCGTGCCGCCCAGTTCGATGTCAGCAGCAGCTCCGGCTGTTCCCAAACGTTCGCCGGAGGCCGATAGGCCTACCGCGCCTCCCACGTCCGCACCCGCCCAGGTAGTGCCTCAGGAACAGCCGCGCTCCGAGCCGAAACGGAGTCCGTCAACGCCACCCGCAGCTTCGACCCCGACATCGGAACCTCAGGTGGCTAGGGCTGCCAAGCGGCCGGCGGCACCCGCCAGTACGGAAGACCTGGCGTCGGCCTGGGCGAGGGTTGTGGAGAGAGCCAGTGAGGCCAGCAGAGTGACTGGCGCTGTCGCTGAAGGTACGAAGCCGACACAACTCTCAGCGGGCGTTCTAAGTGTCTTTCCTGGGCCTGGAATTCGGGGACGGCTCACCCCAGGGTCTCTCGACTTCACCAACCTTGAAACGATCGTTGCAGAGGTGTTCGGCGCGGGCACACGGCTCAGCATTTCTGACAGCGCAGCCTCAGCTGGCCAAGGAACGCAGCGCGTCTCGAACGTGCAGAGAACGCAAAGCACGCCTCCTCCCGCGCCTTCCGTACCGCCAAGAGCCGAGCCGGAGCCACCCAGAGTTGTCGCTCTGGAACCCGAACCTGCTCCGGAGCCCGAACCAGAATCCCAGCCAGAATCCGAACCCGTGCCCCAAGATGAGTCAACTACTCGGCCAGCGACAGAAGCGGACTATTCGGGTGGGACACCTGATTGGGACGGGGGCGTCAGTGCGGATGACGAGACCATAGAAGCAGCGCCTAACAGGGGTGTGCCCGCGCTCCTAGAAGTGCTAGGCGGAACGGTCATCGACCAGGAAGAGGAACTGTAGTGTTTGAAGGGGCCGTTCAAACCCTGATCGACGAGCTTGGCCAACTGCCAGGAATCGGACCGAAGTCGGCGCAGCGGATCGCCTTCTACCTCCTGGAACAGGATAAGGAAGATGTTGACAGGTTGGTTTCCGCGCTGAAAGACGTGCAGGTTAACGTACGATTTTGCACGATATGCGGCAACGTGACAGAGGACGGGGTTTGCGCCATTTGTCGGGACGTGCGCCGTGATGAGACAGTGCTGTGCGTTATCGAAGAGGCTAAAGACATCCAAGCCCTAGAACGCACCCGCGTTTTCCGCGGAAAATACCACGTGCTTGGAGGCGTCATCGACCCTCTTGCTGGCGTCGGCCCAGAACAGCTACGAATTATGGAGCTTCAACGCAGGCTCGGGGATTCTCAGGTGCAGGAGGTAATTCTGGCGACCAACCCGACTATCGAAGGGGAAGCCACCGCGACTTACATCTCGCGGCTGCTTGCCCCTCTCGACATCTCTGTTTCTCGCCTTGCCTCCGGTTTGCCCGCTGGCGGGGACTTGGAATACGCAGACGAGGTCACGTTGGGCCGCGCCCTCGAAGGGCGCCGAGCCATATAGCTACTAGACCGGATCTCCATCGGCGGCTGCAATATCCGCGCGGACCTGGTCCATATCTAGCTCGGTAATCTGCTTGATAAGGTCTTCCAACGCGGGCGCCGGAAGGGCCCCGGCCTGGCGGAAGATGGCAATGCCGTCCCGGAAAGCCATGAGCGTGGGGATGGAGGAAATCTGTGCCCCAGCTGCCAGCTCTTGCTCTTTGTCAGTATCAACTTTGCCAAAAACAATGTCCGGGTGCTCCTCCGAAGCCTTTTCGTAGACAGGGCCAAACTGTCGGCACGGGCCACACCACTCCGCCCAGAAATCGAACAGCACGATCGCATTATTCGTGATCGTCTCTTCAAAGTTCTCTTGGGTAACTTCCAGTGTTGCCATGGGGATCCTCCCAGTTGCTAGGAAAAGGGGCGGGCACCACCCGCCATTGCAGTTTCCACGCTGCCACACTTGTGTCGAGGGCGCCACCCCGATCAAAAGATGTCTTGATCGGACACGTCGCGGATCAGCCGCGTCAGGATGGGCCAATTCGTTGGAAGCCAGGGCAAATCCAGGGAGTCTTTGAGGGGGAGCCAAACGGCGTCCAGGTGCGAGTCGCCGGGGATCGGAATCTCCCCTGGCAGTAGCTGTCCTGCCCACACACGCATGGTCCGTCCCTGCAGAATAGGCCAGGCGGGGTATCCGTCCTGGCCTAGTGTCGCCTCGGGCCCCACGGGCTCGATTTCTTTTCCAAGCAATAGGCGAACCCCAAGTTCTTCCTGGAGTTCCCGCCTTAGAGCGGCTCGAGGATCCTCTCGAGCTTCCACCTTTCCACCGGGGAACTCGTATAGTCCCCGAAGCTTCGCCGGGTAGGCACGGGAGGTGCAAAGCAACCGAGTCGGCCGGTCAAGAGAATCGAGGATCGCCGCGGCGACGACGGGACGAGGAAGAGGACGGTCATGCTGCACACGCCCAGCCTACCCGCGTAGTCGAGTTGCCGGACCTGACGACAAATTGGTAACCTGGTTGGGTCCAAAAGACGCGCGGGTGTAGTTCAATGGTAGAACTTCAGCTTCCCAAGCTGATAGCGCGGGTTCGATTCCCGTCACCCGCTCCAAATAGGCAAACAAAAGGCAAAGCCCCTAGCCGGAGCAGTAAGCAAGGATTATTCGGAGAAGGAGCTGGCGCTAGAGCGGTTCTATCCTGGGTCCGCGTAGATTTGCTGATCGTAGAAAGTATGCCGTGGGTTCGTCTTGCCAGGACTTGAACGCGTAAGGCAAACCGGAGACAGTAGTGGCGAGCTGGTAGGCGATGCTGTCAATGCCACTTACGGTGGGCTGGTCAAGATGAACTCAGTGGAGCCCATTCGAGCGGAGCTCCTCTCTTTCTTGTTGTACAACTGCCTGCTGGGTATCGGCCGTTATTATGGCGTCGAAATCTCTCTGTCCCAATTCTCGAAAGGGTGCCACGTCAGTTAGTCCGATTAGGTTGGCCTCGGAGGGGGTGGAGAACCTATGCCGGGTGAAGACGTTGCCGAGAGGTTTTGCGATATTTGGCGAGAGGTTCTCGTCAATGTAGAACCGGAAATATTTGGACATTATGCTGCAGCGAGAAGGACAGACTCGTGAAATTTGGCTGCGCTGAGTGCTGCTTCTTCAGACACTCCTGGATAGTAGTACGACACGTCAGCGGCGGTGACAGTAATATCGTCAACGAGGTTAGCTATCGTGTCGTAGGGGATACGTGTTTTTTCGATCAAAGGCCAGCCGCCTACTCGTCCAAAGTCGACAGAAAGATGTTCTGCTGGGGTGAACAGTGCTGAAACCTCGTCGCCGCGAAAATTTTCAGAGGGTTTCATGATCTCTTCGAAGGTGAAAAGTGTTCGGTTCCCGATCAGTCGATTCAAATCGATGGCGTTCTTGCCGGTTGGTTCTTCTACAAAGACGGTTCGCCCATCTGCGCCGAACCTGTATTCGGCGGGGTGCTCCCGGAGAGCCAGCAGATCGAGATTGCCGAAGGCCTTTGATACTTGTTGCAGAGATATCCTCTGACAAAGAAAAGCTATCGAGCGGAGCGCAACGACGTCATTCGCGGAACAAAGAGGGGGGCGTCCTTGCCTCGCCTCAGGGACGACTAGGCCTTCTGATCTTCATGTGAGCAATTGTGACTTGGTTGCTCCTGTAAGCATGGACGTGAGTCCTAATGGAAATCCGCGCATGGTTGTCACCGCCGCCTTACTATGAAGTCTAGTTGCTGACTCGGCCTTGTGGGTGAGGCTCTTTGGTTACGTGTGTGCTCTATAGTTCTGTCACTTGATTCAAATAGGAATATGGAGGCGCTTCTTCTGAGTCCACGGGGAGGCTGCCGAGTCTACCGATGGTTAGGAGCTGGAGCTTCCAGCAAGTGTTCAGTGCTTCGCCCAAGGGCCTTCAATCTCGGCTCTGCGCAGCTCCCGACGTGGTCCGCGGCGGTGGCGAGTCGGGCGCGGACATGCGAAATCTCCCACGCGATCGAACTACCCTGCCGGATTGTCGGCGGGTGCCGGGCCATGCTGGTGAGGCTGACATCGTGGGCGTGCAGCCTGACCACCCGATTTCGGAGCGCTTTATCGCCGTATCTCCGGTAGCTTGAATTACACGAAGAACTTGTGCGCGCTGGTGTTTGGGAGAGCGAAATGACTGCTAGTGATGCTGACCGGATCAAGGAGCTCGAGGCTGAGCTTGCAAGTCTGCGAGCGGCTTCTGCCGACGGTCCCTCGAACGCTTTGGGACTTGAAGCCGAGAATCCCAAGATTGAAGTCAAACGTAAGCCTGTTTCGCGCCGTTTGATAATAGTCGTAGTCGCCACCATTGTCGCGGTTATTGTTGTTGTCGGGGTGCTGGTGGCACTGGGTGCCAATAAGACGAATCCAGATAGGGAACTACTTGAGTCCGCGTACACTGTTTGTGCGGAGAGCAGCGACGGGATTACGTTGAAAGATGATGGGACGACGCTGATCTTCGATCACAAGGGGGAGGAAGACAGTAGCGGCGCGTCCATTGACGACATTGTGTGTGTTCTCATGTTGTTAGATATCCCGAGCAGCATCGTGTCGCATATGGATCAAACAACATCACTGGATGGACGACAAGTCGAAGAGTGGAATAACTTCCAGATTCAATGGAGCTATCACCCAAATAGAGGCATGGACGGGATAGTCACTGTTGTCCAAGACTAGAAGGCGCCCACTCGGCAGACCCACTTACCTATAGGTGAGGAACGAGGCGGCCGCGTCCCGGCGGATCCTGCACGCGTGAAAGAGAACGACAGCGGCACTGGCGCTGGAACGGCACTCCCTGCCAAGGTTCAGACCTAGGCCCCAAGCTGATAGCGCGGGTTCGATTCCCGTCACCCGCTCCAAATGCTTACGCTCTTCTCGGCACGCTGTCGCACATGTCGCACCTTCGAAATTTTTCACAGCGCGTTCAAAGGGAACTCCAAACTGCTTCGAAGCGCCGACTGGTTTCATCTAAACGATGATGGAAACGATCGGGGGAATTGTGAACCGAGCAAAGCGACAGAACGGGCGGGTTGCCCGCTGGGCGGGTACGGTAGCCGCCTTGGCTCTAGTACTTGCTGGCTGTGAAGCAGGTGGAGACGCACAGAGTTCGACGGCTGAGCAATCTGCTGCAGGTGCTGCGACCTCGGCCAGTGACGCCCGGGACTTCTTCTCGGCGGACAGAGTGCACACCATAAGCGCAGAGCTCTCTGAGGACGACTACCAGGGTATGTTGAGCGCCTACTCGCAAACGCAGGACAAAGAGTGGATACCCGCGACCGTGACAATCGACGGGGTTACCTTCGAAGAGGTTGGCCTTCGACTCAAAGGCAACTCCTCCCTGCGTAGCCTTCTTGGCAAGGGAGGCCCTGGGATGGGTGACACTGAAGAGGGCGACGGGGAGGTGGATGCGGAGCGCCCCGAGACTCTTCCCTGGCTGATTCGCCTCGACAAATACGTGGACGGGCAAAGCTACTCGGGAAGGACAGACTTTGTTGTTCGCGGGAACAATTCGGAAACCTCGCTAAACGAAGCCGTCGCACTGGCAATCCTTAGCGAGGCTGACGTCCCCGCCCAGCAGGCTGCATACGTCCGATTTTCCGTGAACGGTTCCGATGACGACCTTCGCGTCGTCGTGGACCTCCCCGACGACGCACTCTGGAATGAAGACGAATTCGGTGGGACGGGGTACACGTACAAGGCGGACTCCGAGGGGGACTACTCCTATCGGGGCTCAAACCCCGAAGACTATGAGGATGCGTTCAAGCAGAAGTTCGGGGACGAAGACATGACCCCGCTCATCGAGTTCTTAGACTTCGTAAACAACGCCACAGACGAAGAGTTCTCGGACCACCTTGGCGAGTACTTAGAGATCGAGGAGTTCGCAACCTATTTGGCTGCGCAAGACCTGATCGCTAACGATGACGACATCGACGGGCCCGGGAACAACAGCTACCTTCACTACGACACGGAAACCGGCCGGATGACCGTTGTTGCGTGGGACCACAACTTAGCGTTCGGCGGCTTCGGAAACATGGGAGGTGGGCTAGGGGCCGGTCCAGGCAGTACCCGCGACAGCGATGGCACATTCGATCCAGGTGGGAGGCCTGACGGTTTTGAGCCAGGGGAGATCCCCGAGGGGTTCGGGCCCGGGGAACGCAGCGCGGAGGGGCAGGACCCCGAGGAGCACGGCTCGCCGGAGCAGTCCCCGGAACAGCCGTCCCTAAGGGGGCCCTCCCCGGAGGGAGAGGGCTTAGAGGAGGCGGTCAGCGCCGCGTAGGCACGTGCGAAATCCCGCGACTAGCAGGCGCGCGTTTACATTAGAAGCTGCAGGGCTGGCTGTCGTCCTCGGCTAGCCCAACCATGAATGCTCTATCTGCGGCTAGGACGCGCAGAATGTGCCCAGAAGGACTCCACTGCACGACGGCTCCCTGAACTTTTGATGTCACTTCGGCGATGGCTGCCACCAGTTCGGAGTCGTGGGACCAACGCACGAGTATCCCCTCAGGAACGCTGAAGGTCAGGTAGTTTCCGTCGGTGCCTAGTACCTCGGCGCTAACCCACGGGTTCCTGTGGGCCAGCTTCAAACGGATGAAGTGAATAACGTGGCCCAGATGGTAGCTGGCGCAGCCGTTAGGTCCTCTCGCGGGACTCACATTCAGTCCGGGTGAGTAGTTGGCTTCTGGGAGGTGATCTGCTGAAGGGGACACTGGTGCTCCTGAGGTTCGCATCGTTCCGCCTGGCAATTGCGCGGGCGGCTGATCTTCCTCGGAGGCACCGCCAGCGAAATGCGGTTGCCAGTCGACAAGCCGAGGGCTTAGCGTCGAGCTTCTTGATCGTGTGTCAATAGTACCCCCGCCCTCCCCAATGTTGGGCGGCCCTTAGGTGGTGCGCAACTCTAGGAGATGGCAGGAGGGGTCTTTATCGTAGCTAGAGGTTGCCAGGGACCGCGGGCACCTTTACTCTGAGAGCATGCTTTGGTTTATAGGATTCCTACTCATTGTCTGGCTGGCGGCAGTTATTACCGGATTCATCGTGAAGGGCCTGCTGTGGTTAGCGGTCTTCGGAGTGGTGATGTTCGTCCTGACCGCTGTGTGGCTCTACATAGCCAGCAAGGCTTAGTTGCAGACAAAGCCCAGGTGCAAACAAAGCCCGGTTGCAGGTAAGGGTCAGCTGACTGACTGAGGCTCCGTACTGACTCTTGTTGTGGCGACTAGCCCTGCATCCTTCCCGGTGAGCGCGCGCAGGGCGTACAGGATCGCGATCAAGTCTAGGACTTCCTGTAGTAGGGCGCCGATAACGGCGGGGATTGCTCCGGTCGTAGCAACCAGCATCAGAACTATCGACAGTATGATTCCAAGCCAGATGGCGGTGAGTGCTACTCGCACGGTGTCTCGCGAAATCCCAATGAGGGCGGGGAGCTGAGCTAAAGAGTCTTGCAGGATGACGACATCGGCTGCTTCGCCGGCTGCGGTTGAGCCCCTGGCGCCCATTGCCACCCCCACGTCCGCGGCGGCGAGTACCGGAGCGTCGTTCACGCCGTCGCCAACCATGAGCGTGGGCTTCGGCGTCAGGTTTTTCACTATCGTGACTTTGTCGGCCGGGCGAAGTGAGGCGTGCACGGCGGTGATGCCAAGGGAGGTTGCGACCTCTTCCGCAGTGCCGGGTCCATCACCGGTCACCATTACGACATTGTCAATCGAGTGACCATGCAGCCAGTTCACGACCGCGGCGCTTTCATCGCGGATGTGATCCGCCAAAACTACGCTGCCTAAGAAGCGGTCATCCTCCGAAACGTAAACCGCAACGTGTCCGGGCTTCAGCTCGGTACGAACTGCTGACGGCGCTACTTCTTTAACGTAGGAGAAGCGGCCCACGCGTACTGTTTTTCCGCTGAAAGTCGCGGTGACGCCCTGCCCGCTTTCCTCTGCCGCTCCCTCTCCGGGGAGCAGAGCCAGGTCTGCTGCCGTAGCGCCCGCGCGAATCCCGCTGGCCAGTACGTGCGCGGAGTACTGTTCGGCACTCGCTGCCAACTGGAGAAGTTTGTCCTCGCTGACACCTGGCTGCGGTTCGACGTAGACAAGTACCGGTTGTCCGTCAGTGAGCGTCCCCGTCTTATCCATTGCGACGCTACGGACTTTTGCTGTTTGCTCCAGAGCTGCGCCGCCTTTGACGATGATGCCCGACTTAGCGGCGCGTGACATTCCACCCATGAAGGCGACTGGGGCTGCGATCAACAGGGGACACGGCGTTGCAAGGACAAGAACCTCCACGAAACGCACGGGGTCCTTGCTGATGAACCACGCAACGGCGCCTATGAGTAGCGCCGTGATTGTGAAAGGCAGGGCAAACCGATCCGCGAGCCTCACTACGGGAGCCTTTGACTCCTCGGACTCTTGGACCAGGCGCACAATCATTTGATACTGCGAGTCAGCAGAGCGTTTCACGGCGCGGACCCGAACCGCCTGGGTTCCGTTGACCGCGCCTGAGGGAACTTCCCCACCCGGGCTAACGGTCACTGGCAAACTTTCCCCGGTTATAGACGATTCATCGAAAGATGCTTCGGGTTCGATCAGCTCGCAGTCAACGGGAACCGTGGCGCCCGGGAAGACGAGGAGGGTGTCACCCACTTGCACGTCCTCGACGGGGATCTCCGTCACCGCCTCACCTTGAACTAGGTTCGCGGCGGTTGGAGTGCGATCTAGCAGCGAAGTTAGCTCCTTTTGAGCTCGGTGTGCCGCGTAGTCCTCCAGTGCTTCCCCGCCGGAGAGCATCAGGACGACGATGATGGACGCCCAGTACTCACCGACAATCAGAGTGGAGATGATCGCTAAGAGAGCTAAAATGTCCAAGCCGAAGTGGCCAGCTAAAATGTCGCGAATCATGCCAACAGCAGTCCACGCAGCGAACGAGCCTGCGAAGACCGTGATCAAGATCTGTGAGGCTAGCGGCAGGCCATTGAGATAGAGGACCAGTCCAACAATCAACACTAGCAGCGCGGCTGCCACCACCGGGTACTTACGAAAAAACGCCTTCAGCTTGCTCATGTTCCCACTCTGCAACGTGAAACCAACGATTTCAAGCAAGGTTAGGCTCGGCTCAGCAATGAGCAGGTTCGGTACAGTACGCCCGCGGCGTTAGGATCTCCGAGACGGCAGCCGGTGGAAGGCAGGCCTAAAGCGCTCCCGTATGAGACCATTTGTGGAGTGGGAATACGACTTGGTTAATCCTGGTGCGCCTGGTCGTTTTCCTGCCAGTCTTGTTTGGAAGGTCGGCGCGAATCTGAAAGGGCAGATGTGCTTCTAAGCGATAGGGACATTCGGAAGAGCCTGCAAAACGGGCGTATCCAGCTGGATCCATTGGACATGGACCTAGTGCAGCCCGCCTCCATCGATGTCCGATTAGACAGGTACTTCCGGCTTTTCGATAATCACCGGTATTCCGTCATAGACCCTTCCTTGGAGCAGCCGGGACTGACCCGGCAGGTGGTTCCTCCAGAGGGGCAGCCCTTTGTTTTGCATCCGGGGGAGTTTGTTCTTGGGTCCACCTACGAGCACGTGACTTTGGGTGATGATATTGCTGCCCGGTTGGAGGGGAAGTCCTCCCTGGGGCGCTTGGGCCTGCTGACCCATTCCACTGCGGGTTTCATAGACCCGGGATTCTCCGGACACGTCACCTTAGAGCTGTCCAACACAGCGACGATGCCGATCCTGCTGCACCCCGGCATGAAAGTTGGGCAGCTGGCGTTCTTTGATCTTTCCAGTCCGGCGCAGCGACCATACGGCAGCGCCTCCCTGGGTTCGCACTACCAGGGTCAGCGCGGGCCGACCCCGTCTAAGTCCTACTTGCGGTTCGAGGTGTCCCTGCTGGAAGACACCGATCCCGACAGTGCCGGGTGAGTTTCGATGGCAGCAGAAGTTCCGCAGCGCAGGTCAGTTCACGAACGGCTTGCTCAGAAGAAACAACAGCCGCACCCGCTAGCAGATGTCGATTTTTCTTTCGACGTGACGGATGAGACGACCAGCACCTTCCGAGTTCAGGAGACGGGAGAGCTTGTCGAAGACACGGCGGGGACGTTGGCTGGCGCTATGGAAGCCGTTCAGTCGCTGGGGGAACTCAGCGAAGCGATGGGTATCTCTTACCATTTGCTGGCGCTTCCGCACGGCCGTACGGGAGAAGAAGCCGAGGCTTTAGCGATTTCTGTTTGGAACGAGGCGGGCTGGATTAACCCGGGCGTTCTCCACCTGACGGAGGGGGTGACCCTGGAGGGTCCCTGGGACTTGGCGCCAGAGGTACGCGATACTTTGGGTCTTTCATCTGAAATGGAAACAGTCTGGTTACTGCGTTGCCAGGGTATTCGCGGAGCTGCGCCTTCCGAAGAAGTCAAGGCGCGGGATGAGCTGGCCCGGGCTTTTCCCGCGGGTATGCCCGTCGGTGTGGAGCTGGTCTCTTTGGGGGTGCTGCGCCGGATATCTCGCAGGCTGGGGGGCGCAGTTCGGATTGCCGGTAGCGGACACGTACTGGCCCAGGACCCGGGAAGCGCTGTAAACCTGAATGTTTACACGAGCGATCCATTACCGCCCTCTGAGCTGGGAGCTGTGCTGACGGACCTGTTCGGAGAGGTCCAACAGGTCAGTGCCGACCAGGTCGAGGACCCCCAGTCTCCACAGCCACATGCGATGCTCGTGGAGCTGGAAGGGGGCGCCAAATTACTCGTCGGAATGCGCCCCGCGGACCGTGTACCGCGCGCCCTCAGATGGGAACCGTGGGTCCGTCCACACCTTTACCATTACGAGGTGACCTGGGCTAACGCGTTCGAGCATGCCCTGCCAGGTGGTCATCTGAGCCGTGTGGGCCGTCGGAAGAGAGACAGGGCTTCCCAGGCAGTTAGTCAGGCTTCCGCCGCTTTAGCGGCAGCAACTCGCAACGTTGCGATTATCGACGAGGACGACTTTTTGGTGTCCGTAGACGAACTCGAACTGGACGTGACCTAGTAGCGCGGCAGCTAGCGTTGGTCCAATCCCCTGCGCACACCCTCAAGGAGCATCACTGAGACTTCCTTGATTTCAGGGTGGACTTCTCCGGAGATAGACGCGCTGGCGGAGTCGAACATCTGCGTGCAGAACGGGCAGGCTGTCGCCACGGTCTCAGCACCCGTACCGACAGCTTCCTCCATACGGTTCGACGCTATGCGTGTCCCACGCTTTTCTTCCATCCAGGCTCTTGCTCCGCCTGCTCCGCAACAGAACGAATCTTCCCCGTGTCGGGGCATTTCCACAAAGTTCGCGCCCGCAACGCTGCCAACCAGCTCCCTTGGAGCGGAGTAAATCTGGTTGTGCCGACCCAAGAAGCATGGATCGTGGTACGTGATTCGCTTTGCGTCCTCGGCGCTTGGTGGAACCGGTTTGAGCGCCCCTTCACGGACCAGCCTGTTCAAGATCTGGGTGTGGTGAATGACGTCGAAATGACCGTCTAACTGGGGATACTCGTTGGCGATGGTGTTGAAGCAGTGCGCGCAACTGACGATCATTTTTTGCGCCTTTGCTTCCTTCAGGGTGTCGATCGCGGCTTCGGCAAGCATCTGGTAGAGGACCTCGTTACCAGCCCGCCGTGCGGGATCACCAGTGCATGACTCTCCAGATCCGAGCACCGCAAAGCTGACGCCTGCAACATGCAAAAGTTCCGCGATAGCTGCGCTTGTTTTCTTGCCCTGGTCATCGTAAGCGCCCGCACAGCCAACCCACAGCAGGTAGTCGACGTCCTCGGCACTCTCAACGTCCTGCCCCACCACCGGCACCGGGAACTCCAGATTCTTCGCCCACTCCAGACGTCGCCGGGGGTTTTGTCCGTAAGGGTTACCTTTTGTTTCCAAGCTGCGGAACGGTTTGCGCAGCTCTCGGGGGAACGCGGAATCCATGAGGACTTGGAACCGGCGCAGGTCGGCTATCCGGTCTACGTGCTCGATGTCCACAGGGCATTGCTCAACGCACGCACCGCACATTGTGCAGTCCCAGATCATTTCGGAGCCGAGTACTCCGGGTACCAGATCGGAATCGTGCGTGGGGACGCCATCCTCCCCGGTTATTCCAGCGGTTAGAAGCGCGCCTAGGATATCCCCCGACTGGTGAGGTTGGGGACCCACTCCAGAGGCCGCGGCAACATTGTCGCGCAGTGCCAACGTGAGCAGTTTCGGAGAAAGCGGCTTTTGGGTGTTCCACGCGGGGCAAACGTCTTGGCAACGCCCACATTCGGTGCATGTGAGAACATCCAAGCGATCCTTCCACGTCAAGTCCTCTGTTGTTCCGAGCCCTAGGGAAAGGTCTTCCTGCGCTTCTTCGAGAAGCTGGTCCAGGTTGGGCGTGGGGTTCCCCTCAACCAGGATCGGGAGGAGAGCTCCCAGGGACTTTTTCAGGTCCGGTCGGCGGCTGGTGAACAGGTTCACGGGTGCGAGGAATCGGTGCCACGACACTCCCATAGTTATCGTCATTCCCACAACGATCATCCACGCCATGGACACGGCGATCTTGGCAGCGGAGGCGACGACAATTCCATTCGCTAAAGCACCGGCGCTGAGCCCCGCTAGGAGCATTCCAATCCAGGCTGTGGATGGAAAGTGGGAAACTGTGCTGAGGGGACTGTCGGTTTTGAGGCCCAGGGCGTAGTCCATTCCGTGAAGCAGGATGACCAGCGCGGATACTGCGAAGATCACCCACTCCACGAATCGGGCCTGCCAGTTTGTGGAACCGAAGAATCGGGATGTACGAGGCTTCTCAGCAGTGACAGACTTTGTGAAGGAACGGACCACCATCAGGTAAATGATGCTCAGTAGACCAACCCAGGCAAAGAACTCTGTCAACCAGTTCCAGGGCGCCCAGGTTCCGAAGAAGGGGAGCGTCGCCTCGGGATTAGAAATCTGTACGTATGACCTCAGTAGGGTCACGAAAAGGACAACAAAAGAAACCATGACCAACCAGTGGGCCACACGCACCAGAGGGCGTCCTTTGAAGGTCGTATGAGCCAGGGTTTCCCAGGCGGTGTGCGCCAGTCTCTCCCACGGGTGGTCCCACCGGCCGCTCTCAGGGGCTCCGGCCCTGATGACTCTCACAATCCGAGCAACACCGCGGACAAAGAACCACAGTCCCACCAGCGTGAGTCCAAGTGAAAGGATCACCGCCACAATGACAACCGGCACGCTTGCCATTCCGGCTCCCTTCGCCCAGATCCAAGGCCTCTTCTGCCCATATCCAGGTTAGCGTACGCCGAGCCTCAGTCCGCTCATAGAAGGACGCGCACGAATCAGTATGATGGGGTGGGGTGCCGAAGAGAGACGGCCCCGACTTGGAGGGTTTGATGTTTTTTTTGGTGGCGCTACATTTTGTCGCTGCCATGTTCGCGCCCGCACTAGTGCGTTGGTTTGGACGAAACACGTTCCTGATTCTCTCTGTTGTTCCCGCGACCGCGGTCGTGTGGGCAGCTCTTCATTCGCGCCAGGTTTTCAGTGTCCCAATTGTTGAGGAGGCCCAGTGGGTCCCGGCACTGGACCTTTCCGTTGCATTCCGGGTGGATGTTCTCTCCTGGCTAATGATGCTCATTGTCGCGGGAGTTGGCGTCCTGGTGATGATTTACGCCTCCAGGTATTTTTCGGCGGATGCGCGAGGGCTGGGGCGTTTTTCGGGTGTGTTCCTGGCGTTTGCGGGAGCCATGCTCGGGCTGGTCACCGTCGACCACACCATGGCGCTCTACATGTTCTGGGAATTCACCACGGTGCTGTCTTTCATTTTGATTGGTCATCACCATGAGCGCACACCTGCACGTGGTGCCGCCCGTCAGGCGATAATCGTGACCAGCTTCGGTGCTTTGGCAATGTTTGCGGGATTCGTGATACTTGGGGTGACTCCGGGCGGGTCATTCCGAATCTCAGAACTGATCCAGTCCGTTCAGACCGGCTCTTTGGAAGTATCCTCACCGCTGGTCATAACGGCGGCACTCCTTGTACTGACGGGTGCGCTCACAAAGTCCGCACAGTTCCCGTTCCACTTCTGGCTTCCGGGAGCAATGGCCGCCCCCACGCCCGTCTCCGCCTACCTGCACGCGGCGGCCATGGTCAAGGCGGGCGTTTACTTGGTGGCGCGGATGACTCCCGGATTCACCCTGATCCCCGGATGGTCCGCCCTGGCAGTGATCTTCGGCTTCGCGACGATGTTGGTCGGATCCTATCGTGCGTTGCGCCAATATGACCTGAAACTAGTCCTAGCATTCGGCACTGTCTCCCAACTGGGCCTGATGATGGCTGCGGTTGGATTTGGGACCGCCGAGGCGATGGCGGCAGGCGTCACACTTCTGGTCGCGCATTCCTTCTTCAAGGCGTCGCTGTTCCTGACGGTTGGAGCCGTGGAATCCTCCACGGGCACGCGCGACCTGCGCGAGCTGTCTGGACTCTGGCGTGCTAAGCCTCTCTTGGCGACAGCGGCCGGACTGGCAACGGCCTCAATGGCTGCGCTTCCGTTCACCACCGGTTATCTGGGCAAGGAGGCCCTGATAACGGCCCTGTTGCATTCCTCTGACTGGGTGCTCCTGACACTGATGGTCGCGGGGTCAATGCTGACCGTGGCCTATGCGTGGCGGTTCTGGTGGGGAGCCTTCGCCACGAAGGATGTAAAGAAAAAGCAGACTGGTCGCCCCGTGCCTGTGGGAATGAGAGCACCGATCATTTTTCTCGCGGCGGGCTCCCTTCTAGGACTTGCCCCCGCATGGATGGAACGCATCGCAGTCCCGATCGCCTCCGGACTGCCGGGAACGCCGCACCTAGCTCTCTGGTCCGGGTGGGGACCGGCCGCCGCCACGGCCATGATCCTGCTTGGGGGATTCGGCATAATCGTAAACCGTTCCCGCGTGTCTAGGTGGCAGAGGCAGGTGTCCCCACAAGTTGGGGCCGTGCGGGCCTACTCCTGGCTGATCATGGAACTGGAGTTGGTGTCGGCGCGGGTCACCTCGCTGCTACATCGGGGTTCTTTGCCGGGGGAACTCAGCACCATCTTCGTATCCATGGAAGTACTAGCGCTCATCGCGCTGTCGCGGGTGGGACTGCCTGACCAGATCCCGCCACTGTGGGACAATCTGGTTCAAGCGGGGATCGTCATAGCCGCTATTACGGCGGCGATTGTCACAACCATGTCGCGCAGACGCATGAAGGCGGTTCTCGCGCTTGCCAGCGTGGGAATGCTGGTCACACTGTTGTTCGCAGAGCAGGGCGCCCCCGACCTGGCAATAACACAGTTGGTGGTTGAGGCAGTCAGCATTGTGGTCTTCGTACTGGTCATGCGGAAGCTACCCAGGTTCTTCTCCTCCCGCCCGCTAGCTACGTCACGATATTGGCGGCTTTTAGTTGGTATGGGAGCCGGGGCCGTCGTGACGCTCGGTGGCTGGGTCGCAACCTCGGCTCGCGTGCATGACCCCGTATCAAAATTGATGCCGGCGGAGGCCCTCGAGTTCGGGGGTGGGGAAAACGTAGTGAACGTGATTCTGGTGGACATCCGAGCATGGGACACGGTGGGAGAACTGTCTGTCCTGCTAGTCACGGCCACCGGGGTAGCGTCCCTCATCTACCTTCGCTCCCGCGTGGGGGCTATTGAAAAGGCTCCGGTCGGTGCGAACCAGTACCTACCAGGGGCAGCAGCACTTGTGCCCGAGGAGCGCTCGGTGGTCCTGCAGGTCGCCACCCGGCTCCTATTCCCCGCCATGATCGTTCTTTCCCTTTGGCTCCTGCTTGTCGGGCATAACAGCCCGGGGGGCGGGTTTGCCGGTGGGGTGGTCGCGGGGCTTGCATTTGCTCTCAGATACCTGGCTGGCGGGCGCCACGAACTGGGCGAGGCGATGCCCATTCCGGCCGGTAAAATCCTGGGCTTCGGACTGTTCGTAGCCGCAGCCGGCGGGGCCATCCCTCTACTGTTCGGGAACGCCGTCTTGCAGTCGACCCCGGTCGATCTAAGCTTGGGGCCGCTTGGCCACATACACTTCACAACCGCGATGATCCTAGACATTGGCGTGTACATACTGGTCGTTGGAGTCGTCATCGATCTGGTGACCGCGTTGGGTGCTGAAATCGACCGACAGTCAGAGATGTCGGCAAGCAGGCGTGAACGTCGTTCGTCATCCAGAGAAGGGGCGGTGCAGTAATGCCATCCCTTGCGATGCTGGTACTAGCCGGGGTGCTAGTGGGCACCGGCGTGTACCTAGCTTTAGAGCGAACGCTATCCAGAATCTTCATCGGCATGTCTCTCATGACCAACGGGACCAACGTTCTTATCTTGGCCATGGCCGGTCCCGCTGGGCTGCCGCCTCTCCTTGGGGGTGGTGACGCAGATATCGTCGACCCACTGCCGCAGGCCCTGGTGCTGACTTCGATTGTGTTGTCTCTGGGCACGACGGCGTTCGGATTAGCGCTCGCTTACAGATCGTGGCGTCTGACCGGTCATGACGAGGTGGTTGACGACATCGAAGATCGCCGCCTTGCTAGAACCGCCAAGGCGGAAACAAAGCCCGAGGACTTCACCGGTGTGGAAGGTACCGAGGACCCAGGCATCGACTACGATCAAGAGTTCGGACAGGTGGAAGAAACATGATTCCTGCTTCCGGACTCGCATGGATGCTGCCACTGCCCGTCCTCATACCTCTTCTTTCGGCTGGTCTAGCGTTGGTTCTGGGCCGCAGGCCCAGAGTCCAGCAGTTGGTTGCGCTTTCCGCGCTGGCGGTATCAACAGTCGTCGGTGTGATCCTGGTGATCGGTGCGGCCCAGCATCCGATTGCTTTAGACGTCGGATCCTGGGCCGCCCCAATCGGGATAACGCTGGTTGCAGACCGCCTTTCCGCACTCATGCTCCTGGTCTCCCAAATCGTGACGCTGGCGGTGCTTGTCTACACGATCGGGGAGAACATTTCGGACCCGGTCCCGAACTCGCCAATCGCGATATTCCACCCGACGTTCCTAATACTGGTCGCGGGAGTATCGAACGCATTCCTGACCGGGGACCTTTTTAACCTATACGTCGGATTTGAGATCCTTCTGGCGGCTTCGTTCGTCTTGATCACGCTGGGGGGAACGCGCGGACGGGTTAGGTCAGGAACAGTTTACGTTGTGGTCTCACTGATCTCCTCGGCAATATTCCTGCTTGCTATCGCGCTGGTATACGGCGCTCTGGGGACCGTCAACATGGCCCTCCTAGCGGAGAGAATCCCCGAACTGGACCCGGGGGTGGCGGCCCTGCTGCAGTTCATGCTTCTGGTCGCGTTCGGAATCAAGGCAGCTATTTTTCCGCTCTCCGCCTGGCTGCCGGACTCTTATCCGACCGCACCCGCCCCCGTTACGGCTGTCTTCGCCGGGCTACTAACCAAGGTGGGCGTTTACGCCATTATCCGGTTGCAGTTCCAACTGTTCCCCGAAAATCCGCTCACGAACCTGCTGGGTGTCCTGGCTATCCTGACGATGATCGTGGGCATTCTTGGCGCCGTTGCACAGGATGATGTGAAGCGACTCCTCAGCTTTACACTGGTCTCTCACATCGGTTACATGGTGTGGGGAATCGCCCTGGCCACGGTTGCCAGCTTGGCCGCAGCCATTTACTACGCGGCGCACCACATTTTGGTGCAGGGCACTCTGTTCCTCATAGTGGGGCTAATAGAGCGACGTTCGGGGACCACCTCTGGCAGGCGACTGTCTAACTTGGCGAAGACGGCGCCAGTCATAGCCATCATGTATTTGATAGCGGCTGCAAACCTGGTGGGTATTCCCCCTCTTTCCGGTTTCATTGGGAAACTGGGACTTGCAGAGGCTTCCGTACAAGTGGGAACAGCGATGGCTTGGGCTCTCCTAGGGGGTGGCCTGGTGACATCTTTCCTGACCCTTTACGTGGTCGTGAAGTTCTGGAACCGAGCCTTCTGGCAGACCTCAGAGTCACGCAGTGATCTGTCCGCCCGCTACCGCCAGAGAGACACCCTTTCGGCGCGTGAGGAACGACGGCTGCAAGTTGCAATCGCATCTGACCGGAGCCAGCTGGGGTCGCACAGGGTGGCCGAGCAGTCCAGAACAGATAGAGAACGAGGCGGCGGGGGCTCAAATCCCATCATGTACGGTACTGTTGCCGCGCTTCTGGCGGTTCAGTTATTCATGGCTTTTGCCGGCGGCCCCATCTACCAGTACGTCTCTGACTCAGCCGCCGACATCATTAGTGGGGAACCCTATATTGAGGCGGTACTTGGGACCACGGGTCGGGGAGAGGGTATTTCGAACGATATTACGAACCCTGCGGAGCCGCCCTGGGATGTCTACGCACCAGAGGGAGACGTGGATTCTCCCTACAGACCTCCGGAAGAAGTGGGGGTCCAGGATGACTGATCCCAAAGCGGACGAAGTCCAGACGGCCAAGGTGGGGTTGCGGGAGCGTCGCCAGCAGCGAGCCGATGGGCGACCTCGCACCCACATCAGTCTCGACCTCACCGTCTGGATGGTGTTCATCTGGATTGCCGCATTTGGCAGTTTGACTCCGCTCTCGCTAATCGCCGCACTTTTGGTGGCACTGGCTGTTCAGTGGTTCTTCCCACTGCCCAACCGGCGCGGCGTCTACCGGCTGCACCCGTGGGCGGTCATAGTGTTGGCAGTCCGTTTCTTTTGGGATATGACGCGTGCCGGCCTGCATGTTTCTGCGCTAATCCTTCTGCCGCGCCCGCGAGAAGACGCGATTTTACGTATCCGAGTGCGCACGGATGTTCCGGAGTACCTGGGCCTGCTGGTGGCCATGACAACGTTGGTTCCCGGCACGGTCGTCGTGGACGTTGATAGGAAGCAGCGTCTTGTCTACCTGCACTGCTTGGATGTAGAGGGGCAGGGCGGGGTGAAGGCCCTACGTCGGGCCACAGAGAACCAAGAGGCGCGAATACTTCGAGCTATCGCACCGGTTTCGGTCCAGCGAGAGGCGGGGCTGGAAGTCCGGGGGAAGAGGGGGGCGCGGGCACGATGGAACTGAGCACGGAAATAGTCATGTGGTTGTCGCTGGGCCTGCTGGTAGTGTCTGCCTTGCTCGCTGTCCTGCGGGTGGCGTTCGGCCCGACGATCTTAGACCGAGCTGTCGCCACCGACCTGCTCACCTCTATTGGGATAGCACTGATTGCGATCCTGATCGTGTGGTGGCGAAGGGCAGATCTACTTGTTTTGTTGATACTTTTCGCTATCACAGGCCTTTTCTCTTCCACCACGATATCCAGATTCATGCAGAGAGGCGCATTGGGAGAGGCGGAACTGTCGGAGGCAAGAGATGACTGATCTGACGGCACTGTGGGACCTTTTGGGAGCGGTTCTTTTGCTTTTTGGCGCCGCGTTGACCTTCGTCAGTGCGCTTGGCCTGTTTAGCTTCGAGTCGCTTTACGCTCGGATGCACGCTGCCACCAAGCCCCAAATGCTTGGCTTGCTCTTCCTGTGCGCGGGCATAGTCGTGAGCATGCGCACTTGGCAGTGGCTGCTGGCGTGCGCCCTAGTGGTGGGGATCCAGATCGTCGCAGCTCCGGTCGCCTCTCACCTGATGAGCCGGGCCGCGTACCGCACCCGGCTCGGAGATATTGAAGACCTAATGCTTGACGAGCTGAGCGAAGATGCCCCTAACCAGTACGGCGTAGAGGTCGACGACTAGCGTCCCGACGGACGCTCGGACCGTATTTTCGGGCGCCACAAACACCGGTGGTATTCGGTGATTCTTGTTCAGCGGGGATCCGCAGACTTGTGGGGGTCCGGCTCCCAGTATTCGTCTGCATAGTCATCGGAGATATCCGAATCTGCATACGGGTCTGAATAGTCTGACTCGCCTGCGGGTGTCCCTGCCAGCTCGCGCTGGAGAGCATCAAGATCGGTCTCCGGTGTGGAGTACTTGAGTCGCCGGGCGACTTTCATCTGCTTTGCCTTTTGACGGCCGCGCCCCATGGCGTCGACCCCCTCTAACTCTTGCGGGTCCGCTAGGCGGTCCCCTGGTTTCATCAAATCTGTCGTGGGGCCATTCTAACCCGCGCAGAATTATCTTCGCCATTCCCGCCGGGGAACGGGCGTTCGTACACGAGTTCGCTGCTAACGAAAGATGCCTGAGAGCACCGCGAGTCAGTTCAGGATGGCGTTACCGAGAAGGAGATATTTCCCGGGGGTGTGGTTTTGCGCAGTTGCCGAGAGAACTTGCGCCACTGGCGCCGCTCTTTGGCTTTCCTTGTCTGAGCGGCCACCAGGAGCGCGAGAAGTCCGGCAGCTCCGAGTCCGGCGGCCCCGATGATTGCCAGTTTCTTCATGGCCTCGCGGTCACCCGCCTTGGCGGCTTCCCACGTAGTGATCAGGTCGAACTTAGCTTCCTCTGCCTTTTCTTTGGCAGCTTGCTTCGCGTGGTCTATCTGCACGGAGGGCTGGGCTTCGTACGCCAGTTCTCCCAGAGTCGCTGAAAGGCTTTCCTGGATGCTGTCGATTTGCTGCCGCAACTCGGCTTCTCTGGCCTTGTTTGCCTTGCTCACTTCTGGATACCTTCCTTCACAGTTTCCATGTCGGTCTGCAATTGGGCGGGAACATCGGAGGCTTCTTTGCTGCCCCGATTGATCAGCAGGAGTCCGACCGCTACCAGGATGATGATGAGTACGAGGATGATACCCGCCGTGATCAAGGCGGCCGCCCAAGCCGGCACGATAAGGGCGAAAGCTAACTCAACTGAACGGAAGATCCAGGACAGGAAGTAGAAGAGGAGGATCAAACCCGCAATGGCGAGCACGGCACCGGCGCCGAACTTCCTCCCGGCCTCTCCGACCTTCAATTTGATCAGCTCAATCTGCGCGGAAATCAGGGTCCTCCCCTGGTCCAGAGCAAGGCCGACTAGGCTGGCAATTCCGACCCTTTGCGGGTCCTGGTCGAACGCGGCCGCGATGTCCTCTTCGTTCATCGGTCCGCCAGCGCCGTTTTGTGGCGAGGTGGGTGACATTGTTGTCCTTCCATAGCTTCGACGGCGTGCACAATCTGGACGCCGCTTCCTGCATCTAGTCTGTCACGTTACTCGTCCGTGTGGGGGGTCCTTTCGACCCCGGGCTGAGAGCTGATTATGGGGCCCTCAAGGTGTTCCAGGATGCTGGTTGCTCGGTTGACGACTTCGGCGGCGCGGGGTGAAAGTGTTTGCTGTGGGGCTATCTCGTCCAGCGCCGTCCCTAAGGGGACGGGGCCCTCTGGTATGCCGACTGATCTTGGGACGCTCGGCAGTGGAATCTCTGCTTCCTGTGGGGCCGGAGGCGCTGGAAGTTCTGGTTCTGGGGTGGGAGGAGTCGGTGTAACAGGGATCGGGCTCGGACGATCTGGCTTGCTTGCTTCCTGCGATTCAAGCTGGGCGAGGGTAGTCAGCACGTCGGCGGGGCTGGGGTTTTCCAGCTCACCTACGATTTGTCCGTCGCTAAGGAGAACAACCCTGTCTGCGGAACCCGCGACCCGAGGGTTGTGCGTTGCCAACAGGATTGTGTGGCCCATCTCGTCGACAGCTGAACGGAGCAAAGACAGGACTTGGTCTGCGCCTTCGGAGTCCAGGTTCCCCGTCGGTTCATCGGCGAAGAACACTTGTGGGGAACCCAGAAGCGCGCGGGCGATTGCGACTAGCTGCTGCTCGGTCCCGGACAGTCCAGCAGGAGTGCGGTCTAGTAGATCTTCCACTCCGGTCCGCTTGATCACCTCTGACAGGCGCCCGGGCAGAATCTTGGTCCCCGCTAGGCGGCTGGGAAGAACAAGATTCTCTGACACGCTAATGCCCGGAAGGAGATCAAATGACTGAAAAAGGAACCCGAAGTGGTCCCGACGAAGTCGAGAGAGTTTGTCATCCGACAGGTTCTGGATCTCCGAGGATCCTAAAAGCACAGTGCCAGAACTAACCCGATCGAGCGCCCCCAAGCAATGCAGCAGTGTGGACTTACCGGATCCGGACGAGCCAAGGACTGCGGTGAATTGGGATCTTCCCACTTCAAGATTTATGCCGTCGAGGACCTTGACACGTAAATGGCCGTCCCCGTAGGACTTCTGCACGTGCTGCGCTGTGAGGACGGGGTTTGGAGTCTCCCCCGACCCTTGGGGTGGCAGCAGTAACGCGGTCATTCCGCTACGCTCTGCGCGCAGGGGTACTCGAAGCGAACAGCGAGCGTGCTGCTGTCGGATACGCGGCGCGACTGCAACAAAAGACTGAGCGGTGTCATATTCCTACACTACCGAAAGCACTGAGGGCTGGCCTATGTCAGGGCCGTGATGAGTCCGTCCATTTGACCGGTGGTGAGGCCGCCCCCTTGCAAGTAATTTGAGGAGGATCCGTGGTGCTTGTCGACCCAGGCTAGCGCTTTCTCAATCGCCTCCGGCGGAGTGGTGGTGACCATGGCAACCAGTTTCGGCCCTAGGGGTATGCCCATCTCCTTCATATGACCGAGCATCCTGTCCGCCCAATCGCCTGCCAAGAACTCCTGGCTGACTGCATAGTTGGCCACAATTGCGTCCCGATCGACCCCAACAGCATCCAGGACCAGAGCGGTGGATATGCCTGTCCGGTCTTTCCCGGCGGTGCAGTGGATGAGTACGGCGTTATCTGCGCCCGGATCGACCTGTGCGACCAGAGACGCGACCTGAGCCAGCTCACCTGAAGACTGCTTAAGCATGTCGACGTACATTTCCCCAACCGTCGGGAGTAGCCTCTCCAACTCCCGGACGGCCTCTTTCGCAGCGGGATTATGAAGCAAGGGCTTGCTCCCCCCGCCTGCCTTGTTCATCATTTTCTTGCTCATGTTGCCAACGGCAATAGGAATATCGACGGTCTCGACATGCCTCACCTTAGGGAGTTTGTCCGCGTCGGATTCCCGCTCTCCCAGGGTGCGAAGGTCTGCTACAACCCCGATTGGGGTTGCCGCCAGCTGCTTCAGTCCCTCAGGCGTGATGCTTTGCAAGGAAGACGAACGGTACAGCACCCCGCTCCTTGTTTTTCCGCCGGTCTTCAGGGGTAGGCCGGAGACCTCACGTGAGTTGGCAACACCGTCGAAAAGTGGGGTGGTATTCATATGTTCGCTTCCCGTTGGGCTGAGACTGCTGATATTGCACGGTTCTGTCCTTATGCTACCCCCGGGTGCCAGGTGATGCGCGAGGTCCGACAGAGATAGGCGCGCTCCCGTAGGAAGCGCTAGCCGTTCGTCAGGTGATTTCCTGTTTCAGTTCGTACAGTGGAGGCATGAGAATCGTTACGGAAGTAGCAGGGGTTTCCGGCGCGACTGGCGAATTGGTCGTGGGCGCGGTACTCGGGGCGGGAGTCGGCCTTGTCGCGGCGCTGGTCGGATTGGCCGTTGTACGCAGACAAGCGAAGATTTCTCCAGTGTGGGCTGCCTTCGGTAAGAAAGCGTGGATTCCGCTGCTTGTGGCGGGCCTACTGCTGGGAGCGTGGGTAGGGTATACGCTGGCTACGCCCGAGACACCCCCGGACTGGTACGACGATGTTCACCACGGGTTGCTTCTCCTAGTGATCGCCTCGTCCGCCTGGTTCTGGTACTCGGCTCTGGGGATGCTCTCGGACAAGAGCATCCTGGTAAACGCGACGACCGGGCGGGATGTCCGCCGCTTCCGAACGCAGGCTCAAGTACTCCGCAGAGTCGGCAAGGTCACGGTCATTGTATTGGCCATCGCCCTCGGGTTGCTGACCTTCCCTGAAACTCGCGCTCCCGTTCTTTCCCTTTTTGCTTCCGCTGGGCTCCTATCCGTGGTGGCGGGGTTGGCCGCGCAGACCACATTGGCGAACATGTTCGCAGGCCTACAGTTGGCGTTCACCGATGCGATCCGGGTGGGTGACACCGTAGTCATTGACGATCAGGATCAACCGGGCAGCGTCGAGGAGATAACCCTCACCTACGTGGTGGTGCGGATCTGGGATGAGCGGCGAATAGTGCTTCCTTCCACGGAGTTCACGACTAAGCCGTTTGAGAACTGGACGCGGAGCCGAACAAGGCAGTTGGTGGGGACCAACATACAGTTGGACTGGAGCGCCCCGGTCGCGGAGATTCGTGCCGAGGTCGGACGACTGGTGGAAGAAAGTCCCCTCTGGGATGGACGGACTTGGTCCGTCCAAGTGTTCAACTTGGACGCCCACTACCTAGAGTTGCGGATCTTAGTTTCCTCGGAGAATTGGGCATCAGCCTGGGACCTTCGCTCCTACGTTAGAGAGAACATCGTAGCCTGGATCTGGGAAAACGCACCCCAAGCGGTCCCGCGAACCCTGATGCAGTTCACAGACCGCCCGGTTGGCCGCCACCTTGGGACGGAAGAAGTGGACCAAACAGCCCTGAAAGGACCCTCCTACGTGGGGCCCGCTGGTGGCGGGGACGTGAAGAAGCGAGATCTGATGAAGGCGGACCCGGATCAGATTGCGGCGGATGAAGTGAAGTTTGCCAGGAAGGAACGGAAAGCCAAGCGGAAGGCGCTCTCCAAAAAGAAGCCGAAGCTTCTGGGCAAGTTCCTTTTCTCTGGAACCCCCGAGGGGCATGAGCGTGCTCATATCTACGACGGACCGGGAGAGCAGGTTCGCGAACGAAGAGACGAAGCCGTCAAGAGGCAGCAGGAAATAGCGAAGAAGCCTCTCACTGAGAGCTAAGACCTATCACGTTGGCCGAAAAAGTGGGACTATGGTCGCATGACAAAAATAACTTTGGCTGGTGCCCCTGTAAACACCATCGGTGAGCTTCCTGCGATTGGGACTCAACTTCCAGATTTCACGTTGGTAAAAGACGACCTCAGCGAGGTCAGTTTGGATGAGCTTCCGGAAGGTCGCGTAATCCTGAATATTTTCCCCTCCGTCGACACTGGTGTCTGCGCCATGTCGGTGAGGCGCTTCAACCAACTGGCGGCTGACTTGGAGGACACCACCGTCGTGTGCGTGTCGAAGGATCTTCCGTTTGCGTTTGAGAGGTTCTGCGGAGCTGAAGGCATTGACGGCGTTGTCACTGCCTCTGCGTTCCGGTCATCCTTCGGAGAGGACTACGAAGTCACTCAGGTAGATGGCCCGTTGCGGGGACTCCTCAGCCGCGCCGTGGTCGTGGCAGACCGAGATGGCAAGGTCATCTACACGGAACAGGTTCCGGACATCAAGCAGGAACCCGACTACGAGAGTGCACTCGCGGCTCTCAACTAGAGACTGGTGTTCTAGGCAGTTGGCCCCGCAGATCCTGGTAGCTTCAGGTCTGCGGGGTGACCATTATCTTGAAGCCGTCCCTGCGCAGTAGAGCCGTGAATGCCTCTTCCACATCCGCCAGTGGGTAAGAGTCGCTCGCAAGTGACTCTGCGTCCACGATGCCCTCTTCCAGAAGCCGCGCGGCCTGGGCTGCTTCGTTTAGCGTTGCTCCCGAACCCCCTGTGACCAGGAGTTCGTTGTAGTGGATCAGGTTTACGTCTATCTCGGCCAGGCTCCCTTTCGGAAACCCAGCAAAGTAGTTGACGCGCCCACCCACCCGAACGACCTCGAGCGCCTGGTTGGCTAGCTCTGGTACACCAACGCAAACGACAGATACGTCCGCCCCTCTGCCGTTGGTCAGCTCCCGGGTGACCTCACGAACGGACTCGGCGGTTGGGTCCACCGTGCGGGTTGCCCCCATGCTTTCCGCCAGATTCCGCCGTACAGGCGACCTGTTTGAAACAATGACCTGGGTGGCGCCAGCCGCTTTGGCAAGCTGAAGGTGGATGAGCCCGATGGGGCCCGCACCGAAGATGACTACTGTGTCGCCCGGGTCGACCCCGTACTGGTTGAACCCGTGCAGGCATGCTGAGACCGGTTCCATTAGGGACAGTGCTTTGGGCGGCAGCACCGTATCCGTTTGGATTAGGTTGCCACGCTGCACCGCAAGTTCCGGAATTAGGCAGAACTCGGCTAAACCGCCATCGATTGCGTTCCCGAAAAGCCTCCCAGTTTCACATACGTTGTCACGCCCGGCCACGCACTGGGCGCAGGAGCCACATGAGACTATCGGGTAAACCGATGCCTGGTCTCCGACGCGGTAGTTTTCAACGCCGGGGCCGACCGCCGCGACTGTCCCACCGAATTCGTGGCCCAGTATTATCCCCGGCGTGATACCGACGGTCTTCTCTCCCCGGAATATGCGGCCATCCGTCCCGCACAGAGTATTACCTTCGACGCGTAGTAGCACCTCTCCGGGGCCCGGCTCCGGCACCGGTCTTTCTTCGAGTTTTAGGTCATTTGGGCCGTAAAGCACAGCTGCGCGCATGTGGCTGGGGATATTGCTGGTATCTGCTTTTGGGGACATGCCCTCATCCTAAGACACTCCGTTTCGGAGAAGGTGGCGTCCAAGGCTCCCTTGAATGCTCGGAACACCAGCTCGCAGGAACGCAGTTAGGCGAGAAATGTGAAACGCTGGAATCACTTTGGTTATTCGCGGGAGGTTTGAGGATGGTCGCAGAGCACGCGGCGCAGCAAAGGAAGAGTCCCTGGCCCTGGGTGGGTGCTGCACTTTTCGGTATTGTTCTCATGGTTTTCTTCCTTTGGCTGTTCCTGGGGAGTAGAAGCGCGGGCAGCGCCGCACAAAGCGACGGGCAAACGTCCGCAGAGGCAGTCGCCGCTGAAGAAAGCGGACACCCGCAGGCCACAGAGCTAGAAGCGCCTCAGTCAGATCCCTCTCCCGCTGTTGACTCCGACAGCTGCCTGATCCGGCTGGTGGGAGAGGACACGGCAGACGGGAATGAGAAGCCACTGATCGCTAAGAAAGGGGAGCTGTTCCCGCATCTGCCACTGCTCACCTCGGACACTGAGGTGTTTGCCGGATGGTATGAGACTGAGGAAGCAGCCCGGGAACTGGACCGGACCGCGCGGGTCAACATGTCCCGCGAAGTCGCCTGTGAGGACCAGGAAATCAACCTGTACCCAGCGTGGGTGAGCGCCGAACGGAACGCCGAAGAAGAAGCGCACATCCCTGTCCTCATGTACCACTGGTTCACGGAAGATCCGGAAGGCGAGGATCACTGGCTGAGTTCAAACTTCCTCTACGTGGGCGACTTCGAGGACCATCTCAAGTACATAAAAGACGAACAGTTCTATCTGCCCACTTGGCCTGAATTGAGCGCGTTCATCGATGGGAAACTGTTCCTTCCCTCCGAGTCGGTCATTCTCACGGACGATGACGGACACAAAACCTGGTACAAACTGGCCGTCCCCCTGGTGGAAGAGAACCAGGTCATGTTCACCTCGTTCGTAGTTGGTGCCCGCGGCGTTGGCCCCGAGGTCACCCAGTACGTGCAGAAACGTTCGCACACGAACGAAATGCACGAGGCGGGGGAGAACGGGCAAGGGCGCATGGTGAACTGGACCCAGGAAGAGATCGTCGCGGACATGCTGGAGTCGGCGGAGATGATCGGCGGGGCCAAAGAAGTCATGGCGTACCCGTACGGACATAATGACGAGAACGCGTGGGCAGCGCTGACGGAAGCCGGGTGGGACCTGGCCCGCACCGTCGACTACGGCTACGTAACCATCGGGACGAACAAGCTGGCGCTCCCTACAGTGCGGATCAACTACGGGATGGGCGTAGACGCGCTGGCGGCCGCGATCGGTTAGGAATACGACTGTCCGGACACCTCTGGTTCGGCCCGCGGCGCACCGATCTGACCCGTGGGGCGCCAGGAGTGGATAACCTGGAGGGGCGGCGAAAACGGATAGGTGGACGAGGTCATGGTGACATACGAACCAATCGTTGAACAGGCTCACCAAAAGTATGAGGCGGGGGTCCCCTTCGAAATTCCGATAGCGCAGGAGTCCCTGTTCAACCTGTTAGAGGGCACCGGAACCAGGTACCCCGGGGTTTTAGCTTTCGACTATTTCGGTCATACCGCCACCTACGCAGACGTTCTCGACCAGACAAAACGCGCCGCCCAAATACTAGTGGACTTAGGGGTGGAAAGGGGAGACGTGGTGGCGCTCGCGCTACCGAACTGCCCGCAGGCCTTCGTAGCCTTCTACGCATGCCAGAGAATCGGTGCGGTTGCCGCGCAGCACAACCCGCTTGCCACAGCTCCAGAGCTAGCGGGACAAATTGCGCGACACGGTGGGAAGGTGGCAATCGCCTGGGAGCAGACAGTGTCCCGCCTGCCTTTGGGTCCGGACTCGCCGCTGGAGAAGGTCCTCTCAGTCGATATCACCGCGCAAATGCCTGCCAAGAATCGGTTCATGCTTACCCTGCCGGTGAAGGCAGCTAGGCAGATGCGCGACCAGTTGAGGGCGGATGTCCCCGCCGGTGTCCTCTCATGGGACGAGCTGGTCAGGAACTCGGCTCCTATCAGTGCCGCGTACCCGCACGCAAAGGTTGATGACCGGGCGGTGATTTTGCACACCGGCGGGACGAATGGGATCCCGAAGTCCGTGCCCCTGACCCACAGGAACCTTGGCACAAACGTGGACCAGTGCCTGTTTTGGGTTTTCAAGTTGCACGAGGGGGCGGAGGTCTTCTTCTCTCTACTCCCGTATTTCCACGCGTTCGGTCTGACCTTCTTTCTCTTAGCGGCGGTGAAGAAGGCGGCTACGCAGGTGGTTCTCCCAAAGTTTGACGTAGACATGGCACTGGATGCGCACCGCCGACGTCCGGTGACGTTCTTCGTGGGTGTTCCTCCCATGTTCGAACGGATCGCGAAGGGAGCTTTGGAGACGGGTACGGACATCACCACCATCAGGTTTGCAGTGTCTGGGGCCATGCCACTGAGCGAAAAAGTGGCGCACCTGTGGGAATCTGCTTCCCACGGCGTGATCTTAGAAGGCTACGGGCTTTCTGAGACATCACCGGTCATTTCCGGTTCCCCGCTTTCCCCAGTGCGTCGACTGGGAACTCTCGGGCTTCCTTTTCCTTCCACTCGGGTTCGGCTGGTTGACCTGGAGGATCCGACTCGGGACGTTGAAGACGGCAACCGCGGGGAGATAATCGTGAAGGGACCGCAGGTTTTTAAGGGGTATCTGGATGCCCCCGAGGAAACCGCTGCAGCCTTCACTTCCGAGGGGTGGTTCCGTACGGGAGACATAGCAGTGAACGATGGGGGCTACCTGTATCTGGCTGATCGACGCAAGGAACTTATCCTGTCGGGCGGCTTCAACGTGTATCCCAGCCAGGTAGAAGACGTGCTGCGTGAATTCCCCGGAATCAAAGACGTGGCGGTAGTGGGCATTCCGTGCGATGACGATCGGGAAGTGGTTACCGCGGCTTTGGTGATGGACGAGGGAGCTGACCAACCGACTCTGGAACAGATTCGGGAGTGGTCCCGAGAAAAACTCTCCGCCTACGCGATTCCCAAGCAAGTTGCGTACATCGCGGAGATGCCCCGTAATCAGCTGGGCAAGATTCTGCGCCGCGGGGTAAAAGAACAGCTGCTTGATCCCGTCTCCAAAGCATGGGGACAGGCATCCCGAGCTGTCAGCGGACTGGTTAGTGAGGCTGGCGATGTGGCCCGAGACATGATCCCCGAGACAATCTTTCCCAGGGGACATGACGGCTCTGAGCTGGCCACTTCCGATGAGCAGGAAAAGGGCGCCTGACCGGTGGGTCTCACCCGCAGTCAGCGACTTTCCCGGAAGCGTCGTAGACGCGTGAAAGCAGCGAACAATGACCTCACGCAAGAGCAGTGGGAGCTCATTTTGTCGGCGTGGAACAGCGCGTGCGCCTACTGCGGGAAGGAAACGGACGCGCTGCAGAAGGACTGCGTACAACCAATCTCCCGCGGCGGCAGCTACACAGCGCGCAACGTTGTACCCGCCTGCCGGTCCTGTAATGCGAGCAAAGGGAATCTTGAGGTCACGTCGTGGATGCGACGCAAAAGAATGGACGAGCCGAAGTTTCTGGTCGCATGGGTGCAAGCGATGGCCGTCGCCGGAGCGGGAAAAGGAAACGCTAGCTAGCGGGGAATGGACTGTTTGCAGGCCAGCATGGTCTGCCGGTGGGGGGCCTGCGGGTGCGCGGCTCGAGAGCGCACTACCCGGTGCGGTCGGGATCTACACTTCCCGCGTGGCCTTCTGACCGTGTCATTCGGTGTACGATTCAGGCAGATAAGACTTCCACCGGGAATGGTTATGACAAAATCCGAGAGCAGACGCCCTCCGGCAATGACAGATGTGGCTGCGCTTGCGGGGGTGTCCCACCAGACCGTGTCTCGGGTCATTAATGATTCTCAGAGTGTTCGGCCAGAGACTCGTCAGAAAGTCTTGGACGCCATCGCAGAGCTGGGCTACCGCAGGAATGAGGCGGCACGCGCGCTGGCGACCAGCCGCAGTCGCCTGATCGGCATCATCACAACCCAGTTCACCCAGTATGGTCCTTCCTCGACACTGCTCTCGGTTCAAATGGCAGCTCGCGAAGCCGGTTACTACATCGTCATGGCCTCGCTCTCAGATTTCTCTGAGGAAAGCCAGCGCAGTGTCGCGAACGTGTTCCAAAGCCAGGGCGTTGCCGGGATAATTCTGATCGCTCCAGTGACGGAAATCGCAGAGGGCTTTGGGAAACTGGACGTCGTGGTGCCCGCTGTAGCGATTTCATCTTCCTGGTCTGGCGATTCGACAAACGTGAGCCGGGTCGGAGTGGATCAGCGCGAAGGGGCGCGCATGGCCACGCGCCACCTGCTTGAGCAGGGCTGCCAGAATATAGCTCACTTCGCGGGCCCCCAAAACTGGTTTGACGCGCAGGTGCGCCGCGACGGCTGGCATGACGCCCTCGCAGAGGCAGGTGCGCAGCCAGGTATCGAATTTGAGGGGGATTGGTCCCCGGAGGCCGGGTACCAAATGGCTCAAGACCTACTGAATATTTCGAGGTCGGACGCGCGGTTCCCAGACGGGCTATTCGTCGCTAACGATCGGATGGCGCTGGGGGCCCTGCGAGCTTTCACGGAGTCAGGAATCAAGGTCCCGGAAGAGCTTTGCGTGGTCGGCTTCGACGATGAGTCGGGCGCTGCCTTCTACTACCCGAGTCTTTCCACCGTGCGCCAGGACTTTGCCGCTGTCGGAGCAAAGGCAGTGGACGCCATGACTGAACTGTTGGCGGGCAACGCCGTGGAGAACGAGCTGGTCTTACCCGAGCTAGTCGTGCGTGGGTCGACCAGCGTAGACGTGCTCTGACGAGCCCGAACGCTTCGATGGCTCCGGGTCATTACCGCTGAAGTCTGCGCAGGAGCAAGCATTGGGTCTGGCGCACCGAGCGGGTTGCGCGCCTGTTCGACGGATGTCACCGAACCGGTTGTTTCGCTTCGGTTATTTTGCCTCGACGTGACTTGGAACCCACCCGCGGTCCGCTCGGGTATCAATGCATAACCGTCCAGCAGAGTCATTGGTCCCGAGCGGCCTGTAGCCAAAGAAAGTTCCAAAGGCAGTTGCCGGGTCGTTATTGAATCGTAACCAAAGAGTCCCCTTAACCATGATGTTAGCGCTATCATTATGGCAGTTGTACACCCGACCGGCGAGGGTTTGGGATTGAACAGCTGCGAGGTTGGCGATAGGCCAACGGAATCAGAAAGGTTAATTCTGATCACTAAGAAGCGTTTTGCACGCGCAGCCGCGCTGGTGAGCGCTGGGCTGCTGGCGGTCGGGCTTTCGGCTTGCGGTAGCTCGGACAACAAGAGTGCCGACAGCGAAAGCGGCGATGCCGCATCTTCCGATGCCGCAGCTCCCGAGGAAGTTGTTGTAGTTGGTTACTCCCAGCTGGGCGCCGAGTCCGGATGGAGGACGGCAAACACGGAGTCGGTGAAGGAAAACCTCACCCCTGAAAACGGCTTCGACATGACCTTCGTCGACGCTCAGCAGAAGCAGGAAAACCAAATCAAGGCTCTGCGCGACTTCGTGGCGCAGGACGTTGACGTGATCGCTTTCCCCCCGTCATCGAGACCGGTTGGGACGAAGTCCTGCAGGAAATCAAAGACTCGGGCATTCCCGTCATCCTTGTTGACCGCAGCGTTGACACCACAGTGGAAGACGCTTACGTCACCCACATTGGTTCCGACATGTACTCCGAAGGTGAGAAGGCAGGCGAATGGGTAAAGGAAAACTACCCGGATGCCAAAGTCTTCGAACTCCAGGGCACCATGGGCTCAGGCCCCCAGATTGACCGCCAGCAGGCATTCCAGGACGTAGTCGGCGAAGAGAACATCATTGGCCGCGCTTCCGGTAACTTCACCCGCGCAGAGGGCAAGACTGCCATGGAAGCTGCCCTGCAGGCCTACCCCGACCGTGACCTGGTCTACGCACACAATGACGACATGGGCCTAGGTGCCATCGAAGCCATTGAGGCTGCCGGCAAGGTCCCGGGCGAAGACATTGTCATCGTCACCATCGACGGCGTTCGCGACGGTCTCCAGGCACTCGCTGACGGCAAGTTCAACTACTTGGTCGAGTGCAACCCGGTCTTCGGTGCGCAGCTCGGTGAGCTGATGAGGCAGGTCGCGGCTGGAGAAGAAGTCCCCGAGCAGACGATCGTGGAAGACGCGACGTTTGATCAGACCATCACCCAGGAAGAAGTCGACGCTCGTCCTTACTGATCGTCTGATTTAGACAGAACAACCTGGCTGTAATGGCGGCTTGCCGCTTCGCGCGGCGGGCCGTCTACCACCAATTTTGAAGCTGCGGAAAAGGACGGCAATAGATGACCGCAACAGAAGGTGGATCCCCCAAACCCATCGTAGAGATGAAGGGGATCTCCGTAACGTTCCCCGGGGTCAAAGCATTGGACGATGTAGACTTCCGCTTGTTCCCCGGCGAGGTACATGCCGTAATGGGGGAAAATGGCGCCGGTAAGTCAACTCTCATTAAGGCTTTGACAGGCGTCAACGAGTTAGCCGCCGGAACTATAACGGTCGACTCTAAGCCCTGCCACGCCTCGAAACCTGAGGATTCGATGGCCGCGGGCATCCAAACCGTTTATCAAGAGGTGAACCTCTGCCCGAACATGACCGTCGCTGAGAACGTCATGCTTGGTCACGAGAAGCGGGTTGGCCCGTTCATCAACTGGAAGGCGACCCGCAAGGTTGCGGCGGAGAACCTGAAGCGCGTGCACCTGGACGTAGACCCGAAGAGTGAGTTGTCGTCCCATACCATCGCCGTCTAGCAGCTGTGCGCCATTGCCCGTGCTCTGGTTGGCGAGGCAAAGGTGCTGATCCTGGACGAACCCACGTCCTCACTCGATAAAGAAGAGGTCGCTGAGCTTTTCGCAGTCATTCGTGAGCTTCGGGATTCCGGAGTAGCCATCCTTTTTGTTTCGCACTTCCTGGATCAGGTCTACGAAATCTCGGACCGGATGACAATCCTTCGTAACGGTAAATTCGTCGGCGAATATATGACGGCAGATCTGGACCGGCGCCAGCTGGTAGAGAAAATGGTGGGCCACGAGGTCGACGAACTAGCCGTTATCGCCGAAGATGCTAGCGCTGCGGGAGAGGGCGACGAAGCCGAAATCACTCTGGAAGCCGACGGAATTGAACTCCAGAACTCGGTTGCTCCTTTTGATCTTGAGTTGCACCGCGGGGAGATTTACGGATTCGCTGGACTTCTGGGATCCGGCAGAACAGAAGCGGTACGCCTCATTTCCGGAGTTGATGTGCCGGACGAGGGCGAGCTGAGTGTTCACGGCGAAAAAGTGAAACTGTCTTCGCCTTTAGTTGCGTTGAAGAAGGGCATTGCCTATTCCACCGAGGACCGCAAGAAAGACGGTATGATCGGGGACCTCTCAGTTAGAGAAAACATAGCGTTGGCGCTCCAGTCGGTGCGGGGTGCATTCCATCCGATTTCAAAGCAGGAATTGGATGAGATCGTTGACCGCTTCATGGAAGCCTTGAACATAAACCCGCGCAATCCGAACGCACTTATCAAGAACCTGTCGGGCGGCAACCAGCAGAAGGTACTGCTGGCACGCTGGCTGGCAACAAACCCCGAAGTGCTGATATTGGACGAACCAACACGCGGCATCGACATCGGTGCAAAAGTTGAGATCCAAAAGCTGGTGGCAGACCTAGCAAAGCAGAACACGTCAATTGTGTATCTTTCATCCGAACTTCCAGAGGTAGTGCGGCTGAGCAGCAAGATTGCGGTCATGCGGGACAGGGATCTAGTGGCAACCCTCGATCGTCAAAATGACCTATTCACAGAGTCGGCGGTCCTGGAACGGATTGCTCAAGCCGACCCGGTTTCGGAAGGAAATGACGATGAGTGAAGGCAACGTCCAACACAAGGACAAGAGTCTTAAGGAGTCTTTTCGCCTCGGCGACATCCTGACCCGAGCCTCTTCGCACTCCGTGTTTTGGCCCGCAATCGCACTTGTCGTCATGCTTGTGGCATGCGGGCTGAGAAGCCCGGGCTTCCTGGATGTCACCATCATGGATGGTCACCTTTTCGGACAGCTGGTAGACATTGCTCGGAACGCGGTCACGCCGCTTCTACTGGCTCTAGGTATGGCATTGGTTATAGCAACCGGTGGCATTGACCTGTCGGTCGGTGCCGTGATGGCGATCTCCCTGGCAGTGTCGCTAACCTACATTGACAGTGTGCCGGACGGATCCTCCGCCGGCGTTGCTGCCGTTGCGGTTCTGCTCGGCCTAGCAGTTGCTCTGCTCATCGGGACGTTCAACGGATTCCTGGTGTCAGTTCTTGGGATCCAGCCGTTCATCGCCACGATGATTCTTATGGTCGCCGGACGCGGTATTGCCATGCTACTTACGCGGGGCCAGATCACTACGGTCACAAGCCCCCCGTTCAAGGCCATTGGTTCCGGATTCATTCTTGGCATTCCGACACCGATCATCATCGCGATGGTCACCTTCATCGTCATGGTTCTTTTGGTTCGTCGTACCGCCTTTGGTATGACACTTGAATCCCTGGGTATTAACCGCGAAGCCTCCAGGCTTGCCGGAGTGAGATCCGTTTCGACTATCTGGATTGTCTACATTGTCAGTGGGCTCTTGGCTGGGCTGGCTGGGATTGTCTACGGAGCCCCCACCATGGCGGCCGACGCAAACAACATTGGCTTGATGAAAGAAATGGACGCCATCATGGTCGTCGTCCTTGGCGGGACCAAGCTTTCAGGGGGTCGGTTCAGCTTGGGCGGCACGGTGGTTGGTGCGCTCATCCTGGCGACTCTGGAACGAGCGGTGATTATCTTCGGATTCCCGTCTCAGACAACCCCGCTCTTCAAGGCGATTGTTTTGATTGCCATCTGCATCGCAGCATCGCCAATCTTCCAGGAGCGTCAGCACGCCCGACGGGCTCGAAAGAGCTCCAAAGCAAAGATAGCCGCGACGGCTTAGGGAGTTGAAAATGGTATCTCTGAAAAAAGCTTCTGCTCCCGAGTCGACAAGCATTGACCCGGCGCCTCTGGATCCGAAACCTTCACATCGTTTCAGGATTGATCGCCGGTTCTTGCCGGTAACTGCGACCCTCATGACGCTGGTGCTGATGCTGGTGGTCGGCGAGATGCGTTACGGTCTTGGCGCCGGTAGGAACAACTTCATTTCCATGAAGGTGTTCTCCAACCTGATGATCGACAACTCGTACCTGCTGGTCTTGGCGGTGGGGATGACCTTCGTGATCCTCACCGGAGGTATCGACCTGTCCGTGGGGGCCGTTGTCGCCCTTGTGGGCCTGGTGATAGCGAAAATGCTGATGGCGGGCGTGAGCTTGCCGCTGGTTCTTATCACAGCAGTTCTGATCGGAACTGCTTGCGGGCTACTCATCGGAACCCTTGTGCAAGTGTTCGATATCCAGCCATTCATCGCGTCTTTGGCTGTAATGTTCTTGGCGCGAGGCCTAGCGAACGTGGTCTCGGACCAGTCCCTGCCCATTAATAACGAGGGGTTTGCCTCTCTTGCGTCTTGGTCAATCAACTTCGGTGAGGGCAAGGGGAGCTGGAAGATCAACGCTTCGATGATCATTGCCTTTGCTGTGTTGGCCCTGGGTGTCTACATCCTGCACTACACGCGTTTTGGTAGAACAGTTTACGGCCTAGGAGCCGGTGACGACGCACAGGCCGTGAAACTCATGGGGCTGAACGCGGGCCGCACGACCGTGATGGTGTACGTCATTTCTGGCACCTGTGCCGGGATAGCCGGCATCCTGTTTGCCCTCTACACCAAGTCGGGATTCAACCTGACTGGTATAGGCATGGAACTGGACGCGATCGCTGCGGTGGTCATCGGTGGCACGCTGCTGTCTGGGGGTTACGGCTTCGTCCTGGGTTCCGCAGCAGGTGTGCTTGTGTATGGCTTGATCCAGGTCATCATTGCGCGTGAGGGCCTGGACTCCTGGTGGACCAAGGTGTTCATCGGAGGCGTTCTACTCGCATTCGTGATCCTGCAAAAGGCTCTAACAATGAAACGTAAGTAGCTAGGCGCACGACGCAGAAAGGCCGGGGACCGCCGACAAAGTCGGCTGGACCCCGGCCCTTCCTGTCCGCCCTGGGCTAGATGGTTGACCGCGCTCGTCGGTTACGGGCCCCCATGGACAACGTTTGTCCGTCCCAAGGGACTTGGCCAACGAGGACCCATGACCCTCACTTGGCAAAACGGCTTTGAACACGTTGACCTGCGGAGATCTTAGTCGATCAGCTTTTCGTAGGTATCCTCAAAGTCTTCCAAGCGGCGCTCGTAGTATGCCCGCTGCTCCGGGTCCGGGTGAACGAGTTCCGCAAGGGGAAGCTCCGCCACGGCCGCACCGGGTTGTATCACCGACAGTGCCTGTACCGCTGCTCCGCGCATTGTCACGCGCTTTGCGTTCACCAGGCGAATGGGGAAACCGATAGCCTGTCCAGTGAGATCCATGAACCCGGGGTATCGTCCAAGGACGCCACCGGAGGCGACGATCTGGATGATATCGGGGCTGATCTGCTGCAGCTGTGCGAAAACCCGCGCATACGAGAGAGCGACCCCCTCTAAGGCACCTCTCCAGATGCAGGCAGTGCCGCATGCCGAACTGAGCCCGGTCATTATGCCGCGTGCGTTACCCGCCCAGCCCGTTGATCTTTCTCCGGTGAAGAACGGAAGAACAAGGGGGGTGGAGTCTGTGGGAGGCTCGCGCAGAAGTTCATTGACCTGATCCATCTGAATTGGGGCAAGCGTGCTTTCGAGCCACAGGGCCACACGCCCCACATCATTCAGAGCGCCCCCAACGATCGACTGGTCTTTCGAAACGGTGTATGACCACAGGCCGCGTGGGAGCCACTCCGGCGTGCCGGAGATGATTGTCCGCAGCGCCCCAGAAGTTGCGGCCGACATCGCCACCGTAGTTGATCCTGTCGCCCCAACTCCAAGGTTGGAGGCGTACCCGTCGGGAATGGCCGGGAACCAGGAAGCTCCCTCAAGTGCCGGCCAGCGTCTGGCAACCTCGGGTGAGACGTCCTGGATTGGTTGGTCTGGATCGACGATAGGCGCGAACTGATCCGGGCTGGACCCAACGACGTCCAACAAGGATAGTTCGATTTGTCTTGTCTTCCGATTGAGGATGCCCGCCCACGCGGTCGTAGATGTGGCGGCACCTATGATCCCCGCGAGCTTGAAGTAGACATACTCTCCTAACGAATAGTAGAAGACTGCCTTCTGAGCCACTTCGGGGAACTCTTGGGCGAGCCACAGCAACCTAGGAGCGGTGTAGCTCGTATGTAGGCGAGTTCCCGTCAGCTGATGGATGGCTTCCTCATCCAACTGGTCACGGAGCTGAGCAAGTTGCGGGGCGGACCTCGAGTCAGCGTAGGTGATACAGGGGGTGAGCGCGTTCCCGGAAGCATCAACTGCGATCAGCGACGATGCGAACGTGTCCATGGCCAGGGCTGACACCGAGCCCCGATCCAGGTCAGAAGTGACCAGGGTTATCGTTTGAGCTACTTCATCTACTACTTGGTCGGCATCTATTTCCACGGTGCCGTCGGCCAGCTCCGTGAACTTATGGTCAGCCTTTTGGGTGTGTTTCTTTACGGGGCGTGCCAGTCCGTCGTACAGCGAGCAGCGTGTTGACCCCGATCCGATGTCGATCGCCAGTACGAATGGGGGGACTGCCTGGTCCAGCGGGACAGGCTTACCGTCGTATGTTTGTTGCATTTTGTTCGCCAATCGTCTTGTGGAGGGCTAGTCGGCAGCTGCGTCGCGACCGTCCAGGTTTATGGGATTCTAGTTCCGAAGGTGCGTCCGGCCTCTGCGGCAAGCGCCGGGGAAGGCCGTCCTGTCGACTGAGGTTTCTTGCCGTACGACTGGAATGCCACACGGCGAGAAGCCATCGAATCACACTTCGCGGAGGCCTCGGCCTGACTCCCAGTCGACATGGTAGTTACCGGGACGGTCTGCACGTTCAAATGTGTGCGAACCGAAATAGTCGCGCAGGAGCTGAACCACTGCCGTGGGAAGCTGCCCGGTTCGGAGCATGACCAGCTGATTTAGCGCCGCTGCCGTCGCGGGCACGGGGACCCCCGCCAGGGAGGCGGAGGCAACTGTTTGCTGCAGGGCCGGGAGTGCATCCAGAACCTGCTGTTTGAAGGGATCCTTGGTGATGAACATGGGGTCATCCGGCTCCGCAACGTAGAGCTCGCGCATCCTTCCGAGGAAACCAGCCCGGATGATGCATCCAGCCCGCCAAGTTTTGACCACGTCAACCAGGTTGACGCCCCAGTCGTAGCTCTGAGACCCTTCCTGGAGCAAATTCATGCCCTGCTGATAGGCAAGGAGACGTGCCGAAAAGTATGCGTCGCGGATCGTTTCTGGTGCCAGGTTAGCGGATACTTCTTGCCGGTGAGTGGCTGAGAGCCACGCGGATCTCTCAGACTGCGCTGACGAAGTCGACCTGGCAAAGAACGCATCCGCGATGATCGATACGGACACGCCCAGTTCCGCTCCAGCGATCACCGTCCACGCCCCAGTGCCCTTACCTTTCGCGGCGTCCGACACGACCTTGACCAATGGCACATCCGTGAGTGGGTCTGCGGTACCGAGGACCTCTACCGCGGAATCGAGTAGGTAAGAGCGCCTGTCTCCAGTGTTCCACTCAGCGAACGTTTCAGAGACCTCCTGGGTTGACTTTCCACTGGCACGCAGCAAAGAGTAGGCCTCCGCGATGAGTTGGAGATCCGCGTACTCGATGCCGTTGTGCACCATCTTCGTGAAGTGTCCGGATGCGCCTGATCCGACCAGCGCGACGCAGGGATCCCCGTCATCCGCTTGGGCCGCGATCGGTTCGAACACAGGTTTGATTCGGCTCCACACACTGGGGTCACCGCCAGCCATCAGGGACGGCCCGTGTAATGCTCCCTGCTCACCTCCGGAGGTTCCCATGCCTAGGAAATGCACCCCGGCTTTGTCCCAGTGTTCGACCCTGCGTGCAGTGTCTTGGAAATGGGAGTTCCCACCGTCGATGACAATGTCACCTTCCTGCAGGTAGGGACCGAGCGCGGCGACAGCTGAGTCCACGGGTCCGCCAGCTGGCACTAGAAGCAAGACAACCCGGGGGCTCGCGAGCGCCTCCACGAACCCCTGAATGTCTGTGAACCCTTCTAGAGGCAGGTCCGGATTTTCTTCCACAACATTGACGACGTTTTGGGCGTTTATGTCGTAAACCGGGATGGGAGCGTCCAGGTTCTTAGCCAAGTTCCGGGCGAGGTTCGCCCCCATCACTCCAAGTCCGACGACCCCCACGGGGCTGTCGGGGGTGGTGCTGCGAGGGACAAATGAGTCAGTAACATTCACAGAGCTTCTCCTTCGGAGCTAGGTATAGTCGCCTCGGACCCCGCGACTGTTAAGCTGCGCGGTCCGAGGCTCTTCCGTCACAGCGATGCCAGCATGTACACAACCAGTATGATAGCGAAGCCCATGACAGACTGAATCGCCTGCTGCACGGTCCATGTCTTCAGCGTGGTTGCGACGTCCATCCCGGTAAGTCGGCCCACCAGCCAGAAGCCGGAGTCATTAACAAGAGAAGCAAACACGGATCCAGCGGCTGTTGCGAGCGTGATTGCCGCAATTTGGATCCCGTTGAAGTTGCCGCCCAACACGGCAGGCGCCATCAACCCGGCCGCTGTCACCAGTGCAACGGTCGCAGACCCCTGCGCCAAACGGAGGGCCAGCGCCAACAGGTACGTCGCGACGATGATGGGAATTCCCATTCCCGAAAGCAAATCCGAAACTGCTTGCCCGATGCCCGAGGCGCGCAGAACGCCACCGAACATCCCACCAGCTCCGGTGATGAGGACGACCGAAGAGATTGGCCCGAGCGCAGAATCAACGAGTTTCTCTAACGCGGTTCCTTTTTCGCCTCGACGGTATCCAAGGAGCAGCAGTGCCACGATGACCGTGATCAGGAGTGCAATCGCGGAACTCCCCAGAAACTGTCCGATTTGTACGAACACGTTTTCCTCGGAGGCGACACCCATCGAAACCAGGGTGCTCAGGCCGGTGTTGAGGAAAATCAGCGCCATGGGCAGGAGCAGGAGGAATACCACGGTTCCCACACTTGGCGGGTTATTCGGCTGGTCTGGATCTTTCTCCCCGAATAGGTCTGGCACGCTTACAAAGTAACGCTTCCCAACATACTTGCCCCACAGGTAGCCAGTGACGTACCAGGTTGGGATGGCGACGATGATGCCAAGGATAAGGACCAGTCCCATGTTCGCTTCGAAAAGCTCCGTCGCGGCAACGGGACCTGGGTGCGGGGGAACGAAAACGTGCATCACAGAGAAAGCGCCGGCAACTGGGAACACGAAGTAGAGAACAGATTTGTCTGTCACGCGGCGTGCTACCGCGAACACAATCGGAAGCATCATGATTAGCCCCGCGTCAAAGAAGACGGGGAAGCCAAGGAGCAGAGAAGCCGCCCCCAACGCTAGTGGTGCTCTTTCTTGACCGACCATGTCGATCAGTTTGTCCGCGAGGGCTTTTGCGCCTCCGGAAGCTTCAACCAATCTGCCAAGCATCGCCCCTAGTGCAACCAGTAGGGCAACACTACCGAGGGTGCCCCCGAAATCTCCGATCATTACCCCAGGAATTGAGGCGATTGGAATGCCCGTGGCGAGCGCCGTCAGCGCTGAGACTATGACGAGGGTCAGGAACGCGTGAACCTTGAACGTGATGATCAGTACGAGGATAAGTGCTATTGCGACTATGGCTATGCCCAAAAGCGGGCCCGGACCAAGTGTCTGTGTCCAGTCTTCCATGGCGCCTCCCTTTCTTCAGTGAACGGAGGAATCTTGTTGTGTGAGTGAGTAGTGATGGTCAGTGATGTTGGGAATATCTACGTTGCTCCCGTGATAACTGCAGCGCCCTGCGGTCTGTGTCCGATGCGTCCAGACACTGCCCCTAGTCTATAGTCCGGTGCTGCAATAATCCTCGGGATAGGGGACTCTAACCTGAGCGTGCGGGCGCTTGCGGGAAGGTTGCTCGGCTGTCAGGAAAGATTATCTGCGCACCTCTTGTGGTGTGCAGCCGGGAAGATCTCCAGGCGGAGTGTCCGGGCTCCGAATGCAGCTGCGGATTCAGACACTTGCCGCGACGCATTGTCCACAAAGGTGTAGTGCACCAAGAGTAATGAGGGCTGGACCTAATTAGTTCGGCAGTGCGTTTGGGCAATGGGAGGGGAAGACCACTGTTGGGTTCTTCTGAGTCGGGCTAAGCAGGAACGGTCCCCGTGTGTGCCCACGCAACAGTCTCCAAGTACAGGGGACATGCTCCGGGGACATAGGCTTACACGCTAGGCGGCCTTCGGAGCCCGCGATGAATGATCACTGGATCATTCGTGCACGGAGTTGAGTGTCTTTAGTAGCTCCGGAAGCCCCGTGTTCAACATCTTGCCCTCCATGGTCAGCGAAGACCCGTCATCCGAGGTGACGGTGACGTGGTGGGATATTCCCACCTGCTTATCGGTCACGGAAATCGTGCTCCGATCCCAGGTGTGAAGGAGCTGCATTCCGCGGGTGTCATGGAGAATCCCTTGACTGTGCAGGCCGAAAAGGTAGAGCCGATTTGGGGACGCTCCAAGCGTGTAGGCGGGAAATTCTTTCGTGAGCTTCTGGCCAAGGCGGGTCCCGGCCTCTCCGATAGCTGTTCCAAGGTCGATGCCCTTCATGCCATCTGCACTTCCAAGGAGGCCACCGACAACCGTCCCTGCAACCTGCTGCCCTATAGCTCCCAAAGGCAGAACCACCGCGACCTGCGCCACTTGGTCGTCCTCCGCCAGATTGCGCGCTGCTTCAATAAGTCTCTCTTCTCTAAGCATTCTGTCCCCTCGTGGCTGTGTCGATAGGTGGCTAATTGGAAATATCCCCTTCCACATTACCTCCCGCTAGCGCGCGTGGTTACCGTCCGCTAGGGCTATCTGCACACTAGAGATCGGACAGTGCCGCTTCACTTAGCACCACCGAATCGAAGGGTAAATCTTTGATTCGTTGCGAGAATCCCGGCGCTCATGCTCTCACGGCGCACCCCACAACTGGTTTCTCCGTGCGGCTTTCTACCGCGACGGGTTGGGTCGGATCAAGAGCGGCGCTTTCGAGGTCAAGGCGGTTCCGCGCTTCCTTGTTATCAAGCGCGGGAGCGCCTGTTTTGGCGCAGGCAAGCAGTTGGGCTTACCAGCGTGCAGGGCTTCGCCTGAGCCACGACCTTGCATCGAAGCCCGCTGGGACGGCACGCATCCGCGATGAAACATTTCTGGTGCCGGTGCTCATCCGTGTGGAAAATAGGGTGCATCCGGCTATTGATGGAGAGCTTGCCCCTAGTGGATGGAGCTCCTTCCACTAGCTCAGCCCAATAGCTCAGCGTCCAGATATTCCCTGAGGTGTTTAGTGTCCGTTGGCCTCGGCGCTATGCACGAGTTCAGGACGCTCCTGATTTGACTGTGGGTCTGATCAAACAACGCGTCTGGGAGGCCGACATTTGCTACCGCCATTCCTTGTTGGACGTAACGCTTATATGGGGGACATGGCTCTTTGAGTTGTTTTGGAATGTGCAGCAAGAGCGCTAAAGGATGGGGTCTGCGGCAGGCCTACCTCCAGCAGGAGCAGAACGTTCAACGCCCGCCTAGTGCCGCTACTTCCATCCGAGATGACGTGGTTGGCTTCGAGCGGGAAATCGGCAGCGGCCATGGCCGCTAGCAAATCCAAGCATTTCCGTTCGCGAACGGACCCCTGCCAGGTGCGGAGTTCCTGTGTAGGCAGCGCCTGACCGCCCGTTGCGCACCCCCGAGCTAGTCAAGAAACAGTAGTTTGGGCGCACGATGAGCCGGTGCTAGGGGCGCGTCGCCTATATGCTGTAAAGGAACCAGGGCCCCCACGAGGAAGTGGAGACCGTAAGCGGTCAAACCGGCCCTGTGGGTAAAGAAGGGCACTCTTGTGAAACTTGTTGTTGTGGGCGGCGTAGCCGCCGGAGCCTCCGTTGCGGCCAGAGCACGGCGCCTAGATGAAGACGCAGAAATCATCATTTTAGAGCGCGGACACCACGTCTCCTTCGCGAACTGTGGACTGCCGTATTACATAGGCGGGGTCATAAAAGAGCGGGACCGGCTGCTAGTTCAGACCCCGGAATCCTTGAAGGAACTCCTAAACCTGGACGTCCGTATTGGTCACGAGGTTATGCGTGTTGACCGTGAGGGCAAAACCCTGACGATCCGCAACGTCGATACGGGGGAGGAGTACACGGAAAGCTATGACTCCCTGGCCCTTTGCCCCGGATCAGAGCCAATCCACATCCCCCTTCCGGGCGTTGACCTGCCCCAAGTCCAGGTTTTGCGCCGTATTGGGGACATGGACCGAATTAAGGCGCTGGTCGATAAGCGTATAGCGGAGCGCTCTGGCGAGGGCGAAAAGATGAAGGCCGTAGTCATAGGCGCGGGCTACATCGGTCTGGAAATGGCAGAGAACCTGGCGCACCGCGGGATTCAAGTGTCTGTGGTGGAGGCGGCTGACCACATCCTCCCCCCGGTCGACCATGAGATCGCAATGCCCGTGATGAACCACCTGGGTTCGCGCGGCATTGTTATCCACCTGTCGGCGGCGGCCGCCGCGATTGTCCCCAAGGGCGACGAACGTGTGACCGTTGAGCTGAAGAACCATGTTAACTTGGATGCCGATCTTGTCATCATGTCCGTTGGGGTTCGCCCGGTGACTGACCTTGCGGTCGGCGCGGGTTTGGAGCTGGGGCCACACGGTGGGATAAAAGTTGACAAGCACATGCTGACTTCCGACCCGAACATTTGGGCCGCGGGAGACGTGGTGGAAACCGAGCATCCGGTGCTTCCGGGAACGTACCTAACACCCCTTGCTGGTCCAGCAAACCGGCAGGGACGCGTAGCAGCCGACAATATTTGCGGCAGAGATTCTGTGTATGAGTCAACCCAGGGCACGTCTATCGTCAAGGTTTTTGACATGGTTGTCGGTGGGACCGGTGCGACAGAGAGGCAGCTGACAGCAGCTGACATCCCGTACCGAGCCGTTCACATTCATCCCTCCGGGCATGCTGGGTACTACCCGGGAACAGCGATGATGCACATCAAGGCGCTTTTCGACCCTGAAACGGGGCGAGTGTATGGAGCGCAGGTATCCGGCTACGACGGCGTGGATAAGCGCCTGGACACGCTAGCTATGGCAGTCCGGCAGCGGATGACGGTCTTCGATCTGGAGGAAGTGGAGCTGGCGTACGCTCCGCCGTTTGGTTCGGCGAAAGACCCGGTCAACATGTTGGGGTTCGTTGCTTCGAACACGATCCGCGGGGACCTAACGCTGTGGTACCCGAGCCAGTTCCCGGAGATCGCAGAAGACGCGATGATTGTCGACGTGCGGACCCCTGAAGAATACGATCTGTGGCACATCCCGGGCGCCATCAACGCTCCGATCGCACAGTTCCGTGAAGAAATTGCGGATTGGGACCGGGACAAGCACATCCTGCTTTACTGCGCTGTTGGCTTCCGTTCCTATCTTGCTTACAGAATCTTGGTGCAACGCGGATTTACGAACGTGCAAACACTGTCGGGTGGGTCGAACACGTTCCGCGCCTTCTTCGGCATTGACGATATTGGGGCGGCACCCCAGCAGGCGGAGATCACATACTCTACCGCTGACTTGTCCACGACACCCGGTGCGCCTCCAGAAGAGATTGAGCTGGACTGTACAGGACTTGCCTGCCCCGGCCCGATAATGAAGCTCTCTAAGACCATGGCGGATCTGAACCCAGGTGACGTCGTGGAGGTCACGGTCTCAGACCCTGGCTTCGCGCAGGATGGACCGGCGTGGGCGAAGGCCAACGGAAACACGGTTCTCAGCCTTGTTCCGAAGGGGCCGGGCTACGTGATGAGAGTGCGCGCTGGTGAAAAAAAGGACACGGCCGATCTTCCAGTTGGCGTGGACACCAGGCAGGGCATGTCTTTCGTCGTGTTCAGTGGCGACATGGACAAGGTACTTGCCGCCTTCATCATCGCTAACGGCGCCCTAGCTATGGGTGAGCCGGTGCGAATGTTCTTTACGTTCTGGGGGCTGAACGCACTGCGTAGGTCTAACCCGCCGAAGACAGAACGGAAAGCTCTGGACAAGATGTTCAAAATGATGATGCCCTCTGGCCCGGATGATTTGAAACTCTCTCAAATGAATATGGGCGGGGCGGGGACCGCCATGATCAAGAAGGTCATGAAAGACCACGACGTGCAATCTGTCTCCGAGCTCATCAAGTCAGCGATGGCCTCAGGTGCTGAAATCACAGCGTGCACAATGACCATGGACCTTCTTGGGATTGCGCCGGAAGACCTGATCGAGGGCGTGGAGTACGGAGGAGTCGCATCCTTCATCGCCGCGAGCAATAAGAGCGCCAGCACCCTGTTCATCTAGTTCGATCTTCTTAGCCTGGTCGCTGGACAAAGACTATGGGGCGCGCCCAGCGGCCAGGGTGGCTTTCGGTGTGGCAGAGACCGCGGCCTCGGGTCCCGGCGTAGGGCATCTGGTCTGCCGTGAGTCTAGACCAGGTGACCCGGACCTGACACACTACCTTCGTTTTGGCCGCGGTCGAGGCAGATGCAGCCTTGGGCATCCGAACCCTAAAGGAGAGTAATCTGAAGAGCCGCTCGCATCTGAAGAGAACGCGACTCCAACGGACGCCGATCCCGTGACCTTAGGTTCTTAGTTGCTGGGTGTTTGCCGCAGGCGGATTGGAGGTTGGAGTGAGCCACGCAGGATGTAAAAGGCTCTAGTCGTTTAGGCTGCTAAACTATTTACGTGAGAGAGAATGCGGAGCCCGACCCAAGCTTTAGGCAACCTGAAAAGAAGCCCGTACGATTCCAAATCGGCGTTGGGCTTTTGGTGGTGTACATCCTCATGTGGGTTGCGGCCGCAGTCGTTCCATTTCTCCCACTGACCTTGGCCATGAAAGGCACGATCGTCGCCGCGGACTTGGTGGCTGCTGAGGTAGTCGGTCTATTGGGCCTGGTCCTAGTAGGTAAAGAGGCGTATCGGACTATGAAAGCTCGCTTGCTGCTTTGGCGGCACCAAAAAGGAGAGTGAGCAACAAGATGCAAGGCGCAGACGCTGAGCAGTTGGCGCAGCAAGTAAAGGGACTGCTCAAAGACGTGTGGCTTGCCGTCGAAAAAGCGGGGGCCGACTACAGCGAACCCGATCTTACGGGCCAGCAGCACATCATCATGAACCTGATAATCGAGCGGCCAGGCATTTCTGCTACGGACCTTGCTGAAGCACTGGGCGTTACGAAGGGTGCGATCAGCCAACATCTTTCCGTTCTCGAGCAGAGACGGTACGTTTGGCGCCGGCGGAGCTCTGAGGACGGTAGAAAACAAATATTAGAACTAGGTGAAGAGGGCAAGGTCTACAGAAGCGAGCAGGCACGCTTCGAAAAACTTGCGACACAAGAGCTCGTGTCGGGCATGTCAACACGCGAACTGTGCGATGCCGTGGTCTCTTTGGGTAAGCTCAAAACCGTTTTAAGCGCTGACTGAGCGGAGGAGTAGAAGCAGAAAAACCCCGCTTTCACGAGGTTTACAGTGGCTCCGACGGGCGTCGATCCCGTGACCTTTCGATTTTCAGGTGACTGTTTTCAGGAGTTTACGCGGACTTCGCTAGGCTTCGTTTGCCCAGTTTGCGCAATGATTCTGGCTGTGGTAGGCTTACCTGATCTTCGCTTGAATGTGCGGAGTAAAAGCGGGATTTTTGCCAGTCACTTTGAGTCCTCTTCGATGA
>CAYFRG010000004.1:84345-87898 GCA_964345535.1 uncultured Actinomyces sp. | reverse complement strand
CGTTGGGGCCCTACAACACTTAACAAACCCCACACACCCACCCAACCAAACCGAACACCATTCAGAGTCAGGGCGCCGAGGTCGTTCCGAATCCACGAAACTGAAGGATCCGGACCCCTATGTGGTGCGCAACCGAGCGCAGCCCAGCACCGGCGCGGGCTTCTGAAGTGGACCCTGTTTTTTGTGCGGTGTCGTAAGTGGAGTGCTTGCCGCATAATGGCACTGTAGAGCTTGAAGGAGAGCAGTACTTGTGGCACCTAAACGTAAGCGTCGGAATCACTCGCCCCAGTTCAAAACGAAAGTGGCGTTGGAGGCGTTGAAAGAAGAACAGACGGTGGCGCAGTTAGCGCAGCGGTTTGATGTTCATCCGAACCAGATCTCGGCTTGGAAGCGCCAGTTGCGTGAGGGCGCGGTAGAAGTGTTCGAAAATGGTCCGCGTCGGGAAGATGGGTCCGCGGAGACGATCAAAGAGCTGCATGCGAAGATCGGCCAGCTGATGATGGAACAAGATTTTTTATTGCGCGGGCTCGCACGCTACGACCATTAGAGGGCCGAGCTCTAATCGATAAGAAAGCGGACCTGTCAGTGGTCCGTCAGTGTGAGCTGCTAGATCTTTCCCACTCGGGTGCGTGTCATTGCCCGGTTGATACCGCAGATGATGATCTTGCCTTGATGACCCTTATTGACAAGATCCACTTTGGGCGGCATTTCCTAGGCTCTAGGCGCGTGGCCGATGTCTAAGCAGTGGGAACAGCCTATTCGAGAACCGGAAGCGGGCTCAGCGGCTGATGCGAACCATGGGGATTACCGCCTTGTATCCCAAGCAGCGCACCAGCATTCCGTATCCGGGGCATAAGGTTCACCCGTACCTGCTGCGCGGGCTCACCATCGACGGTCCGGGGCAGGTACGGTGTGCGCACACCACACCCCTGCCCCGGCGGATCAATCTTCAGCTGATCTTCGATGGAATAGGCCCGGAGGCATGATCACCTGAGGACTTTCGTGACACGGCGCGCAGTAGAGGTGTGTCCATCCTTGATACGTGGTCCGTTATATCGGCAACATCCTTTGGATCCGACTTACCTCGAGCCGCCCAAACGACGAAGCCGAGCGCTACCATCGCCACGCCGATGGCTACCTGCCACCATTCGCCAAGTGAGGGAATCTGCAGCGAAGCAGCCGCTACAGCAAGAACAGGTATGATGCCACCGCCCGGAAGTTTCATGCCCGGGGTTTTCCATTTGCCGAAGCCCATCTTCGCTGCGGTGACATCCACGATGACCAGGGCGATGATCCCAGAAACGTTAGTGAACACCACGATCATCTTCATTCCGCCGCTGCCGGAGTAGTGGGCCGCCAACATGAGGATGAGCACCAGCACCCCAGAGAGTGTCACAGCCGAGATAGGGTTACCCTTCTTTGACAGCTTGCCCAGCTTGGATGGAATATCATTGTTCTCCGCCATCCTCACGATTAAGTCGGAGGACCCCAGCAAGTTGGCGTTGGCTCCCGAAAGGGTAGACACCAGTGCTGCGATGCCGACAAGCACAGCGCCCCAATGACCCATAAGTTTCTCAGCCGCCAATGTCAGCCCGTGGTTCTCGAAACCTGACTGGCCGGAGGTCCCCGAAATGACCAGAGCCGCGGCAACCCCGATGTAGATCACTGCAACGATCAGCAAAGAAAGGATGATTGCACGGGGAACCTTCTTCTCAGCGTTTTCAACGGATCCGGACATGTTAGTGATCACGTTGAATCCGGAGTAAGCCGTAAACAGGATGGCTGTTGCAGCAAGGACGGAGCCCATACCGTGCGGAGTCCAGTGATCAAAGAAGGTGGGCTTGAAGGCCTTCAGCCCAAAGACAATAAGAATCAAGAGAACAGTCAGCTTGAATCCAACCATGACCGTCTCGGCTTTGCCCACCAGGGCTGCGGGGCCGTAGTTGAGAAGAATCAGTGCCACGGCAGCGACCAAGGCGGCCACGATGGCGTGCCCCTTTGGCACAAAGACTAGGAAGTAGGAGCCGAAAGACATCAGAACGTAAGCTACCCCGGTAACGCCCATTACATAGAAAGCCCACATTGTAATGAAACGCCAGACGGGGGAAAGGACCGCGCCGATGGGGGCGTAGCCCGTTTCCCCGGGCTTCGCCCGGGAAGCGACTGCCGCGAAACTCAGAGCAGACAGGGTCATCACGATTCCCGCACCGATATACGCGAGGATCGCTCCCGCACCCGCGTCTTTGACGACCATCCCTGACAGGGCGAACACGCCACCACCAACCATGGTCCCGACCGCGAAGGCGATCAGCGAAATCATCCCGATCGTGTGCTTACCGCCTGCACCGCCCTTCCCTTCACTGTTAGCGCTGCTGGGACGAGGCGAGGACGAGGAACTTCCTGACTGGGTGGGCTGCATCTGCGGTGCCTCCGAGATTTAGTAAGAGTTTGTTTGTTTCAGCTAAACGTGCGGGCGCACAAGCGTGCCTGCCCGACTGGAGCCGAGCAGGCACGCTGTTAGGCTAGGCACCTGGTTTTTCAGCCGGTTCCGAGAAGTGGAAGAGCTCAGTGTCTACCAACGCCTCGGCTTGGTTCCCGATTCGACCTGTCATCTCAGTCATATCCAGGCACTTTGTAGGGGCTCCGGGAGAGAAGTCAAGATCAGCGAAGTCCAGCCAAATCATATACGGCGTGAACATCGACTCGAAGAAATACCGCATATACGTGTGGTCAGAAGTTGCCCTCCAGATTGTGGGGGCGATCATTGGCTGTTCCGGGGAGGCCGCGCCAAACGGTTGTGCGGCGTCGCGCAGCACCGAGAGCACTTCTGCTATGGCCATGTCAGGCGAAGAAGGCGGCGTGAGGTGGTTGCGGTAGTAATTCGCCCGTACGAAGCGGTCCATCGACGATGTCGTGCCAGGCAGAGCTTCCGCACCACCAAGGCCGTCGTAGTTCTTCAGATTTGCGAGTTGCTGCGCGAACGTAGGCTTGTTCGTAAGTACTGTGTACTCCTTACCATGGGTGATAACGATCTCACCGTTTATTGACTCGATGACCGCGACGTCGCCTGTGGCATCGGAAATCTGCACGTGGACTACGGCTTCCCGGCCAGCAACATCGGCAGCGATGATTTGGTAGGGGGTCTTCTCATAGTCCGCGACGGCCTCGGCAACAGTAGCGAAGTTGTCCAGGTAATACTGGAGCCAGAGGCTCACCGACAAGCCGACCTTGGTCGCATCACGCTCTCCGTAGCTACTGGGAGTTAACCACAAGAGGTGGCTCGCCAGGCCCTTCTCGTTGAGTCCGTCAGCGGTCCCAATGTCGTAAGCAGAGGTGATCACGCTCCCGTACTTAGATGTCCATTTCAGCGGGTTCGGATCGCCCGGGCCCGCTCCGTCGACTACCCTGCCGGCCGGAACGACCCAAAGCTTGGAATCCATTGGCTCGAACCAGTCCATGTTTCGGGACGAGACTACGGCTTGGCCGTTGTCGGCCCACACGACTACCGTGCACATTGGCTTTCACGTGTCCTTTCTGGATACGACTTCACGTC
>CAYFRG010000004.1:35837-84245 GCA_964345535.1 uncultured Actinomyces sp. | reverse complement strand
GTAACCCGAAATGCGCCACTGCGCTTGACAATCTGGGTGACCGCGCGTCCGCCTCTCGCTCCTCTCACATGGGTGCAAGAACCTCGATCTTCTGCTGATTTGGGCGCGCTGTGGTAATAGCGTGGAGCCGTTTGCTCGCTGCTTTCGGTGCTGGGTGCGAAACCGGTTTAAGTCGGCTTCGCGCACCGAGTAGACTGGAACGCAGCTCAAAAAAGAAGTGACCCCTAACTTGAAAGAGGACGCCGTGGCGGATCACCGCAGCAGTAACAAGGGACGTTCGAACCGTGATGGAGGAAGTCGAGGAGACGGCAAGAATAAGCGCCCCGGGGGTCGCTCAGGTTGGTCGAAGGACGGGAAGGGCTCAGGCAGGGCCAAGGATGGAAAAGGTTCCGGTTGGTCCAGGGATGGAAAGGGCTCAAACCGTGGAGGCAAGCGCGGTCAGCCGAGTAAAGGCCCGTATAAGCCAAAGGGCAAGAGCAAGCCGCATCAGGGCGCATACCGGTCCCAGGACCCGAACGAGCCGGTGATTCCCGCCGGAGTGACTGCTGACGAACTAGATGAGGACGCGCGCGCCGCACTGCATACACTTTCCGGAGCGAACCAAGAAATAGTTGCGCGACACCTAGTGGCCGCAGGGCAGATGCTGGACATAGATGCCGAGGCTGCCTATCGACATGCGCAGGCCGCCGTGAAACGCGCGGGTCGTGTCGATGTGGTGCGGGAGGCAGCCGCTCTTACCGCGTATGCCTCGGGCAGGTATGAGGAAGCCCTCAGGGAAGTTCGGGCGGTTAGACGGATGCGCGGGGATACCTCATTGCGTGCAATAGAGGCGGACTGTGAGCGCGGCTTGGGACGACCGGAACGGGCAATCGAAATCATCGACCAGACTGACACTGCTGAGATGAACTTGGCCGATCAAGTCGAACTGATGCTGGTTGCCGCGGGGGCCAGAGCGGATCTGGACCAGCTCGAGTACTCGCTGATGATAGTAGACAACGCGCTGGAGGCTCTTCCTGAGGAAGTCCCCGAGGACCTCGTGCGTCGACTCCTGGAGCTGAAAGTAGAGCGACTTGGAGATCTGGGCCGGGTGGAAGAAGCCGCGGAACTCGTCAAGACGATGCCGGCCGAAGTCGACCCAATGGAGATAGTGGACCTGGGCACCCTGTTAGTTGCCGACGTGGACAACGTCCGAACCGACCTGCGTGGAGGAGAGCAACCGCTGAACAAGATGTTTGACGGAGCTCTGCTTGACCTTGACGGGGTCTGCTACGCGGGCAGCCAGGTCATCGAAGGTGGGCCGGCAGCTCTAGGCGAGGCAGCTGATGCTGGGATGCAACTGGGCTATCTGACGAACAACTCTTCACGCAGTCCGCAGAGTGTGGCGGACAAGCTTGAGGGGCTCGGGTATGAGGCCGAGGCCAACCAGGTCATGACATCCGCCATGGACATGGTGGCCGACCTTAAGGAAGCGTTAGAACCAGGCTCCAAGATTCTGGTCACCGGGAGTGCTGAGCTGGCGGACTTGGTCCGCGAGGGCGGTTTCGAGGTCGTCGTTAGCGCGGACGACGAACCGATCGCCGTCGTACAGGGACTCAGCCCCGACCTGACTTGGAAGGACTTGACCGAGGCAGCTTTAGCGATCCAGCGCGGCGCTGCTTTCTATGCGACCAACCTGGATCCCAAACTGCCAATGGAGCGCGGCTTCGCCATCGGGAATGGGTCCTTAGTTGCAGCAGTCAGCAATGCCACGGGCGTTCGCCCGACAGCTGCCGGGAAGCCGGGGGCAAAGATTTTCACACGCGGCGCCGAGATGCTCCACATAGACCGGCCAATCGTGGTCGGGGACCAGCTGTCGACGGACATAGCTGGGGCCGTGGCAGCCCGGATGCCGTCCATGCACGTACTTACCGGTGTTAGCAACGCCAGGGACGTTGTGCAGGCACAGCGCGGTCAGCGGCCTTCCTTCGTTTCGATAGGACTTGAAGGCCTGAACCAAACGCACCCGCGACCTCGGCACCACAGGGATGGCACGTGGAGTTGTGGCGTATCTCAGCTGGTGTCCATAGACCGCCGTGGGAAGATAACTGTTGGGGGAGTAACACTTAACGGTGCTGGCAACCCCGTATCGCTGAACCTCGACACATACCGCGCGCTGGTCGCGGCTGCGTGGGAACTCGATGATGAAAGGGTCCGGATAGGCTGCCCAGAACTCCTGATAGTCCCGAATGAGGACTCCAGCGGCATTGTCACGGAGCCGAACGATCTGATTGAGGTATTGGTGGAAGCGGCCGACGCAGACACACCGGAGGCAGGTGTGGTCAAAGAAGTAGTCGCAGAAGAGGGGGAGGGAACTGCCGCAGACACGGCCATCGAACCAGCCGTGGATACGACTGAAGAACCCGCGTCACAAGCCACCGGAAAGACGAGTACAGAAGCAGTCGAAGCACCGGCCCAACCCACCGAAATGGAAGGGTGACGTGGACGGACAGGAAGCTCATGTGCCGGAAGACGCGGACACGGCGGAGCTTGTGAAGGCACTCAACCGTTTGCGGGAAGAAGAAATTGAACTCCGGCGCGAACTACAGGTGAAATAGGGACAAATGACGCTGAGGCGACTCGACGCGGAGCTTGTGCGCAGAGGACTGGCGACCTCCCGCCCCCATGCCAAGGAGCTGATCCTTGCCGGCCTGGTGAAGGTTGACGGCGGAGTTTCGACGAAGGCGACGACTCAGGTACAAACGTCGGCCCCGATAGTGGTGACAGAACAGGAAGAGGCTCGGTATGTCTCCCGCGGCGCGCACAAGCTCCTGGGGGCTTTGGATGCTTTGGGCCAGAGGGCGCCCCGGATTGAAGGTCGAAGGTGCCTGGATGCGGGCGCCTCGACCGGTGGGTTTACAGACGTTCTTCTCCGCAAAGGTGCCAAATCGGTGGTGGCTGTCGACGTGGGATACGGGCAACTAGCGTGGGTCCTGCGCAGCGACCCGCGAGTGGAGAACTTGGAACGGACAAACATTCGCTACCTAGAACCTGACCAGGTCGGAGAGACTCCCGACTTGGTTGTCGGGGATCTTTCTTTTATCTCTCTGGAGCTGGTCCTCCCTGCGCTGCTGAAATGTGCGCCGGGGGCAGACTTCCTGCTCATGGTGAAGCCTCAGTTTGAAGTTGGAAAGGGGCTTGTCGGAAAGAACGGCGTCGTATGGGACCCGAAGCTCAGGGCAGATGCCGTTGAGAAAGTGGCGCGCTTTTCCACGGATTTAGGCTTGAAGGTTTGGGCGGTTGAGCCATCTCCGCTACCTGGCCCCGCCGGGAACGTAGAGTATTTCTTAGCGATGAGCGACCGGGCCGAGGTGGAGTCCATCCAGGATTTGAAAGCTGCCGCATGGTCGGCGGTTGAGCACGGACCGAGTACCGAGAAAGACAAGGAGGCGTCAGGTGGCTGAAAAGGTTCTCCTGGTGAGCCATCCGGAGCGCAAAAAGGTGCGTAGGGCTTCCGGCGTGGTTCGGGAGCTGGCAGACGAGCTGTCCATGACTGTCCTCGACGGGGATAATCCTGCCGTAGATCCGGAGATAGTCCTGGCTCTTGGCGGGGATGGAACAATCCTGTCTGCGGCCCGAGCAGCCAGACGCTACGACGTCCCCTTACTCGGCTTAAATTTTGGGCAAATGGGTTTCCTAGCTGACACGTCTGAGGACCCACTAGACGTAGTCGTAAAGAGGATCCGGGACGACGATTTCGTAGTTGAAAACCGGATGACGTTGGACGTGGAGGTTTTCCTGCCCAGTGGGGAAAGCAAACGCTCCTGGGCTCTGAACGAGGCCGCTATTCTTCACTCGGACATGGCCCATCCCGCGGACATGGTTTTTGCCGTCGACGGCCAGGTAGTGTCAACGTACGGTGCCGACGGGATCATTCTTGCCACCCCCACGGGATCAACCGCATACTCCTTCTCAGCGGGCGGGCCGGTCGTCTGGCCGGATACGAAGGCCATCGTGATGGCTCCGTTGGCCGCTCACGGGCTGTTTACCCGTCCCCTGGTCGTGAGCCCAAAGTCAGTTCTAGAAGTGGGGATAGCCGCATCAAACAGGGTCCCCCCGCAGATCTGGGTAGACGGACTGTTTGCCATCGGGATGCCCGGCGGCAGTGCCGTGAAGGCTACGCGCGGCGACCGCCCCGTCCGGCTCGCGCGGCTAGAAGATCACCCGTTCTCGGAGCGCTTGGTAAGCAAATTCTCCCTACCAGTGAGCGGCTGGAAATCTCCGTGGCCGGAGGAGAAACGGTGATAGAGGAGCTGCGAATAAGCGGCGTGGGTGTCATCGACAGTGCGCAAATGGACCTTTCCGAAGGCTTCACGGTAATAACTGGAGAAACCGGTGCTGGGAAGACCATGGTCTTGACTGCCCTGCGGCTCCTACTAGGAGAAAAGGCCCAAACAGCGCTGGTCCAGAAAGGACGCCGCCAAATGGAAGTGGACGGCGTGCTCGCCGTTCCGGGCACCGTCCGGGCGCAGATGGAAGAACTGGGGCTCAGCACCGACGGGGAGCTGATTGTCTCTCGCACTGTTCCCGCAGAGGGCAGGGGACGGATTGCGGCGCAGGGACGTCCGGTCCCTGCGCGAACATTGCAGGAACTGGTTGGGCCGCTGATCACCATTCATGGACAATCCGACCAGTGGAACGTCCGCAGATCAAACGTTCAAAGAGATGTGCTCGATCTGTACGCGGGCGGGACTCACGCGGACATGCTGGCGCAGTACCGGCTCGCTTGGTCGCGGCTTGTCCAGGCCTCGGAACGGCTGGAAAAATTGCATCAGGAACACGACCAAAGAGAAATCGAAGTACGGTATTTGGCGGAGGTAGTAGCGGCCATAGAGGATTTGGATCCCGAACCTGACGAAGAGGTCGACCTTGCAAGGCAAATCGACAGGCTTGCCAACGCGGCAGAGCTCAGCGAGGAGGTCACGGGTGCGTTCCTAGCCCTGCATGGAGAGGATGTTCGCGATGGTGTGGGCGACACCCTTGGGCGAACCAGCCAGACACTCCATCAGCTGGGGGCTGTGGATCCGGGCCTGGAGGTTCTCGCTTCACGGCTAGAGCAGGCGGAAGCAGAGGTTGCGGACGTAGCGGCAGAGTTACGAGGATATGTGGACCTTCTCGAGGAAGATCCGTCGCAGCTGGCAAGGCTGCAGCAACGTCGAGCTGACCTTGAAAGCCTAATGAAGGGAAGGGCGACAACAGCGACAGAACTGTTGGATTGGCTGATGTCCGCACGGGAGCGGCTCTCCGAACTGTCCGGTGAGGATACGGACCCGGAAAAGGTTGCCCAAGTGCTTGCGGAAGCGAAGGCTGCGGTTCTCCAATTGGGGACTGACCTGTCCATGTCCAGGGCCCGCGCGGGCCTTGCACTGGCGGATGCGGTCAACGGAGAGCTAGGAGCGTTGGCCATGCCTGGAGCCTCTTTCCGCGTGCATATCCAGGAAGAAGAGCCCGGTCCATTTGGCCTGGACCGGATATCTCTGGATCTTCAGGCGCGTCCCGACGGCCCGTTTCGGCCTATCGGAGAAGGTGCCTCAGGCGGAGAGATCTCGCGTGTCATGCTGGCCCTTGAGCTGGCACTCGGGCAACGGAAGAGTCCTGGAACATACGTGTTTGACGAGGTCGACCAGGGGATCGGCGGCCATACGGCAACAGAAGTGGGCAGAAGGCTGGGACTCCTAGCCGAATCCCAACAGGTTATCGCGGTCACCCACCTGCCTCAGGTAGCGGCGTTTGCGGACCGACACTTCGTGCTGAGCAGAGACGGCGACCTCACGGACGTCTCGCTTGTACAGGGACACGCGCGTGTCGAAGAAATAATGAGGATGATGGGCGCTAAATCAGACTCAGTGTCCGGGCGTCGGCACGCCGAAGAGCTGCTGAACACAAAACGTGACAAGATCGTTCCGGGAGCGGACCCGGAAGGACTATCTGGTGAGCGAAAGTAACGGGAGTGGACGGCCGACCATATCGGGCCCCGTGCGCATAGACGAGTCTGTGGCGCGTCTGGTTGCTCGGCTGGAGCCAGGTGAAATAGCAGTCATCGAGGTTGCTGACTTAGATCGAAGTTCAGCACTGTCATTGCTCGCCGGCCGACCGGCGGCTGTGCTTAACGCTGCGCCGTCTACCACGGGCAGAAAAGCAAGTCTTGGTGCAAGCCTGCTTGTTGAAGGCGGTGTCCCAGTCGTTGACGACCTGGGGCCGGACGTAATGACTCTGTCTGAGGGGCAGCGCATTCGACTGGTGGAGAGCTCTGTGTACCTTGGGGAGACATTGGTCGCGGAGGGAACCCGTCGGGCACCGGAAGAGCTCCGCAAAGAGGTCACCGCGGGTAGGGCCCGATTGCGCCCTCACGTAGAGTCTTTCGCGCACTCAGTGACCCCGGTGTGGGAGCAGGAGTCGCCACTGTACCTGGATGGGGCGGGGCTCCCCTCGGTTCCTAACCTAACTGGACGCACGGTGATAGTCGTTGGGGATGGACTGGACGTCGAAAAACAGCTTCGCTCTTTGAAGCGATTTAGCAGGGACTTTTCTGCGTACTTGATCGCGTCTGGCAGCACCACGAAACTGGTCGGTCGCATTCTGCGTACCCCGGACATGATCGTCGGTGATATTTCGACGACGCCGGAACGGATGCTCCGCGAAGGACGCCCTCTCTTCCTCCTCGAAGGACCGGACGGTCGTGTCCCCGGTAGTGAGCGGGCCACGACGCTGGGCCTGGATTACCGGTTAGTGAGTACCGTGGCCAGTGAACAAAGTGTGGCGGTTCTCCTAGCTAATCGTCTTCAAGCAAGCCAGATTGTCACGATCGGTGATGCCGCGGGACTCGACGGGTTTTTGGAGCAGCCGGCAGCAAGCGCGGCGGCGGAGTTCTTCATCGAAACAGAGGCGCGGCAGAAACTAGTCTCTGCCTTATCCGCCAAGACCATGTACCGGCCGGGGATCGGCAGCATCCAGCTGGTCTTTCTCCTTCTGGCGGCCTTGGCCGCTCTAGTGGTGGCGGTGCTGTTCACCCCCGCCGGCGGAGGCCTGGGGATGAACCTGTGGCAGTGGATTGTGAACCTTTGGCCGGGCGAGGCAGGCGCGGACGCGTCGGCCCTGGTGCCGCCCGGGTATTTCGGGTACCTGTAAGGGAAGGCGGAAGAAGACAATGGTTAATCTTCGGTATCACATAGTGTCTTTGGTGGCGGTGTTCCTGGCCCTGGCGGTGGGCGTCGTCCTTGGTGCTGGACCCTTACAAAACCAGGTCAAAAGTATCAGCGACGGAGACAATGCCCAGGAAAGACTAACCGCCACAGAAGCGGAACTCAAAGGGGCTCTGGAAGAGAACAACCAGTACGATACCTACGTCAGCGCGGTCAGCCAGGAGATCCTCCCCGGTACGTTAGACGGTCTAAAGCTTGTTACCGTGGCCATGCCTGGTGCTGACCCGGAACAGGCTGAAGAGATCGCACAGGCAGCAGAACTGGCAGGAGCCGACGTTGTCGGAAAAATAGAACTAGCTGACAACTGGATCTCCCAGGGGCAGCGGGAGTACCGTGACACCCTGTCGGCGCCTGTCGCATCACACCTAAAAGACAAAGCAGCGTCCGAGACAGCAGACGACGTCCTGGCCCAGTCCCTGGTAGAAGTCATAAGCCTGACGGGTTCTGAGCCGGAATTGCTTCGCCAGATCCTCACGGATGAGACGACCCCGCTGGTCATGCCCGGGACGCTACCGGAAGAACCCGCGACCGCTGCGATCATGATCGGAGCCGATGGCCCCCTGACCACAGGGGAAGACTTGGCGGAAGACGAAGAAGGACTTGAGGTAAGTATTCAAGCGATTGTTACCCTCGCGAACGCGCTTGGCAGTCTCCCAGACGGTGCGGTGGCCGTGGGACTAGGTGCGGAAGACGATGACTTCATAGCGCAGCTGCGAGCGCAGCAGGCCGCTGTCACCACTGTTGACCAGCTGGGATCGGAGATGGCAGTCACAAACACCGTGCTGGGACTGAGCAGCGGCGTCAAGGGCAGCTACGGCCAAGGAATTGATGCAGAAGAGGCCGCTGCACCACTGCCTACGACGAATTAACCCGGGTGACAGGGAGCGAAAGGGCGGGCCAATGCAGTGGGATGAGGTAGAAACGTCATACCCGGTCCTGAGTTCAGAAAAGCTCTGGCAGGGAGCAGTCTTCGGGCTGCGCGAAGACCGCGTGCAGCTACCCTCTATGACCGTACCGGTGGTCCGTCAATATCTTGACCACGGTGGGGCGGTGGCGATTGTGGCTCTCCGGGACGGAAAGGACGGGCCAGAGGTACTCCTGCAGAGGCAGTATCGTCACCCGGCCGCTGCCCACCTCTGGGAAATCCCTGCGGGACTCCTGGATGTCCCGGGAGAAGACCCTTTAGCAGCTGCAAAAAGAGAGCTGCGCGAAGAAGCGGACTTAGGGGCCGACCGCTGGCGGACTCTAGTGGATATTTTTACCTCCCCGGGCGCCTCATCCGAACAGTTGCGTATCTTCCTTGCCACAGAGCTCTACGAGTACGAGGACGCTTTTCAGCGCGGTGAAGAAGAGGCCACCATGGTAGGAAGGTGGGTTTCGCTGGCCCGGGCAGCTTCCGCTGTTTTTGGTGGCAAGATTCACAGCCCGACCGCGGTGGCAGGAATTCTGGCGACGCAAGCGCACGTCAGTGACCCGTCATTACTATTGCGTGCGCCGAATGCGCCGTGGTTCGGATTGAAGGCGAACTGACCCGAGAGGACGGCCTTTCATACCGCCCCCGACGGACCAGAATGTCGAGGTCAAGAAAATTAGCTAGACTGATGTTGTCTTAATAGAAACACGCAGTTTAGCTTGTTGATTAGGTGCGCGACGAGAGGGGAGGGCCATGGTCGAGAACCGGGAAGTGGGCACGCGAGAGATCGTCCTAGACCTAGTTGTAGAGAACGGGCCGATCACCTCCTCCAAAATCGCGAAGTTACTTTCTCTGACGACGGCTGCTGTTAGAAGGCACATCACCTCGCTTGAAGAGTCCGGCGACATCATTGAACACGACGTGCCGGTGCTCAAACCGCGCGGTAGGGGTCGACCAGCTCGCTACTACGTGGCCACCGGTGTAGGCCGAGACAAGCTGAGCGATGGGCATTCTGACCTGGCGATAAAAGCAATCGGATATCTGGGTACGGTCGCGGGTTCTGAAGCCATTGACTCTTTCGCCGCGGCCAGGTCCAGGGACATCGAGCGTCGATACCTTCCCATAGTTAGCGCGGCCGGAACGGATGTGCGCAGCCGGGCGGAGGCGCTGGCAGATGCGCTGACCGACGACGGCTATGCGGCCAGTGTAAGGCCCGTTGGGGCGGGAGAATTCGCCGTGCAGCTGTGTCAGGGACACTGCCCGATTGAGCAGGTTGCACGCGAATATCCGCAACTGTGCGAAGCGGAGACTACTGCTTTCTCCAAACTTCTTGGGGTTCACGTGCAAAGGTTGGCCACGTTAGCCCAGGGGGAACACGTGTGCACCATGGTGATTCCCGTCGGGGTGGCGCCCCTACACCCGGGGGCCCGGAAAATCTTGAACAACAGTAAGGGACGCTAAGCGTCGACTATCAAGCTGTAAGTAACTATCAAAAGAAGGATGCTGATGACTCAGTCAATACCGGCTGCTTCGGTAGATGGAAGTCCACTAGATGTGGACGAGTACGCCGAAGCTCCAATGACGGACGATCAAATCATTGATTCGATTGGGGCATACGAATACGGCTGGAAAGACAGTGACGAGTACTCGCAGGGGGTGCCCAAGGGCATCAACCCGGACATCGTGCGCTACATTTCCAACGTTAAAGATGAGCCCGAGTGGATGCTTGAACGGCGACTGAAGGCCTACGATTTCTTCGAGCGGAAGCCCATGCCGAAGTGGGGGCCGGACCTGTCCAGTATCGACTTCGACGACTTCAAATACTACGTGCGGGCGTCCGACAGGCAGGTACAGGACTGGGAAGATCTTCCCGAGGAAATCAAGAACACCTATGACCGACTTGGCATTCCGGAAGCGGAAAAGCAGCGGCTGGTGGCGGGAGTCGCCGCGCAATACGAGTCAGAGGTCGTCTACCAGCAGATCCAGGAAGACTTAGAAGAACAAGGGGTAGTTTTCCTTGACACTGACAGTGCATTGCGCGAGTACCCGGAAATATTCCAGAAATACTTCGGCAAGGCGGTCCCCGCTGGCGACAACAAGTTTGCGGCTCTCAACACGGCTACCTGGTCGGGCGGATCGTTTGTTTACGTGCCACCGGGAGTTCATGTTGAGATCCCGCTGCAGGCGTATTTCAGGATCAACACCGAAGCTATGGGCCAATTTGAACGCACGCTGATTGTCGCCGACGAAGGATCATACGTGCACTACGTTGAGGGCTGTACAGCTCCGATTTACGACACCAACTCCCTGCACGCAGCTGTCGTGGAAATCTTCGTTCTCAAAGATGCAAGAGTGCGGTACACGACCGTCCAAAACTGGTCTAACAACGTGCTGAACCTGGTTACCCAGCGGGCAATTGTTGAAGAAGGCGGGACAATGGAGTGGGTCGATGGGAACATCGGCTCTGCCATCACCATGAAGTACCCGGCTTGCTACCTGATGGGGGAGCACGCTCGCGGTGAAACACTGTCGATTGGCTTTGCTGGAGAGGGGCAGCACCAAGATACCGGGGCAAAGATGGTTCACATGGCTCCTAATACCTCGTCCTCCGTGGTTGCCAAGTCTGTCTCTCGAGCAGGAGGACGCACCTCTTATCGTGGCCTGGTGGAAGTCCACTCCAGGGCGACGAAATCCAAGTCGAACGTACTCTGTGACGCGCTCCTAGTAGATAAGATTTCCAGGACAGATACTTATCCCTACGTGGACGTTCGCACGGAAGACGTAGTGATGGGGCACGAGGCCACGGTTTCCAAGGTGAACGCTGACCAGCTTTTCTACCTTATGAGCCGTGGCTTGGATGAGTCCGAGGCGATGGCGACTATCGTTCGCGGGTTCGTGGAACCAATCGCCAAACACTTGCCCATGGAATATGCCCTGGAGCTCAACCGCCTGATCGAACTGCAGATGGAAGGATCTGTCGGCTAATATGACGAACACTCTTACTGGATCGCGCCCCCATTCGCATGGCGCGGTGCCTGCCGGGGCCGCTGGCCACACTTCGCGGGCGGACCGACCCACGTCATTTTCTGCGGCGGATATACCCGTCCCCAAGGGACGTGAAGAAGACTGGCGGTTTACCCCAATGCGGCGAATCCGGTCTCTCTTTGACATTGATGCCTACACCGGTACCGCGCGCGCGGTAGTCGAAGAAGGTACCGGAGCGGTCGTCGAAACGGTCGGGCGTGACGATGAGCGGCTGGGGACTGTGCTTGCCCCAGGCGACCGCACAGCAGTTGTTTCCTGGGAGACATTTACCGAGTCAACGGTCATCACCATTCCAGAGGAAGCGGAGCTCACTGAGCCCGTTGTTGTGAATGTGACTGCCTCTGCTGATCCGTCTTCGCAACACATCTGCATTCGGGCTGAAAAGTTTTCTTCCGGCGTGGTGATTCTTCAACATTCGGGTCCGGCGCAGCTGAATCAGACCGTTGAGGTGAGTGTGGCTGACAGCGCCCACCTGCACGTTGTAGCGGTGCATGAGTGGGATCGCGACGCGATTCACGCCTCTGATCACCGGGTGTCCGTTGGCCGAGACGCGACGTTGGAGCATCTAGTCGTGACACTGGGTGGGGACTTAGTGCGGATCTGCGTGGACACGGAGTACACAGCCCCGGGCGGAGACATCCGGCTTAACGGAATCTACTTCGTTGATGCTGGGCAGCACATGGAACACCGTCCGTTCATAGACCACTCCCAGCCGCATTGTTTCTCTCGAGTTACCTACAAGGGGGCTCTCCAAGGAGACGGGGCACGTGCCGTGTGGATCGGTGACTGCCTGATTGGGGAGGACGCTGACGGGACGGACACCTACGAGCTGAACCGGAATCTGCTGCTCACCGAGGGCGCGAAAGCGGACTCAGTTCCGAACCTGGAGATTGAGAACGGGGAGATCGAAGGTGCCGGGCACGCTTCTGCTACCGGGCGGTTCGATGACGACCAGCTCTTCTACCTCATGAGTCGGGGCATCCCGGAGCTAGAGGCCCGGCGTTTAGTTGTTCGCGGCTTCTTCGCGGAGCTAATCAACGAGATTCCGGTGGCTAGTATTCGCGACCACCTGCTCGACGTAATTGAGGAGGAGCTGGCCACAACCGAAGGCTTGGCTCAGGCCGGCGCGTGAGCCCGCTTGAACGCACTGTCCAGCAAACTGTTCGGGCTTTTCAGTCCACCAAATTCTATGGAGAAATGAAGCAATGGCAACTCTGAAAATCAAAGATCTGCGTGTTTCTGTAGAAACCCCGGAAGGGACGAAGCAGATTCTTAAAGGCGTCGACCTGACGATCAACAGCGGAGAGATCCACGCGGTCATGGGACCAAACGGATCCGGTAAGTCGACGCTGGCCTACGCGCTGGCCGGGCATCCCGCATACACCATCGATGGTGGAGAGGTGTGGTTGGACGACCAGGATGTCCTGGAAATGTCTGTGGATGAACGGGCGAAGGCCGGTCTTTTCCTAGCCATGCAGTACCCCGTTGAGGTAGCCGGTGTTTCCGTGACGAACTTTCTTAGAACTGCTAAGACGGCCATTGATGGCAAGGCCCCGGCTCTTCGCACATGGGTGAAAGAGGTAGACCACGCCATGGACAGCCTGAAGATGCCGGTCGAGTTCGCCAACAGGGACGTGAACGTCGGGTTTTCGGGTGGGGAGAAGAAGCGGCTGGAGATTCTCCAGATGGAGATGCTTGATCCCGCATTCGCCGTTCTGGATGAAACCGACTCCGGCCTGGATGTTGACGCCCTCCGTGTGGTGGCAGAGGGAGTGAACCGGGCTCACGATAAGACCGATAACGGCATCCTGCTGATCACCCACTACACCCGAATCCTGCGCTACATCAAGCCGGATCATGTGCACGTTTTCGTTGACGGACGCATTGCTGAGCAGGGCGGTCCCGAGCTGGCCGATGAGCTCGAAGAGCACGGCTACGATAAGTACCTGGGCTAAAAATGACCGGTGGATCGGATGTCTCGGTGGGTGCTGCCACTCCCTTTTCTAAGGAAGAGGTGGCGGCGATCCGCGCCGACTTCCCGATCCTGGATCGGCCTGGTCGTGGGGGCGAGCGGATCGCCTACTTCGATGCGGCAGCAACGTCGCACAAGCCAAACCAAGTCATTGACGCCGAGGCAGACTTTTACCGTCGGCATAACGCGGCGGTAAACCGCGGAACCCACATGCTGGGGGACGAGGCAACCGACGCTTTCGAATCTGCTCGTGGGGACGTGGCCGGGTTCGTCGGGGGTAGACCCGAAGAAATCGTATGGACAAAGAACTCGACTGAGGGGTTGAACCTTGTAGCCTACAGCCTGGCTGCTCCTGGGCCACTGCAGATAGGTGCGGGAGACCGAATCGTCATCACCCGAGCGGAACACCACTCGAACCTGGTGCCTTGGCAGCAGCTTGCGCAACGCACGGGAGCTGAGTTGAGTTGGTTGGATCTGCAACCGGATGGGCGCATAGATCTGGAGACGCTAGGGGAGATTACCCCCAATACCAAGCTGGTGGCGTTCACTCACGCTTCAAACGTCACAGGCGCGATTTCTCCCGTCGATCAGATTGTCACCGCCGCGAAAGACGTCGGGGCTCTGACCGTGCTAGACACCTGCCAATCCAGTGCTCACATGCCCGTTAACGTGGGTGAGACGGGCGCGGACTTCGCGGTTTTTTCCTCTCACAAGATGCTGGGGCCCACGGGGATTGGCGCACTGTGGGGAAAGCATGACTTGCTGGAGCAGCTCCCACCATTCATGACTGGTGGATCCGTCGTAGCGGACGTGACGATGGAAGAGACTTCTTATCTGCCCGCCCCGAACCGTTTCGAAGCGGGTTCCCAGCCAGTGGCGCAGGCAGCAGCTTGGGCGGCCGCCCTTCGTTACTTGGACGGCTTGGACATGCGGCGCGTGGCCGCAACGGAGAAACATCTGCTTGATCCGCTCCTTGGGGGGCTCTCTGAGATTCCTGGAATTCGCCCACTCGGGCCCTTGGACACGCAGAATCGGCTGGGAGTCGTCGCGTTCGAAGTCAAAGGGGTCCATCCGCACGACGTCGGACAGGTTTTGGATGCGGACGACGTGGCGGTAAGGGTGGGACACCACTGTGCTATTCCTTTGCATCGGTTCTTCGGTGTGAAGTCTTCGTCACGTGCCTCGCTGTCAGTGACCAATACTGACGAAGAAATAGAGCAGCTGTTGAGGGCGATATCTAAAGTGCGGAAGTACTTCGGGCAGTTATAGGTCGAAAGGATCAAGCTATGTCTTCACTGGAGCAGTTGTACCAGCAGGTGATCCTGGATCACTCGCGCAGGCGCAGCGGGGAAGGACCCCTGGACGGTTATACCCACACCTCTAAACAGGTGAACCCAACGTGCGGGGACGAGGTGACCCTGGGAGTGAAGACAGGGGAGGACGGCCGGGTAGAGGTTGCTTGGCAAGGCGACGGCTGTTCAATATCTCAAGCGTCCCTGTCCATGATGTCTGAAATGGTGGAAGACGCAGACTTGAGCGATTTGAAAGAAATGTACCAAGCCATGGACACAATGATGCATTCGCGCGGTCAGGGCGTCGATGACGATTTGCTGGACCGCCTGGGCGATGCGGCATCGCTGGAGGGTACTAGCCGTTTTGCCAACAGAATTAAGTGCTCCTTGCTGGGCTGGCTGGCTCTCAGAGACGCCCTAGCACAGGCCGGCGTGGACATTACAGTGCATGAGGAGGAAACAGAATGAGCAATCCAATGGCTTACCAGGAAGAGAAAGCGCCTCAGGAGCAGAGGTTTCAGGTTCCAGAACCGGATCCTACCCCGGGAATCACATTTGTCGAGGACGGTCATGTTTCTGGGGAAGAAGTCCTGGAAGCGATGCGTGACGTCATCGATCCGGAACTTGGAATCAACATTGTCGACCTAGGGCTAGTTTATGGAGTGAACATCCACGCGGATAACTCCATTGTCATCGATATGACTCTGACGTCAGCTGCTTGCCCTCTAACAGACGTGATCGAGCGTCAGGTCCAGATGGTACTGGGACCGTACTCCACAGAAGTCACCATAAATTGGGTGTGGCTGCCCCCGTGGGGACCGGAGTGCATCACGGATGACGGCCGGGACCAGCTGCGTGCAATAGGCTTTAACGTCTGACCGAGAGGGCTGCTTCTCTGGGGAGAGCGCACTCGGGTCGCCTCTTTGTCTGGGAGAAGAACCGGACCAGGGCGGTGCGCCGCATCGCGCCTCTTTTGAGTCAAGACGCGGAAACGTGTCATGAACGCGAGCCTAGAGGCTCTCGATGCTAGAGTCTTTCTGTCATTACTCACTCGATTCTGGAGTTAACGATGGATACAGATGGGCGCAAATCTGGGGTGTTTCAGGACCTAAAGAAGGGGAGGGCAGGCTGCTTTTCCCCTGAAGCGATGATGGTTACTCTCCTGATCGAGTTTGTCGGGGCTATCTGGGTGGCGGCTAGGTACAGGCTGAACCAGGTCGGCTGGCTTGTGGTGGCTCTGCTTGTTTTCCTGGGTACTTTCCAGCTTGCAGAGTTCCTCATCTGCGAAGACCCGAGGTTATCGGGCCACATGCTGGCCCAAATCGGGTACATGTCGATCACCATGCTTCCTCCGCTTGGTGTCAGCTTGGCAATGGCTATTGCCAAGAAGAAGTCCCTGATCATGCAGCTGGTGATGTACGGCATGGCAGCTGCTTTCATTATTTACTGGGGGTTCTTCAAGTTCTCTATTGATGGAGAGAAGTGCTACGGCAACTACGTCTTCATCGAAGCTCACAACGACGCAATGTGGGTATACGGCACCTACTACTACGTGTTCCTGGCTATAGGGACGGCAATGTCGCTCTATTGGAGCTTCAAGACCTCCGACAAGCGAGAGGCTTTGGCGCTGCGGCTTCTCACACTTGGATACGTTGTGTTTATCGTCCCGACGATTGCGGTTGCGATCATGCGTCCCTCCGTGGATAACTCGATTCCGTCGGTTATGTGTGGCTTCGCGGTGTTCTTGGCTTTGGTGCTGATCTTCGGCGTGATTCCCTTTGCGGGTATCAAGCGTCCGTGGGGTAAGACGCAAGCAGACGCCGTGACACGGGACTAATCATGGCCAGACCGTAGGTCTGAGCGTGCTGCAGGGCCCTAGACGCGCGGCAGCGGCCGTAGTCTAGGGCTTCTTGCCTGCCGCAAAGCGGGTGAGCATATCCGTTCGGAACTCTGCGAAAGTCCCGTCCATGATGGATCCGCGGATGGTCTCTACCAGTCGGACAGTGAACCACTCGTTATGGATAGTAGCCAGGGTCGAAGCAAGGATTTCTTTTGCCTTGAACAGGTGCCGTACATAAGCTCGGGAATAATTCGTACAGGTATAGCATCCGCACCCCTCCACCAGGGGAGAAAAATCTGTAGTAAATCGAGCATTGGTTATGTTGAAGCGGCCGTCCGGGGTGTAGATTGCCGCATTGCGTGCTACGCGGGACGGGTTGACGCAATCAAACGTGTCGGCTCCGGCCTCCACTGCCGCGAACAGGTCTGCTGGTTCTGATATCCCCAGCAGGTGCCTAGGCTTATTTTCAGGGAGGCTTTCGCTAACCCACGACACTATTCGGCCAAGGTTTTCTTTCTCGAGGGCTCCACCTATGCCAAACCCATCAAAGCCGAACCCCTCGACCGTGAGCTCCGCCAGTTCTTGCGCTGCGTGCCTGCGTAACTCTTCGTACTGGGCTCCCTGCACGACGCCCCAGAGCTGCTGGTACGGCTTGTCTTCGCGTTCCCTGGTTAGTTGAGCGTGCGCAGCCAGCGAACGTTCGGCCCAGCGGTACGTCCTCTCCAAAGACTCGATTTGGTAATCGTACGGGTGTAGCAGGCTGGTGAGCTCGTCGAATGCGAACATGATGTCGGCGCCTAGCTCATGCTGGATTCGCAGGGACCTCTCCGCTGTGAAGCGGTGAGCAGAGCCGTCTATATGGGAGTAGAACGTGACTCCGTCGTCATCCACTGATGCACGCGACTCTTTGACGGCTAGTGCCCCGCGTAATTCCGAAGGGACAGCTTCCCCCTTAAACTGTTCCGACAGGACTTTTTTGTATCCGGCTCCCATGGAGAGAACCTGAAAGCCCCCGGAGTCGGTAAAGGTAGGTCCGGGCCAGTGCATGAAGTCCGCCAAGCCGCCAGCCTGGTCGACAATTCCCGAGCCCGGTTGCAAGTAAAGATGATAAGCATTGGCTAGGACAGCTTGGGCTCCTAATCCCACCAGCATTTCCGGAAGGAGTCCCTTAACGTTTGCTTTGGTCCCCACCGGGATAAACGCGGGCGTCAGAATCGGTCCGTGAGCGGTGCTGAGCACCCCCGCGCGGGCCAGGGTTCCATCCAAGCGCGCTTCGATGTGGAACCCCCGGTCAGCGTCAGGCGCGGGGGATATCTCCGCGGCTCCCTCTCTCGATCCCAGCTCAGGCCTGCCGTCGGTAGCGGGAGACTTAGCAGCCACTGATGGAAGTGCGTGCAGTTTGCCAAGACCCGCGGAAATAGGGGCCGGTGGTGGGCCAGCTAGCCAATTGTTCTTCATAGGGCCCCTTTCCCTTGGGAACCCTTGACCCAGCGGATGACCGGGTACGTGGCGGGCAAGAACAGGATCTCCACAGTCAGCTTATACGCGTACCCCACGATCATGTAGTTGGCCATCTCGGCTCCAGAGATCACCCCTCCGAAGGCAATCGCGCAGAAAATCATCGTGTCGGCGGCTTCTCCGACGACGGAGGAGCCCAGCAGCCTGGCCCACAGCGCACCATCGCCTAGACGTTTCTTCATGGAAACTAGAACGTACGCGTTTAGCAGCTGCCCGACCAGGAAAGCGAGAAGGGAGGCGGCAACAATCCGCGGTACGAATCCCAGGACTGCGGCAAATGCCTCCTGGTTCTGGTAATCGGGGGCCGCAGGCAGCACACTTACCAACCAGAATGTCAGCGCGGCCAGAGCTAAAAGGGAGAAGCCAGAGACTATCACGCGCCTAGCGCGCTTGAAGCCGTACACCTCTGCCAGCACGTCGCCCAAAATGTACGTCAGCGGGAAAAGGACAGCGCCGCCATCAAAGGTCAGGTGCAAGCTGCCCACATTCAGCGCAAACAGCTTTGTGGCCGCTACGTTTGCGATTAGGAGCAGCGCGACAAAGCTCATCGCGATTACGTCGTACACGCGTTCCGCACGGTTTATATCCACGGGACAATTGTGCCGCGGATGCGCCTACCTGGTAGCACTGTCCCGAAAGGCAGCTAGCTGTTGGCACAATCACCCTCCTGGCGAGTGAAGGTATTCCAATCCACCGGTGACGGTGGACTAGGATCGGGGAATGATTGGTGTCAGTGACTTTTCCTTGCGGATCGGGGCGCGTGAGCTCATTAGCTCCGGTAGCTTCCATATAGGCAAGGGAGACAAGGTCGGGCTTGTCGGGCGAAACGGCGCCGGAAAGACTACTCTCATGCGGATTCTGGCGGGGGAGCCGGACCGAGGGATAGCTGAGCATACCGGTGTGGTCCGCAGGGTCGACGAGATTGGGTACTTGCCCCAGGAAACTGCGGATACAGATCCGCAGGAGACCGCGCGTGCCCGGATCATTTCCGTGCGCGGCATTGACCAGGTCCTAGCGCGTATTGCGAAGGCCGAACAGGAAATGTCCCGCAGCACGGGGGCCCGCCAGCAGAAGGCCATGGAGCGCTACGTGCGGCTGGACCATGAGTTCCACACCAGTGGGGGCTGGGCCGCAAACGCGGAAGCTTCGCAGATAGCGGCTGCTCTGGGAATCGATAAGCGCCTGATGGAACAACCTGTCGGGACGCTTTCCGGCGGTCAACGGAGGCGGGTGGAGCTGGCTCGGGTGTTGTTCTCGGGGGCTCAGACTCTGCTGCTTGACGAGCCGACTAACCACCTGGACCATGATTCTATTCTGTGGCTGCGCGACTGGTTGCGCAGTTACTCGGGTGGCTTTCTGGTGATCAGCCACGACGTATCGCTCCTCCGGGACACCGTGAACGCGGTGTTCTACCTGGATGCTAGGACCGCGCAGCTGGACACCTACCAGCTTGGCTGGGACGCGTATTTGCGCCAGAGAGAGGATGACGAAAAGCGGCGGAGAAGAGAGCGCTCTGCGGCGCTGAAGAAAGCCGACACCTTGCAGGCCCAGGGTGAGAAGATGCGCGCCAAAGCTACCAAGGCTGTGGCCGCCCAGCAGATGCTTAGACGCGCTGAGGAACTGCGCGAAAAAGCGGGGCGGGAGGCGACAGCGGAGAAGGTCGCGCGCCTCAAGTTCCCCGACCCGGCTCCTTGCGGTCGCGTCCCGCTGACGGCAGAGGGTCTGTCAAAGAGCTACGGGTCTCTTGAGGTATTCGCAGGGGTCGACCTAGCGGTAGACAGAGGTTCCAAGGTAGTCGTGTTAGGGCTGAACGGTGCCGGTAAGACGACGCTCCTGCGGATCCTATCCGGGGTGGAGTCACCTGACACCGGAGAAGTGCTCCCCGGGCATGGATTGAAACTGGGGTACTACGCGCAGGAACACGACATGCTTTCTCTGTCAGAAACGGTGGAAGAGAACATGCGCGCTGCGGCTCCGGGGCTGGATGACACACAGTTGCGCTCGGTGCTGGGACAGTTTCTGTTAGGAGCAGATGACATAGGCAAGCCTGCGTCTGTCCTTTCCGGCGGGGAAAAAACTCGGCTGGCATTGGCCACCCTGGTTGTCTCTGCGGCGAATGTCCTGTTGTTGGACGAGCCAACGAACAACCTGGATCCAGCCTCACGCGAAGAGGTTCTCCAGTCTCTTAGGGACTATACGGGTGCGGTTGTCCTGGTAACTCACGACCCGGGCGCTGTCCAAGCGCTTTCTCCTGACCGCGTCCTGATTCTTCCGGATGGAGACGAAGATCTTTGGGACGAGGATTACCTGGAGCTTGTGACCCTGACGTAGGCGCTTTATTCGGCTGGGCGCGCGGGAACCTACCGCGCCCTTCGACGCTTCCTAGCCTGCTGCCGCTTCCGGATATGGAGCGCACCCCAGAGTCCCCTACAACTACGACTCCCCAGAACTGTCGGGTCCTTCTGAGGAGCCCGATTCTCCCGGCTGTTCCTGTTCGCCTTTTAACCGCGCTTCGTGTTCCCCGGATTGTTGCACGGCAAGGAAGGTGCTCAACTCTTCGTAACGTGTCGGGAACTCCCGGTAGGCCAGGTATTCGGTGAGAAACTGGCGATGATCCTCACAACAGAGCCAGGTCTTAGTACGTCCGTAGTGGATCTTTGGGTTGGACCAAACAATTGCTCCGGTAGCGTCTTTTTCGCACTGCCGAGCAGAGCACATCAGGTAATCCGGACCTCGCATGATAGCCATGGATCCAGTTTACGGCCATAACACAAAAGGGACTGCAGGGTTTCCTGTACTAGTGTGGAGACCATGAGCAAGCACACGGTTATTCTGATTAGACATGCAAAAGCAGAGCAAAGCTCTGTCAAGGGGGACAGAGAGAGACCTCTGAGTGAGCGCGGCCGCACCCAAAGTGCAGAGCTAGCGAAACAGATCGCGCCCCTGCTTGGGGATGTGGGAGCGGTCCTTGTCTCTCCTGCGCTGAGGGCAAAAGAGACATGGGAAGAGATCGCCAAGGTGTCTTCGGAGTCGCTTCCAGGTCCGACAGTCATGGACGACATTTACGGCGGGGACCCGGAAGATATTGTCGAGGCCGTGCGCATGGCTGGAGACGGGCTCACGACAGTGGTCGTCGGGCATGAGCCGACCATCAGCGCTGCCGCGCAGCTCATGGCCAAGAATCCGGACGCAGTTCCGTGGGGAGTGTCGACAGCCACCGCCATAGTGATGAGCTCGTCAAAGGATTGGAAAGAATGGCACGCAGGTGTGGGAGAGGACCCACAAATCGTCATTGTTGAGTAAGGGAGTGGCCCAGTAGTCCGACTACTGGGTCTAGTCCTTCCGTGTCCAAGTAATTCGGGATCTCCTGGCGCACCAAGGGTTTAGCGTGAACGCCTATCCCTATGTCGGCTTCGCGCAACATTAGAAGGTCATTCGCACCATCGCCCAGTACAACCGTCGTGAAACCATAACGCTCTCGCAATTGGGTCACGAAGTCCCTTTTGGATTTCTCCGTGACGATTGGGCCGTTCACGCGCCCTGTCAGAACGCCGCTCTTACACTCGAGGTCAATGGCGAGCTGGTGATCGATCCCGAGCTTTGCGGCTAGGGACTCGACAACCGGACTGAAGCCGCCTGAGACTACCGCCACGGCGCCGCCCCCCGCGTGTACCCAAGCGAAGAGCTCCCGTGTGCCCGGGCGCACCGTCACCTGCTGGGCAACAGCTTCGAATGCTGTTTCGGGTAGGCCCTCTAGCTCGGCCACTCGCGCTCGCAGTGACTGCGCAAAGTCCAGTTCTCCGGCCATCGCCCGCTCGGTTATCCGGGAGACCCTGTCTCCCGTGCCTGCGTGTGCGGCGAGCAAGTCAATAACCTCCTCTTTGATGACCGTAGAGTCCACGTCGGAGACAAGCAGTATGGGTCCGGCGACAGGCTTGCCCTCAGGTAAAAGGCACTGGCCGACGCCGCCTGGAAGTGCCTGCTGGGCGAAGTAGCCGCGCCAAGCAGGTCCCACCACGTCGGGGGGCAGCGGTGAACCCCCCTGGTCGTACACGGTGACAACCAAGGGGGCCTGACCGTGAGTCACGGTTCGATCACGAAGCCCTTGGGTGCAACGGTGATGCCGGACTCAGTAACTGTTAGTCCCCGCTCTCGATCTCGATCGTGATCAACCCCGACCGAGGCACCCTCTTTTACAATCACGTTCTTATCTAGGATCGCGTTCCTGACTACCGCGCTGCGCTCTACAATCACGTGATCCAACAGCACGGAATCCACGACGCGGGCCCAGGAGTGCACGTACACCTGAGAAGAGAGCACCGAGTGGAATACTTGACCGCCAGAAACAATGACCCCGGCCGAAACCAGAGAATCGATGGCCTGTCCCAGGCGACCGTCTTCACCTGCGTAGACGAACTTAGCCGGCGGGAGCGCCGCGTTTATATGTGTCAGTGTGGGCCAGTCAAAGTTGTACAGGTTGAAGATCGGGTGGACGCTGATCAGGTCCATGTTTGCCTCGTAGTAGGCATCCAGTGTGCCCACGTCTCGCCAGTAGTCGCGGTCGCGAGCCGTCGCTCCAGGGATGTCGTTATCCATGAAGTCGTAGACTCCGCATTCACCGCGCTCCACGAAGTAGGGCATTATGTCCCCGCCCATGTCGTGCTTAGAGTTTGGATCCGCCGCATCTGCCTTGAGCGCCTCTATGAGTGCGTCCGTGGTGAAAACGTAGTTTCCCATTGAGGCGAGGACCTTGGTGGGGTCATCCGCGAGGCCTTGAGCGACCTCTGGCTTTTCAAGGAACTCGTTGACAATGCCATCGGTGGCGTCAATGACACCGAACTGGTCAGCAAGCTCGATCGGCTGGCGGATACCGGCGACGGTAGCAGGCAGGCCAGACTCGATGTGATGGTCTACCATTTGGCTGAAATCCATGCGGTAGATGTTGTCGGCACCCGTAATAACAACGTAGTCCGGTCCCTCGTCATAAACGGTGTTCAGTGACTGGTAGACGGCGTCTGCGGAGCCCAGGTACCAGTGGCGGCCGCGGCGCTGCTGGGCAGGCATGGTTGTCACGTAGTCGCCGAGCATCGAAGATAGTGACCAGGTCTTGGAAATGTGCGTGTCCAAGGAGTGCGACTTGTACTGGGTGAGGACAACAATGCGCAGGTAACCGGAGTTCACCATGTTGGAAAGCGCGAAGTCGATCAGCCGAAAGTGGCCCCCAAAGGGGACGGCGGGCTTGGCACGGTCGACAGTGAGTGGCATCAGCCGCTTACCTTCGCCGCCGGCTAGGACGATTGCGAGAACGTTTTTCTTTGGCATGTTTCTATTCTAGCCCGACCGGGCTCACTTGTGGTCAATCTCTCTATTTTTTCGGATATGATTGGGGAGCCAAGCGGAGAGGGCAGCCAATGCGTAAGAGACTCGTCGCGCCGACGCGATACTCGTATCCCCGGGCCTCCCTCTGATCCCCTTCGACAGCGAAAGGCCGAATCATGCGTGTAGACATTTTGACCCGTGAGTACCCACCGTTCATTTATGGCGGGGCGGGGGTGCACGTTGACGAGCTAGCCAAGGTATTGCGGGGGCTGGTGGATGTCCGCGTACAAGCCTTCGACGGGCCAAGAGAGGAAGGCGGCGTTGGAGATGATCCGGGTGTTACTGGTTACCCGAACATTCCGGCCTTGGAGGGGGGTAATGCGGCGATTGCGACCCTGGGTGTGAACCTTGAGATGGTGAATGGGTGCGCTGGCACCGACCTGGTGCACGCCCACACGTGGTACACCACGTTTGCTGGATATCTGGCAAAGGAGCTGTACGGCGTTCCCCTGGTGATCTCCGCACACTCTTTGGAACCGTTGCGCCCCTGGAAGGCCGAGCAGCTTGGGGGCGGATACAACGTTTCCAGTTTCGCGGAGAGGGTCGGCTACGAGAATGCAGACGCAGTTGTCGCAGTTTCTCATGGTATGCGTGACGACATCCTGAAGTGCTATCCAAAAGTGGACCCGGAGAAGGTCGTCGTCATCCACAACGGGATTGACCTGGAACGCTGGAAGCGCCCGGAAGGCGAAGAGGAGCAGGCGTACGCGGACTCTGTGATTCAGCGCTTCGACATCGACCCGGACAGACCAACGGTAGTGTTTGTTGGGCGGATCACGCGGCAGAAGGGTCTGCCTTACTTCCTGCGTGCGGTGGAGCTCCTCCCAGAAGATACGCAAGTTGTTCTCTGCGCGGGAGCCCCGGATACCCCGGAGATCCAAGCGGAAGTAGACGGCCTTATTGCAGATTTGCAGAAGCGGCGTTCCGGCATCATCCACGTTTCTGAGATGCTCCCACACCGCGACATAGTGGCGATTTTGGCTGCGTCCGACGTGTTCGTAACACCTTCCATTTATGAGCCTTTGGGCATTGTCAACCTGGAGGCAATGGCAATTGACCTTCCGGTGGTAGGCACGGCAACGGGAGGAATCCCGGATGTCATCGTCGACGGAGAAACAGGCTATCTGGTTCCGATTGACCAGGCTCAGGATGGAACCGGACGTCCGCTGAACCCAGAACAGTTCCAAAGAGATCTGGCTGAGCGCCTGACGTGGGTTTTGCAGGACTCGGAGAGGGCTAAGAAGATGGGTAGAGCTGGCCGCAAGCGGGCCGAGGAGTTCTTCTCCTGGGAACAAATCGGGACGGAGACGGCCGACCTTTACCGCAGCCTGGTAGAAGGCTAGGCTCCGGCGAGCTTGGGAACGGAGATATAGTTAGAGGCATGATTCTGACTGACGAGCAGGGCAATGCTGAAGCACTTTTTGCCCTGGAAAACGTGACTGTAACCGCGGCAGGAAATGTTGTTTTGACGGATGTATCCTGGCGCGCCGACCCCGGCCAGCACTGGGTGATCGTTGGACCAAACGGTGCTGGCAAGACGACTCTGGCCCGGCTTATAGTGGGAAGAGTTAGGGCCAAAGCCGGCAGTGTCAGCGTCCTTGGAACACGCAGCGAAGACCACGTGGCAGCCGACCGGGCATCCCGTGTTGGGTTTGCTTCGGTAGAAGTCGGACAGGTGATCCCTCCTCACGAAAAGGTGCTAGACGTAGTGCTTAGCTCTGCCTGGGGCCAAAGCGTCACGTTCGGGGAAGAGTACCAGGATGTGGACTCGGGCCGGGCGATGGACCTCATGGCGGCGCTTGGCGTTCAAGATCTGGCGGGACGGACATTCGCGTCACTTTCTGAGGGGGAGCGGCGACGCGTTTTGCTCGCGCGGGCACTCATGCCGGATCCGGAGCTTCTGATATTGGACGAGCCAACGGCCGGTTTGGATTTGGCAGGACGGGAAATATTGGTGGCAGCTCTGGGGGAAATCATGAATGGTCCCAGCAGTCCGGGGGTTGTTCTCATAACCCATGAGCTGGAGGAAATCGGCGACCATTTCACCCACGCGATGCTGCTCACTGAGGGGCAGGTCACCGCGGCTGGCCCAATAGAAGAAACGCTCACGTCAGAGAATCTTTCCGCTGCTTTCGGCATTGAGCTGCAGGTAAGCAGGGTTGACGGCAGGTGGATGGCAACATCGGCTCGGAAAGAGGCGGGGTAGTCTTAGTAGACTCTGCGATCCGGGAAGGAAGGTGCGACGGTGACGGTTATCTGGCTTGCCGCGGCTTTACTGCTTGGGATCGCGGAAGTTCTCAGCGTAGACCTGTTTTTTCTCACCCTTTCTCTTGCCAGTCTGGCGGGGGCTGGGGCGTCCCTGCTCGGGTTACCTATCTGGGGTCAGATCCTGGTTTTTCTGGTCGCCTCTGTTTTGCTGCTGATCTTCATCCGTCCCTGGGCCAAGTCGCACCTGCAACGGTCAACTCCGAACATAGACACTAATGCGCGCGGTTTGGTTGGCAAGACAGCGGTTGTCACCGCGCCCCTAGTCGGTGCAGCGGGAAGAGTTAAGTTGGACGGCGGGGAATGGTCTGCGCGCGGCCAGGCAGACATGCAGTTTCCCGTTGGCACGCAGGTGCGCGTGGTTAGTATCGACGGGGCCACAGCTGTAGTCGGCCCGCTCTTCGAAGAGGTTCCCGTACCTCCTGATTCCGAACCCCCCGACAGAACAAACTGAGTGAAGGTTTCGTGATGACCAACTATTTTACGTCTGCTGGCGGTATTATTCTGCTGCTTCTGATCATCCTCGTCGTCATCGTTGTGGCGCGGGCGATTCGTATTGTCCCGCAGTCTCGCGCGCTGGTGGTTGAGCGCCTTGGGAAGTTCCAGTCTGTCAAGTACGCGGGGCTGCACGTGCTCATTCCTTTTATCGACAGAGTCGCCGCGACTGTGGATCTTCGCGAACAGGTGACTAGCTTCCCACCCCAACCGGTCATAACGGCTGACAACGTAGTGGTTTCTATCGACTCGGTGATCTACTACCAGGTGACGGACCCCATGGCCGCCACGTACGAGATCGCCAATTACATTCAGGCGATAGAGCAGTTAACGGTCACCACTTTGCGTAACGTAATTGGCTCGCTTGATTTAGAGCAGACTCTGACTAGCCGCGATCAGATTAACGCAAGGCTGCGAGGGGTCCTTGACGAGGCGACCGGAAAGTGGGGCATTCGGGTCAACCGCGTTGAGCTAAAGGCGATTGATCCTCCCCCAACTATCCAGCAGGCCATGGAGCAGCAGCTGCGTGCAGAACGGGACAAGCGGGCCGCAATCCTAACCTCCGAAGGCGTTCGCCAGTCCCAGATTCTTCGTGCGGAAGGGGAGAAGCAGTCGGCAATCCTACAGGCCGAGGGCATGGCCCAAGCTGAGATTACAAGAGCTGAGGGACAGGCGAAAGCGATTGACACGGTATTCGACGCGATCCACAAGGGAGGTCCGACTTCCGACCTGTTGGCATACCAGTATCTCCAAATGCTGCCCGAGCTAGCTGCTGGAGAATCATCGAAGCTCTGGGTTATCCCCACCGAGCTAACCGCTGCTCTCCAGGCGATAACTGCTGGATTCAGCCAGCAGGGAGACGCCGCCACTAGGGCAGCCGAGGACTAGGCTGCCCTCCGGGTTGCTTTAGACGTCCCGTTAGGGCGCTGCCCGCGGGCTTCTCGGCAGGACAATGTCCCAGCGGAGTTCGAATCAGCTGCGTCTCTTTGAGGCACAATCAGTTCGGTAGTGAGCTGATCGCGGATGTGCTCAGAGCGGCTTCAGAAGCACCGTATTCCGCAAGGATTGAGGCAATCACGCCCTGATCCATTAGGTACTGCATGGCGGCCTGCACAGCCACCGTGAGCTGCGGATCATCGGTGGAAATACTGATTCCGATAGAACTGCGCTCGCTAGTATCTCCAACCTGGGTAAGTCGGGCGCCCGGCTGGCTCGCAAAATATCTCAGGACAAGGGAATCCCAGTAGATCGCTACCGCGGCATCCTCGCTAAGCGCCTGCATCACCTGGTTCACTTCGGAGTGGGCGACAATCTCGATTGGGCTCTCTTCATTTCCGATACACTCGGCTGCCAGCGACTCTAATTGTTCTTCCTGAACCGTGTTAGTCTGCACCGCGATTCGTTGCCCACAGGGGTCAAACGGATCGAATCCGTGCGGATTGTTCGGCTTCACGGCGTAGGCTGATCCAGATTCCGCATAGGTTACGAAGTTCGCAAGGGACATTCGCTGGGCGGTGACGGCGGTGAAGGCTGCCGCGATTTCGTAGTCGGACCCCAAACGTGAAAGTACGTGGGGGAACGCGACCGGGACGAACGTGACAGCGGGTGTGCCTAGGACTGTCCCCAGCGCGGACGCGATATCAACGTCGAACCCCGAAAGTTCCCCGGTAAATTGGTCGTAGTAGGCGCTTGGCGGATTGGAGAGAGAGACTCCCACACGAAGCTCGTTGCTTTCCAGCAGGGAATTTGGGAGCATCGCAGCGATGTCGGCTTGCTCTCCCATCTGCGCGGTCGACGCCTGCTCCGCGTCAGCCTCTAAAGGTGATTGGGCACCTCCGGTCTGGCCAGCATTTCCGCAAGATGGCAAGACTAGGGCACCCGCACACAGGGCAGCGGCCGATAAAGACCGTCTGTACCCGAAGCCACTCACGTCGCGCTACCCGCGTAGGGCCCGTCGGTTGGCGCGTGTGTTATTCGGGTCTATACCCCGCGGAATAGAGGTGGCCTTCGCTCCAACGGCGTCAAGTCTAACGGCGACAGCGGGGACTTCCTGCTTGGTCATTTGGTTCTTCAGTCGCCGTAGCTTCCGGTTCAGCTTCTTCAGAGGTGTTTGCCCTTCCTGATTACCGACCTCAATGAAGATGACAGGGGCATTCTGAGTGATGCGCTGAATCTTTTTCCGCTCATTATTGAGCATGGGGCGAACTCTGTTAGAGGGCCCCTCTGAAATAAGGACTACGCCGGGGCGCCCCACTATGCGCCACACAATGTCTTGCTCCCGTGAGACGGCTGCCGGCTCTTCCGACACGGACCAGCCACGCTTGATTTGAGACGTGACCGCGTAGACAGATCCCACCGTTCCATCAATTTGCGTGTACATGGCTGGCCGCAAGAGCGCGGAGAGCAGCGTCATGTCGGCAAGCATTGCCAGCATGATGCTGGTAAGGATCCACATGACCTTGGGTCCGACGGTGAATGCTAACGCGAAGCCCCCGCCGATTAGAGCAACGGGCAGCGCCACCATCGCGATCGGGAGCCAGGTGTATGTCCGGGCCACGATCTTGTAAGAGTCGGCAAGGTTGTGATACCAGCGGTTCTTCTTCCGTCCGCCGGATCCGGTAGGGGGAGTTGTTTTTTTAGCCATGATTGCTTGATTCTATCCCGATTCTGCAGCCAAGAGAAACTATTCTCTGCTGCGGACTGCTCGTGCTCCGAAGGAAAGCAGTACCACCAGAGCTGCCGCTCCTGCCGCCAAGAAAAACGCCGAATCTGCCCCCAGTTGGGCCGCTACGCTTCCACCAACGGAGGACCCCAGAGCCACTCCGACTGTCACCGAGGAAGACATGGTTGTCATGGCCACTGTTATGCCAGACGGCGGCACCAAACGCTCGGCCAGAGAGAAGGCAGTAACGAGGCTCGGCCCCACAAAGAATCCGGTGACACCCATAACCAGGGTGGTGGTGCCAAGTGAACCAGCTAGGCCTATGAGGGTCATACCAGCCGACATTCCCACGGCGCTCACGACAAGTCTCTTCCAGAACGGAATCGACTCCGGTATGGCCACGACCATGATCGCTGCGATAGCGGAGCCGATCCCCATAACCGAGTACACCAAACCGGCTTGACCAGGAACGCCTAGATTTTCTGCCCGCAGCGTGATCCCGGCTTGGCTTGAGCCAAAGTAGATGCCGATGGCGATCAGCACCGCCGCGGGGACAACGACGGCCCGCATGACACTTGCAATTGGGGGAGCAGTCTTGGAGCCGTCCGTCTTGGTTAGCTGCTGTTTCTTGGGCGCTGTAGCGGCGAAGGGAATCCCCGCAATTACCATGAGCAGAAATGCCAGCGCCAGGGGTGCGGATGGCACCGCTGCGGAGGCGGCTATCCCGACCAGTGCCGGGCCCAGAACGAAGACTAGCTCATCGGCCATTGACTCGTAGCTGAAAGCTGCAGCCAACTGGTACGGGGTAGTTGTGTGCTGGACCCAACGGGAGCGAGTAAACGAACCCACCGGAATCGCGGTCGCTCCCGTAATGATGCAAAGAGCCCAGAGGTACCACGGAACGTTGGTTTGCAAAGACGTGAAGAACAGACCCAGGAGACCCAGAGCGTTGACCGGGATGACTGTCAGCAGCAGGGCCCTCTGACCAAGGTGGTCTGCGACCCGACCAAGTATGGGGGCAGCGATAGCAGTGGAGGCGGAGGCCACTCCGGTTGCCATGCCGCCTATGGCTACGTTTCCTGTCGCAGAGGTGAACGCTGTCATGACCCCCAAGGGAACCATTGCATAGGGAGTTCGCGCTAGGAACGCTACTACGAGGGCGGGCCAACCAACTATCTCTGGGAGCGTTCGATAGTGCGAAAGTGGGCGAACACGCCTTGCGGAACTTGCCATGGCTAAGCCTTTGCTCGTGATCCCCAAAGAGCTTGCTTTGCAAGGCAGTGGGGCTGCTCGCCAGCAGTCAGCCGGGAGCTCGATAAGTATACAAGCCGAGGTCACGAGCTTGTCCACAGGAAAGCAAATCCGTTGGCATTAGTGCTCGGTGCGGATGAAGATTCAGGTATGGAGAATAGGGGCGCCCCGGTACAAACACGTATCGGCCGCGTGGGTAAGCGTGCCGTGGTTTGGCGCCAGGACGGCGCGGACGGACCCATCTTGAGCACCACCGTGCGGGGAGCGAGCGCACGGGAAACAGCCCGCTGGGAGGCACTGGTCGGAGCTCCCAGCCCAGTCTGGGGTCTGCGCAGCGTGACGCGTTTGGAAGATTCTGCTGTCCGGTTGGTGTGTGATGCCCTGGATCTGCCGACGCTGGGGTCATATGTCGAAGGCCAAGAGGGGGTAGACCTAGCTGAGCTCTGCTCCGGAGTGTCGGTGGACGCCGAGTATAGGGACCTATCCGTTCCGGCTTCGGCTCAGGCTCTTCTGGACAGCACCGGGGCCATCCGAATTGCCGCGGTCCCTTGGTTGCAGATCCCTTGGGAGGTAACCCGGTGGTCACTGGGAGCGGAAGATGAGCTGTTCCTGGAGGAAGAGTTATTCGGCGTTCCTCCTCAGGCGGATACGGTCGTCGCTCAGAAGCCTAGTCAACCGAAACGCAGGAACACCTCACGGATGCCCACTGCACCAAAAAAGAGCAGTCAACGAAAAAGATCTGGGGGCAAGAGAGTTAGTGAAGAGAGTCCCGGGCAGGAAAGCCCCTGGGGAGCGAGTCTCAGCCAGGAGCCCCTCAGCGACGGGACTTTTAGGAACGGGGCTCTCAGAATAAGGAGGCTCAGGGAGGGGAAGCTGCCGACAGTTGAAGAAACGTTGAAAGCAGTGCGGGGGTCTAGAGGATCCGAGGCGGAGACACTTGGCGTTCAAACTGGCAGCCAAGTGACGTTGCCTGAGTTAGACGAGACCCTTCCAATTACAGCCCCAACTCCGCGCGTGCGGGTTTCGTCGCTACGCTGGGGCCAGCTTGCCGCTGCAGGGACAGTGACCGTGTTCGCGGTCGGCGGCTGGTTCGGCTGGCGGTGGTATGAGAACGTCCCCGTTGCCTGCCCGTCGCAAGCTCAAGCGGAAGTGGAACTGGATAGGCTTTTGGAAATACGCGCGCAAGGAATAGAACGGATGGATGCGGAGCACCTTGCACTGGCAGAGACGGGGTCATTGTATGAGTCCGACAGGAAAATTATTGCGGAACTGGACTCCTCCTCAACGCAGCTCACGGGCGTCAGCTTCGAAACATTGGGGCTAGCCGACCTTCGATGCAGAGAGGCTAGCTGGGAGGCCACTGCCATCATCCAGCAGGGCGCGTACACCGCCTGCGGGCCAAACGGATGCATTCAGGAGGAACCAGAGCAAATGCGGTTGCATCTAAGCCTTGTCCGAAAACAAAACCGCTGGCTCCTGACGGAGGCGGCCCCCACGGTAGAAGCTCAGTCTGGTCAGCCCTCCGCTGAGTAGCGGAATACGACGTTGCCATCCGTGTCGGTCACCCGTGCGGTGTACCCCCCGCGCAAACTGAGCGAAACCCTCAGTGAATCGTTTCCGCTTGTAGACACAGAATCGTACTCGATCGTCTCGTTATCAATGTCGACCAGGGTGGTCCGGGATGTGCTCAGCCAGGAGTTGCGCCTTCTAAGGGCAATCAGTTCCTGGTAGAGGCGATAAGTATCGGCACCGAGCGTCCCCAATTCCGCTGGGTTCGGCGGGAACAGGGGGCGCACGTCATCGTCGCCACCGACACGTTCCTTTTTTTCGCCCATGTATCCGTGTTCATCCCCGTAGTACAGGGAGGGGATACCCCCGACCGTCAGGAGAGTGGTCAGCGCAAGAGCCGCGCCTCCTGTACCCACCAGGGAGGCTATGCGGGTAACGTCGTGATTTCCAATGAAAGTCAGGGGTAGCTCTTCTTCCAAGAAGCTATTGTTTCTCTCCAGGCTGGCTGCTAGCTCATAGTAGTTGCGGTCCACCAGGGAGGACCAGATGGCCTTCCAAAGTTCGTACTGAGTGAGGGAATCCAGTGTGGATTGAGAGGCTATTTCTCCATAGTCGCCGTGTATGACCTCGCCAACAAACCACGCTTCCGGGAAGTCCCCGCGAACGCGAGGAAGTACTTCGGCCCAGAAACTGGGGGGCACCGCGTACGCCGCGTCCAGTCGCCACCCGTCAACTCCGCGCGCCAACCAGTATTTCATCACGCGCTCAACTTCGGAACGGGTTTGCGACGATTTGTGTCGCAGATTTACCAATGACTCGTGGCCTTCAAAGACACCGAAGTCAGGTCCTTCGGGACCTTCTTCCCATTCCAGAAAAGCCGCGTAAGGGCTTCCTGCCCCCCGTTCTTTGACGTCACGCACCCAGGGGTGCTCCGCTCCGACGTGATTGAAGACGCCGTCCAGGACGACGCGCAACCCCCGCTTGGAGCACTCACCCAGGAAGTGGTCGAAGTCTTTGTCGGTACCCAGCCTGGGGTCTATGGAAAAGAAATCGACAGTGTCATAGCCGTGGGTGGACGAGGCGAAAATGGGGCCAAGGAGAACGCCGGATGCTCCGAGTTCGACAGCATAATCCAGCCACGCCTCCAGGTGTGGGAACCGGTTTTCCCTGTCGTGCTCAGTACGTACTGGAGCCCCGGTGAAGCCGAGAGGGTAAACCTGCCACCAAATCGCGTGCTTGACCCAGCTGGGAACCATATTTACTGATCCTCCGATCGGAAAAGTTGCTGCTCCATCCAGGATAGACGAGAGCAGACTCACCCGGGGTGGGCAGCGAGCAAGACTGAACGCCGGTATTGTTGGGGAATGGTTAAACGCTCACAGTCTCAAGCAAAACCCGCTGCTGACGTGGACCAGCTGCTGGGCCGCCTCCGCTTATCCCACGTGTTCAACTGGGTCCTGGGGGCATTGGTTGTCATCCTCGCTGCAGTACTCATATTCCGCGGGACCCCTGGGGGCACTGGCGACTACGATCCCGCGGGCGCTGCGGAGGTGCAGGAGACCGACAGTAATCAGCAGGACGAGTCGGCCGACCAAACTGAATCACAGGAACAGGCGTCTTCTGCGGGTCAGGGTGAGCAGGCAAGTCACGTGCGCGGGCTGGAAGACGACCCCATGGCAGTTGGGTCTGTGGATGCTCCGGTTGTTATCACCGAGTGGACCGATTACCGGTGCCCGTATTGCGCGCTCTTCGCACAGGAGACGCTGCCCGTTCTTCTTTCTGACTACGTCGAATCCGGGCAGGTCCGTATCGAGTTCAACGATGTTTTCTTCTTTGGTGAGGACTCCTTCGATGCTGCAGTGGCAGCGCGCGCCGCAGCCAAGCAGGGACACTATATGGAGTTCATCAAGGTTCTCTATGACGCGGCCCCGGAAAAGGGCGGACATCCAGACATGCCCAGGGACGTCCTCATCGAGTTTGCCCAGGACGCAGGCGTTCCAGATATGAGTCAGTTTGAAGCCGACTTGGATTCGGAAGAGATCGCCGCGGAAGTGCAGGCCAGCCACCAGCAGGCGGTGGATTGGGGTATCACGTCCGTACCGTTCTTCGTGGTGGGAGATCAAGCCGTTGCAGGAGCCCAACCGTTAGAAGTATTCACGCAGCTGATTGAGGAATCCCAGAACTAGTCACCGTGCTGAAGAGTCTCCGAGCTAACCATTGAGGCTCTCCGCCCTGTTCCTTGGTTCACAGTCTGGACAGGGTTCGATCCCCCGGGGAACGTGGAATAGTCTTTTGCCATGTTCCAGTTCCGAATGTGCAGCTCAAACTAGCGCACGCAGCCCGCTAAGACCGCGGTGCCTTGCGACCCGGATTTACTGGATTATCGTCCCCGTATTGTGTGGATTTCTAGTGTGGGCCGTTTCGGGGCATACGTGAGAATCGGTTTTACTGCACGCGTTCCGGTGGCTGGTCCCGGTGCTTGATCCGGACGGTCACATTTTCTGTCGTAACCCTAACTTTTTCGAGGAATAACTATGCCTAATGAATGGTCTTTTGCAACAGAGCAGATCCACGCTGGGCAGGAGCCCGACCCAGTAACCGGTGCTCGAGCCCTACCTCTCTACCAAACTACGGCGTTCGTTTTTGCTGACGCTGACCAGGCGGCCCAGAGATTCGCTCTGGCTGATCTTGGCCCGATCTATACCCGCATCACGAACCCCACTACAGAAGTGGTGGAGAACCGGATCGCGGCTCTTGAAGGTGGGATAGGAGCGTTGCTCGTGGCCTCTGGGCAGTCCGCTGTCTTCCTGTCAATCTTGAACCTGGCTGAAGCGGGCGACCAGATAGTGGCCAGCCCGAGCCTGTACGGGGGAACCCACAACCTCTTCAAACACACGTTGCCGAAGTTCGGCATCACGGTGGACTTCGTGGAGGACCCCGCCGACACCCAGTCGTGGGCCGACGCAGTCAAACCCAATACGAAAGCGTTCTTCGGCGAGGCCGTCCCCAACCCGAAGGGTGACATTTTAGATATCGAGGCAGTGGCACAGGTCGCGCACGACGCAGGGGTGCCGTTTATCGTCGATAACACGGTCGCGACTCCGCACGTGCTTCGGCCCCTCGACTGGGGCGCGGACATCGTGGTGTCCTCGGCCACCAAGTACCTGGCCGGACACGGGACAGTGATGGCCGGAGTGATCGTCGACAGTGGCCGCTTCGACTTCGGCCAGGACCCGGAGAGGTTCCCCGGATTCAACGAGCCTGACGAGTCTTACAACGGACTGGTATACGCCAGGGACCTAGGGGCAGACGGAGTACTCGGGGCAAATCTTTCATACATCCTCAAGGCCAGGGTTCAGTTGCTGCGTGATTTGGGCGCCGCGATATCCCCCTTCAACTCCTTCCAGTTGGCGCAGGGTCTGGAGACGCTTTCGCTACGCATGGACAAACACCTGGAGAACGCAGACAAGGTGGCGCGTTACCTGGATGGTCACGAGCAGGTCCTAGACGTCCACTATGCGGGTCTAGAATCCAATCCGTACTACGAGCTAGGCCAGAAATACACGCCGGCAGGCCCGGGGGCCGTAATAGCCTTCGATCTAGACGGGGGAGTGGAGGCCGGGAAGGCATTCGTTTCCGCACTAGAACTACACTCCAACGTCGCGAACATCGGGGACGTGCGTTCCCTGGTTATCCACCCCGCATCGACAACTCACTCTCAGCTCACCCCCGATGCTCAGCTGAAGGCAGGCGTGCATCCGGGCTTGGTGCGCCTAGCTGTTGGGCTTGAGGACTCGAGGGATATTATTGCTGACCTTGAACTGGGGTTTGCCGCCGCGAAGGAAGCGCAAACTCAAGCGGACAGCCGGGACTAACCCCGTGAACAGTCAGGATATCTCTGGACGTCCGCCCGCCTCTGGGGCCTGGTGGGAAACGGATCCCCTTGGGGACAGACAGTTCTTCCACGGTGAAAATCTGACCCTGGAGGCCGGCGGACGTTTAGAGCGGTTTCAGATCGCATACGAAACTTGGGGCACCCTCAATGAGTCAGCTACCAATGCGGTGTTGGTATTGCACGCACTTACCGGAGACAGTCACATCAGTGGCCCCGCAGGCCCCGGACATCCAACTTCCGGGTGGTGGACTGATCTACTAGGTCCGGGTGGCCCAATCGATACCGACAAATACTTTGTCGTGGCACCCAACGTGATCGGGGGGTGCCAGGGGAGCACGGGGCCAGCCAGTTTGGACCCCGACGGCCATCGTTTTGCAGCAGAGTTCCCGTTCCTGACGGTTCGCGACACGGTGACGGCCGAACAAGCACTTTCAGACAGCCTGGGAATCAGCAGCTGGAGGATGGTTATTGGCGGTTCGATGGGCGGCATGCGCGCCCTTGAGTGGGCGGCAATGGTACCCGAGAGAGTGGAGAGGGTTGTCCCCATTGCCACAACCGCCCGTACCAGTGCGGACCAGATAGCTTGGGCTCATACGCAGCTGCTTGCTATCACCTCGGACCGTGGCTTTCAGCGAGGGAACTACTACGGTAGTCCCGACGGGGAGGGGCCGCACCGGGGACTGTCTATCGCCCGCCAAATCGCGCAGACAACCTACCGATCCGCCGTGGAACTTGAACAGAGGTTTGGGCAAACAGCACAGGGGGAAGAGGATCCCTGGGCCGGGGGTAGATATGCTGTCCAGTCCTACCTTGACCACCAGGGCAACAAGTTCGTAAGGCGTTTTGACGCGAACTCTTACAAGGTGCTGACTGAAATGTTTATGTCACACGACATTGGGCGCGCGCGCGGAGGCGTAGGCGAGGGTTTGGGACGGATTGAGGCGCATGCACTTGTGGTCGGTGTGAACTCCGATCGACTTTGTCTACCCGAAGAGGCACACCGGATTTCGCGCGGAATTCCTGGATCTGTCGGGGTGGAAATGGTTCGATCGCACCGGGGACACGACGGCTTCCTGATCGAATTCGACCAGTTCGGACCGCTTATCTCGGGTTTCTTAGACTCCTGACTCTCCGTTAGAACCCGCATAGATCGCTGCTACAGCTGTTTCGAAGTCGTCGTTGTCTATCCCGATGATGATGCTGAGTTCAGATGCTCCCTGGGAGATCATCCGGATGTTGACTCCGCCCTGGGCTAGCGCTGTGAACACCTGCGCTGCGACTCCGGTCGTAGAGATCATCCCGTGGCCAACCACGGCCAACAGCGCAATATCTGCCTGCACGGTCAGAGTATCTGGATGCAGATAGATGCGGATTTCTTCCAGAACCTTCTTTAGCTTGAAACGAATTTCTTCAGCCGGAACGATTACGGACACCGAATCGATTCCTGACGGCATGTGGGAAATAGAAACGCCGTTCGTTTCGAAGACGGAAACCAGCTTCCGAAAAAAGCCACGCTCATCATCCATGAGAGTTTTCTCCATGGAGATAACTGTGAAGTCACGGCGCCCCGCAATACCGGTTATCCCCCGGAACCCCTCTGCGGTCCGGTCATCCACGATCAGAGTTCCGGCGGCCGATCTCTCGTTTGTGTTGCGGATGTGGATGGGAATGCCACTGGAGCGAATTGGGAAGATGGCTTCCTCATGGAGCACAGGCGCTCCCATGTATGCGAGCTCTCGCAGTTCCTTGTACGTAACCCGTTCGATCGGCTTGGGAGACTCAACCAGGCCCGGGTCTGCCTGCAGGAAACCGGATACGTCCGTCCAGTTTTCGTAGAGATCGGCTCCGACTCCGGCAGCTACGACAGCTCCCGTCACGTCCGAACCTCCCCTGGAGAACGTAAGGATCTCGCCTTCTGGACCGGATCCGTAAAAGCCCGGTATGACCGCCCGGGGATACTTCCGCGCCATCTTTCGGATGGCTCTCTCAGTCTTCTTGACGTCCAGAGATCCGTCTGAGTTGAAGATAATGATGTCGGCAGCATCCACGAAGGGGAACCCAAGATAGTCGGCCAAAAGACGCCCCGACAGGTATTCGCCGCGCGACGCAACGAATTCCGGTGTTGCACCGGCGCGGATCTGGTCAAAGATTTGCCTCAGCTCAGAGAGAATGTCACCCTCAAGGTTCAATTCCTCTTTGATCTCCAGGATCCGATCCGCAATTGTTGCGAACACTTCGGAGCTGTCAATGCCGTGAGAGGCCAGCTGGTGACACATGTAGAGAAGGTCGGTCACCTTGTGGTCATCGGGATTTCGCTTCCCCGGCGCTGACGGCACTATGTAGCGGCGCGAATCATTCGCAGAGACAATCTCTTTCACCTTGCGAAACTGCTGGGCGTCCGCGACGGAACTGCCACCAAACTTGGCTACCAGTATCTTCTCGTTTGACTCTTCCACGGTGTTTTCTCCCAATCAGTACTGCGTTGCCGCTTGCTCATTCTAAACGCAAGGGGCCGCAGACCCAGACCTCGTCCAAACGCTCGTGAATACGCGCCGGACAGTTTCCGACTGCGAGGCCTAGGGCTGATAGGCTTTTGATCGTCAGAGGCGCGGCTGAGATGAGTACCCGAACTGAGGGTTTGGAATCCTGCGAAGTACGGGGAAGGGCGAAGCCGCCGAAGGAGACACGCACCCAGGTCGTGTTTCCTGGCTGTCCGGTAAAGAATCGGGCAGCTGTCATCGGATTCCGATGGAGCACTGGCTGTTTTGAAAACGCGCGAAACAGCTTGTCTGGCTCGCGCGTTCTAGCTTTAACGGGGGACTGCAATGGGAAACATGTTCACGGGTAGCGGCGTAGCTCTGGTTACTCCTTTCAACGAAGGGAAGATCGATTGGGATGCGCTGGGCAAACTGGTAGACCTACACCTGCAAGAAGAAACCGACGCGATTCTTCCCTGTGGCACGACCGGAGAGCCATCCACTATGTCGGTACAGGAGAGAGAGGACGTCGTCTCTTTTGTCGTGGACGCTGTGGCTGGGCGCGTCCCCGTGATAGCGGGAAGCGGCTCGAACAGCACGGCCGCAGCTGTCGATACATCCCGCAGGTTTCAGGACTTGGGAGCTGACGGTGTCCTTGTAGTCACGCCCTACTACAACAAGGCGACGCAGGAAGGACTGGAGCTGCACTACCGGACGATCGCTGACGCACTGGAGGTGCCGGTGCTCATGTACAACGTGCCTTCTCGCACGGGAGTGAACTTGGAGCCGGCAACCGCAGCTCGGTTAGCTGAGCATCCAAACATTGGCGGCATCAAGGAAGCTAGCGGCAATCTTTCCCAGATTGTGGAGCTGTTCCGCGTGACCCGCGGCTCCCTTCCCATCTATTCGGGAAATGACGATCAGGTGTTTGCGCTGATGGCACTTGGAGGCCAGGGGGTCGTCAGCGTCGCAGCAAACATGGCCCCTGCGGCGATGCGCGCTCTGACCAGCAGCTACCTGAACGGTGATCGCGATGAAAGCCTGAGTATCCAAGAGGACCTAAACCCCCTCATTGCCCAGCTGTTCACAGAGGTTAATCCAATCCCCATCAAGGCCGCTATGGCGTACATGGGGCTCATCAAGGATGAGCTGCGTCTTCCGCTCACTCCTCTTTCAGAGCGCCACCGTCCCCAGCTGATAGCCCAGATGGAGCGACTGGGGCTGGTCAACTAGGCGGTGCACGCCGCTAGGGAGCAGCAGCACGCCCCAACCGGATAGAAGGTGGACCCGCGGTGCGGCGTTCAGAAGTCCCTGCAGTCCAGGGTGGTGTGCCCTAGGTACCTGCCGTCGCGCATCCGAAGATGGTGATAGGTTGAGTTGCGGACCGCGCGTCGGGCGCCTGCCAGCTGCACCGATGCTCACTCGCTCACCCGGGCCGCCTCTTGTCGGCAGCCGCATCCAGTAAGAAGCGGAGGCACAGTTTGCTTGGAAAACTGCTGTGGAAGTACCTGCGTCCGTACCGATGGTACTTAGCAGTCGTCTTGGTCGCGCAGATGGCTGCGGTCCTTGCCAACCTCTACTTACCTACACTGAACGCGGAGATTATCGACAACGGAGTAGCGAAGGGAGATACGGGCTACATTTGGCAGCGCGGGGCCCTCATGCTGGTTATCTCATTCGTCCAGATTGTTGCAGCATTGATCGCGACCTACAGTGCGGCGAAAGCGTCGATGAGCTTGGGACGCGACCTGCGGTCAGCGGTCTACGGGCGCGTGATTGCCTTCTCGGAGAAGGAAGTGAAGGGCATAGGCGCGGGGTCCCTGATCACGCGCAATACGAACGACGTACAACAGGTGCAGATGATGGCCATGATGAGCGCCACTATGCTTGTCATGGCCCCGCTGATGGCCTTGGGCGGGGTAATAATGGCACTGCGCCAAGACGTCGGGTTAGCGTGGCTGATAGCCGTTTCTGTTCCGCTTCTCCTAGTTATCGCGGGGATTATCGTTTCGCGCATGATGCCACTCTTCCGGCAATATCAAGAGCAACTGGACAGAGTAAACCTGATCATGCGGGAGCAACTCACAGGCGTGCGTGTAATCCGGGCATTCGTACGCGAGCAGGTCGAAGAGGCGCGCTTCAAGGTTGCGAATCTGGACATCATGGTGTTGGGGCGCAAAGTCGGTTCCCTGTTCGTCATCATGTTCCCGTTGGTAACGATGGTCCTCAACGTCACGATCCTCAGTGTCCTTTGGTTTGGAGGTCACCGTATGGACGCGGGGGAGATCGAGGTGGGAACCATCATGGCGTTCATGCAGTACGTAGCACAGATCCTCATGGGCGTCCTGATGGCTACGTTCATGGCCGTGATGATTCCGCGGGCAGCCGTTTCCGCGGAAAGGATTTCTGAGGTCCTACAGACTCCCATAGCAGTACAGAACCCTGCGGATCCGATCACCGAGGTGATGAAGCCGGGAAGTGTTGAGTTCCGTGATGTCACATTCCGGTTCCCGGATGCGGATGAGCCCGTGTTGAAGGATATTTCCTTCAAGGTGGAGCCGGGGGAGGTGGCGGCAATAATCGGCTCGACTGGGTCTGGTAAATCGACTCTGCTTTCTCTGATTCCCCGACTGGTCGACGCTAGCTCCGGTTCCGTCTTTGTTGGGGGCACCGAGGTGCGGGATCAGGACCTGGACACGCTTTGGAGTCAACTTGGTTACGTTCCCCAGACGGGTTTCCTGTTTTCAGGGACTGTTGCCTCGAACTTGAGGTTCGGGTTTCAAGGCGCCACCGAGGAGCAGATGTGGGGTGCCCTCCAGGTCGCCCAAGGATCGACCTTCGTGGAGGAGCGCGGGGGGTTGGAGTCGAAGATAGCTCAAGGAGGAACAAATGTCTCCGGTGGTCAACGGCAGCGACTGGCCATTGCGCGGGCGTTGATTAGGGACCCAGAAATCCTCCTCCTGGATGACGCGTTTTCGGCCCTGGACCTGTCCACGGATGCCAGTTTGCGGGCCGCTCTGGCGGAGTCATTCCCGAATGCGACCCAGGTGATAGTTGCCCAGAGAGTGTCCTCTATCTTGGATGCCGATAAGATCCTCGTTCTGGATGAGGGTGAACTAGTGGGGGTTGGGACCCACCAGCAGCTGCTGGACGCATGTCCAACCTACGTGGAAATTGTCGAGTCTCAACTGGCTGCGGAGGAGATCCTGTGAGTGATCCGAACGTCGTTGGCGACGCTGAGATTCTAGAAGAGGAAGAGGAGTCGTATCCTCGCGCTGGGGGCGGACACGGCCATGGTGGTGGCGCCCCACCAGGAAAAGCCAAGGCATTCTGGCCCAGCTTCAAGAGAATGATCGGTCTCCTGGCAGGCTTCAAGGGCACCATGGTTCTGGTCTCCCTTCTGGGTGCCGCGGGCGTCGTCCTGACGGTCGTCGCTCCCAAGGTGCTGGCTAGGGCAACCGACATTCTGTTTGCCGGGTACCTTTCCCGCAAGATTCCTGAGGGAGTGACGTCTGAGCAGGCGGTCTCCATGTTGGAGAAAAGCGGCCAAACAGACATGGCAAAGATGGTCGCAAAGATGAATGTGGTCCCGGGGGAGGGAGTGGACTTTCCCGCGCTGGGGACGGTTCTGCTGATCGTCCTTGCTCTCTACGCTGGGGCGGCGCTACTGACGTGGGCGCAGGGTTACATCTTGAACGTGGTCATGGTTAAGGCGATGTACCAGCTGAGAGAGCAGGTTGAGGAGAAGATAAATCGTCTGCCGCTGAGCTACTTCGATCGGGTAAGACGCGGAGACCTGATCTCCCGAGTGACGAACGATATCGACAACATCACCCAGACTCTGCAACAGTCTCTGTCCAGTGCCATCACCTCGGTCTTCACCGTGATTGGTGTCTTGGCAATGATGCTGAGTATTTCCTGGAAGATGACGATTGTAGTGCTGATTTCTCTTCCGCTGATGGCCCTGATCTTCGGAGTTATTGGACCACGGTCGCAAAGGGCGTTCGCGACCCAGTGGCGCAAGGTCGGGCAACTGAACACGCGCGTAGAAGAGTCCTTCTCAGGACACTCGCTAGTGCGCGTTTACGGCCAGTCTGGCAACTTTGAGCAGGACTTTGCCCGGCAGAACGATGATCTCTTCGAGGCCTCGTTCAAGGCGCAATTTCTTTCCAGCGTGATGATGCCCGGTATGCGGTTCACAGGGAATTTGGTGTACGTCGCCATTGCTGTTATCGGTGGTGTCATGGTCGCCTCCGGATCCATGACCCTGGGCTCCGTACAGGCGTTCATTCAGTACGCGCAGCAGTTCAACCAGCCAATCGGGCAACTTGGGGGAATGGCGGTGTCCGTTCAGTCGGGCACTGCATCCGCAGAAAGGGTGTTCGCGATCCTGGACGCGGAGGACGAGGCTCCAGACCCGGTGGATGCCCCTGCTCCCGTTGAAGGTGACGGCTGCATCGTCTTCGACGACGTGACCTTCTCCTACTCACCGGACAAGCCCCTGATCCAAAATCTGTCGTTCGAGGTCGAGGCGGAGCAAACCGTCGCGATTGTGGGGCCGACCGGGGCTGGGAAAACGACACTGGTGAACTTGCTGATGAGATTCTACGAACTCGACGGTGGCAAGATCACGGTGAACGGACAAAACATCGCTGACCTCACCCGAAAAGATGTGCGCGATCGGACGGGGATGGTACTTCAGGATCCTTGGCTTTTCGCGGGGACGATCATGGACAACATACGTTTCGGGAATGAGGAGGCCACAGACGAGCAGATCCTCGAGGCCGCTCAGGCCACCCACGTGGACTGGTTGATGAGATCTTTGCCACACGGATATGAAACGGAGTTGGAGGAGGACGCAGCAAACCTTTCTGCCGGTGAGCGCCAACTCCTCACAATTACCAGGGCGTTTGTTGCACAGCCTTCGATTCTCATCTTGGACGAGGCGACTTCTGCCGTGGATACCCGAACGGAGCGACTGCTCCAAGAAGCTATGCGAGCTCTGCAGAAGGGCAGGACTTCGTTCGTCATCGCACACCGACTTTCGACCATTCGGGACGCGGATCTGATCCTGGTTATGGAGGAGGGCAGCATTGTGGAACAGGGGAACCACGATGAGCTGATTAAGCGTCAGGGAGCGTACTATCGCCTGTATAACGCCCAGTTTCAAGGAGGCTCTGCGGATGAGGGCCAGATAGGAGCATGATGGTTAGGAACCCCGTGCCGGTGGCGCTGAACGCGTTTGTTTCCGGGCTCGCGGTAGTGATGACGGTGTTTACCCTCGCGGATATAAGCGGTGGGGACCGGGGTACAGCCCTGGTATTGGGCGCCATCATTTGGCCAATCGTCGCGGTGATTTGCGCGTTCACCGCGCGCTCTTTGCACCGAGATAAGATCTCTGATGATCCAGAGCCCGATATAGGATCAACACATCTCTAGTGCGGTGGAGTCAATGACTCTGCCCCGCCGGTGAGCTGCCTGTATAGCCACACTTCTGCAATCATGATGACCGGGAACGCGAACAGGATACCTAGGCCAAAGAACACTAACCCGACATAGGCAGCTATGGCGCTACCAAGAATGAACACGGCGACGGTTCCGATGTTGTCCCACACGAGCCTTGCGGATTCAGCAATAGCATTCCAGGGGCCGTAACCCCTGTCGACTATGAACAGCGTGGTGAAAACGGTGAGAAAGCCGATCACGACCGGGGCCGCAATCGTGAAGGCCAGCAGGCCAGAAGCAACCGCAACCATAAGTGACGCCCATATAACGGGCAGTACGTTCTTAAAGGTGAAGAAGTCTTTGTATTCGACCGGGTGGCCGGCCACCAGCTTCAACGTGCCAGTCGTGATGTTCGCTTGGGTCACGCCTCCGAAGAGGATAACAACAACCACCAGGACGATCGCGGCGAATGCTGCCGCAGCCGCGGAGCGACTGGCGGCCATCATACCGCCAAAGACCAGCGTTATAAGGACGCCGATCCCAGCGTAGCTCAGAGCTACAAGCACCAGAGTCCCAAGGTTTTGCCGCAGCTTCAGCCAGGCGAAGTTAAAGCCCGAGGTAACGTGCACGTCAGGGACAGGTCCCATAATCATCGGCGGCGCGAGCTGCGGCCGGTCCTGGCCGAAAAATTCCTCAGATGTTAGCGCTGCCCCAGGTTCGGTTTGCGGCTCACCTTCCCAGGTGGGATCGGGCATAGGCGTCGAAACCTGCGGGTACTGGGCGGCCTGGGGACCCTGCTCGGGCTGTGGCGCGCCGACGGAGAAAGCTTCCTCCGGAGGGAACGATCCGACTGGGGAAGACAGCTCCGCTGATAATGGTCCGGCAGGGGAAGGCTCACCGGGATCGGCAGGGACTCCTCCGGAGCTCTGGGTGCTCACATCAAGTCCCCAGCTTTTCCGATCCCGGAAAATGCTGCCCCAATCGCCAGATGAAGCGCGCCTTGGAAGCGGGTTTCTCGTTCTGTGGAGTCCATGTCGCTGGCTCCGTCCAAGAGGTGATCTGAAACCGTCAGGACGGTGAGAGCCTGCTTGTCCAGTTCTGCAGCTATTCCATAGAGGGCAGCTGTCTCCATCTCCACGCCCAGAACTCCGTATTGGGCTAGAGCCTCCACCTGTCCGGGTACGCGCCTGTAAAAGTCGTCAGAAGAATAAACAGGCCCTACGTGGACCTGCGTGTCCTGGGGGGCAGCTTCCACCGCGGCGCGGACCAGATTGTAAGAGGCCAGCGCGGAGAAGTAGACCTGCGGAATACGATGCGCGTTGAAATTCGAGTTGGTGTGGGCCCCAAGCGCGACCACCGTGTCGCCGACCTCAACCTTCGAACTGATTCCCCCGCACGTGCCAACGCGGATGATTCTTTCCACACCAAAGAACCGGTAGAGCTCAGTAGCGTAGATCGCAATCGACGGTTGCCCCATTCCGGAGCCCATGACCGACAGGGGCCTGCCTCTGTGCGTTCCCGTGTATGCGAGCATTCCCCGAACCTCGTTTACCTTCTTTGGATTGTCCAATACTTCGAAGGCAATGCGCTCAGCCCGCTTGGGGTCTCCCGGCATCAGAACTGCGGGTGCAAAATCTCCTGGGGAGGCACTGATATGAGGAGTTGTCATCCTGGTCTCCTAGCGGTCGCGTCCGTGCGTCTTTGGGGTAAACCACGCCCGCGTGAGTATCGTGGGCTTATGGACACTGACACTATCGAACTTGTTGCATTCGACCTGGATGACACACTGGCCCCCTCTAAGTCGCCCCTTCCCCCAGAGGTTGCCGGAGCGCTGGCTGATCTGCTGAAGCGCGTACCGGTTTGCGTCATTTCCGGTGGCAACCTTCTCCAATTTGAAAGGCAGTTGCTTGCCGGTTTGAACGTCCCCGCCGAACTGCTCGGATCCTTGCATCTGATGCCCACATGCGGGACGCAGTATCTGCTGCGTGGAGATACCGGGTGGGACATTCAGTACAGGGAGACTCTCTCAGAGGCGCAGAAGGAGAGGACAATCGCCGTGCTGGAGGAACAGGCCCGGGAACTGGGGCTCTGGGAAGAAGAAACCTGGGGGCCCATCATCGAGGATCGGGATACGCAGATTACTTTCTCCGCACTGGGCCAAAACGCGCCTCTTGAAGCGAAGCAAAATTGGGACAAAGACGGCTCCAAGAAGGCCGCTTTGGCGCAGGGCGTCGCCCCGCTCCTGCCAGATCTTGAGGTTCGTGGGGGTGGGTCCACCTCGGTTGATATCACCGCCAAGGGGGTCGACAAGGCGTATGGAATGCGCAAACTTGTCCAAGAAACCGGGATTCCCAAGCAGAATATGCTCTTTATTGGCGACCGTTTAGACGAGGACGGCAACGATTATCCCGTGAAGGCCGCTGGGTGGCGAACCTTGGAAGTGAGTGGATGGCAAGACACTGTAAGGGTCATCCGCGAGCTACTCGATGACCCCAGGCTTGCCGGTTCCGCCGCGCAGTGAGGTTGGGAATGGTGCCGGCATCGCTATTGTCCGAAATACCTAGTTTCCCAGAAGGCTATCGCGCCAGCAGTGGAGACATTCAAGGAATCAACATCATTATCTAGGGGTATGCGAGCCCAGAGGTCGGCTGAGTCCAACGTGTCCCGCCGCAGTCCAGGCCCCTCGCTCCCCAGAAGGAGCGCCAGGCCGGGCCTGTAAGCTGACCCACAGCCGGGGAATGTCAGACTGTCCAGGGGTGCTGCGAGGGGCGACGGTGTCAGCGCAACCGTGGCGAAGCCGTGGTCGGTAAACAATTTCTGGTCGGGCCAAGTTTGAAGCCGCGCCCAGGGAACCTGGAACACTGCCCCCATGGAAACACGCACGGAGCGGCGGTACAGAGGATCCGCGCAGTCGGGCGTTGTTAGTACTGCTCCCATCCCCAGCGCTGCGGCAGACCGGAAGAGCGCCCCGACGTTGGTGTGGTCTACCAGCCCCTCAAGCACCGCTACCCGTGGGCGCCCGTTCGACAGAGCCGCGTCCAACAGCTCCCCAGGATCCAGGGGAGCCGGGCGGTCGAACAGGCCGAGTGCGCCCCGGTGTACGGGGAAACCTGTTACCTCCGCGAGTGTCCCGGGATCCGCGACGAAGATTGGGATCGCCTCTACTTCCGTCACTGTGAGATGATCAGCCATCGCGGTGCCGAGCGCGTCCAGCCACCGCGGCGCAACAAGAAAAGCCAAAGGCCGGTGACCCGATTCAAGGGCTCGACTTATGACGTTTTGAGATTCGGCCAAGTACACGCCAGCCTGTGTCTCCCATTTGGAACGCAGCTGAACGTCCTTTAAGCCGGTGAAAGCCCGGAGCAAACGTGAATGCTCGGTGCCAGCGGAGCTCAGCGGCAGCGGCACAAGCATGGCTGGTTACTTACTTGTTGCGATCCGGAACGGATGGGTATTCTCCGCGGGCCACCTGAGGCCTAGGAGAGCGCCACCTGCGGGCCATGACCATTCGAGCGTACATGTAGAACCAGGTGCCGCGCGGGATGGCCTCATTCGGGTACTTCAGCTTCAACTGACGCTTGATGCGCTGCCAAACCCAGACACCCTCAAGGAGGGACAGGAAGAAGAACCCGTACAGCATTACCGTGATGGAAACCATCATGGCGGACGCCGCCTCTGAGTCTCCGCCGAAGAATCCCATGGCCAGGGAACCCACAAGGAACAGCAGCATCATGGGGAGCAAGAACTCGGAGAAAGACCAGCGCGCGTCGACATAATCGCGGACAAATCTGCGAACTTTGCCCTTGTCCCGAACGGGTAGGTAGCGTTCGTCGCCAGTCTGCAAAGCTTCCTGTTGACGCGCGTACAATTCGTTTCGACGTTCGCGCTCCAGCTTCTTAGCGAGCTTTCGGTCACCCCCGACTACGGGCTGACGCCGGGCGGCCTCCGCCTCTTTTCGAGAACGCGTAGGCCTGCCCTTGCCGGTAGGAGGAACCTCTGAATCAGAGTTGTCTTTCTTAGCCACGGTCCCACCTTAGTTGAGCTAATGGACTGAGCCAAAGTGCGCGGTTTTTCTGGCAGATGGAGCACTCTTTGGGAGCGTGGGGTCAATCCAGTAGGTTTGGAGCATGACAGATAATTCAGACCCCGCAACCTCTATTGATCGTTCTCTCCCGAAACACGTAGAGACGCTACGCGAACTAGTTCAGATACCGTCAATCTCTTCAGATCCGGGCCGCGATGCAGAAATGATGGAAAGCGCGGAGTTTGTTGAACGCAAGTTCGCTGACTTGGGCTTCCGGACGGAGATCCGCAACGCGGTGGCTGCTGACGGCACGGTCGGTCAACCGGCAGTTCTGGCGTTCAAGAAAGCTGCCATAGATCCCGACGGTACCCCGACAGTGCTGCTTTACGCGCATCATGACGTCCAACCCCTAGGCGAGTTGGATCGCTGGTCGTACCCGCCGCTTGATCTGACGGTGGAAGGGGACCGGTTGTACGGTCGCGGGTCTGCCGATGACGGCATCGGGATTGTCGTCCACCTTGCCGCTTTGGAGGCACTGGGCTCAGATCTTCCAGTGAACGTTGTCGTGTTCATCGAAGGGGAAGAAGAGATAGGCTCACCGACGTTCACAGCCTTCGTGGACAAGTACAAGGAGCAGCTTGCGGCGGACGTGATTGTGGTGGCGGACTCCGGCAACTGGACGACCGACATTCCGGCTCTCACGGCTTCTTTGCGCGGGGTGGCGTCCTGCGATGTCAAAGTTGAGGTTCTTGAGCACGGAGTGCACTCCGGGCTGTTCGGTGGCCCGATCTTGGATGCGGTTACCCTGGCAAGTCGCCTCATCGCCTCTTTACACGACGATCAGGGCGACGTGGCCGTGGCGGGGCTTGGGGGCACCGATTCGGCCGACGTCGAATGGCCGGAAGAAGACTTTCGTGCGGACGCCTCAGTGGTGGACGGGTATCAGTTGGCCGGAACAGGAGACCTTGCTGCGCGTGTGTGGACCAAGCCTGCTCTTGCCGTAATTGGAATGGATGCGCGGCCGGTCGCGGAGTCCTCCAACACCATCGCGTCTGAATGCACTTTTAGACTGAGTTTGCGGACGGTACCGGGCCAAGAAGCTCAAACCTCTATGGATGCGCTGGTCGCGCACCTGGAAGCAAACCGACCTTTCGGTGCGCGCCTCACTGTGACTCCGCAAGAGATGGG
>CAYFRG010000004.1:0-35737 GCA_964345535.1 uncultured Actinomyces sp. | reverse complement strand
GGATTTGCATCCGCGGCTCCCGGGTGGCAGGTCGATGTCGTACCTTTTGGGCCCGGGCACATATTCACCGGAGAACTCAGTCACCTGGGCGCTACGCACTTGCCCACTGATCAAGTCGGCGGGAATGCTCCAACGGTCTCATTACCCACCGCTGACCCGCTCCTTATAGAGATGGGACATGACCGAGGCCACGACTGGGGGCAGCGAATTTGGGAAGCACAGGACGCCGATGAGCTTCGACGCCGTGACATTATTGTCGCCTACTCGACGTCGCGTCCACTTTATGGAGCCGGGGGCACCTCGAACACGGATCAGCAACTACAGCTACGAACGGATGTCAAGGAGCCGTCCGACTGGCGGGAAACCCTGGCAGCGCTGCAGACCCAGGGAGTGGAGGCACTGACCATCGGTTCGGATCAGTCGACTCAAACCGGCCCGGGGGCGCGTCCGGGTTCCGGCGCTGGCGGAGGCGCCGCCGCCTGGCTCATGTCTCTTGGTGCTAGGGCTTATCCGACCGGTGAGGTTCTTTTCCACTACCTGTCGATGGAAGAAAAGCTCGCAGCGGCAGACTTGATCGTAGTGGCTAGCCCTCACTGGCACTCCCCAGACTTGACAGATTCGGTTCCACTTCATCTGACTGAGTACGCCAATACGGTGGGGGCTACTCCCTGGGTTGGCGTCGGGTTTGCCTCCTCTCTTTCTCCGCATGAGCAGGCGCAATGGGGACTGCAGGGAGTTCACCTTGTAGGAGAAGACCACAGCTTCCAAACGCTGGGTAGACGCGTGGGGCAGACGTGGGGAAGACTCTGAATTATCCTCACAGCGATGGACGTGGCAGTGACACGCGCATGCGCGGGACGTAGAGTATTAGAAGAATTCCCATTTATGGGTCCTGGTGTTCGAAGAAGGAGAACCATGTCGGATTTGACTGTTGAACTGCCAACGCACGAAGTGCTGCTAACGGATGACGCTGCGGTGAAGGTTAAGAGTTTGCTGGAGCAGGAAGGGCGCGACGATCTGCGTCTTCGCGTTGCGGTCCAACCCGGTGGCTGTTCTGGATTGATCTACCAGCTCTATTTTGATGAGAGACTGCTGGACGGTGATGCTATCCGGGATTTTGATGGGGTAGAGGTCGTCGTGGATCGCATGAGTGTTCCCTACTTGGCCGGTGCGACCATTGGATTCGCGGACTCTATTGAACGTCAGGGTTTCACAATCGACAACCCCAATGCTGGTTCTAGCTGCGCGTGCGGGGAGTCCTTCCACTAGCATGTTCCAAAGAACACTTCTCGGTGCTGCGGCCGGCGCGGCACTGCTCCTAACCGCGCTTTTGTCCGGGTGCTCCGACGCTGCAGATTCGACTTCGGGAGGTGCGCAGAGCGCGCAATCCCAGGATGCCCAGTCCGGGCAGGGAGAGTCCTCGGCGCAGGACCAACAGGCACAGGAAGTCTTACCGACTGAAGAGAAACCTGAAGTCGATCTTGACTACACCGGTCCGCTCCCAACGATTACCCTTCCTACCAAGGAAGACGCTCCGGAGATGACGCCCGTGGCGGATAATCCGCCAGACCAGATCACTGTGGAGATTCTTAAGGAGGGCAAGGGGAAACAAATCGTTGGCCCTGACGATTACATCAAGGTCAACTATGCCGGCTGGCTATGGGATGGCGAGAAGTTTGATTCTTCATTCACCACCAGTGGCCAAGCGACGCCGATCTCTTTCTCTTTGAACCAGGTGATTCTCGGTTGGAAGTGGGGCCTGGCTGAAACCTACGTCGGGGACCAGGTCATGGTTGTCATACCCCCTGAATACGGGTATGGAGAAGCGGGGACATCCTCAATCCCGGGCGGGGCCACACTGGTGTTTTACGTGGAGATCTTGGAAAGCGTTAGTGTCAGTACGCAGTCCCTTGAGGATGCGGAGCTGACAGATGTGGCTTTGCCTGAGGGAATCACAGTGGAGGGCAACTTGGGAGAGGTGCCTGAGGTACTGTTCGACAAGTCAGCTCCCATGCCCGAATCTGCTCAGACCTTCGTAATAGCGCAGGGCAACGGCCCTGTTGTGGCTGACGATGATGCGGTGGAGTATCTGATGACGGTGGGGTATTGGGGCAGCCAAGAACGCTCCCAGACGTGGGCTGACGGAATAGGCGTTGTAGACCCTGGCAATATCCTCGCGGGGGAGAAGGTTGGCTCCCGCATTCTGATCATCACCCCGGCAGAGAGCGAAGCAACCCCGGCCAGTTTTGCACTGGTAGATATTCTGGCGGCACATCCGCTGCGATAGCCGACTCCAGCTGGCCGCACCGCGGTCTACAATAGGCGGGACGCCACAACCCCTGGAGCGCGCAAAATAGTCGCGACGCAGCAATTAGCAAGGAGAATGCAGTGAGCGAAGACACCATCAAAGTGCTGGTCTACAGCGGCAGTTCGGACACGCGCCAAGATGTGAAGGACGGAGTCGGCCGGCGCCCAGCACCGGACTTGCCCACACTCAGCTGGGTGGAGACAGCCACCGCTTGGGGAGCGGTAGATGCTTTCGAGACGGAAAACCCGGGGTTGCTTGTCCTTGACGCTGAGACTGTCAAAGACGGCGGTATGTCTGTTGCCCGCACCATCCAGGACCGGTTCGACCAGGTGCCCCCAATTGTCATTTTGACGGCACGTCCTCAGGATGCCTGGCTGGCGGATTGGGCAGGGGCAACCGAAATCGTAAGCGCCCCCTTCGACCCGCTGGACCTGCAGGACAAGATCAGTCGCGCCCTGCGCGCCCGCTGATGAGCCAGTGGGCAAGCTTCGTTGACTCCCTAACGGAGGGGCAACCGCTCGATTACCCAACGGCGTACGCGCTGATGGATGAGGTGATGGCTGGTGAGCTCGGGGATGTGCGTCTGGCGAGTCTTCTGTCAGTTCTTGCGGTCCGCGGTGTCACGGGAGATGAGCTTCACGGCTTGGCCGACGCTATGCGGGACAACGCCAGGGAGATATCGCTCCCGCGAACCTCTGTCGACATAGTGGGTACTGGCGGTGACCGCGCCAATACAGTGAACATTTCGACGATGGCCGCCATTGTCGTCGCTTCGATGGGGATTCCGGTTGTCAAGCACGGAAACCGGGCTTCGACATCGGCTAGTGGCTCGGCGGATGTACTGGAAGCTCTGGGAGTTAACCTGCAGCTGGATCCGGCCCGCATCATCGAAGTATTCGATAAGACGGGAATTGCTTTCCTCTTTGCGAACAACTTTCATCCCTCGATGCGCTACGCTGCGGCTACCAGGCGTGAGCTGGCATTTCCCACAGTGTTCAACGTGCTGGGGCCACTAACGAACCCCGCCAGGCCAAGCGCTGCCGCGATTGGGGTGGCGCGAGCCGACGTGGCGCCGCTGGTCGCGGACGTTTTTGCCAAGAGAGGTAACGACGCCCTAGTCTTCCGTGGCCGGTCAGCTGGACTTGACGAAATCACCACGACCGAGCCGGTGCAGGTATGGAGCGCAGCGGATGGCGAAGTGTCTTACGCGGAATTCGATCCAGCAGAAGAGTTCAATCTGCAGACTTCTACACTGGAGGATCTACGCGGAGGAGACCCTGCGTTCAACGCGGGGGTGGCTCGGCGTGTACTGGGCGGTCAGGATGGACCAATTTTGGATGCTGTGGCGCTGAATGCTTCGGCTGGCCTTGTCGCAGCCGAAGGGGGCACGGCCCAATCGGTCCAAGAAAACATGGCGGGTGCTCTGTCTCGAGTGCAAGAAGCCCTAGCGGAGGGGCGCCCGTTGGAGAAGCTTGACGAGTGGGTGCAGGAGTCTCGCTCTTAAGCGCGCTTGGTCGCCACCGGCCGGGCAAACAGGCAGTGGCCAACAGACAGGGGATTCTTGTCAGTCTAGGCCTAGGTGGAACGCCTGCTCTAAGTCCGACTTGGAATATGTGCGAAACGCTAGGTGCGTGTGCATTGCGGTGACACCGGCGACCTTAGCCATGGAATTAGTGACTACCTCGGCCAAATCGTCGTACCGCCTGAGCTTGAGCACCGCGATGAGGTCCACGTCCCCGGTCACAGAGTAGACCTTTTCCACGGAGGCAATGTCCGCGATCTTCGCTGCTGCCTCTGGGATCTGATCCACTTGACAGTTGATCATGACAATCGCCGTAATCATTTCTACCTCAGTCTTTTTGGTTGACTTCGCTCTGATGTCCATTGTAGGCGATTCGAGTGTCCTCCCCGGCGCGAAAAGGGCCGCCTGCTGCGACGGATTGCCCCGATCGTAGCGACCAGCGGGCAGAGCGTGCGTATTGGCGGCTAGTATTAGATGGGTTATCAGCGCAACTTGACTAGGAGGCCCGGTGGCTGTCTACAAGATTCTGAAAGGTGCCGGTGGCCCGGTACTCAAAGGCGTGTACCACCCCTGGATCCGCGGGGAGGAGAACATTCCCACCGAAGGCCCTGCGATCTTGGCGTCGAACCACAATGCGGTCTGGGACTCAATCTTTCTTCCCGCCATGATTAACCGCGAAGTCGTTTTTATGGGTAAGGCAGACTATTTCACCGGCACCGGCCTAAAAGGCTGGGCTACGAAGAACTTTATGAAGGCCGTTGGCACCATCCCTGTGGATCGTGGCGGCGGTAAGGCGTCACAGGCAGCAATGCAGGCGGGTTTGGAGCGCCTGGCCGCAGGTGAACTGTTCGGAATTTATCCTGAAGGTACACGCAGTCCTGACGGACGCCTGTACCGCGGTAAGACCGGCGTAGCTCGGCTTGCCTTGGAGTCGGGAGCTCCGGTCATTCCGGTCGCAATGATCGGCACTCATGCAGCGCAGCCAATTGGCCAGAAGGTCCCCTCTAGAACAGACATTGGGATGTTGATCGGGGAGCCTCTGGACTTTTCTCGCTACCGGGGAATGTCCCGGGACCGCTACGTTCTGCGCGCCATAACAGACGAGATCATGTACAACCTGATGCTCCTGTCCGGTCAGGAATATGTGGACATGTACGCCGCAGACGTTAAAGCCGCGTTGGCAGCCGACGGAAAATTCGATGGCCCGATACCTGACTCCGCGAAGTTCACGGCTCCGAAGGAGACGGATTCGAAGTCTCAAGAATCCGACTCCAAAAATGATGGAGACTCCTAGGAAGACGCGGGAGAGCGGGTTCGGAAGATGGAAGATTTTGGCGGTGCTGGCGCTACTGGGCTTGGCCCACGCTCAGGTGCGGGCCAACGCAGGAGTCCCTGACCGCGCCCAGAATACAAAGTGGTTGGTCCGTCTGGGGTGAATGGCCTACGGGTCTTCCCCGCGTGTGAACTATATTGGTTGGGGTTACAACATTGGCTTAATTGGGCCAAATTCGACTATAGAAAGGTCACGAAATGAGTGTTCGCCGCGTTGCCTTGCTGACCGCAGGAGGCTTCGCCCCCTGCTTGTCTGCAGCTGTTGGCGGGTTGATCCAGCGTTACAATGATCTGGATCCCGAAATCGAGATCATCGCTTACCAGCATGGATACCACGGCCTGCTTACCGGGAACTCTGTGCGGGTCGATGAAGCAGCCCGGGCGGAGGCTCCGGTCCTTTCGCGCTTTGGTGGGTCCCCGATTGGGAACTCCCGTGTGAAGCTGACGAATGCGAAAGACCTGGTGGAGCGCGGACTGGTTGAAGAAGGCCAGGACCCCCTTCAGGTTGCTGCGGAGCAGCTCCGCACCGATAGTGTGGACGTGCTCCACACTATCGGCGGAGATGACACGAACACCACGGCTGCCGACCTGGCTGCCTATCTGCATGAGAACGACTATGAGCTGACTGTTGTCGGCCTTCCAAAGACGATCGACAACGACATCATTCCTATCCGACAGTCGCTGGGCGCTGACACGGCGGCTGAGCAGGGCTCCCTGTTTGCGCAAAACATTATTGGAGAGAACCGCTCAGGCCCGCGCATGCTGATCATTCACGAGATCATGGGCCGCCACTGCGGCTGGCTGGCAGCGGAAACTACTCGGAAGTACGTGGACTGGGTAGGCGCGCAAGAGTGGGCACCCGCGTTGGGACTTTCTCAGGAACGCTGGATGCCCCACGCTCTGTACCTTCCGGAGACCCACTTTGATCTTGCGGAGGAGTCCGAGCGACTGCTGAAGATCATGGATTCTCAGGGGAACGTGAACATCTTCATCTCCGAAGGGGCCGGCGTCCCGGAGATTATCGAAGAGATGGAGGCGCGCGGCGAAGAGGTTGCCCGCGACCCGTTCGGCCACGTTCGCCTTGACGATATCAACCCGGGCCGCTGGTTCGCGCGGCAGTTTGCGGATCGCCTGGGAGCAGAGAAGGTTATGGTCCAGAAGTCGGGGTACTTCTCCCGGTCTGCCCACGCGAATGCGTATGACTTGCAGCTGATCCAGTCCATGGTCGACTTGGCTGTTGAGTGCGCCTTTAAGGGAGAATCTGGGGTTATCGGCCACGATGAGGAAGATGGGGACCGCCTGAAGGCGATCGCTTTCCCCCGCATTGCTGGTGGAAAAGCCTTTGATATAAACGTTGATTGGTTCGGCCCTCTCATGGACCGCATTGGACAGCCCGTGGAGGCTGCCAGCTAGTCGACCCAGCACGGAAGTGAGGTCTTTGCCGCGTGAACCCATGGGATACCTGGCGTCACCTGCCTGCTAAGCATCAACCCGACTATTTGGACCGGGAACAGCTTCAGCGAGTGAGTGACGAACTGCGGCAAAGACCTCCTTTGGTCTTTGCAGGAGAAGTGGACAGCCTGCGGGGACTCCTGGCTAACGCAGGTCGCGGCGAAGCCTTCGTCCTAATTGGCGGGGACTGTGCCGAGACCTTTGCTGAGTCAACGGCGGCCCGACTGCGGCTGAAGGTACAGACTCTGCTGCAGATGGCTGTGGTGCTGACCTACGGGAGCTCGAAGCCCGTGGTGAAAATCGGACGTATCGCGGGCCAGTACGCCAAGCCACGTTCTTCCCCCGTGGAGACATTGGACGGGGTGACGCTTCCCAGCTATTTGGGGGACGCGGTGAATGCCTTTGAGTTCACCGAGGAAGCCCGCCGACATGATCCGGAACGGCTTTTGGAGACATACCATAAGTCGGCTGCTTCCCTGAACCTTATTCGTGCGTTCACGAAGGGTGGCTACGCGGATTTGCGGCGTGTCCACGAGTGGAACCGGGGTTTTGCGGCCAGTCCGGAGTATTCTCGGTATGAGGCTTTGGCGGGAGAAATCAACCGAGCCGTGCGATTTATGGAAGCCGCGGGAGCGGACTTCAATTCGTTGCGTGAGGTCGACCTGTACTCCTCTCATGAGGCGCTGCTGCTTGAATACGAGGCAGCTATGACGCGTGTAGATTCCCGGACTGGGGACTTGTACGACACCTCTGGGCACTTTCTCTGGATTGGGGAGAGAACCAGGGGACTAGATGATGCACATGTCGAAATGCTCTCGAAAGTGCGGAACCCGCTGGGTGTGAAACTGGGCCCGAGTGCCACCCCAGACGACGTGAAGGGCCTGCTAGATCGGCTGAATCCGGATGGGGAAGAAGGGCGCCTGGCGCTCATGACGCGTCTTGGTGCCGACAGCTCGGAAGAGGTTTTGCCCGCGCTGATTTCAGCGGCCCAAGAAGATGGGCGCCCGGTGACGTGGCTCTCTGACCCCATGCACGGCAATACTATTTCCACGGCGAACGGCTACAAGACACGCGATTTTGACACGATCATGCGAGAAGTAGCCCAGTTCTTCGCCGTACACCAGGAAATGGGAACGGTCCCAGGAGGCATCCATGTGGAGCTGACTGGGGATGACGTGACTGAGGTGATCGGAGGCGCGGAGGGCTTGGATGATCTGTCGCTTACCCGCCGTTATGAGACTCTGGTTGACCCTCGCCTGAACCATCAGCAGTCGTTGGAGATCGCGTTCCAGGTTGCCGAATTGGTTCGTAATATTAGTGATGCTTCCGAACCTGAAGTCAAAGAAAGCGACTCCGAGTCTGGAGAGGGTAGCCAGGGTTTCGGTGACGCGGACATGCACCTCAGTTAGCTGACAAGTACCGATGAGGACGGCGCAGAACCAAGCGTTACACTGGTGTCATGGAATTGGAAATTGTTCCCGGACAGCCACGGCTCATCCGCGCTAAAGATGCCGCCAACCTGCTTGGTGTGCACACAACAAAGATCAACCAGTATGACCGGGACAACCGGCTGGTGGTAATTAGGCGTCAGGATGGCTCAGTCGTACCCGAAGAGATGCTGGTAGGACTGACCGAGCCCACTCCGGTGGATCCGGATGCAGATGATGGTCTTCCCCCCGCAACCCACGAGCCCTTGCTCAGTTTGCGTGGGACGATAACGGTGCTGCGGGATGCAGGGTTCGGCAGCGAACAGATAGTCGAGTGGATGTGGGAGCCTGATGAAGAGCTGGGAGCAACTCCAATTGAGGCCTTGCGTTCCGGCCAGCATCACGCCGTCAATCGGGTTGCTGCTACTTTGGGCACTTAGGAGAATCCCCAGAGCCTTCAGTGCTGGCTGGTGTCGGAGCGTAGACTAGCTCCCCAAAGGCCGTCCGAGCTGTGGACTTCTGGATGGTTCGGCCGGTGAAGTTTGCGTTGCAACGCATTCGGACCGGGATGCGCTGGTACTTTTGACAGTGGCTCCCCAAGCCTTCACAATCGAATGGTGGGCACCAAAGCGCAAGTACCTGCCGATCTCTTGTTTTCCCAAACTGCGTTGAACGTTTGTTAGACCTTCAAAGGAGAAGTCGTGACTCCAGAGCCTGTAGATCCGGATCTCGTTCCTAAATTTACCCTGCGCAGTGGGAAGCAGATTCCCGCGCAGGGCATGGGCACCTTCGGTTCTGACCATGCGGATGCCGGTCAGGTGGCTGAAGCCGTGTCTACAGCTATTGATCTCGGCTACCGTCTAATTGACTGCGCCTCGGTGTATGGTAACGAGCCCGATATGGGGAGCGTCCTCACGGAGGCGCAGTCCCGCGGCGTGCGCAGAGACGAGCTTTTTGTCGTTTCAAAGGTTTGGAATGACCAGCATGGGCCCGAGCAAGTTGCGAAGGCTGCTCGCCAGTCCCTGCGCGATCTAAAACTGGAGCAGCTAGACGCGTACTTGGTCCACTGGCCCTTCCCTAACTACCACGCGCCCCAAGCAGCGCCCGAAGCCCGCAACCCCGACTCACGGCCCTACATCCACGAAGAGTTCATGGAAACTTGGACCGCGATGGAAAAGCTTGTGGACGAGGGACTGGTCGCCCATTTGGGTACTTCCAACGTGACTGTTCCCAAGCTGAAACTAATCCTTCGGGACGCTCGAATAGCCCCCGAAGTAAATGAGATGGAGCTGCATCCGACGATGCAGCAGGGCGAACTATTCCAGTTCTGTAAGGACCATGACATTCTCCCTGTGGGTTATTCTCCGCTGGGTTCCCCGAACCGTCCTGAGCGCGATCGTACCGAGGCCGACCTTTCGGATATGGAAATGCCAGTAGTCGTTGAGATCGCCAAAGAAATGGGCGTCCACCCGGCCGCCGTGTGCCTAAAATGGGCCCACCAGCGCGGCCAAGTCGCTATTCCCATGTCACTGAACCCACGTAACATGGCGGCCAATTTACGCGCCATCACGCAGGATCCTTTGACTCCCCAGCAGATGCATCTGCTCCGGGGCGTGGAGCGGGATAACCGTCTCATCAAGGGACAGGTCTTCTTGTGGCCCGGTTCTCAGTCTTGGGTTGACCTGTGGGATGTGGACGGGACCATTCCTGGTTGGGATGGCTACGCGAGCTGACAGGTGGGCGCACCCGGGCAGGAGGCGGTGTCCCGTGAGACCTAGGTACGGGGCCGGCACGGTTTTCCCGGGGGCATAAGCCGTTCTGATGGGCGTCGAGTCTGCACAGTCGCCGCCGACCAGCCGCGTCTAGATTATGTTTCTACGCGCGGCCCAGCTGGCTAGCTCGTGCCGGTTTGAGAACTGGAGTTTTCTGAGCACCGCGGACACGTGGGTCTCCACGGTTTTCACGGAGAGAAAGAGCTCTGCGGCGACCTCCTTGTAGGTGAACCCGCGAGCGATCAGGCGCATGACCTCCTGTTCCCTTGTCGTCAGCAGATCCAGTTCGTCTTCATGTTCGGCAACTTCTTGGGTTCCGAATGCATCCAATACGAAACCCGCTAGCCGGGGGCTGAACGCAGCATCTCCGGAGGCAACTCGCCTGATTGCGTCGGCGAGCTCGGGAGTTGAGATTGCTTTCGTTACGTATCCGCGCGCGCCGGCCCGGATGACGCTGACCACGTCGGCAGGAGAATCTGAGACGGACAGTGCCAGGAACTTCGTGCTGTCGAGGTGGGAGCATTCACGAGCGACTTCCGGGCCACCACCACCTCTGCCCCCGGGCAGATGCACGTCTAGGAGGGCCACGTCAGGGGCCAGTTCTTGGCAGGCACGTATCGCACCTCCGACGTCGGCGGCTTCGCCCACCACTTCCAGGTCCTCAACTGCGTCGAGAGCCGCTTTCACTCCGGCCCGGACCAGCGGGTGGTCATCTATAACCAGGACTCTAATTGTCACGTGTGTTCACTTTCTTGGCCCGCCCACCGTCAGGTGAGTGGGGGATGGATATGTGTATTTCTGTACCTGCGCGCATACGTAAAGCCACGGTTCCTCCGGCCCGCTGAACCCGTCCTACGACAGAGTTGCGGTAACCGTACCTGTCGGGGGGAATCGTATCGGGGTCGAAGCCAGCGCCGGAGTCTTTCACGAAGATATCCAACCTGTCAGATGATGCTTCCTGGTACACACTGATTGGAGGGAGTCCGTGTCTGACTGCGTTGGTCATGGCCTCGGACGCCGCCGCTATGGCCGCGGCATCAGCACCTGTTGGCGGGCGGTCGCCGACGGTCACGACTTCAATTGGGACCCCGTATGAGGATTCCACAGCCGAGGCTTCCTGCCTCAGTGATTCCGCTACTGACTTTGCTGCCTCGGTTTCGCCGGTGTACAGCCAAGAGCGAAGTTCTCTTTCCTGGCGGAGCGTGAGCGCGCGGACCCGCGCCGGGTCGTCCGCGGCGGAACGGACCAGCGTCAGGGTTTGCAGAACCGAGTCGTGCAAGTGGGCGGCTATTTCAGCGCGCTCCGCTTCCCGAGCAACCTGGGTACGGGTCGCCGTAGCCTCCCCGAAGGCGCGAACTGCGACGGGGACGAGCGCTACTAAGAGAGTAGCCGCCACCAGCAGGAAGATAAGGAGAGGCTGCGCCGAGCCGCGCAGGCTCAGATATCTTGACGCCAAAGGTACCGTGCCTAGAACTATGAGCAAGCCACCGAGCACAGCAAGTGCCACTGCGAGCTTGCTAGTATCGCCGAAGAGGCGGGGGACCTGCATCCACGTGACTGTCGCACCAGTGACAACGACTGACGCCCAGGCTACCGTCTGCCACGGAACAGCGGTCGCGAGTGGGATGATCCAGAGAAAGGCTCCTAACGTCAGCGCACCCAGTCCCAGAACCAACAGTTGCCGACTTGGGGTCGATCCCGTGCTGGGTGCTGTCAGGGGGGTCGCCAGAGTGACTCTCGATTCGACTCCGGCCTGTTCCTGTTCCCGAGCGGCGCGTGGAGTCCCCTCCTGCGGAACGGTTGCCCACAGCCACGCGTACAACATTGCGCCAGCCCCGGCGGCAAGAGTTGAGAATACGAACAGCACGCGAATCGCACTGACCGGCAACCCGGAGTGGGCCGACACGCCCGAAGCAACTCCTGCGATTCTTGGGGCTGGACGCTCGCGGGTGCCTCTGCGGGCCCTAAGAAGAGGCAGTCTTTCCTTGTTCACGTTGCTATTGTCGCAAACTCTGTTGTTGCTCCCAGGCCCGGGGATGGAAACTCAGGGTTCTTTCAGGGTCATGCCCCATATCGGGTGGCTTTGCCTCCCAGCACAATGGAAGCATGACTGAAAAAAATCACTATGCTTCGGGCTCTGGGCAGCAGGCCCCGCCGGGCAACGGCTTCTTTTCTTCCATACGCGAATCTGGCTGGTTCCGAGCGCGGCCCAGGTGGGTTGCAGGCGTGTGCTCGGGGATTTCCGCCCGAACCGGCTGGGACGTTCGCTTGGTTCGCGGGCTGGTCATTGTCGCAACGCTGCTCCTGTGGGTACCCGTGATCCTCTATGGGCTTGCCTGGTTGCTGTTGCCCGATGGTCCCGATGGTCCGATTGAGGGCCAGTTGGCCCTGGGCGGAGACTTCGATTGGGCGCAGCTGTGGGCCAGCTTGATAATCGTTGCTGGCATTGTCGCTCTGCCCAGCTCGATTGTCGTAGGCCCATCGATCATCTTCCTCTGGTGGGTAGCAGTGGCGGGTTCCGTCGTTGCGTTGATCGTCTACTTTTCTTCGAATAGAAACGCTACCCCCACTAGTGGGGGAACAGAAAGGGTGGTGCCGATGAGCACTCCGAATCAGAACCAAGGTCCAAGCGGGCACAAGGCTCCCGGTCTCGGGGGAGAGCCTGGCCGATCTCAAGCCGGCCAGTCAGCTGCCTATCAGCAAGGCGCTTTCCAGCAGGCGCGACCCCAGCAGCCCGCGTACGGGCAGGGCGTTTACCAGCAGGCCTCAGGGGCCGGGTTCCAAAAGCAGCAGCCACCAAAAATCAGTAACCTGGTGGGCTTCCTGACTGTGGGAATCCTGTTCCTGATCGCTGCAGGTGGTGTGCTTGCCATGTTCGGCGGCGGAGAGGGAGCGCCGCGCATTGTCCTGGGCACGATCGGGCTGATCGTTTTGGTGACCGGGGGCGTCCTCACCTGGGCTGCTCTTACCGGCAGGCGCGGTGGGTGGTTCCTTGGTTTTTCGATCGTCGGAGCCGTCCTGCTGATGCCCGTCACCCTGTTTGGGATGGCGGTAGCGGGCGCCCTCAGCAATTCCTATGGAATGGCAGTAACCTGGCCGACTGCAGACTACGGGACGGAATATGAGTCGCAGGGACCCGGGGATCCCGGCTCATCAGAAGTCACGCGGGGATCCGCTTGGCTGGGATCTGAGACCACGGATGTGTGGGCCACTGATGCGGATGTGGTCTGGGATCTCACGCAGGTCGGATCCGAAGTATCAGACGGACTCGACGAGTACACACTCGAAGCCTCGTTCTCCAAGGTCGCAATCCTGGTGACCAAAGACAGCTTGCCCACGATAAGGACGTGGAATGTGGACGGAGCAGGATCGGTCGGGGCGCAGGTGCAGGATCCATCAATTGACTCGGCGCGGGTGGATGCTTGGATAGAGTCTGATTTCCTTGAGGACTATGGTCCCGGATTCGGGACAGAAGCTGTGTCGTTAGGACTTGACACGCTGGACTCCGAGGTGGTTTTTGTCTTCCTCAGCAGCGAGCAAGCTGACGTACTTCGAGAAAATACCTGGGGTCTCGTCGGTGAGTCAAACTGGCCGTCCCTGGGAATCGTTGAGGAGACCGTACAACCGGTGGAACCTGCCGCACCTAACGGACCTGCGGAGCAATCCCAGTCGGGGAGCCAACCGGTTCAGCCCAGCACCGAGCCAGCCCAGTCTGGAAACTAGTAGGCGAGGAAACAGGAAATGAATAAAGAAAACATGCAAGAACCCATGTATGACCTGCCGCCCAAAACCCGTGAAATGTTTGCGGATGTGCGCGCAAGCCTAGTGGAAAACAAGACTGGTGGCTCCTCCGGGGAAAAACCAACCACCCCGATGTCTGCGGGGGCAACACCCACGCCGCCAACGGCGCCAATGCCCTCAGGGCCATCGACAGGTTCAAATCCTCCGGAGACACCAGCAGCATCAACGACGTCGATGTCTGCACCGGCCGGCTCCGGGGGCCCTCAAGGGTCCGGCTACCCACCGACCTCTGCCGGGCCTACGTCGGGAGCGTCACCTAGCGCCCCCGCTGCACGTGGAAACGTTCCAATACAAGCAGGCACAGCGCAAAAAGGCCCAGCGCAAAAAGGCCCAGCGCAAAAAGGCCCTGCCCAAAAGGGGCCGGCGCAAGGGGTGACGATGCAAGGGGGGCAACAGCAGGGAAGCGGATCCCAGATCCAGGTAGGACTGCTTGTTTGGGGCCTGGTCCTTGCACTGGTTGGTTTGCTTATGATGGCTGCGGCCGTATCGGTGCTCGGAAGTTTGCAAGGAGTGCTGGTGGGTGGACTCATCCTTGTCGGACTCTTGTTCCTAGTGTTGGCATTCACTACGGGACGTACCAAACAGCCAAGATAGGATCTGCCCCGCCTCGGCATTCCCTCAAAAACCACCCTGTGGGGGGCTAGGGTGGAAATGAGGGAGGAAGAATGCAAAACGTGCGCGAACCAGCCGTGGCGGGGTTCTTCTATCCGGGTGAGGGAAGCGACTTACTGGACCAAGTAGATGACTATTTGGAGCAGGCTCCGGCGCCAACCCAGTATTCTAGAGTTTTGATTGCTCCCCACGCCGGGTACGACTACTCTGGTCCGTTTGCGGCCACTGCTTACAGGGCGCTGGACCCGGGCGTGAGCCGCGTTCTAATACTGGGCCCCACACACCGTGTCGGCATTGATGGAATGGCTCTTGCGGGCGCGCAAGCCCACGTTACGCCGCTTGGCCTAGTAGAAACCGATCGGGAGCTGACCGAGCTAATCGAACAGCTACCGGCTGTGATTACCGCTCCCGTTGTACACGCGCAGGAGCATTCAATCGAGGTACACCTTCCCTTCTTGCAGCGAGTGCTTGGGGACTTCACCGTTGTGCCGTTGGCAGTAGGGAACGCGGCACCCGAAGACGTTTCTCGGGCGATAAGTACAGCGCTCGGACTGCCCGGCACTGCCGTTATCATCAGCTCGGACCTGTCTCACTACCACCCCTCAGGATTGGCTCGTAACTTGGACGGGGAGACCGTGAGGCAGATCGTAAGCCTGGACGGATACGTGGGTAGCAACCAGGCGTGCGGGGCTTTTCCCGTCAACGGTTTGCTGCATTTCGCGCGCAACAATGGCTGGGCGGGCAAGACCCTGGCATTGGGGAATTCGTCCGACACCGCGGGAGACGAAAAGAGCGTCGTCGGATATGCCTCCATCGCCTGGTATCCGGAGGAGGCATCGGAAACGGTACTAGATGTGGCGCGCGACGCGATCGGGGAAGCTGTAAACGGTCGGGCTCCTGCTCGAAACCAGGCGGACCTATCTTCGGCGGACCCATCCGCAGAGGGCCGATATTCCAAGAGCGAGGAGTTTCAGGACCAGCAATTGGAGAATCCAGGCGCGTCCTTTGTGACACTGACGCTGGATGGTCGACTGCGGGGGTGTATTGGATCCTTGAGGGCCTCACGAGCCTTGGGTGAGGACGTGGCTGGAAACGCTGTGGCAGCTGCCTTTTCAGACCCTAGGTTCCCTCCCGTTACTGCCGGAGAGTTCCCCCTGCTGGACATTGAAGTATCGGTGCTAGGAGCGCCCGAGCCGTTGCTGGAGGGCGCTGCTCCCGAAGACACTGCGTTGGGTCTGCTCCAGCCCGGAAGACACGGCGTGGTTTGGACCGGTGGCGGGGGCCGAGCAACCTTCCTTCCTCAGGTCTGGGAAGATCTGCCGGATCCAGGGCAGTTCATTCGGCAACTGAAAAGAAAAGCCGGAGTGGACGAGGACTACTGGGGTGAGGATGTGCGGCTGCAGGTGTACACGGTCTCCTCCGTCAAAGGTCCCGCGCGGCCAAGTAGGTGAGTGCTGTGATAACAGCTAACTGGTGGCACACACTTCCTGACGGCCGGGCCCAGTGCGACCTGTGTCCTCGGTACTGCCGCTTGCGTGACGGTCAAAGAGGCTTCTGCTTCGTTCGTCAAAACCTCGGAGGAGAACTTGTTCTCACCACGTACGGTCGCTCCTCGGGCTTTGCTGTCGACCCCGTGGAGAAGAAACCTCTCTATCACTTCCTGCCAGGTAGCAGCGTGCTCTCTTTTGGCACCGCAGGTTGCAACCTGGCCTGCAAGTTCTGCCAGAACTGGGAGATGTCCACTTCGAGAGAGTTCGACCGGCTAGCAAAAGAGGCTTCCCCTTTGCAGATCGCGGAGGATGCCCTCGCGCTAGGGTGTGAATCCGTGGCTTTCACGTATAACGACCCGATTATTTTCGCTGAATACGCGATAGACGCGGCTGAGGCTTGCCGTGCAAACGGAGTCGCGTCGATAGCGGTGAGCGCGGGCTACGTAGAACCGGGTCCAGCGAAGGAACTGTACGGGGCAATGGATGCGGCCAACATTGACCTGAAGGGCTTCACCGACGAGTTCTATCGCAAGATAACTGGCGGGAGACTGGGCACGGTCCTAGACACGTTGGCCGTCATAAAGGAAACAGGTTGCTGGCTGGAAATCACAACCCTGCTCATCCCAGGAATGAACGACTCGGAGCAGGAAATTCGCGATATGACCCAGTGGGTTGTTGCAAACCTGGGCCAAGAGACCCCCCATCATTTCAGTGCGTTTTACCCGACGCACAGGATGCGCGATAGGCCACCTACTCCCGCCGACGTCCTGTTCAGAGCAAGGCAGATTGCGATGGAAGAGGGAGAAAAATACGTATACACGGGGAACATCTATGATCCCGGGGGACAGGCAACATACTGCCCTAGATGTGGGGCAGCTGTGATCCGGAGGGACCGGCACACCACGGACATCTGCTGCTTGGACGTCTCGGCGGACGGCACGGGAACATGTGTCCGGTGCGGCGCTGCGGTCGCGGGAGTCTTTGGGTGAAGAGGAGCAAGGGACAGGCATGGTAAGTAAGAAGCAGACAGATGAGCTCGCTCAGATCCTTAGAGAGAGCACACGAATCGTGTTTTTTGGGGGAGCGGGGGTGTCGACAGAGTCGGGCATTCCTGATTTTCGTTCGGAAGGCGTGCGAAGTGCCACGTACGAGGCGTTTCACCTGCCGCCTGAGACGATACTATCCGCTGACTTCTTCTGGTCTGACCCAGAGACTTTCTACAGGTATGTTAGGGAGTTTTTGTACAGGCCCGGAGCGCAGCCAAACTCTGCGCACCGAGCCTTAGCGGAGTTGGAGAAGCAGGGTAAACTGCTGGCAGTCATAACGCAGAACATAGACGGCCTGCATCAATTGGGCGGAAGCCAGAATGTCTGGGAACTGCACGGAACCCTGCAGGTATTTCGATGCGTGGACTGCGGCGCAGAGCAGACGCTGGACCAAGCTGTGGCGCAGCTGGACCGGGGTCAAACCGCCCCGGTTTGCGAGTGCGGTAGTGTGCTTAAACCGGACGTGGTTCTGTACCAGGAAGGACTCCCGGAGGTCGCTTTGGCGAAGTCTGCTGCCGCTGTTGAGGAAGCAGACACGCTGATTGTTGCCGGCACCTCCCTGGCTGTCTATCCTGCCGCCGGGCTGGTCCCGCTGTTCCGCGGTGACAACCTGGTGGTTATAAATCTAAGCGAGACCCCCGCAGATCGGGCTGCCACCATGGTTATCCGCGGCCAGGTGGGCCGGGTGCTCGAAGACGCTGTGCTCACTGCAGAGAACTGACGCGGCGGGTCACCAGTCGCGGCAGCGGTGTCTGCGACCCTCGAAGCCGTGTTCGTACCGGTCGTGGTAGCGGTTCCTACAGCAACGCCCCGAGTTTCCCCGCCGATTGTCCTCTCGGTATTCTGGCTCGCGGCCTTTCCCTCGCTGAGCATGTCCGCGACCGCATCCGCCCCGGTGGTGCCTTTCGCAGCAGTCTCCGCGACGTCCGGGTCTTTCCCGCCCACGTCCCTCCCATCCAGCTGGTCCCCAGCCGTTTCGGTCCCATTCCGAGTGGCCACGCTCTGAGCCCGGCCTCCCGCCCCTGCCTCGGTGGCGCGCGTCCTCGCCGCAGCGCCTGCCGCCTCTTCCGCGGCCCCTGCCGTATCCCCTTGTGTATTCCTCATCGTCCCGGCGATGTCGGCGCTGCTGTCCGCGTCCGCGTGGGCGCTCCGAGTGTTCAGGCCACTCGCCGTTCCGTCTGGATTCTGGGGATCTGGCGTCGCGTCCTGTTGGAGCGAGGTCTGCTTGTGCAGGAAGCAGCTCCACCGCCTCTGTCAACGTGGCAATGGCGGTAGTTAGTTGGGAGATGTCCGCCGTTTCTAAGGCTTCCGTATGTGTGTTGTCGTTAGTCGAATTCAAAAGAACCTCCGAATTAGTTGTTTTATTACATATGTAACTATGCATGGATCGTTGATCGTTGTCAAGATGCATGTATTCTGACCTCATGGAGAAGACGGAAGAAGACGCAGAGCTTCGGGCCGACGCATACAGGATTGCGCAGGCATTAAGTGAGATCCGAATTGGGCGCGTTGGACGGGGACCCGTACCTAGAGAAGACGGACGGTTACGTTCTGAGGAGCGCCTGGGCCGGGGGCACTCCCGGGGTCACCATCGTCAAGATCACCGCGGCCGGGGCGCTCGGCGTCACGGCGCCGGTCACGGTCCCGCCGCAGCTCGGGCGCTTCTGGCAATTCAAGCGGCTGGGGAGCCGCTGAGTGTGGGAGAGATCGGTACCGAAATCGGGGTGGATCAACCCAGGGCCTCTCGGCTGGTAGCCCAAGGGGTTGAGGATGGACTCCTTGTCCGCGCGGCTGACCCACGGGATGCTCGGAGGTTGAATGTGGACCTGACACCCGCAGGGCGCGCCTTGGCTCGAGATATTTTGGAGAACCGAGCTGCCGCAGTGATCAGCGCTCTGGGGGGCTTCACTCCTGAGGAGCGGCATGATCTCGTAGGGCTTCTGGGACGCCTAGCGGAGGGTTGGTCTAGAGCCTAGACAACTATCCACAGGCTGCGTGCTAGCAGGCGGTCCGCTGGCGATCCAGTTAGTGTTGAGTGCGAGGCGGGGAGGATCATGCGGTTTATTGCGACAGCCGATTGGCAGCTTGGGAAGGTCGCGACATCCTTCGACGATGACGCGCGGCCGCGCTACCAGCAGTCACGATTCCAGGTTGTTTCGCGAATCATGGAGTTGGCCGCCGAGAGAGAAGCTAGCTTCGTCGTTGTGGCGGGCGATGCGTTCGAATCCAATCAGCTGGACAGGAAGGTGATCAGCCGGACCTTCGAAGCCATGCGAAACACCACCATTCCCGTGTACTTCCTGCCGGGCAACCACGACCCGCTAGACGCGGTGTCTATCTATAAATCCGCAGAGTTCACGTTGGCCAAACCAGCAAACGTTCACGTCCTCAACCATTCTGAGCCCGTCCAGGTTTTTCCTGGTGCAGAGATCGTCGGCGCTCCTCTATTCAACAAGCGGCCCCTGACTGACCTTGCTCGAAAAGCTTATGAGGCATTGGATCCTATACCGGAAGGGCAAATCCGGGTCCTGGTTGCTCATGGCCCGGTCTCTACTCTTTCTCCCGATTCGGACGACCCCGCACTGATCGACGTTCCCTCGATGCAAGAAGCTATAGCAGAACGAAAGATCAGTGTCGCGGTGCTAGGTGATAGGCACGGGACATATGAGGTCGCCCCCAACATCTGGTTCCCGGGCACACCCCAAGTAACCGCTCGCAGAGAAGTCGATCCCGGAAACGTCTTAATTGTGGAGATCGAAGACGGTGGGAGAATCTCGGTCGAGAAGGTACGCGTAGGCGATTGGGAGTTCCTTACCATCGAACGCAGGCTTAATAGGCAGGAAGATGTCGACGGTCTTTTGGGGACACTGAGAGAGTTACCGCAGAAGGAGCGCACAGCGCTTTGGTTGGTCCTTAGCGGAGAGCTCGGCCCAGCAGCGTATGCGCGCCTGGATGCGGGGCTGGAACGAATGGCTGATGTTTTTGCCTATCTGACCGTCTGGGAGAGTCATTCCGACTTGATCCTGGCCTCGGACACGGCAGATTATTCCGAGCTGGGGCTAGGAGGCTACGCGGGAGAGGCCCTTTCTGAACTGGTCGCAACCGCAAAGGGATCCGGCGAGGAATCTAATGCGGCCCGCGGGGCGTTGAGCCTTCTGTACCGACTGGCTGGGGGTGCCCGATGAGGCTAATCGGCATGGAGCTGGTTAACTACCGAGGGGTGCAAAGGAGCTCCGTTGAATTTTCTCAGGGCCTCACTGTGGTTGAGGGCCCAAATGAGGTCGGAAAGTCTTCCCTTCCGGAAGCATTCCGAAATTTGAGGCAATACAAGTCCAGCTCTGCAGCGCGGCCGGTCGAACAGACTAAGCCAGTCGACAGGGATGCGGGGCCGGAGGTTACCGTCACCCTGACCGCCGGACCCTATTGGATGAAGTACAGAAAACGATGGCTGGTCAGGCACCTGACAGAACTAGAGATTAGGCACTCCGAACGGGAGGGATCTGCCACTGAGCACTTCACGGGTTTGGCTGCGCACGACCGATTTCAGGAAATCCTTGAGGAGACCGTCGATGTCGACCTGCTGAACGCCTTAGACGTTGCTCAGGGAGAGTCACTAGACCAAGCAACTCTGGTCGACATAAGGGCTATGAGTGCGTCTCTAGACGGGCTTGACCAAGGTGAACAAGGGGATGTTCCGGGCCAGGATGTCGATGACGAATCCTCGGAGCTTCTAGGAGCCGTGAAAAAGGAGTATTCGCTTTACTTCACAGGGACCGGACGCCCAACGAAACTTGTCTTAGAGGCAGACCGGCGAGTTGGTGACCTGGAGGATCAAGTACAGGCTCTCCAGGCGGAGGTCGACTCGGTTGAATACCTTGCCGATCAACATCGGGAAACAGAACAGAGGTTAGGGGAACTCAGGGAAGAACTTCGGAAGCTCGCGGAGGAGGCAAGGTCCGCCGAAGACAGGCTGGAAGCGGCTGAGCTTGTACGTTCAGCCGCCGAAAGGGCCAGGGAAGAGCTCGGCCGTGCCAGCGAGTCACTGAAGGAGGCCCAGCGCGCTAAAGCTGAGCGCCAGGAGCTGGCTAAAGAAGTAAAACTTCGCCGGGAGGACGTGGCGGAATTGGAGGAGGCGCGGGCTGTCTCGGACGAACTGCTGTATCTTTTGGGAAGTCCCGTCGCGGAAGCGCAGGCGGCGCTGCGAGCTGCGAAATCACGAGAAAGTGACTTCAGAGACGACATTCAGGTGGCCCAGATTCGCTTGGATGCACGCAGGGAATATGACCGATTGGAGGAGTGGACGCGCTTGCTTGGGCAAGTGGCCGATCTAGACTCAAAAGTGCGGTTATCCAGGGCGGAGGCAGAGGCCCAATCCCTGACGGAAACGCAGGTCCAAGAACTTGTCGATCTTGATCAGCAATTGAATGTAGCTCGCATAGCAGCTGGAGCCGCCGCACCCAAAGTGACCGTTGAGCGCCTTGGCGTCAGCCCCGTTCGAGTTGGAGACAATCAGCTGGCGACGGATGAGACCTCCTCGTTAGCTGCGCTGACGGCCGTCACGGTATCCGTTCCCGGGGTGGTCAACGTTTTGGTTGAGCCAGGAGAAACAAAGCAGGGGCAAGCCAGTATTGATTCCGCCGAGCAGGAACTCTCTGAGGCTTTACGCGCCGCCGGGGTGGCGTCGTTAGCCGAAGCCCACCAGAAACTAGAGACCAAGCTCGATGCCGAACGTCGTCTGGGGCAGTTTAGCTCCAGTATGAAGCTGCTTCTGGATGGGAGAGACATAGATCGTCTGAAGGATCAGATCGAGGAGGCACGCGCATCTATACCATCTGGTCTTGATGCCAAAGGCCTCCCTGAACTCAGAGAGTTGGAGCATGCACTAGTGGATCTTCGCAGAGGCATTGGTCCAGTAGAGGAAGAAGTCCACGAAAATGAGCAACTCGTAGAGGAGATGGTCGAGCAGCAGGCTGCGGCGCGCGAGAAGGCCTCACTATTGGCGGAGAAGCACCGCGGCGCAGCTGCTGAGCTTGAGCGGGCGGAAGCGAAGCTGGGAGTGCAGCGAGAGCACCTCGCAGACGACGCTCTGGAGGACCAGGAGACTCGCGCTGTTGCGGAGCTGTACCTGCGGGAGAAATCCGCTACCGAGCTGGATCTACGCTTGGAAAACGAGGATCTTCTGGAGCTCACCGAGGCCGCCGCTTACGCGCAGAGCGTCGTGCGCACATGTGAGAAGCGGATTAGGGAGACGCAGACACGCTACGACGAATTGTCCGGGAAGACGCAGCAAGCTGCCGGAGCAGGCACTTATAGCCAGCTGGAGGAGATGCAGACAGAACTTGAGGCAGCTCGCAGTGAGCGCGCGGCCCTGCGCAGCAGGGCCCTGTCTGCTCAACTGCTTCACGACACTCTGGTCAGATACAAGCAGGAAGCTCAGGAGCGGTATGTCAGCCCATTCCGTTCGGCTATTGAAGACCTAGGGCGCCCGCTTTTCGGTGCGGACTTCACGGTTACTGTGAGCTCGGACCTGAAAGTGGTCTCTAGGACTCTGAATGGGCGTACCATCCCGTTCGGCTCGCTCTCAGCGGGGGCGCGGGAACAGATTGCACTGTTGGGTAGGCTTGCATGCGCAAGGCTGGTGGCCGCTGATGGTGGCGCGCCAGTGATTTTGGACGATGCGTTTGGGTTTGCAGATCCGGATCGACTCGATGCCATGAATCGGATCCTTACAGAAGTAGCTAAGTCTGCCCAGGTGGTTCTATTGACCTGTCAACCAGAGAGATTTCCGAAGCTGGGCGACGCATCCTTTGTTTCGCTCCGCAGCAGCAGGTAGCCCCTCTATCTGCGCCGAACCTGAGTCAGGCGCGTCATCTGGGGGTCTGGGTGGCGGTGCCTGCACTTCTCGCCAGAGGGCGTTCTACAGCCAAGGAGGGGCTCCTAGGCAGCATTCCGCGTGCCTACGACGGACACTGCGGTGTTTATTCGGGCCTTCTCGATTGTTCATTTCTGGTTGTGTTCGCCAGATCTCAGTTCTTCACTTCTCTTTGGCCTTTTGTCCCGACGGCATTTCACTTTACTTTCATTCAAAGTCTTGAAATACTTTAGGGGGGGACCTCGGTCCCTCGTTAGCCTGCTTTGTTTGGCAGGCCTCGTCTTTAGGAGGCGTTGTGTACTACGACTCGGGTGTCTTCGCGGGACTCATGGCGGCTGCTGGTCTGCTCCTAATTGTTGGTATCGCGGGCTATGTTCTTACCAGTTTCTTCTTGATGAAGTTATTTCAGAAGGCTGGGGTTCAAGGGGATTGGCGTGCATGGGTACCCGTGTACAACATGATGATTTTCTTCAAGCTTGGTGATCTGAGTCCGTGGCTGGTTCTTTACGGCGTAGCAGGTACGGTTCTGCTCAGCTGGATAGGCATCGGCGCAATCTTCTCTTTGGCGCTGTTCGTTGCTTCGGCGGCCGCGGCGTGGCGCGTTGGGTTGAAGCTGCAGAAGGAACCGGTCTGGGTTGTCCTCTACGTCGTTTTGTCGATCGTCTGGTTTGCCATTTTGGGCTTCGATCAGTCTAGGTGGAACAATGCGGTAGCCCCGGCTCCTTGGGCAGGTAACTCCTTCATGGAAGACCGGACAGTCTGGGATGGTGTACCGGTTCAGACTCAGCAGATCCTTGATGAGGCAGAGCAGGCCGCCAGGGATTTTGATCCGGAGATCTGACGAGCCTGAGGCACCTTTGCTGGGTCCTGGACTCTGATCTGTCCTTGGTTCTGATTAGCCATGGTTCGGATTGGTCCTGGTTCTCCTGAACTCTGTCTAGTCGGCTCTGAGTTTTGTCCACAGTGCGTTCTGGCTGGCGCCCTTTCTTGGGGCGACCGACTTTAGACACAGCGTCCTTGCTAGGGTGCGACTATGGACTCTCAGAACGTTCCGACCGACCCCGGACTACGCACGAGGAGCTCCAGGCACGCGCCAAGGCAATGGTTCACGCGCGCGTGGGTATGGATAACAATCGTGCTCGTAGCGGCCGTTGCCGGTTTCTCCTGGGGGCGGATCTCCGGTCCCGAAACCACAGACGCAGGAGAAGCCCTTTCCGCTTTGGTCCAGTCCGAAGATTCTGGGGAGGATCGGGGGAGCGAGAGCACCGGAGGAGCGAACTCGGGAGTTGCCGACCACGAAGACAGTACCTCTGGGGAAACGGGTGCGACGGGACCTCTCGCCCTTACCGCAGCGGGGTATCCGACGTTCCAGGCTGAAGTCTTCTCGGGTTCGGGAGAAGAAACCCTAGACGGTCTTAAAATCTCCGGTCCGATGGCGCTCTCGTTTGACTGCCCGGCGTGCGAGGGACCGGTCACACTGCGAACGGATCTAACGGACGACGCCAATCTGGTTGAGGTCGAAGGGCCGTTCGCGGGCACGTTTGTCGCAGCGGCTGGCGGTCAGGTTCTGAACCGCGTGGAGGTGGTCGGTAACGGGGATTGGACCCTGGTTATTCAAGATCTGGATTCTCTTCCAAAGATCGCTGGATACATGGATGCCATGGGCACAAACTCTTTCATCTACACGGGAGAAGCTGACCGAGCTGACGTCACCCACCAGGGTGAGGGAATATTCGAACTTCGCGTCTACGGGTTGGACGAATCCCCCTTGGTCATGGAGGAGGGAGCGTACGAAGGATCCGTGCCGCTGGCTCGCGGCGTCGTCTCCATCAGGACACTGGGACAGTGGTCATTCCTACCGGAAGATCAAAAGGAGTAGGAAATGAAGCAGGCGGGCATCCGCGGGGGCTAGATAGGACTAGACACTGCAGCGGTGACGTTGCCAGTTCTGCCGAGTGGCTGCAGGCACGTGTCGAGTGGTGTGGACTAGTTCCCGCCAGTTTGGACTAGCCTGTGGGGGTACGTGCCTGCCAGTGAAGGAAAAAGATGCTTTCCGCCGCAAATCCCTTTTCCCGTCCGTCTGCTCTTCCCTACGGTCTGCCGGAATACGAAAACATTACGTTGGCTCACCTAGAAGAGGCACTGCGCGCAGGGATGCGCGCCCAGCGCAGAGAGTGGGAGCAGATTGCCAGCAACCCAGAGCCAGCCACCGTCAGCAATACCCTCACCGCGCTTGACGAGTCGGGGGATCTCCTGAGCAGGAGCGCCTCGGTTTTCTGGACCTTGGCTTCTTCTGTTGGTGGTCCCGAGCTGGATCGGCTACAGGAAGAGCTCGTTCCTCTTTTCTCTCAGCATCACGACGCTTACCAGTTGGATGAGCGGATCTATCACAGGTTGCAGGAGCTCAGAAAGGCAGGTGACCTGGATGAGGAAACCACTTGGACAATAGAACAAGAAATCAGGGATTTTGAACGCGAAGGCGTCGCATTGCAGGGGGAGGAGAAACTCAGGCTCCAAGACCTGAACATGCAGATCTCAACATTGGAGACGGCAATTGAGCAGCGTATCGCGAAACAGCTGGATGTGGCCGGGCTTACTGTCAAAGAAGAAGGAGCGCTTTCTGGCCTGGACCCGGAAAGTAAGAACGCCTATAGGTCGGGGACGGGCTGGTTTATCCCGTGCCGGAACTTCTCTACGCAACCGGACCAGGCACGTTTGACCTCGCCCGCAGTACGTCGGGCCCTTCTAGACCAGTCTGTTTCGCGCGGCGGGGGCGGAAACACGGAGACTGACACGCGCGGGCGCATTGTGGAACTGGCACACCTGCGGGCAGAAAGAGCTGCGCTGCTGGGGTTTAACGATCATGCTTCCTTCGTGATGGACAGCGAGACGGTGCCGAATCCACAAGCGGTGGACGCTCTGCTAACAGAGGTTGGTGCGGCTGCTCGCGCACGGGTAGCGGACGACGCAAAGAAACTACGTGAACTAGCGGCATCAGATCCAACGGGCGACGGCCTGTGGGCTGCCGACTGGCCGTACTATGAGAACCAGCTGCGGGCCGTAGAACTGGGATTCGACAGCGAACAACTACGGCCGTACCTGGAGTTAGACCGCGTTTTGACACAGGGTGTGTTTTGGGCGGCCAAGCAACTCTACGGCATAGACTTTGTTTCCAGGCCGGACCTGGTCGGGTGGCACCCGGATGTTCGCGTTTGGGAAGTGCTGGACTCTGATGCCGGCCCGGTGGGACTCTTCCTCGGAGACTTCTATAAGCGCCCCGGAAAGGCCGGTGGCGCTTGGATGGCGGAGGTTCAGACACCCGGAGGACCCGAAGGCCGGGCTCCAATCATCAGCAATGATACAAACTTCCAGAAGCCAGCTCACGGGCAGCCTCTGCTGTTGAGTTGGGATGACGTAGAGACGCTGTTTCACGAGTTCGGTCACGCGCTGCATGGGCTCTTCTCAGACACGAGGTACCAGCAGAACGCGGGGACAAGCGTCCCAAGAGACTTCGTGGAGCTCCCCTCCCAGCTAAATGAGATGTGGGCATTCCACCCGAGGGTCCTGGCGAGGTATGCCCGGCACCACGAAACGGGCGAGGCACTACCGAGTGAAATGTCGGAGTCCTTGATCGCTTCGAAAACATTTGGCCAGGGGTTCGCCACATCCGAATACGTCCAAGCCGCTCTCATTGACCAGGCGTGGCATCGGGGCACTGCTGCCGCGTTCCCAGTCGACCCCGGAGCTGTCCAAGAATTTGAAGAAAACGCACTGCGGATGATTGATCAGTGGGAGGAACTGGTCCCGCCGCGGTATCGAAGCGGCTATTTCGCCCATTCTTTTGCAGGCGGATACGATGGCGCCTACTACGCCTACATGTGGGCCGAAATGCTGGCCGCTGAGCTGGAGGGTTGGCTGAGGGGTCCGGCATCGGCCTCCGGCGATGGGGGACTGAATAGGGCTGCGGGGGACCGGCTGCGCAAAGAACTGCTTTCCCGGGGGAACTCTCGTGATCCAATGGATTCTTTCCGCGCTGTCGCGGGAAGGGAACCGTCCGCGAAGTCAGTTTTGGGCCGCAGGGGATTATGACGCCGGTAGCCGGGATGTGGAACGCCCGGAACCTAGCTACGGAAGGGTAAGTGGTGACTGAAGACAGGTTTTCTCCGGTGGCCAAAGAAGCCGCGGGGACGGGCGCGCGCACACGCGCTACCGAACACCAACCCGCACGCATTCACCCGCCGGTCAAATCTGTGCGTCCGCGTGTGAACCCGCCAAAATCTCCCAACGGTGTGTCGGTGGGGTGGAATAGATTCTGGATTGTTGTCGGCGTCAGCGCGGCCCTTTTGATTACGTTAGTGGCGCTGCTCCAGAATGGTTGGTCGGTGTCGGGACTCTTTGAGTGGCTGCTTCTCACCGGCCTGTGTCTGCTCCTTGCTCTCTACAATGCGGGGCAGGTTTCTCGGAAGAAAACTGCGGAGGGTACCGTGAAACAGGACTGGAAGAAGACGAATCCTGCAGCTCAGCCTCAGTCTTTTCCGTACCCGACTGCTCCGGGGGAGTCTCCGGCCCTGCGCCCACTGCCCATTACTGCAGATAAGCCTGCGTCAGAAGTGCGCGGGCAGCACGAGTTATCCAGTGGGACTACCTGTGGGCAGGTGCTCCCCGCGCAGGGCAATGGCAAAGAGAACTCCCGGGAAAACGGAGAGCGCTTTGCCCCGCCTGTTCGGGACCAGGATTAGAGTCGGCCCCGGCCCGCGACCTCTGCCAGGACATCGCGAAGCGCTCGGGGTAGTCTCCAACCATCCACCTCGAATAGGTGCTCTGCCTGGCGTGCATTGCGGGGCCCTACCACAGCGGTCGTGACTGCCGTTTCGTCGCGCGCCCAAGCCAATGCCACTTGCGCAGCGGAGCGGTCCAAACCTTCTGCTGCTCTGCAGGTCGCTTCCACGATTGAGCGCGGACCAGCTTCTGCGTAACGGGACAACTCCTCCTTGAAACGAGGGGAAGTCGCACGTGCATCGGGAGGGGTTGAATGACGGTATTTTCCGGTGAGCATTCCGCCTGCTAGAGGCATACCTGCGACGATTCCCAAGCCAGACTGACGCAGCGGTGCCGCCTGAGCGTCTAGAAGTGCGGGTTCCAGGATTGAAAGGGGCTGCGCCCACGCAGAAACGGTCCACCCGTTGGCGCTGGCATGCGTGACGGCACTCCCAGCATCCCACCAGTTGAGGCCTCCGATGCCGATGTATCGCGCTTTCCCGGACCGCCACGCGGTTTCAGCAGCGCTGAGCATCTCTGTTAAGGGCACGCCGGCGCGGGGGCCGTGCACCAGCCATAGATCCACGTGGTCCCGGCGGAGCTCTTGCAGCGAGGAATCTAAAGAGTCCAAAAGAACATCGCGGCTGGGAAGTTGGGGCGGGAGGCCCTCCGATCGGGAGGCCGTACCGGATCGGAGCAGAACCTTCCAATGCTGAGAAGGAAACTCTGTTAGAAGCGTGCCCGTCGCACCCAGTGGTTCCCGAAACAGCGGGTCGTCCACGACCTCAACCGTTGTCCCACCGACGTCTGCGTATAGCGAAAGGATCTCCCGCGCCTCGTGCTGGTCCGTGTCCAAGCCCCACGTACGGGTTCCCAAACCAAGGCTAGAGAGCATCAGGCCATGGTCTCCAAGTAGACGTTGCTCCATGCCCTCAGCCTAGCGCCGTGGGCGTGAGAGTGGTCGCACCGGGGCGGATGGCCGCCGTTTTGGTATCTCCAGGACTGTAGGGTGTACACCATGGATTGGCTAGACGCCCTAATTTTTGGCCTGGTTCAGGGACTCACGGAGTTCCTTCCCGTCTCTTCCTCGGCGCATTTGCGGTACGTGGGTGAGCTCATAGGAAGCGGTGACCCAGGTGCTGCATTTACTGCTATCACACAGATCGGCACCGAGTTCGCGGTACTGATCTACTTCTGGAAGGACATAGTCCGCATCCTGAGTAGATGGTGGAACTCTCTCCCCATCATTCCTGCTGCGCGCCGGGTACCCAGCTCGGATCCGGACGCACGCATGGGGTGGATGATCATAGTGGGGTCTCTTCCGATCGGAATACTGGGACTCCTCTTGGAGGACTGGATTGACACCTCTTTCCGGAACCTCTGGATCACCGTGTTCATGTTGGCAGCATTTGGTCTGCTCTTGGGTTGGGCGGACAAGGTGGGGTCCTCCGCGAAGACCCTGAAAGACCTGTCCTGGAAGGACGCCATAATCTACGGCTTTGCCCAGGCGATGGCTTTGATCCCCGGAGTTTCGCGCTCCGGAGGGACCATCACGGCGGGGCGGCTCATGGGATACAGCCGCGTGGCGGCAGCCAGGTACTCATTCCTGCTTGCTCTTCCCGCCGTGTTCATCTCCGGCTTCTACAAGGTCTTCAAGGTGGCAAGCGGTGGTAACACCGTCTACGTGGGACCGACCGTTTTAGCTACCGTCATCGCATTTGTAGTCGGCTACCTTGTGATCGTCTGGTTCCTGCGTCTTATCAGCCACGAATCCTTCCAACCGTTCGTCATCTACCGGTTGATCTTTGCGGCCCTAATCGCAGTCTCCCTGCTCATGGGCTGGGTGTCCGCGACTTCCACCGTGTTTGCGTGACGGAAAAGTTGCCGCGCATAGATACGTTCCGTGGCGTGATGTTAGGAAACGATTCACCTGCGGGCTCCCCGCCAGCGGGTACCCTACTGCCGGCCGGTCTTCTTTTGGACTTGGATGGGACTCTGGTCGAAACTGAGCACCTGTGGCAAGAGGCGCAAAAACAGATCGTGGAAGCGATGGGCGGTGCTTGGAGTGACAAGCTGAACGAAGAACTGGTCGGGACGGAACTAATCTGGTCCGTGCAGCGAATGATCACTCATGCGGGGGCGCAGTTGGACCCGTACCTGGTAGGGAAAGAGATTGTGGCCCGTATGATCGCACTAGTGCGGGGCGGGACCGCCACGGTTCGACCAGGGGCACTGCGGCTTCTACAGCTGGCGCGGCAATTGGAAATCTCCACAGCGGTCGTTACTTCTTCCCATCAAGAGCTTGCTAAAGCGTCCATAGCACTTTTGGGTGGCCACCCGTTCAATGCGGTGGTCACCGGTGATCAGGTTGCGCGGGGCAAACCGGACCCCGAGCCGTACTTGGAAGCAGCACGCCTGCTGGGTGTTGGAATCGAGAGGTGCCTAGCTTTTGAGGATTCTCCTGCCGGGCTGCGCTCTGCATTGGCTTCGGGTGCCGTGACGATTGCGGTTCCCAACCACGCTTCGGTTCCGCGGCTACCGGGCGTGCAGGTTCTGGACTCGCTGGAACTGGTGGATGAACCGTGGCTAATCCTAACGGCCGCGGGAAATCACCGGGTTTAGGAGGCGGGTCCTATAGCCAGGATCCGGGCCAGATCCTCCTCTTTAGCACGGGGTACTTGACCGCCAAACAGCGGGCATCCGCTTTGGAAGGGGCACCAGTTGCATAGCGGTGTTTGCCTCGGGGTGAAATTCCCGGATGTTGCATCTGCGTGGATCCTTTGCCAAACGGAGTGGAGTTCCTGCTCAAACCTAGCGATGTCCTCTGGAATCGGATCCAGCGTGAGTACCTGGCCGTCTTTCAGATAAAGGAGTTGCAGCCTGGTTGGGTTTTGCCCGGTGGCCTCCAATAGGAGCACGTAGAAGCGCATCTGAAAGAGGGCCTCTTCCATGAATCTTCTTGAAGGTGACTTGCCCGTCTTGTAGTCAACGACTCGAAGCCTGCCGTCGGGCGCTTTATCGATCCGGTCGATTATTCCGCGTAAAAGAAGTCCAGAGGAAAGGCGCGCTTCGACGAAAGACTCCCTGGCTGCGGGGGCCAAAAACTCAGGGTTCTCCAGCGCAAAATACGTTCCCAAAAGCCCTTTTGACTCCGCGAAAAGCGTCACCACTGAGCTGTCCCGGTCGATCGTTGACTGGTAGGCAGGGTTCCGGTCGGATAGCTTCTGCCAGGCGGGCTCTAACAGGCTGTTTGCTGCATCCCAGCTTCGCTCCGAAGGCGCCAGATCAAACAGGTTTTCCAGCACCGCGTGTACCAGCGTTCCCCGAATGGTCGCGACAGTGGGAGGCTGCGGGATGCGGTCCACCTGAGAGTAACGGTATTTCAGGGGGCACTGCAGGTATTCCCGGCTAGAACTGGCAGATAGGGCAGCGGGCCGGGGGCTTTTCATGGAGACGATTGTACCGTGTACCTGCCGCCAAGCTCACGCGGACTGTTCGATGGGCGCGTGCCGCTGGGCGGTAGACTGGACGGCGATGGAACGGACTCGATGGCAACTGGGACAGACACAGCGCCGGGGCGCGTTGCAGGCGGGGGATCGCGTGCAAATAACGGACCCGAAAGGCAAGCTGCACACTATCGTTTTGGTTCCGGGGGGCCGTTTTCAGTCGACTCGCGGATCCGTTGACCACGATGACGTTATTGGCAAGCCTGACGGGCAGGTCATCCGTACTGGAGAAGGCCGGACGTTCCAGGTCATCAGGCCACTGCTTTCCGACTACGTTCTATCCATGCCCCGCGGCGCAGCAATTGTTTACCCCAAGGATTCTGCACAGATCGTCCAAATGGGGGACATCTTTCCGGGTGCTGCCGTTCTGGAAGCCGGCCTGGGATCCGGAGCGTTGGCGCTGTCTCTCCTGAACGCTATTGGACCGGCTGGGCAGTTGGTCTCAGTCGAGCAAAGAGAAGACTTTGCTGCGATAGCACAGGCGAACGTGGACCTTTGGTTCGGAGGTAGGCACCCCGCCTGGCAAGTCCGAGTGGGCTCTCTAGAGGAGATTTCCGGAGATTTTGGCACCTCAACCTTTGATCGCATGGTCCTTGACATGTTGGATCCCTGGGAGCATTTGGAGGCAGCGCGGAGACTTTTGCGTCCGGGGGGAGTGCTGACCTGCTACGTGGCGACTGTGACCCAGATGTCTCGTTTGACGGAAGATCTACGGGGCACTGGTGCGTTCACCGAGCCGGAGATCTGGGAAAGCATGATCCGCCCCTGGCACGCGGAGGGATTGGCGGTCCGACCCGAACACCGCATGGTGGGGCACACGGGCTTTCTAATCTCAGCGCGAGTATTGGGTGCGGACAAAGAAGTCCACCGGATACCGAGGCGACCCGCAAAGGCCTCTGCCGGCAAGCCTGGGCAGTGGGATAGTGTAAACCTTTGGCGGCTGGAAGATTTAGGTATGCGGCCCCAGAGTGCGAAGAAGACTCGGCGTTTAGTGCGTGACTTGGAAGCGCGCGTCAACCGCTGGATTCCCAAGAAGGACAGTCTGACAAAAGAGAATCTTACAGAGGAGAGCAGATAGTTCGTGGCCCAGGAACAGCCGTCCACAGAGACGATAAGTCAGCTACGCCTGTCCTTGGCAGGACTGGAGGAGAAGAACCTCCGGTTGTCGCGCGCTCTAGTGGCGGCGCGGGACCAGATCGGCGGTCTCCAGGACCAGATCGAGGGCATAAACCGCGCGCCAGCTTCCTGGGCGACATTTGTGGAGTCCGATCCAGCAAATCTCGAGGTAGAGGCCTTCCACGGCGGGCGACTAATGAGAGTTGCGGCCGCTCCGAACCTGGACTTAGAAGACCTTAGCCCTGGCCAACTCATTCGGATCTCAGATCAGATGGTCGCGGTGAAGGCGGGACCATTCCCACGGACCGGTTCCCTGGCTTCCGTTATGGAAGTATTCGGTAACGACAGGGTTTTGGTCGCAGCAGAAGCCGGTCAAGAGCACATTTTGCGCTTGGCTGGACCGCTGCGCCACGGGGGAGTGAAAGCGGGGGACACTTTGGCCGTGGACCATCGCTCCGGGTTTGCTTATGAGAAGGTCGTGCGCTCCCACATTGAGCAGCTGTTCACGCCTGAGGTCTCCGACGTGTCGTACAAGGATATTGGTGGCCTAGACAAGCAGATCCAGCTGGTCCGTGACTCCATTGAATTGCCGTTCCGGCATCCGGAAATGTACCGCGCCTACGGGCTGCGCCCCCCGCGCGGGATTCTCCTCTACGGCCCGCCTGGTACGGGCAAGACACTTATCGCCAAAGCTGTGGCGGCGTCGCTTTCAGGCCCGGATGCGGAGCAGGAGACATATTTCATATCCATCAAGGGCCCGGAACTGCTCAACAAGTATGTAGGAGAAACAGAGAGACAGATTAGGGCAATCTTTTCTCGCGCGAGGACCCTGGCTAGTCAGGACGTTCCAGTAGTCATCTTCTTTGATGAGATCGAGGCACTCTTCCGTACCCGCGGCACGGGGATTTCTTCCGATGTCGAGACCATGATCGTCCCGCAGCTGCTGGCAGAAATGGACGGTGTCGAACAGCTCGATAACGTGGTGGTGATTGGCGCCTCCAACCGTCCCGATATGATTGATCCTGCGGTACTGCGACCGGGAAGACTGGACGTGCGGGTGCGCATAGAGAGGCCAACTCGAGATGAGGCGCGTGAAATATTCGGCAAGTATCTGACAGCGGACCTGCCACTTGACCCACAGCTTGTGTCCCGCACCGGTGGGTCCGAGCAGGCGGTCGCGCACATGACCGAGGCTGCCCTGGAGAGGCTATACACGCAGGATCCGCAGACTCTCCTATTCGACATGTACCTGGCTGATGGCCAGGTACGGCAGGTGTTCCTTTCTGACCTGGTTTCTGGCGCGATGATCGCGGGAACCGTGGAGCGCGCAAAGAAACTGGCCATCAAGGACAGCCTGTCCGGTGGTCCACAGGGACTCACCGTGGAACACGTGCTGGCTGGAGTAGAAGAGGAAGTGCAAGAATCTGGAGACCTTGCTGCCACGACCAGTCCGGACGAGTGGGCTCGGACGGTTGGGTTGCGCGCCGAGGAGGTCATCCGGATCGATACGAGGAGGCGGGGTTGAGTCAGGGTCGAGTAATAGGCACCGAGACGGAGTACGGCGTTTATCGTCCGGGCGACCCCTATGCGAATGCGGTGGAACTGTCTACCTTGGCCGTTCGTGCTTACGCGCCGTACGCCCGCGGGTCCCTCAGTCACCTGAACCCCATCGACTGGGACTACAGGGGGGAGGACCCCCTCAACGACCTTCGGGGACGTAGGCTTGATAGGGCAAACGCGGACCCCTCCCAGCTGACCGACGACCCGTACAGACTGGCGCCCCCAGGGGGATCCGAGGCAGTCGCGGCTCCCACCGCTGAGGAGCTTCGCCAGTACAGGCCCACTTCCACTGTCATAGCTAACGGCGGGCGTCTCTATGTGGACCACGCCCATCCCGAGTACTCCGCTCCGGAAGTGAAGGACGCCCACGACGCCACGTTATGGGACAGGGCGGGCGAGGTGATCGCGCAGCGCATCATGTCCTCGGCCCAACTTCAAGGAGACAGTGCGCTGGTCCTGGTGAAGAATAACGTGGACGGCAAGGGAGCCACTTATGGTGCGCACGAGAACTACCAGGTTGATCGACTGACCGACCTTGACGACCTGGTTCGCTTCACCATCCCGTTTCTGGTTACCCGGCCGATATTCTGCGGGGCGGGGAGGACTGGGATCGGGCAGCGCTCAGAGGAACCCGGCTTCCAGATTTCTCAACGAGCCGACTACATCGAGAATGATGTCGGGTTGGAGACAACTTTCAACAGACCCATCTTCAACACCCGAGACGAGCCGCACGCGGACGGGCAGTCCTGGCGACGGGTGCACGTAATTAATGGCGACGCCAACATGTTCGACGTCTCGATTCTGCTGCGCACCGGCACGACCGCGCTGGTCCTGTGGGCCATTGAGCAAGATCCCGGCTTGACCTGGGAAGGCCTGGATTTAGCGGACCCGATCACCGCGGTCCGCACTGTCTCCCGGGATCTGACGCTCACGCAGAAGCTACCGCTCCTTAACGGGGAAGAGGTAACCGCAGTGGAATTGCAGCGGCGCTACCTGGAACTGGTACGGAAGGCTTTCGAGGGACAGGGACTGACTCCCTCGGACAGCCAAAGTGACGTCCTCTCACGCTGGGCGGAGACTCTAGATCGGTTGGAGACTAACCTGGGGTCGCTAGCAAGTCAGGTGGAGTGGATCGGAAAGCACCAGTTGCTGGACAGACAGCGCGCCAGGTTGGGTGCCCGGTGGGACGACCCGCGAATCGTCGCTATGGATCTACAGTGGGGCGACCTTCGACCGGACAAATCACTCGTCGGGGCTTTATCGTCCGCGGGCCTGGTAGACCGGCTCTTTGCACCGGAGCAGGTCACCTGGGCTGCCGACAACCCGCCGTCAGGCACTCGCGCGGCAAGCAGAGGCCAGGCGGTCTCCAGCAGGGAGGATCTGCGCCAAGCATCCTGGACCTCGCTCGTATACGCCTCGGATCAGCCAGCCCAGTACACAAGGGTGCCACTGGCCGATCCCACGGCAAAAACAGAGGACTCGACGGATAGCCTTAGGCCGCGGGCTCAGTGAGCCACGATTTTCGTCCAGACGATAAGCATCGATTCGCCTCAGAACGTTAGGAAGGTAGGAACAAAGTGAGCACCACGCAAATCCATGGCGGTTCGGGTCCAGAGGAAGAAGAGTTTGAGGAGAGCTCGGGTGGTGGCCAAATCCAGACCCACGCGCTCGACTCGATCCTAGACGAGATCGACACGGTACTGGAGCAGAATGCAGAGTCATTCGTGCAAGGGTTCGTGCAAAAAGGCGGGCAGTAGGTGGACCGGCGCATCTACGGCGTGGAGACCGAGTACGGGATAACCTGTGCCTCCGCTGACGGGGGGCCGAACCCCCTAAACGCGGAAGAAGCCGCCAAGGAACTGTTCCAGCCGCTAGTCAACCGGGGACGTTCAACCAACATGTTCCTAGCAAACGGCGGCAGGCTGTACCTGGACGTGGGAGCGCACCCTGAGTACGCGACCGCCGAGTGCGACAACCTCTGGGATTTGCTGGCTCAGGATCGCGCGGGCCAAACCATGCTGGCGGAGCTGGCTGACGCAGCCAGCACACGCCTGTCCCAAGCCGAGAACCCCGGGCGAATACACCTGTTTCGCAACAACTTCGATTCTGAGGGGAACTCGTACGGCTGTCACGAGAACTACCTGATGCGCAGGCGAAGAGACT
>CAYFRG010000003.1:0-106408 GCA_964345535.1 uncultured Actinomyces sp. | reverse complement strand
CTACTTGCCTAGTCGATGGAGACGAAGACTTCGTCCGCTAGGAGACCCGGAGTCACCCGCATGACACCTTTACTGCCCACGGGAACTTCGATCGCAACATTGCCTGTATCGCTGGCATCCGTGTACAACTCATCCATGAGGAACCTCGGTTCCGGAGCGACCACAAGAGTGTCAGAACTCTTATAAACCTCCCCCAAATCAGAAACAAAAGCGATAGAAACCTCCAAGGTGTTGCCCTTATCCTCACCCGTATAAGTCGCAGTCAGGTTAGCCAGCAGATACTCATTACCATCTGCCGGCTCACTGTTAGCCATACTCGCATCCACAACCTCCTCGGTAGCATCCATATCCACCGAATTGACCACCACAGTCCAATTAGCAGCAACAATCTCCTCGCCCAAAGCAAGCGGATTCTCACGGGTACCCGCGGGGGAAGCATCTTCCTGGTCGCTCTTCCCTTCATCTTCGGACTCCTCCTGCTCTTCTACCAGCTGATCGGCACTGCCTCCCTCCTGGTCCTCGGCATCCTCTTCCTGGATGATTTCTGTTTCCGTGGAAAGCTCGTCCAAAGCTTCTGTGAGTGCGTCATCGACCACCCACAGGAATGCGAATGCTCCGGCGACAAAGCCAACAATCGTGATGATCAGGGCGATTATGGCTTTCGTTTTCTTACCCTTTTGGAACAGGGCCACGATCGAAAGAATGAAAGAAACCGGAAGGAGAATCCACCCGATTATGAGAGCCCCGGGGATCACGGAGAAAATGAATCCCACGATCGCTACTATCAGCGCGATTAGGCCCAGTTTCGACTTCTCCGGCGCGGGAGTTGGTGCCCCTGGTTGCATACCTGGCGGCGGCGTCCCAGGCGGGGGAACCGGGGCGGGCGGGTTCGAATCGCTGGTTGGGGGGATGGTGGACATGTTGGCTCCTAAGCGTCTTGGGAAAGCCGGTTAACCGGCACATTTCCAAGTTAGAAGGGCGCGTACTTTTTTCCATCGGCCAAGTGGACGAACCTTTTTGGCCTAAAGGAGGAGACCAACTGAGCGAAGAGTACCCCTGAGAGTGAGGCAACCTGTCGGTGGGGTGCCTAAGCTGGAATTGTGGAGACGTCAGTGGCGCAGCGGAGCACCCAGGCGGCAAGAGCCCCCTGGGCAAAAGTGTTGTCTGCGCTTGGCACCCTGGTCGCCGTGGTTTTTGTGGGATTCTTCGACATGGGCGTTGCAGCGATACCGCCAGTAGAGATACTGTCGCCTGCTTCCTACACGTGGCACATGATCGGGCTTTTCATTGCAGCCCCCGCGGCTGCCCTACTGATGATCCTAAGGATCAGCAAGCCAGAACTGACACTAATGGCGTCGTCCGCCCTAGTGTTCCTGTTCCCGATCTCCCCATTTGGCCCAGCTATTGCCCTGACCTGGGTAATGGCACGTGAACCCAGGCGCGCTTGGACATGGGCCATCCCTCTGGGAGCCTTCGCCACTGCGGTTCCGGCTTGGCGTGACTGGCATTGGAAAGGCCTGGGATCCATCTTTGTCACGACGGAAGCTGTAAGTGAGCCTCTGGGAGGGGGCAGCTACATCATGATGTGGCTGGTCCTGATGGCGCTCTCCCTAGCAGGCGGCTGGATTCGGTACTACCGGAGCCGTGCCAGCGCTGAATCCGAAGCGGCCGCTGCCCACCGCGCCCAAGCGGAATACTTCCAGTCAGAACTGGGACGCCAGGAGGAGCGCGACCTGATAGCCCGGGAAATGCACGATACCGTCGCCCACCACCTCAGCATTGTTTCGCTCCATGCGGGCGCATTAGAGGTAACCACCACCGATGAAAACGTTCCGCAGGTGGCTCGAGCAGTTCGCGAAAGCGCCCATCTTGCCTTGGAAGAAATGCGGAGCCTGATCACTTCCCTAAGGGACTCAGCCGGGGAAGGATACGCGGGAGCCGCCCCCCAGCTATCGGAATGGGAAGACCTGGTCGCCGCTGCTCAGACGGCCGGCGTAGAGATAACGACGGATGTGCAGGTCCAAACTCAGGGGATGCCCCCAGCACTTGCCCGCGCCGCCTACAGAATCTTGCAGGAATCCGTTACAAACGCCACGAAGCATGCGCCCGGCTCCGGAGTCAGCATTCAGATGTGGGGCGGCCCCCAAGAAGGTGTCAGCATCGCGGTGGCGAATTGGCTTCCCAATCCGGATAGCGCGTTTAGGCCCTCTGGAAACGGAGTGTCCCGGCCCGTGACGGGCTCTGGCATGGGCGTGCTTGGCATGACTGAGCGCGCCAGGGCCCTTGGGGGAACGCTCTCCGCTGGTCCGGATGGGAACCACTGGCTAGTGAAAGCGTGGATGCCATGGACGTGAAAACCCGCGTGCTCATTGTTGACGATGACGCTTTAGTTCGTACTCTGCTGGGAACGATTTTGGAGAAGTGGAACATCGAAGTCGTGGGACACGGAGAAGATGGTGACCAGGTTCCCGCCCTGGTCGCTGGACTCCGGCCAGACGTAGTTGTGATGGACTTGCGGATGGCCCGCGTGGATGGAATTGAAGCGACTAAGCGACTCCGCGCTATCCCGGATGCCCCGGATGTGCTGGCGCTGACATCCTTTGATACCGAAGCAGCGGTCATCGACGCTGTGCAGGCTGGGGTGAAGGGCTTCTTAGCTAAGGACGCCGCCCCCGAAGAGATCGCGGAAGCGGTTCTCCTGGTGGCGCGCGGAGAAGGGGCTCTCTCCCCGCGGGCTGCGCGGGTACTTATTCGCCACGCGCGCACGCCCGCCGCGGCGGGTCCCCTTATTCCTGCTGGGTTGCCCCAGCTGACCGGACGGGAACAAGAAGCGGCGGCAGCTGCAACACAGGGCCTTTCTAACGCGCAAATCGCACGGCAGATGCACGTCAGCGAAGCTACTGTGAAAACCCACCTGGCCTCCGCCATGGGCAAGGTTGGGGTCGAAAACCGCGTGCAACTCGCAGTCGCTATGGCCCTGGCGGACGAATGGGCGCGCGGCTGAAGGCTGCCTGCGCTCGCCCGGCGTGCGCGCCTCGCTCAACCGGCCCCGATAGGTCCCCTAGACTGCGGATCGGCCTGGCTGCGTCGGGATGGCGGGATCCCGCGGGAGGATACGTACTGGAGAAATACTGGCCAGTGGGACAGGAACTGCGGGCATTCAGCCGACTTATGGGCACCGCGGGCTCGGCGCTACAGAGTATTGTCGGTCCGCTCTCCTGCCAGAAAGCTCTGTGTCAACAGGGAGTAATGAGTAGGCTGGGTTCCACCGGAGCGCTGCGACTTTTGAAACCATCTGGAGTCTCCGGCTAAAGCACGGTGCACCCCCGACCTGCAGACTGCTTGGGAGCCTTCCGAAGGACTGTAATGAACAAATCCGCTAGACCGCCGGGCCCTCTGCCTGTCAACACTCACATTCACGTGCCACCCAACGCGTCTTCGGATGCAACCGTGCCCGCTTTGCTGGCGCAAGCACGTTCGGAAGGGCTGCTACTTGCGGGCACATCTAACTTCTTCGACATGCAGGTGTTCCCGGAGTTCACCAAGCAGGCGGTGGCACACGGAATCCTGCCTCTTCTTGGCGTGGAAGTCATCACCGTTGACCAAGATCTAGCAAACCTTGGGTGGACTGTGCACGACCCCTACAATCCGGGCCGCTACTACCTTCAGGGGCGCAGCCTCAACCTGGAACTCACCCAGGGATCAGCCACGCAAACCCCGCACCGGATCAGGCGATCAAACGACGCGCGTGCCGCCAGGCAGGTCGAGCTGCTGGCTGAGATCATGAGCGAGTCGGGACTTCCATTCCAGGTGACAGCTCAGGAAGTGATTTCCGAGGTGGCTACAAACGGTCAGCTGCCAGAGGCCTGGGTGTCCCTCCAAGAACGGCACATCGCCGGGGCCTTTGCTGAAAGACTTCTTCGAGTTAGCGCCCGGGAGCGCTCGAAGATCCTTCAGAAAGCCTTTGGACAACCCGTCCAAGGATCGGTTGAAGACCAAGGGGCCCTTCAAGCTGAGATCAGAGCCAGACTGCTAAAGGATGGACAACCCGCATTCGTTCCAGACTCCACGGTTACCTTCGCTGAGGGCTTCGACATGATCCTTGAGCTCGGGGGTGTACCGACCTACTGCGCAGTTGCGGATGGGGTCAGTCCCATGTGCGACTACGAGGCCTCAGCGGATGCGCTTGCCAGGCGCCTGCGGGAGAGTAATCTGCACGCAGCGGAGCTGGTCACAATCCGAAACACCAGCAAGTGCGTGGACAAGTATGTGCGGGCTTTCCAAGACGCAGGAATGATCGTGAGCGTTGGAAACGAGCACAACACCCCGGAGCGCGCCCCGCTGATCCCCGCCTGTGCGGACGGGCCGCTCTCCGACTTTGCGGCTGATGCCTTCTGGGAGGGAGCCAGCGTCTTGGCGGCGCACCAGGATCTGGTTTCGCGTGGAGAGCCAGGCTTCGTAGACGCAACGGGCAATTTGCTGGTTGATGGTGCGGGAAGAAGAGAGCTAGCCGAATACGGTGCCACCCTGATCCTGGAGGGCCAGGAGAACCACTAACCCGATGCAGCGCTGCACGGGGATTTCCACAGGGAATGATCACGCTTTCAGCCCTGGGCTCCGCACTGCCTGATATGGAGTACCCCGAATTCCCCAAAATGGGGAGCGGCAGTTCGGCCCCGCCCAGCCTACGCCGTGCAAAGTACCCTAGCTGGAGGATCGGGAACGGCCAGCTTGCCCGGAACCCCACCGGGGATGGCCGCGCCCGGAGTCCCAACCGCTGTCTCATCTCGACGTCGGAGGCACCAAGTCTTTATCACCGTCGAGATGATAAAACTCGTAAGCAATCGAAAGTGACGCCACTCGAGGCGGGGTCAGCGTGGGCCAAATTGGGGCGATGTGCGCGGAATATCACGGGTTGCCGTGCACTACCACCGTCATTTTGGGGCTTGAAGTCGACTGACATAATGATACAATACCGACGTAAGCACCTTTCGATCCCGTTTTGATTTTGATTCGCTTCTCTTACGAATCGGAACTGGCCGGGAGCGGACCTTAACCGAATGTCACCGCGAGGAAGCGAAGTATGACCGAGAAGAACTCATCCACCCCGCCGGCTGAAGGCCCTGCGTTTTTTGCTGCAGCAGACTTGGGAGCCTCTAGCGGCCGCGTGATCTTGGGACGCCTGGAAGATGGAAAAATCACTCTGGAAGAGACGGCTCGCTTCAAGAATGGGCCGGTAAAGCACGAAGATGGGATCCACTGGGATTCTCAGCACCTTTTCAACAGCATCGTTGGGGGACTGCGGAAAGCGCAGGAGCTCTCTGGAGGCCGGTTGGAGTCGGTAGGCGTTGACACCTGGGGCGTTGACTACGGACGGCTGGATGAAAACGATGAGCTCCTTGAGGAGCCGTGGCACTACCGGGATGACCGGACCGAGAACTTCGAAGAGTTTTTTGAGAAGATGCCCCCGCGGGACCTCTACGCCGCCAGCGGCCTTCAGGTGCAGCCTTTCAACACTGTTTTCCAGTTCGCGGCTGATACGGATGCTGAGGGCTGGGACAAGACAGAGACCGTCCTGTTCACCCCCGACCTGATTTCTTTCTGGCTCTCCGGTGAGAAGAACGCAGAAGTCACAATTGCTTCCACCTCGGGCCTGCTGGATCCGCAGACGCGGCAGTGGTCAGACGTCGTTGTCGACCATGTGGAAAAGACCTACGGGGTCCCGGCCGGGGAAGTACTGGCGAACCTGGTAGAGCCCGGAACCATCGTGGGAGAAACGAAGGAAGGACTGCTGGAAACACCCATCAAGGTGGTTGCGGTCCCCTCGCACGACACGGCATCCGCTGTGGTGTCGGTTCCGGCGCGTAATTCGAACTTCGCTTTCATCTCCTCGGGCACCTGGTCACTTGTCGGACTGGAGCTGGATCAGCCCGTGCTCACGGAGGAATCCGAATCCGCGAACTTCACGAACGAACTTGGCGCGGATAAAACCGTCCGCTACCTGCAAAACGTTATGGGCCTGTGGGTGCATAACGAGTGCCGCCGCACCTGGGCGGAACAGGGTCGCGACATGGAAATCAACGAGCAGTTTGCGCGCGCCCTAGAGTTGCCTGCACTGGAAGTCGTTGTCGACATCAACGATGAGAGACTGTTCCCGCCCGGGGACATGCCGGCACGTCTGATTGAGATCGCGGCAGAGACCGGCCAAACCCTGGAAGACGACCCGGTGGCGATCACTCGCTGCGTCATGGATTCCTTGGCTTTGGCCTATCGCAACGCGATCAACTTGGAGCAAGACCTGGCGGGACGCCAGGTGGAAGCCGTCCACATTGTCGGCGGCGGCTCCAAGAACGGAGAGCTTTGCCAGCTCACCGCGGAAGCAACAAGACTACCGGTTATTGCCGGCCCGACGGAAGGTACCGCTCTGGGGAACCTTCTGGTGCAGGCGCGTGCCTGCGGGTACATCGACGGAGGCCTAGAGGCACTCAGGGATGTTTCCCGCGCGTCCGTAGACCTGAAGGAATACCGCCCCGGCGTCTACGACGTCCCGGCTGAAAAGTGGGACGAAGCCAATCGGCGTGCGTTCTCCAAAACCAACTAAGGAACTAACTAATGGGAACAGCTTCATATCCGGAAAACCTTGACGAGGTCCTGGAGGGCTTCAGCTCTGCTGGTCGTCGTCTGAACGACATTGGCGCGGTGGAGGCGGGCGCAGGCAACATCTCCGCGGCCTTCAACTGGGACGTCGACCTCCCCTCCTACTTCCCCCACACCAAGGAAATTGACCTTCCGTACCACTCCCCCGCTTTGGCTGGGTACACGGTGCTGGTCACCGGTTCAGGGACGCGTCTGCGCGACCTGGCTCACGACCCCGGTCGCAACGTGGGAGCCGTCGTCGTTCACGAAGGTGGCGACACCGCCACGCTCCACTTCCGGCAAACCGGGAACTTTGACGTTCCCACCTCTGAATTCAACTCTCACCTGGCGGTCCACCAGGACCAGATCGCGGAGAGAAACCTGCCGTTCCACGCGGTCATCCACGCCCAGCCGCCGAACTTGGTGATGCTGTCGCACATGCCGCAGTACACCTCGACTGAGGAACTTAACCGGGCTGTTCTCCGGTGGGAACCGGAAACCGTCGTGCAGCTGCGCGAAGGGATCGGCTACCTGCCGTTCATGATTCCCGGATCCGATGAACTCATGCGCGCGAACGTGGAAAACCTGCGTAAGTACCAGATCGTCATGTGGCAGAAGCACGGGGTGATGGCCCGCTCGGACACGTCCCCTCTGCGCGCCTCGGACCGCATCGAGTACGCAGAGACCGGCGCCATGTACGAATACAAAAACCTGGCCTTGGGTAGTCCTGCCCCCGGCCTGTCAGACGAGGAACTGAACCGCGTCGTCGAAGCGTTCAACGTTGAGACCGAACTGTACAAGAAATAAGGAAAATGACTAACACTCCAGTTGTAAACACTCACGTCCACTTCCCCCCGAACTTCTCCGCCTACACGACGGTTGACGAGGCGATCCAGGCTGGCATTGACCAGCAGGTAGCCGCGATGGGGATCTCAAACTTCTACGACCAGACCGTCTACGAACGCTTCCGCGACGCAGCGGGCGCGGCGGGGATCACCCCCCTGTACGGCTTGGAGTTCATCACCCTGGTTCCTGAGCTTGCCGAGGAAGGCGTCCGGATCAACGACCCGTCCAATCCGGGCCGCATGTACCTGTGCGGTAAGGGGATCGCACCGTTCAAGGCGAAGTCGCCTCGCGCACAGGAAATCGCGGACAAGATCCGCGCCGGAAACGATGAGCGCGCCGCCGCCATGGTTAACCAGTTGGCCGACTGGTGTGCACAGAACGGTTTTGACACGGGACTGACGCCCGAGGTCATCGCGGCTTCCGTCGCCGAAAAGGGCGGCGTGCCCGTTGAGTGGGTGTCCCTTCAGGAACGCCACATCGCGGGTGCTTTCCAGGAAGCTGTCAGCGCCCTTCCGCGCGAAGAGCAGGTAGAGGTTCTCACCACCCTATACGGCGGCGTCGCCCCCGAAGCTGATCTGGACAACCCGGCGTCTCTCCAGGGTGAGATTCGCTCCCGCCTGCTGAAGACCGGCACCCCCGGCTTCGCGCCCGAGGTTCCCCTCAGCTTCGACGAAGCTTACGAGTACATCCTGGCGATGGACGGCATTCCTGTCTACCCGACCCTTGCCGACGGCACCAGCCCCATTTGCCCGTTCGAGGACCCTGCCGCGGAACTGGCCCAGCGTCTACTGGAGCGCGGAATCCACATGGCTGAGCTGATTCCGATCCGGAACACGTCGGCGTGTGTCGATGAGTACGTGAAGGCCTACTCCGACGCGGGACTGCTGGTCATTGCCGGGACCGAACACAACACCCCAGACCGCATCCCGCTGGACCCCGCCTGCGTCGACGGCCCGATGTCCGACTACGCACGCAAGGTCTTCTACGACTCAACCTGCGTGATCGCAGCCCACCAGGCTCTGGTTGCCGAAGGCAAACCGGGCTACGTGGACGCTGACGGCAACATCGTTGGTGGCGACGCAAAGGCCCGCCAGGCAGAGCTCGCAGCACTTGGCGCAAAGATCATCGAAGGACAGGAAGCATGAGCACAGCTGAACTTATCGAAGTAGCGAACCGCTACGGCTCCAACCTTGAATACTCCCGGGCCGGTGGCGGCAACGCCTCCGTCAAGGAGGACGGTGTCCTTTACATTAAGCCTTCCGGTGTTCCCTTAGCGACGCTGAAAGCCGAGGACCTGGTTCCCCTTCGCATTGATGTCCTGCTGGACGCGTTGCACAGTGACGAGGAAGTAGACGGGGACCCCGTCCGCGTCGCCGCTGAAAAAGCGCAGGTGCGGGACACGGGCAGGCGCCCCAGCGTGGAGATCCTTTTCCACGCGCTTCTGCCTGACACCCTGATACTCCATTCCCACCCGCTGGTTGCGAACGCAATCACCTGCAACCAGGACGCGGCCAAGCTCACCGCTGAACTGCTGGGTGACGAAGCGGCGCTGGTTCCCTACACGGATCCGGGCGTACCACTGGCGCGCAAGGTTTACGAGGTCGTGGAGGAATACCGGGAGAAGACCGGGACAACCCCCGGAATCATCCTGCTGGAGAACCACGGCATCATCATTGCGGGCAACACGGCCGCTGAGATTGACGAGCGCTCCAAGAAACTTGAGGACGCAGTAAACGCAGCGCTGGCGAAAACCGAAGAACCGGAGACACCAGAGCTTGATGAGGATGCCCTGAAGCGGGTCCTCACCAACGTGTCACCCGCACTGCGCGGGCTGCTGGGCTCTGAGGATTCCCTGGCAGTTGTGACCTCGGACAGTTCCGACCTGGTTCGATCCACGACAGCCTCCGCCGCTGGCGCTGCGCTTGCCGAGCAAGGACCGCTGATCCCCGACCAGATCGTCTACGCTGCTTCCTACCCGATGGTCCTTGACCTTCCCACCGAGGGCGACGTTGTCCCCGCAGTAGAAGCCGCCCTTGTGGACTACCGCGAGAAGCACGGACGCGACCCGATCATCGCCGTGATCCCCGGCCTGGTCGCCTTGGGCGCCGGCGCGGACCTGGCTGGCGCGAAGACCGCTCTGGGCACGTACGTGGATGCCCTGCGGGTTGCGCGCGATGCGAACCGCCTTGGCACAGTGAAGACGATGAACGACGCGGAACGCTCCTTCATTGAGAACTGGGAAGCGGAAGCATACCGCCGCTCGATGGCAGCGGGAACCAGCTCCGGTCGCCTCGACAAGAAAGTAGTCGTCGTCACCGGCGCCGCGCAAGGATTCGGCCTGGGCATTGCCCAAGAGCTGATCAAGCAGGGCGCGCAGCTAGTCCTGGCCGACATGAACCTGGATGGCGCGCAGGCGCAAGCCGACGTGATGAACGCCGAGTACGGTGCCGACCGCGTCGTGGCCCTGCCCGTCAACGTCTCGGAAGAGTCCTCCACCAAGGAGCTGATGGTCGACGTCTGCCGCATCTTCGGCGGCGTGGACGTGTTCGTCTCCAACGCCGGGGTGCTCCGCGCAGGTTCCGTTATGGACCAGCCAGTTGCCGACTTCGACCTGGTGACAGCGGTGAACTACCGCGGCTACTTCCTGTGCGTACAGGCAGCCGCCCCTATCATGGCGATCCAGAACAGGGTCCGCCCGGACATGTGGTTCGACATCATCGAAATCAACTCGAAGTCCGGACTGGAAGGGTCGAAACGCAACTTCGCTTACGCCGGTTCCAAATTCGGTGGGATCGGGCTGACTCAGTCCTTCGCCCTAGAGCTTGTCGAAGACGGCATCAAGGTGAACGCGATTTGCCCGGGGAACTTCCTGGACGGCCCGCTGTGGATGGACCCGGACCGCGGACTGTTCGTCCAGTACCTAAACACGGGCAAGGTCCCAGGCGCGACAACCATCGAGGAAGTGCGTGCGTTCTACGAGGCGAAAGTGCCAATGAACCGGGGCTGCGTTCCCGCCGACTTGGCGACAGCCATCTACTACATTGTTGACCAGAACTACGAAACCGGCCAGGCAGTGCCCGTCACTGGCGGCCAGAACATGTTGAACTGACCAGGAGAGATAAATGACCATTCAGATACCGGAAACCCAGCACGCCCTCCAGTTTGTGGGCGTCAAAGAGGCGGTTGTTAACCCCTCCAAGCCGATGTACGAGGTCGGCCCGCGTCAGATCCTGCTGAAGGTGGAAGCGTGTGGCATCTGCTTCTCCGACATCAAACTGATCAACGCGTTCGATTCCCACCCGCGCAAGTCTGAGATCGTTGGGGGCCTAACCGCTGAAGAACTGGCCGAAATCCCCACCTACGTCCCCGGCGACCAGCCGGTCGTCCCGGGTCACGAGCCCGTCGCGGTCGTGGTGAAGGTCGGCGACGAAGTCAAAGACTTCAAGGTCGGCGAACGCTTCCTCATCCAGGCTGACTACCGTCACCTGCCCACAGCTAAGTCCAATGCCGCTTTCGGCTACAACCTGGACGGTGCGCTGCAAGAGTACACGCTGGTTGACGAGCGCGTAATCATCGACCCCGAGTCCGGGGAGTCGTTCCTGATCCCCGTGACTGACGGCCCCGCGGCCTCCCAGGTTGGTCTGATTGAGCCTTGGGCGACAGCGGAAGCCTCCTACGAGTGGACTGAGCGTCAGACCCTCAAGGAAGGCGGCGACCTGCTGGTCGTCGTAGATGAAGGCGGTGTTATCGAGGGAGTTGACGAGCTCATCGCTCAGTCCGCCCCCGCCTCGATCACCGTTGTTGGTGCCGACTACCCGGACGCGGTACGTGCCGAGCTGGACGATCTTGCCGACAAGAAGTTCAACGACATCATCTACTTCGGTACCTCGGGCGACGTCATCGAGAAGCTGGAAAACATGCTTCCTGCGAAGGGCATCCTGGACGTTGTCCTGGCTGGTGGCTCCGTGGACCGGAAGACCAAGATCGACGTGGGCCGTATTCACTACGACCTGATTCGTTACACCGGTACGCGCGGCAACTCCGCAGTGGAAGGGTACGCTCGCATTCCGGCAAACCCGGGCCTGCGCCCCGCCGACAACCAGGCAATCATCGGCGCCGCCGGACCCATGGGTCTGATGCACGTCGTTCTGGGCGCTGTCTCCGGCACCCCGGACCTGAGCATTGTTGGCATTGATGTTGATGATGCGCGCCTGGCCCGCCTAGAAGAGGTGGCCGCACCCGTTGCCATCAAGCACGAAGTGCCGCTGAAGATCATCAACTCCACGAAGGAAGAGATCGGCGACGGCTACTCCTACATCACCGTGATGGTTCCCGTTCCCGCGCTGGTCTCCCAGGCTGTCGACCTGGCAACCCCCGGGGCGATCGTGAACGCGTTCGCTGGGATCCCCGCCGGTCAGGCAGCTGAGCTGGACACCGACAAGATTGTTGGAGATGGCGTCTACCTTTCCGGTACCTCCGGGTCTCGTATTTCCGACATGGTCTCAATCAAGACGAAGCTCGAGGCCGGTCTGATCGACACGAACGTGTCCCTGTGGGCAATCACCGGCCTGGCTGGTGTACCCGACGCGTTGGAGATGGTGGAAAACCGCACCTCCGGTGGGAAGATCCTGGTCTACCCGCAGCTGCACGACCTTGGTGTTGTGAAGCTGGATGAGATTGCAGAGGTCATGCCTGTCGTTGCCTCAGAGATGGTTGACGGCACGTGGACCCGCGCGGCAGAGAAGGTGCTGCTGGCCGAAGGCAAGTAACGCCGCGGTCTTTACCTGTTGGAAGGCCCGCTCCCTTTTTGGGGGCGGGCCTTTCGCCTGGTTAAGGCACCTAACGGAACCGATCAATTTAGCTACGCCGGTGCCCTCGGTCACCAACGAACCTCCGGAGGCAATGGTCCACCGGGTCCCCGAAGTAAGCGGATCAAATGGGCAGCGATGGTGCTGCCTCGGGTTGCCGATGCCCCTTGCGTAACTGGCCCAACACGGGAGAATTGAATGCCGCATAGACGCGGCGGATTCCTCGGCTACCTCAAGCAGACCGGCGTCGCCGCAAGAGCTCCAACTGACGGGGCCCGTCCAGGGCGACTCCTCTCCCGTCTCCAGATCGGAAACAACCTGGCGTTCTTCCCCGCTGACGCCCAAGCCAGCGAGATGTCACCAGCGTGATCACGGCTCCTCTCCATATGTTAGGGGGAACGGAAGTCCAGAGGCGCACGCGGCGCAGGAGCTGTCCGCGATCCGGGAAGCAATCCCTGCGGGGAGCCCGGGGAGTGTCGTGGAACAGCACTGCGTATCACAAACCGTGTGGCAAACCGGCACGTTTCGCTGCGGCAGCGACAGCCTCAGGCGCGGATCTCACAACGCACAGCCGGGAGTGACGAATGAAGAACTGGGCTCCCTATAGGCGGATCGCCAATCCCCTCGGCTCCAAAACAGGCGACGAACCGCGCTCTCTATCTCACTTACAAGCAGCGATAGCGCCGTCGGCTCTCCCAGCAAAGCCGAAATGCAACAAATGAGTAACGTCACTTGCAAATGAGCGCCGTGCCTGTATACACTCAAAATACAAACGAGCATATCAGTGCTCATTTGAGTAGATGTCTGTTAGGCGATTCGGCGAAGGAGCGACACGTGACAGGGAAATGCGCCATAGGCGTTGATTACGGGACCGAGAGCTGCAGGGCCGTGGTTTTTGACATCGATCGCGGGGAGGAGCTTGCTGCGGCAGTTTTTGCCTATACGGATGGCGTAATCGACACGCAGCTGCCCACATCAGGCGAGAAGGTTGGCTACTCGTGGGCACTTCAAAACCCTTCGGACCACCTGACCGGGTTGAGGAAGACCGTGCGGGAGGCTGTCGCGGCCTCCGGAGTCGCCGCCGCCGACATCATCGGAATCGGCGTCGACGCAACTGCCTGCACAATCCTGCCGACCGACGAAGACCTGGTACCGCTGGCGCTGGACGAAAAGTGGGCCGGTAACCCATATGCGTGGCCGCGGCTATGGAAGGACCACTCTTCCCAAGAGCAAGCAGACCGGATCAACGATCTAGCATCTGCGCGATCCGAGTGTTTCCTAGACTTTTACGGTCAAAAGCTATCTTCTGAATGGGCCTTCCCGAAGCTACTGAAAATGTTCGAAGAGGCGCCGGACGTTTTCGCTGCTGCCTACAGGGTGCTGGAGTTGCAGGACTGGATCGTGTCGACTCTGGTCGGCAAGGAAAGCAGAGCAGCTTCGGTTGCCGGCTATAAGGAGACTTTTCAACCCACCTGTGGGGGATACCCCAGCGCAGAGTTCCTCGAAGAGCTTTCCCCGGGCTTTTCCAAATCTACGGACCTACTAGGTCAGGATTTCCTACTCCCTGGAGCTCCGGCAGGCCAGCTCTGCGCCGAGTGGGCAGATGAACTTGGGCTCAACACAGAAACGGTAGTGGCCGCGGGCAACTCGGACGCACACGTTGCTGCCGTGGGCGTCGGCATCTGGGAACCCAACCAGATGCTGCTGGTCATGGGAACATCCGTGTGCAACCTGATGTTTACAGAAGACCTTCACCTTGTGGAAGGCGTCGCCGGGATTGCGAAAGACGGGCTCATACCGGGGTACTGGGCATACGAGGCCGGCCAAAGTGGCGTCGGAGATACGTTCGGCTGGTTCGTTGAGAATCTTGTTCCGAACTGGTTTGAAAAAGAGGCCGAGCGTCAGGGCACCACCATTTTCGGGCTGCTCGAACAGAAGGCAGCCGATCTCAAAATAGGCGAATCGGGAATTCTGAGCTTGGACTGGTTCAACGGAAACCGCTCCACCCTTCAGGACGGCGACCTCTCAGGTCTCATCCTAGGACTCACAGTCACTTCGAAACCGGAAGACATCTACCGCAGCCTGCTGGAAAGCGCCGCCTTTGGGCAAAGAGAAATCTTCGACGCCTTCGAAGCATCGGAAGTCCCAATAGACCGAGTAGTGATCGCCGGTGGCATCGGCCTGAAATCTCCGCTGCTGATGCAGATGCTCGCCGACGTCTTAGAGCGGCCAATAGAAGTCAGCTCTTCCAAGCAAGGACCAGCGGTAGGGGCAGCGATGCATGCGGCGTTGGCCGCGGGGGCAGATAAAGGCGGATTCGCTGACTTCCGCGAAGCCGCCGCCATGGCTCCCCCAACCAGCCACCGATACGTACCAATCGAAGAGAACGTGGCGGCCTACGCGGAACTTCTTGCTCTGTACCGGGAGCTGTACCGCGAATTCGGAAAGGAACGGCCCGAGCGAATGCACCTGCTGCGCACCCTAGCCAAGCGTGCGGGGACACAAACCAAATAGTCAGCACCCTACACACACAGAAAATCCGAAAAGAAACAACGAGTAACGAACCGAGAGGAAAACAATGAAAACAACGAAACTATGGAGAATTGCGGCTCTTGCCGCGGTCCCTGTTCTTGCACTGGGTGCCTGCAGCACGACCGGAGGGTCCAGTTCCGGCAGCGACCAGAGCGGCGCGGCAGCACCATCATCCGATGGGGACCACGTGGTCTTCAACGTCGTCAAGTTGGCGGGTGGAGAATGGTTCAATCGGATGGAGGTGGGAAACCAGGAGTGGGCTGAGGCCAACCCCGGGTGGACTGTCACCCAGGTAGCGGGCGACGACTCCTCGGAAGAAAAACAAATTGCGGTCATCAACGACGCCATTCCCCAAAACCCTACCGCGCTGACCGTAGTCCCGAACTCCCCTCAGTCTGTCGAATCGGTACTGAAACGCGCTGAGGGAGCCGGAATCATCGTCGTCACTCACGAGGCTCCCAGCATCCAGAACGCTACGGCAAATATCGAGGCGTTCGACAACAAAGCTTACGGGGCCTTCCAGATGGAAACGTTGGCCGACTGCATGGGGGGCGAAGGGGAATACGCGCAGTTTGTAGGCTCACTCACCGTCGCTTCTCACAATGCCTGGGCGGACGGAGCCCTAGCCGAAGCAGCGGAGAACTTCCCAGGCATCACACGAGTGGCAGACCCTATTTCCTCTGATGAGAGCGAGGATGTCGCCTACCAGCGCACCAAGGAGCTTCTAGCGACATATCCCAATATCAAGGGCTTTCTAGGCGCTGCCTCTACCGATATTGCGGGCGTTGGCCGCGCTGTGCAAGAAGCTGGCAAAGAAGACTCCACCTGCGTCGTGGGGACCTCGACACCTTCGACCGCCGGAGAACTCCTGAAGACCGGCGCGGTTGATGTCATCACCGGTTGGGATCCCGCATTGGCGGGGGAAGCCATGCTGTCTGCGGTCAAGCTCGTGACCGAAGGCAAGACGATCGAAGAGGGAACGGACCTGGGGATCCCGGGATATGAGTCCCTTGTGAAAGATCCTGAAGAGGAAAAGAACTTCTTCGGAAACGCTTGGATTTCGATCACCACCGAAAATGTCGCGGACTATCCATTCTAGGCACTGAGTCAGGGGGCCTTCGAGCCCCCTGACCTCTGGAGGAGACTTATGAAGTACGTTCTAGAAGCACAAGGAGTTAGCAAAGCATTCGGCGGCGTCAAAGCTCTAGTGGACGTGGACCTGGTCGTAAAACCGGGTGAAGTGCTGTGTCTCGCAGGAGCTAACGGTAGCGGAAAATCAACGATCATCAAGATCATTTCGGGTGTGGAAACGGCCGACACCGGCACCGTCCGCGTAAACGGTGAGCTTCTGCAACCAGGCTCTGCCATCGACGCGGTGCGAGCGGGCATACAGGTGATTTTCCAAGACATGTCGCTGTTCCCAAATTTGACAGTGGCAGAGAACATCGCAATGTCATCCAGAGTGGAGGAGCAGTCGTGGAGAGTGTCTTCTCGAGATGCACTGCGGCTTGCGCGGCAGGTAACCGATGAGTTGGAGGTGTCCCTTGATCTGAACGCCAGGGTCGGAGATATCTCAGTCGCTGACAGACAGTTGGTGGCGATATGCAGGGCACTCGCGCTAGACGTGAAGGTACTTTTCATGGATGAACCCACCACTGCCCTCACGTGGACCGAGATCCAGTCACTCGTGGCAATCGTCAACAAACTACGAAGTCGCGGCGTTGGAATAGTCTTTGTCTCGCACAAAACCGAGGAAGTATTCATGATCTCGGACAGGATCGAGGTCCTGCGTAACGGCCATGTTGTTGCAGAGGGCCCCGCAGACTCGTTCACTCCCTCATCACTCGTTGAATCGCTTCTGGGTTATCTGCCAGACGTGGACCGAGTCGTTGCAGAGCTACCCGGCGACAAGGATGCCATCCCGGTGCTAGCTGTCAGCGAGTTGGGTGTGACCGACCTCTTTGAAGACATCAGTTTTGATGTTAGGGCAGGGGAAATCGTGGGGCTAACCGGGCTCTTGGGCTCGGGCAGATCAGAAATAGCCGAGTCAATTTTCGGAGTGATACCCGCAACTTCCGGCACGATTCACGTCGAAGGAAGAGAATACTCGATTCGCTCGGTACGGGACGCAATCCAGGCTGGGATTGCCTACGTTCCGGAAGACCGTCTCACTGAGGGGCTTGTACTAAGTCAGCCGATCGACATAAACATGGTGTCGGCTGGCCTGGGCAAAGTCGCCGGATTCGGCGGAGTCATAGAAACGTCAAAACTCAACTCATCCGTTGAGCAGTTGGTTTCTCAGCTCACCATCAAAACGGACAACGTGGGTAACCCTGTCTCATCTCTGTCAGGTGGGAACCAGCAGAGAGTTGTGTTGGGGAAATGGATGTTCACCGACCCGAAGCTCTTGATCCTGAACGGGCCAACCGTCGGAGTCGACGCTGGGTCGAAAGCAGCAATCCTAGAGCTGCTTCGCGTAGCCGCAGGTCAGGGCATCGGGTTCCTCATGATCTCAGACGACCTGCCCGAGCTTGTAGCCGTTTGCCACCGGGTCCTGATAGTCAAGCGCGGTCGCCTGACTGACGAACTAACTGCGGACGGCGTCAAAGAGGAAATCATCAGAGAGAGGATGTACGCATGACCCCCACTCGACCCGCTCGAAAGGAAGATGGCCTCTTAGAAAGAGCTCGCCATTGGTTCTGGGGAGAGAATAATGAGGGGCTTCTTCTCCTCCTTATTCTCCTGCTTCTCCTTATAACAGCGATTGTCAGCCCCGGTGCCCTCACCTTGCAATTTGCGGCCGACATAATCCGCTCAGGCATGGTGACACTGGCTCTTGCCCTGGGGCTACTTCTGGTGATCATATCCGGGGGCATGGACGTATCGTTCACGGCAATAGCCATATTTGCGGGCTACGGTGTCGTGTCCGTCATGACGCGCCTGGGGCTGGACGGAGCCTTTTGGCCATTCCTAGCTGCGGCACTCGTTGGGCTGGTTCTTGGCTCACTGAACGCATTGCTAGTGGCGCGCTACCAGATGGAGACCCTGATCGCGACACTCGGAACGCAGGTTATTTTCCGAGGCGTTCTAATCGCCTTCATCGGCGACGCGTACATGTCAACTCTCCCAGCGAAACTGGGCAGCGTCGGGACGACCTCGATATTCCGCCTCGGTGGAAGCCCGGTGAGCATTCTGCTTGTCCCTATATTGCTCCTGGCTGTAGGGCTGTGGGTGCTCCTGAACAGGACCATGTTTGGGCGATCCGTGTACGCGATCGGAGGCGACAAGGAATCCGCCAGAAGGATCGGCATCCGCGTCCCACGCATCCAGGTGGGTATATATCTGATAGCCGGCACCCTAGCGGGAGCGGCAGGAATGACACATGTGGTTCTGTCGCAGCACGCCTCTCCCTTCGAGCTCGTAGGCACCGAGCTGAGCGTGATCGCCGCAGTCGTCATTGGTGGCGCCTCCGACGCGGGTGGTAGGGGTTCAGTCAAGGGGACGTTCTACGGCGTGATCCTTATCTCCCTGCTGCAGAACAGCCTTGTCCGACTGGGCCTGTCGAGCTACTGGCACGTATTCGTGATCGGCGCTGTGATCCTAGTGCTCGTCGCAATCCAAGCACGCGCAGCCGCCCAGAAGACCTACATGGGCAAGATTTTGGAAGAGATTGAGGTGTGACAATGGGTACCGATAAAACGAAAGAAACACAGGGATTAGTCGCAAAGATCCTCCCCCGGTTTCGCAGCAGCGACGGCTATACGTGGGGACTGGTTGGGATAGGGGCTGTCGTAGCCGCGATCTTCACAGTGGCTAATCCCACCGTTTACACCAGTGGCCTCAACATAGAGTCCATTGCTCTGTCTGTCCCGGAGATCGCCATCCTGGCATTGGCCATTGCTGTAGCAATGACTGCTGCGGGTATTGATCTTTCTATCGTCCCGGTTGCGAACCTAGCGTCCTTGCTTGTTGCGTGGATCTCGGGTTACGCGATGGAACAGGGAATGAACGACTTCTTGGCAACCGTGCTCGCAGTGGCTGCAGCGCTTGCAGTCGGGGCGGCCTGCGGACTGCTGAACGGATTTGTCATTGCGAAGTTCAAAGTGACACCGATTCTGACGACCCTGGCAACCATGCAGGTGTACGCGGGGATCGCTATCGTCGCTACGCGCGGTGAAGCAATCTACGGCACCACGAATATACTCACCGGGCTCGGAGTAGGAAAATTTCTAGGTATTCCTGCCGTGTTCTGGCTGTTCATCCTTGTTGCGGCTGCGGTGTGGGGAATCATGAACCGCACCAAATACGGCATTCGGGTGACCATGATGGGATCCAACGACACGGCCTCTTTGTTTTCGGGGTTTAGAATTACCGACCTTACGATCCGTACCTACATGTTCACCGGGATCCTGGCAGCGATAGCAGGCATCATCATGGTGTCACGAACGGGGGCGGCATCCGCCTCCTACGGCGGCTCCTATTTGATGGTTGCCATCACGATCGCCGTGCTGGGAGGAGCTAACCCCTTTGGCGGCAAGAGGGCGGTTATAGGAGTAGGCGTCGCTGCAGTCGTCCTGCAGATGATCGCATCCGGCCTGAACATGATCGGGGTCTCTCCATATATTTACCAGATTGTCCAAGGCGCAATCTTGGTGGGGGCATCAGTAGTCGCGTTTGAAAGGCGACTGCACGCACAACGAGCAGTGCGCAGACTCGCTCGAAAAGAAGCTAGTGAACGTAGAGAGGTAATAACCAGTGCTTGACAGAGAAAAGACAATAGAGACTGCCCGTGAGTACATGCAAAAGGAAGCGGCTGCCCTTAGCGTGGCATCCCAGCAGATCGACGATTCATTCCTCGACGTTGTTGAGATGCTTCGGTCACTTGATGGGAAAGTAGTAGTCACCGGCGCCGGCACTTCGGGCACCATCGCAAGGCGCTTAGCTCACCTGCTGAATGTCACAGGCACCTCCGCGTTCTATTTGTCGCCCGTGGACGGTCTCCACGGGAGCCTCGGCTCAATCGGCGACAAGGACGTGGTCATAGCAATCTCAAAGGGAGGCGAATCCGAAGAGCTGACCGAGTTGGTAAAACGCGCACGCGAACGGGGTGCTGCCACCATCGCACTCACCTCGGTTGCAAAAACACCTCTCGAAGCAGCGGTGGATCAGGTAGCCGTCGTCGATAGCCCGGGAGCGGACCTGGGCGGCGTCATCGCCACCGGGAGCTCTCTGGCACACGCTTCTTGGGGAGATGCCCTCTGCATGACCCTCATGAATCTCAAAGAATACGGTTGGGACAGGGTTCTCCACAGCCACCCAGGGGGAGCCGTCGGCTTGAAGGATTTATCAGACATCCCGTAGAACCAGCAGAGAAAACAAACGAGCGGCCGAGCTTGCGCGAGCAGCCCGGCCGCTCGTGCCACCCTAGGACTTTCCCGGGTAAAGTGGACGCAGACAAAAAGGTTAGGGGAATGATGAGGCGGATTTCCGAGGCCCAGGTGCCTTCCGACACGGTTGGAGAAGAAACAGTGTCGGAACGAAAGCTCATGGCACAGGTAGCGCGGGAACACTATCTCAACGAAAAATCTAACCTGGAGATTGCAGAACAGTTTGGCATTTCCCGGTTCAAGGTGGCGCGACTCCTAATCGGTGCTCGCGAGACCGGAATTGTGAAGATCCAAATCGATGACGTGGGCCTGCCGGATCCCGAGCTGAGTCAGGAACTGGCAAATTGGCTAGGCATCGAAAAGTGCATCGTTGTGCGCTCCGAGGGCACTGAGAAAGAAATTCGTCGCCAAGTAGGAGCAGAAGCGGCCGGCCTTCTGAGCAATACCCTAGTCGAAGGCGAAGTGTTCGGAGTAGCTTGGGGACGAACCCTCACCGAGACCACCAGCCAACTGGAGTCTCTGCCGAACCTGACGATCGTCCAACTCACCGGGTTCCTTGGAGACGATTTGGAGACCTCGCCGATAGGCGTCGCTCAGGGTGTGGCTGCACGCTCCGGCGGACGCGTATACCCCCTATTCGTTCCTCTCTATGTACAGGACAGTCAAATCGCAGACAAGCTGAAGGAGCACCCAGACTTGAGAAGGGCTATGGCCCTCTACCCCAAGGTGACGACAGCTCTGCTATCGGTAGGGGGATGGGACCCACAAGATACGCAGGTCCGTAATGCGCTTCCGGAGGACATGCGACTTGAAGCCGACCGGAAGGGCTGCGTAGCGGATATCGCGGGGATCCTTGTCGGCAAAGATGGAGCTCCCGTAGATCCCAAGTTCCAGGATAGGACCCTGGGAATCAGCTATAAGCAATTGGCCAATGTCCCCCACGTTATTGCCGTGGCAACTGGGGAAAAGAAGGCCCCCGCGATCGAAGCCGTCGTAAGAGGCGGCCTTGTCAATGAGCTTGTGGTAGATCATGCTCTGGCTAAAGCGTTGCTGTCCGGCCACGCGCAGACCGGGTAAGCCCCTCACTGTGGGTGGCTTCATTCCACGGTAGCAATCTTCGCAAACCTGCCGGACTTTCTTCCCCACAAAGGCAAGACCTATTACCGAAATCTCGGCCGATGTTGCAGGGGTAATGGGCTGCACTTGGCCAGTTCATGCTCGGTGCCAGCGACACCACGGTCGAATTATCTATTGCACTGTCTGCCAGCACTCGTTTTCATTCGGGGACTGAGCGGGATTGCGGGCTGGTATCTTCCTCCCTGCTCCGTTGTGAGGCAATCGTTCAACCAGCTAGCCAAACCAGTGCCGCATGCATGCCAAAAGTCCCTCCGAAACCTGCTCGGGCTTGTACATACAATTTCCGAAGCATCTCGACTGCGGACAGGACCCCACATCCACAAGCAGCATTTCTTTGTAATAACTGGGATCCGCTTCTCGTGACTCCCCGATATCTGGACGTAACTCAGGAGAGAACCCCGTTGCATTACGACACGGTAACAGTGGACTTAACGGCTAGACAATCAGAAAAAGATGGGTTAGTTTTGGACTGAAACATATAGGAGCTCAGTGAGGCGCAGCTACTGATGAGGTTTTCTGGTCACTACCGGAATCTCTCGGACGCACCTCACCGAACGCCTTAGGAACCAAGGGTCGCGCCTTGAGCAAGGCCCACAAGTCCTGTTTCTTCGGCCGAATCTGGGTTGTAAAACACTCGGGGAGGTCGGCGATTTGTCCATAAGTCCACGGCCGCTACGCGGCAGAGGAGTCTGAAATGAGAGCAATTCACAAGAAGTTTGCGGCTGTCGCCGTCGCTGGCGTTATGGCGCTGGGGATGGCTGGCTGCTCATCGGAACGCGGGGGATCCAGCGCCGGTGGAACAGAAGAAGTTGTAACTGAAGAAGCTGCGTCGGGTGCCGAAGGAACTGAGGAAGTAACCGAGTGTACCTTCACTGAGGGCGGACTGGTTGGCATCGCGATGCCGACGAAGTCGCTAGAGCGCTGGAACCGTGACGGCGCCGACCTGAAGAGCCTGCTCGAAGAAATGGGCTACAAGGTCGACCTGCAGTACGCGGACAACAAGCCTGAAATGCAGATCTCCCAGCTGGAGAACATGATCAACGCTGGCGCGGAAGTACTCGTGGTCGCCTCGATCGACGGCGAAGCACTAGGCCCGGTCCTGGAAGACGCCTCCGCGAAGGGCATTCCGGTTATCGCCTACGACCGCCTGATCAAGGGCACGGAAGCAGTTGACTACTACGCTTCCTTCGACAACGAAAAGGTTGGAACCCTCCAGGGAACCTACATTGAAGAGTTCATCAAGCAGGGAGACGGACCGTACAACCTGGAACTCTTCGCCGGGTCTCCTGACGACAACAACGCCCGCTTCTTCTTCAAGGGCGCCTACGACATCCTCACTCCGTACATCGAGGATGGCACGCTGGTAGTTGTCTCCGGCAAGCAGCCGAAGGACGTCGATGACTGGCAGTCCATTGGTATCCAGGGCTGGGACGGTGGCAAGGCTCAGGCCGAGATGGAAAACCGCCTCAACAGCTACTACCGCGACGGCAAGGTCGACATTGTTCTTTCCCCGAACGACTCGCTGGCACTTGGTATTGCTGAGGCCCTGCAGGGTAACGGATACAAGGCTGGCTCCGACGACTACCCGATCCTGACCGGTCAGGATGCGGATGAGGCCAACGTGGAGAACATCATCGCTGGCGCCCAGTCCATGACCGTCTGGAAGGACACGCGCGACCTAGGTGGCGTTGTGGCCAACATGGTTGATGAGATCATGACCTGCTCCGAAGTCACCGTGAACAACACGGAGGACTACGACAACGACGTGAAGGTTGTTCCGTCCTACCTGCTCGAGCCGGTAGTTGTCACCAAGGACAACATCCAGGAACAGCTTGTCGACTCCGGGTTCCTTCCGGACATCAAAGTCGACTAGCAAGTAGATAACTACTGAAGGATTGGTGACCGTCGCATGCTGACTGACGAAACCATCTTGCGTATGGAAGACATTACAAAGGACTTTGGCGGCGTCAAAGCTCTGGAGGATGTGTCTTTGGATGTGCGCAGGGGTGAGGTTCACGCCATTTGTGGTGAAAATGGTGCTGGCAAGTCAACCTTGATGAATGTTCTTTCGGGGGTGTTCCCATACGGGGACTACTCCGGAAAGATTTACTTCCTTGACGAAGAGTCCAGGTTCCGCTCTATTCGGGATTCGGAAGACGTCGGGATCGTGATCATCCACCAGGAGTTGGCGCTATCGCCATACCTGTCCGTTGCTGAGAATATTTTCCTGGGCAACGAGATCACTCGTAATGGAATTATCGACTGGCATGCGACGAACCGCCAGGCTAAGGCCCTGCTCGACAGGGTCGGGCTGAAGGTCGACCCCCGGTTGAAGGTTGCTGACTTGGGGGTCGGCCAACAGCAACTAGTGGAGATCGCGAAGGCGCTCTCTAAAGAGGTGAAACTCCTCATCTTGGATGAGCCCACAGCCGCTTTGAACGACGAAGACTCTGAACACCTTCTGGGTCTAATGCGTTCTTTGCGGGATGAGGGTGTAACCATGATCATGATCTCCCACAAGCTGGGAGAGATTGAGGCCATCGCCGACACAACGACCGTCATCCGTGACGGCAAGACTGTTGGTGGCTTCGACATGCACCGGCCGGGAGGGGTGACCCAAGACGAGATCATCCACCTGATGGTTGGACGTCCTCTTGATAACCGGTTCCCGGAGCACACCCCGCATATCGGCTCAGAGATCCTCGAGATCAAGAATTGGACTGTGCACCACCCGATCGACCAGGAGCGCAAAGTCGTGGACGACGCGTCTCTTGTTCTTCGGCGCGGGGAAATTACCGGTTTGGCCGGCCTCATGGGAGCAGGCCGAACCGAGCTGGCAATGAGCGTGTTCGGACACCAGTACGGTGTGGACATCAGCGGTGAGGTCCTGAAGGACGGGAAGGTTATCAACACTTCCACGGTCCCGGACGCGATCAAGAACCGTTTGGCCTACGTGCCGGAGGACCGCAAGACCCTGGGTCTGAACCTCATTCGCAGCATCGAAGACAACGTTACGATTGCCGCTCTGAATAAGGTTCTTTCAGGCGGGGTCATCGATTTCTCGAAAGAGAAGCTAACCGCGGAGGAATACCGCAAGGCGCTAGCTATCAAGACGACTAGTGTCGAGCTTCCGGTTTCCTCTCTCTCTGGAGGTAACCAGCAGAAGGTCGTCCTGGCGAAGTGGATGTTCACCGACCCGGAGATCCTGATTTTGGATGAGCCCACCCGCGGTATCGACGTGGGCGCCAAGTATGAGATCTACCAGATCATTCAGGCGCTTGCTGACGAGGGCAAAGCAGTTCTCTTCATCTCCTCTGAACTACCAGAGATTCTGGGCGTGTGTGACCGCATCTACACCATGTCTCAGGGATCAATTACGGGCGAAGTGCCAGCCGAAGGGGCAACTCAGGAGTCCCTGATGCGACTAATGACTAAGGAAAAAACGAGGGACGTAGCGTGAGCATCCAAACTGAATCAAAGAAGAGCAAGTTAGCGGCGATTAACCTAAAAGAAAACGGGATCCTCGCTGCGCTGGTACTCATCGTTGTAGTTTTCGCGTTCTTGACTAAGGGCGCGCTGCTTGAGCCTGACAACGTAGCAAACCTGATCAAACAGAACGCCTACGTCATGGTCTTGACCATCGGCATGACCATGGTCATTATTGCCCGGCATATTGACCTGTCCGTCGGCTCGGTGGTTGCCTTCGTTGGCGCTGTCGTAGCCATGGCCATGTCGGCATGGGGCCTCCCCTGGCTCGTTGCAGTGCTGCTGGGCCTAGCGATCGGCGCCGTCATCGGCATGTGGCAAGGGTTCTGGGTAGCCTACGTTGGGATACCAGCATTTATCGTAACCCTGGGTGGCATGCTTCTGTTCCGCGGGCTTGCACTGATTGTCCTCAACGGTAAGACCGTCACAACACCGGAGCCTGGCTTCAAGTTCATTGCGGGCGGCTCGATTCCCCCATTCCTAGGCTTCCTGGGTTATATGGACGTCGTGACGCTCCTGATTGGCATAGCAGCACTGGTGGGCGCGGTTTGGAGCTCCATTCGTACGCGCAAGGCCTCGATCAAAGCTGGTGTGCCCGTTGAAAGCTACCCGGCCTTCATCATCCGCCTGGTTCTGATCGTTGGAGTCATTGGGTTCGTTACCTACCTGCTAGCCATGTCCGCGGGTGGCACCCCCTTCGTGCTGATTATCATTGGCATCCTGGTTATCGTTTATTCCTTCGTGATGGGCCGCACCAAGTTCGGCCGCTACATCTACGCCATTGGCGGTAACCTGAAGGCCGCGCGCCTGTCCGGTATCAACACTAAGAGGGTCGACTTCTTCGTGTTTGTGAACATGGGCTTCCTGGCCGCACTGGCAGGCATCATCGTCACTGCCCGCGCAGGATCTGCTGTTGGTTCAGCGGGTACCATGTTCGAGCTGGATGCGATTGCCGCTTCCTTCATCGGTGGTACCGCAGTCTCCGGTGGTGTTGGTAAGATCTCCGGCGCCATCGTCGGTGCACTGGTCATGGGCGTGCTGAACATGGGCCTGTCCATCATGGGTGTCGACCCGAACTGGCAGCAGGCCATCAAGGGTCTGGTCGTCATCTTCGCCGTCGCGACTGACGTAGTCAGCTCACGCAGGGGCGCCTAACAGACAAAGAGATGTACACGTGGTCGGGGAGCGTAAGCTCCCCGACCACATTCGTTTTTACGTTCAGTACGTAGGCACAGAGCAAATGCCAAGCTGACTGCCTCGGATAGCCCTGGAACTCGCTGTCCTCCGAGCATGCTTTCAAAGTCCTTTCCTCGGTATGCGGGCATCAGACGTTGAATTTCTGTGACCGGTCGTTGTCGCAATGACAGATCGACCCGAGTTGCGGCTACACGCATTGGCGCCGCTCCGTTCGTCACCAGCAAGAAAGAACCGGGACACATGATCAAAAACTTCGCCCGCATAGCATTAGCGGCCGCGGCTCTTTTGTTATCCTTCGGACTCGGAGCCTGCGCTCCAGCTAGAACCTCAGCACCTCAGCTGGCTGCTCCAGCATTCGACTGCGAGGGTTATTTGCGGATCTTGGTGCAAAGGGAACGCGCCGGCACTAGTAGCAAGACGACGAATGACGAATTCGCATACTTCGCTGATCGGTGCTCTTACGAGCTAGAGATTTTTACTACCTACAGCTCAGCTTCCGGATTCATTCAGTCTGATGGCGAGCAGTTCTGCCCCAGCATCGAGGACTACGACTTTCCCCCTGAAGTCCTAAGACTGATCAAGGAGGACGGGGCTGCGCCTCTTTCGCAGACACTACGTCTGTCCCGCAACCCTGGCCTGAGGGTGGCCTGGGCTGGGACGAAGCAACCAGTCACGTGGGGGACTACGAGCCCGTATGTGGGCCGATCATGAGTATACGGGGCACTGAGGATGGGGTGTTCGTCAACGTCGGCCAAGACTATCCCTCTTCTGAACGGTTCACGTTTGTGATCTGGGGAGACTGGTGGCTCGATAGAATCCCCGACGACGCTGTCCTCTGCGCCACCGGGGAGATCTATCTATACGACGGAGTTGGCCAAATCGAATTGGGCGACCCCGGTGAAATAGAAATCTGGAGATAGCAGAGCACCAACCCCCCACCCCAGTGACGCCACTGATCTCCGGGTCTGGGCCAATGGTCCTGTTCTTTACGGCGTTTCTTGGATTGCTTGAGAAGGTCACATCGCAACCTACAATCTTTGGGTTGTTGGTGCCCCGACTTTTCTTTTCTTTGCCCGCAAAGCTACCAAGTGCTTTGGGCAAGTGTACTTGCATGAGTGAGCCTCTAAACTGGCGCGGTTCGATTTCTGGCGGATCGGATAGACTTGGTTTATGGCACCAGATACTGCAACCGTGATTAGAGACGCTCTCGCGCTCGATGCTGATCAGCGTGCGGTCGTTGCTAACGCTCTGCTCGAAAGCCTCCACGGGGCCGATGAAGTGAGTGAAGTTGATGATGCTTGGCGGACCGAAGTAACTAAGCGACTGGCCGAAATGCGTTCTGGCGCAGTTGAGTTAGTGGATGCTGAGGACCACTTCACTCGTTTACGTGCTTCCCTCACCGAATGAGGCGGGCTCAGCGAGAACATCCTAAAGCAGTTGCTGAGTTTGATGCGGCAGTGCGTTGGTATGAAGAACAAGAACCAGGAATTGGTTTAAGGCTCATTGACCGGGCCATGAGGGCTGTCCAAGAAATCTCGCAGTGGCCACACGCGGCCCCAAGATTCACAACTGCAAAAGATGGGACCATAATCCGGAGCAAAACAATTCATGGCTACCCATATCGGGTTATCTACGCGGTGCAACCGGACGCACTCCTTATTCTCGCGTACGCGCATGACCGTCGCAAACCTGGCTACTGGCTCGACCGACTCAACAACTAAGCACACCCTGATTCCCTTTCTGGCCGCCTACCCGGGTGCAGGGGTTCACCAGTGAATAGGGTTCGTCCTGGTAGTCCGCGTACTTACCTTCACCCTTTAATGCAGTGTAAAGAGTCTGCCGGGAACAGCCTAACTCCCTAGCGATACGCGCTTTAGGTACACCGATAGCTACTTGCTGGCGCGCTTCAGTAACTTGTTCTCGGCTGAGTTTTGGTGCTTTGTCGTAGACGCCGCGCTGTTTAGCAAGGGCAATGCCTTCTGCTTGCCGCTCGAGGATTACGGCGCGTTCTAGTTGGGCCACGGCCGCGAGGACGGTCAACATGAACTCGCCTTGAGGCGTGTCCGTGTTCAACGACGGATTGTCTACGAATTCGAGAGCCACGTCCTTGTTTTGGAGGGTTTGTACTAGTTCTAGTAAGTCGGTTGTCGACCTTGCGAGGCGATCAGGAGATTGAACGCGAACGGTGTCACCTTCACGCACATAGCCCAGGAGTTCTTGCAGGACAGCCCGATCAGTGGTCTTGCCGCTGACCTTCTCAGTGAACAGACGATCCACGGTTCCCAAAGCTTGGAGTTGACGAGCCTCGTTTTGATCGACGCTGCTCACGCGCGCATACCCAACTACCTGCCCTTTGTGTCTACCCATGTTTAGACCTTCCCGCGGTTATGTCTAACAGTATTGAATATTGAGGTTCTTGGAGAGTATTTTGGGGTGTGCTTTGGGTGTCTGTTGGGGTGCACCCTGGGCCAGTTACGGTTGGAGCTCTAGTTCCCACGCCGCGGAGTAGGCTCAAAAGGTGAGCCGGAACAGACAGAATAAGGTACGAAGGAAGCTCAACGCAGAGGGGTATGCAAAGGATGTGGCTGGCACCCTGGCAGAGCTAAACAAAGCGATCGATCGATTTGAAGCGCGTGACGATTCAGCGTGGAAATCGATGCTACACAATTTACGAACTCTAATGCATCCGACGGTTGCGGATCGCCTAATGACCGATTTTGGTGTAGGCGAGCCGATGCTCTATGCGAGTCGGCGACCCGAGGCCACGGGTAAGATTACGTTTGCAGCATGGAATTTGATAACGAACCCGCGCCAGCCGGGTGGGGTAAACTACGCGTTTTCCAACTGGTTGACCGCACCGGCTTTATTTTTCCCTGTGAAAGGGCACTTGGAAACGTTTAGCTGGACCGACTTCGTGAATGATTGGTCTGATGTCAGCTCTTCCCATCTCACCGGGTTCGAATACGCATTTTCCGACGTAGCGATGCCCTTCCAAGTCGCTGGTCTACCTCTTCGTGACTTCCTGCTTCGGCAAGTAGCAATATCTGTGGAATCTGCCTACCAAGTTCTTATGCACCGACTTCCGGGCGTACCGGTAGCCCGCACTTTAAGGTCACCTGGGCCAGAAGCATTTGAGGTTGACGGTGTCTTCGGGCTAGTTGAGACGGCCGCGGACGGAGAAGAGATGAGGCGCATTGTGGTACAGGGGCCAGTCCCGTCTTTAGGGATAATGATGCAGTAGGAAGGCTCCAATGAGACTGCGCATTTTGAGCATATTACGCTAGCCGCCCCGGCTATGCGGGACTCAACACTTCTGGGACTAGCCGATGCAATGCTCTTTCGAACTCTTTTCAAGCCTGTTACCACGGTTGCTGCCTATTTGGGTTTGGACATCCCTGACATCCTGCCCACCCGCGATGATGACGGCGGATATGTAGCGGCTCCGTTTGTCCCAAGAAAGGCAAAAGGCCCGGTCTATCTAGACCGAGCCTTTGCATCAGTAGCGGGGGCTGGATTTGAACCAACGACCTGGGTGCCTGGAGTTTCAGCCGGCCACTGGCGCCGGAGGTCGTTGATTGAACGAGTACTTCCAGGGGCTGTCATTGCGGTTAGCGAATCTCCCAAATCAGCTACTTCTGCCCACCATATGGGCATTGACTCTTTCGCACATGAGAATCGTTTTTCTTGCTGGCACATCTCCATCTTGAGTAAGCAGGGTTTCGTTTTCGTTGGCATTGCAAACCAAAAAAGCTGCGACCACTGCCCGAAATCCCCGTACTGATCCGGACTCGAAGATCGCCAATTGGAACCCAGCGGGACTTCGGTCTCTGTTCACTCTCGACGAATCGTCCTAGTGTCTGGGTAAGACAAAATCGTTGTTCGGAACTGCCCGAACCTTGGGGATCCACAAGTAGAACCAGAGAAGTGGCCCCATACCTTCACCCGCGGAATGTTTCAACCTGCCATTTGCGGGGGCGCCGACGTGCCCCCGCGAAACGCTGACCTACCCTCAAGGAGGATCTCATGGACCAATCCCCACGCTACGTCGACCTGAGCCTGACAGAAGAAGACCTGATCGCCGGAGGAAAGCACATCCTCTGCGCCTACAAGATGAAACCTGGTCCCGGGGTCTCTTACCTTGACGCCGCAGCCAGCTTCGCCGCTGAATCCTCTACTGGGACAAACGTTGAAGTCTCCACTACGGACGAGTTCACAAAGGGCGTTGACGCCCTCGTGTACCACGTAAACGAGGACGAAGAGGAACTCCGGATCGCGTATCCTCTTGATCTGTTCGACCGGAACATCATCGACGGGCGCATGATGATCGTCTCCTTCCTCACGCTCACGATCGGCAACAACCAGGGCATGGGCGACATTGCCCACGCCAAAATGTACGACTTCTACGTCCCCAAGCGCGCCATAGAACTCTTCGACGGGCCAGCCACCGACATCACAGCACTGTGGAGAATCCTCGACCGACCGGTGGTAGATGGCGGATACGTTGCCGGAACGATTATCAAACCCAAACTGGGACTGCGCCCCGAACCGTTTGCAGAGGCGGCCTACCAGTTCTGGTTGGGTGGCGACTTCGTCAAGAACGACGAACCGCAGGGGAACCAGGTGTTCTCTCCCCTGAAGCAGACGATCCCACTGGTGCGGGACGCCATGCGCCGCGCCATGGACGAAACAGGTGAAGCAAAGATCTTCTCCGCCAACATAACCGCGGACGATCACGCGGAGATGATCGCGCGGGCCGAATACATCCTCGAAGAATTCGGACCCGACGCGGACAAAGTCGCATTCCTTGTCGATGGTTACGTGGGCGGTCCCGGCATGGTGACGACCGCTCGGCGCAGCTTCCCGGCCCAGTTCCTTCACTACCACCGGGCGGGACACGGAGCGGTGACCTCGCCCAGCGCAAAACGTGGTTACACCGCCTATGTGCTGGCCAAGATGGCTCGTCTCCAGGGGGCCTCGGGCATCCACGTGGGGACGATGGGCTACGGAAAGATGGAGGGTGCCCAAGACGACAGGGCCATCGCCTACATAATCGAACGCGATTCCTACCAGGGACCGGCGTACTTCCAGGAATGGTACGGGATGGCTCCCACGGTGCCGATCATCTCCGGAGGAATGAACGCGCTTCGCTTGCCTGGGTTCTTCGACAACCTGGGACACGCAAATGTCATCAATACTGCGGGGGGCGGCTCATTCGGACACATTGACGGCCCAGCCGCGGGAGGACGCTCGCTCCGGCAGGCTCACCAGGCCTGGGAGGCAGGCGCCGACCCGGTGGAATGGGCAAAGGAACACCGCGAGTTCGCCCGCGCCTTCGAGTCATTCCCCGCAGACGCAGACAAGATCTACCCCGGCTGGCGCGAACAGCTGCTGGGCTAACCGATTGGCCCCGGGCAACCTCTCTCGGACCCCGGGGCGATCAGGAAGAACAATGACAACACACACGTACACGCGATACCTCTTGCAACTAGACTCTGCCGAGGATCAACCGGGATTGAACCAGATCTTGATTGCCGTATCTGTCGTCGCTAAGCAGATATCTGGGTTGCTCAGTCTAGGACCCCTGATCGTCGACACTGCCGCAGACGAAGCAGATCCAACCCGGAGCGAAGTTGTCGAAGAGGTCATGCGCGCCTTTAGAAGGGATCTTCAGGCGGAAACCGCCTTCATCAAACAGTTGGGCGCAGTGTCCGTAGAGGGCGAGCCTGAACCAATACAGGTCAGCGAAAATGGCCGCTATCTCTTGCTTGTGGGCCGGTTGCAAGGCATGGAGAACCTGGCGGACAACCTGATGGTCGGAACAACCTTTTCCGTCCTGGAGCGCAACCCCGGCTCCGGTGCGGCGACAACCGAGGACTTCCTGCAGCCTGGCACGCGACAAGTATGCGCTGGCCTGGTGCTTTTCGGGGTCAGAACAATCCTTCTCCTAACCACCGGGGACGGGGTCGACGGGTTCACCCTGGATCGAAACCTCGGCAGTTTTGTACTAACCAATCCAGGGATGGGCGTACCAGAGGGCAGAAACCGGTACTCAATTGACGGCACGCAGGCCCCGCAGTGGCCGCCGCCCATCAAACGCTACGTCGATGAATGTATCCAAGGCACGGACGGTCCCCGGGAGCAAGAATTCGTTATGCGCTGGAATCCGTCGCCTCTGGTTGGGGTATTCCGCGTGATCAACAGCGGAGGGCTCTACCTCCGGCCCGACGTCGGAAAAGAGACGGAACTCGTTCCGTTGCTGCACAGCGCCGCTCCCCTAGCATTCCTGGTCGAACAAGCCGGCGGCACCGCATCCACGGGGACCAGGCGAATCGTGAGTGTTCAGCCAGAAAGCCTGCTACAAAGGACCGGCTATTACTTGGGCGCAGCGGACGAGGTCGAACGCGTAGAGCAGTATTTTTCAGACTTCGAAGCAGGCCTGGACCGGGAAGACTTTTACCCTCTGTTCGGCCACCGGAGTCTGTTCACAACTTAGAAAGGGGCATGTCATGTCAAGAAAGCATCCCGTAATTGCAGTGACCGGCTCGTCTGGAGCCGGAACCAGCACTGTCACTCAAACCTTCGACCAGATTTTCACGCGCGAAGGTGTCAAAGCTGCGATGGTCGCGGGGGACTCCTTCCACAAGTATGACCGTGAAGGAATGAAGGTGGCGCACCAGGAGGCCCAAGAGGCGGGAGATCGCACTTTCAGCCACTTCGGTCCCGACGCCAACAATTTGGATCAGCTCGAAGAACTCTTCCGCCAGTACGGACAGACAGGGCAGGGAGAGGTCCGCGATTACGTCCACAACGAAGAAGAGTCCCTCCGCTACGGGCAGCCCCCCGGGACATTTACCCCCATGCAGAGCATTCCGAGAGACACGGATTTGCTCCTATACGAGGGCCTTCACGGCGCAGTCAGAACGGACACAGTTGATATAGCCCGCTATGCAGACCTGCGGATCGGCGTGGTGCCGACCATCAACTTGGAATGGACACAGAAGCTGCATCGCGATCAGGCGGAACGCGGCTACTCCACGGAAGCCGTCACGGATGTGATCTTGCGTCGCATGCCCGACTACGTGCACTACATAGTCCCCCAATTCTCCAACACTCACATCAACTTCCAACGAGTGCCGGTCGTCGACACATCGAACCCGTTCATCTCCAAATGGGTACCGACGGCTGATGAGTCGCTTGTCGTCATCCGATTTGCCGACCCCCGCGGCATCGACTTCCCGTACCTGCTCTCCATGCTCTCCGACTCGTTCATGTCCCGAGCAAACAGCATCGTGGTTCCGGGAGGCAAAATGCCGCTAGCGATGCAGCTCATTCTGACGCCGTGGATCATGCGCTTGGTCGAGAACGGCCGGAAGGAGCGCGGACGATCGGCGTAGGTGCCAGTGTGTCCGTGGCGGGCATCCTAATGCGGCAGAGCAACACGGCTGCCTGGCCGGCGAAGAACGCCAAGCCATGCGGGCGGTGATCGCTTCCTAAAACCAACCATTTCCCAGGGAACCGCCGGCTGAGTCAGGGTGGCTAGTCGGTGCCACCAAGGGTTCCGCTGGCTAAGTGCCGTCCGATCGTGACTTGAGAAGTCATCCTGATTGGGCGGCACTTCTCTGTCTGTTGCCGGCTCTGACACCGCATTGACTGCCGACTGGTCGCAAATATGCGACCAGTCACCCTTTTGCACTTATGATTCTATTGCGATCTGCTATCGATCGGGCTAGAATCGAAAGTAACGCAAAGGGGTGCTAATGGTTGGTGAACGGACAGATCGGGAGAAATACATCCTCGATCTCCTTTCCCAGGACGGCACTCTGTCCGTAACCGCGTTGTCGCGGGACCTTGGCGTCTCTGAAGTTACGATTAGGGCCAATCTGAAAACCCTAGAACAGCAGGGGCTGCTTGCGCGCACATGGGGCGGAGCGAAACCCACCTCCATGCTCAACGTCATTGACCGCGTTAAAGTCAATGAGCAGGAGAAGGAACGCATCGCAAAGGCCGCTGCCGCGCTAGTTCGCGACGACGACCGCATCATGATCGAAGCGGGAACGACAACTGCGCTCATCGCCAAATACCTGACAGGTCGGCGCGGAGTGCAAATCGTCACCAATTCATTCCTGCTACTCACCTACGCGCGCGCCAACCGGGAGTTGGACGTCCTGATGACCGGCGGGGAATTCCTGCGGGACACAGAGTCTATGGTTGGTCCCACCGCACTGGAAATGGTACGCGGGTTCAATGCCCGGGCGGCTTTCGTCGGCACCGATGGTTTCACTGCGGACAGGGGAATAACTACCCGTTACGCTCAGGGAGCTGCAGTAAGTGCTGCAATGTCGCGGCAGTCGGAAGAGACGTGGCTTGTCGCGGACTCCTCGAAGTACGGCCAGGCAGGTTTTGTAAACGTCTTGGAGCTGAGTGACCTCACCGGGATCATCACCGATAAGGGACTGGCCCCAGAATCAAAAGAAGTGCTTGAAGGGGCAGCACGAACAGTGCGCACCGTTTAGAGAAAGAGAAAATAAAGGGAACTCTCATGGCAGAAATCGTGGTAATGCCCGCGCTGGGCAACTCCGTGGAATCCAGTCTGATCAGTGAATGGCTTGTCGCTGTGGGCGACACAGTCGACGAAAACACGCTGATCTGTGCAATCGAAACAGACAAGTCCAGCATGGAGGTTCCCGCGGGAGTTTCCGGCGTGGTCCTGGCCCTATTGGCCGAGGAAGGCGACGACGTTCCGGTGAAGGAACCGATCCTCGTCGTCGGTGAAGAGGGAGAGGAAGTCGACCCGGCTCTCCTGGCTACCGCTACTGAGGAAGAGGCCCCGGCCGAAGCTGAGGCTGCCGCCCCCGCTGCAACCGAGAGTGCCGCCCCTGCACCCGCCGCTGCCGCACCCGTTCGGACAACAGACTCGTCTGCACCGGTTTCGCCTCGTGCGCGGAACCTGGCTCACGGTCAGGGCATCGCCGCGGATCGTCTTGAGGGCTCTGGCCCCCACGGCCGTGTAATCGGACGCGACGTCGAAGCCGCAATGGCTGCAGGCCCCGGTCTCACAAAGGGTGCCCGCCCCGCCGCTGAAGGGTTTGTCCCCGGCGCAACCGGATCCGGCATTGGTGGCCGCGTGACACGCGCCGACCTGGCCGCACTCCCCACCGCTGCTGAAACCGCCGAAGCCGCGGCTCCCGTCCGCGCTGCCTCTCAGGACTTCCCCGGCTCCTACACGGACGTCCCCATGAAGGGCGTACGCAAGGTGATCGCAGAGCGCATGAAGAGCTCCTTGGACAACACCGCGCAACTCACGCTGGACACCACTGCTCCAGCCGACGGCCTGCTGGCAATGCGCGCGAAGCTCAAGAACGCGCCGGAGGAAATGGGCCTCAACAAGGTGACCATCGGCGACCTGATTGGCTATGCCGTTGTGAAGACGCTGGCCCGTTACCCAGAACTGAACGCTCACCTCGAAAACGGTGTCATCCGCGAGTTCGACTCCGTTCACTTGGGAATCGCTGTGGACACGCCGCGCGGACTGCTGGTCCCGACCGTGCGTTTCTCTGACGACATGACGTTGCGGGAATTCTCTGACCAGTCGAAGGCCGTCGCCTACGGCGCGATCGACGGGGACATTGACCCGGCCCTACTGTCCGGAGGAACCTTCACCGTCACGAACCTGGGCGCCTTCGGCATTGAGGCCTTCACCCCGGTTCTGAACGAGCCGCAGGTGAGTATCCTGGGCGTTGGCACGATCACGCCGCGCGCGAAGCAGAACGCTGACGGAACCGTGGGAATCGAAAACCGCGTGTGGCTGTCACTCACCATGGATCACCAGGCATACGACGGTGCTGACGGAGCGCGCTTCCTGAAGGACCTGACGCAGGCCATCGCAAACATCGAACTCACCGTACTGGGCTAGTCACGGGACTAAGGAAACAAAGAATGGCTGATTACGACGTAATAATCATTGGTGGAGGCCCCGGCGGCTACCTGGCTGCCGAAAGGCTCGGCCACGCAGGGAAAAAAGTTCTCCTGGCAGAAAAAGTAGCTCTCGGCGGAACGTGCCTAAACATTGGGTGTATCCCCACGAAGTCGCTGCTGAACTCTGCGAAACTGTACCGCCACGCGCTCGACTCTGAGCCCTACGGCGTCACCGCGAAAGATGTCTCTTACGACTGGGACAAAGTCCAGGGCTGGAAAGAAGAAGTCGTCACCACACTGGTTGGTGGCGTCGGCATGGCTGAGAAACGCGCTGGCGTTGAGGTCGTGTACGCACACGCCAACCTGGTCAAGGCCGGGGTTGTGGAAATCGACGGTGAGGAAAAGACCGCTGATCACGTGATCATCGCGACTGGATCCGAGCCCGTCATGCCTCCTATCCCGGGCGCGGTCGACAACCCCGCTGTGGTCGACTCGACCGGTCTGCTGGCTGTCACCGAAGTACCGAAGCGCCTGGCCGTCATCGGCGGCGGGGTCATCGGCGTTGAGTTCGCTTCCCTGTTCGCCGCTTTCGGTTCGCAGGTCGAGGTCATCGAGATGCTCCCAGAAATCGTCCCCTTCATGGATGACGAGGTTGCCGCACAACTCCGCAAGGGCATCGAAGGAGTCGACTTCCACCTGGGTTGCAAGGTCGAACGCATCGAGGGATCGAACGTGATTTACACGGATCCCAGGGGTGTCGAGCAGACCGCCGAAGCCGACCTCATCCTCATGGCTGTGGGGCGCCGCCCAGTTATTTCCGGGTGGGGCGCCGAAGAGGCCGGCTTGGACATGACCCCCCGGGGCATCAAAGTCGACGACGTCATGCGCACGAACCTGCCCAACGTGTGGGCAGTCGGTGACGTCACCGGCCTGTCGCTCTTGGCGCACGCCGCCTACCGGATGGGCGACATTGTTGCCGCACACATCGTTGACCCGGTGAAAGCAGCGCTGACCGGCGAGCACTTCCGAGCGAACATGGTCCCCTGGGCCGTGTACTCCATGCCGGAGGCAGCTGGCGTTGGCCGCACGGAAGCCGCCGCGAAGGAAGAAGGATTCAACGTGGTCACCGCGACAGTTCCGCTGCTCCTGTCGGGGCGCTTCATCGCGGAAAACGGTGTGAAGGCTCCGGGAGCCGTCAAGCTGGTCGCTGACGCGGACACTCGCATCATCCTCGGCATTCACATGATCGGCCCCTACGCGCCAGAGACCATCTGGGGTGCAGCCGCAATCCTGGAAGCCGAATTCACCGTTGATGACCTGCGACAGGTCATCTTCCCCCACCCCACCGTCTCCGAAGGTATCCGCGAAGCCGCCTGGGCTGTCCGCGACTAATCGGGAAAGAAACAAGAGGTAAGAAAGAAATGGCAAAAGCACTAGAAATCAATCCCGACGAGGTCCGCAAGTCCGGCGAGATCACTATCCCGCCAATCCCCGTCAACTCTTACAAGCCCGACTGGAAAGCTGAAAAGGCCCGCTACGGCGAAGACGGCCTGGTCAACATGCTCCGGGACATGATGGTCATCCGCACGTTTGAGAACATGCTGAACTCCATCAAAACGCAGGGTGGTTGGAACGGAATTGAGTACAACCACATGGGGCCCGCTCACCTGTCCATGGGCCAGGAATCGGCCTCCGTTGGTCAGGCAGCCGAGCTGGACGCCGACGACTTCATCTTCGGTTCTCACCGCTCTCACGGGGAAATCCTGGCGAAGTCCTACTCCGCTGCGCGCAAGCTCGGCAATGAGAAGGTAAACGCCATCATGGAGTCCTTCCTTGATGGGGAGACCCTGGAGTACGCGAAGAAGATTGACTACGAAAACGAAGACGAACTGATTGAGAACTTCATTCTGTTCGGCACCCTGGGTGAGATCTTCGCCCGCAAGGCCGGCTTCAACCGCGGTATGGGCGGCTCCATGCACGCCTTCTTCAGCCCGTTCGGTTCCATGCCGAACAACGCTATCGTCGGTGGCTCCGGCCCGGTCGCGACCGGTTCCGCGCTATACAAGCGCATCAACAAGCAGCCCGGCATTGTAATCGCCAACATTGGTGACGCCTCCATGGGCACCGGCCCCGTCTGGGAATCCATGATGATGGCGGCCATGGACCAGTACCGCAACCTGTGGCCCGAGGAAGACGGCGGCGCCCCGCCGATGATGTACAACTTCTTCAATAACTTCTACGGCATGGGTGGTCAGACCGACGGCGAAACCATGGGCTACGGAATGCTGGCCCGCGTTGGTGCCGGGGTGAACCCCGAAGCCATGCACGCCGAGCGCGTCGACGGCTTCAACCCGCTGGCCGTTGCCGACGCAACCCGCAGGAAGAAGGAAATCCTGCTGGCCGGTGAAGGCCCCGTCCTCATGGACACCATCACGTACCGTTTCGCTGGTCACTCCCCCTCGGACGCATCCTCCTACCGCACCCGCGAAGAGGTCGAAGCCTTCCAGGAAATTGACCCGATCAACAGCTACGCGACGTACCTCATTGACAACGGCGCCCTGAAGGCAGAAGACGTCCAGAAGATGCAGGACGAAATCGACGCGCGGCTCACCAAGGTGCTCGCGCTGGCCACGAACGACGAGGAATGCCCCCGTGTCGACGCCGAATACATCGAGTCCGTCATGCTCTCCAACCAGCATGTCGAAGCCTTCGGTGACGGCGAAACGCCCGCGCTGCTCGAGCCCGTCGAGGACAACGCCCGCGTGAAGGCAATCGCCCGGAAGGTCCGCAAGACCACGGACGGGAACGGCAAGCCGGTCTCCAAACTGAAGATGTACCAGTTCCGCGACGGTCTGTTCGAAGCCATGGTCCACCGCTACGCGATCGACCCGACCATGGCCTCTTGGGGCGAGGAAAACCGTGACTGGGGCGGCGCCTTCGCCGTCTACCGCGGCCTCACCGAACTGCTCCCCTACCGCAGGCTGTTCAACTCTCCGATCTCCGAAGCAGGCATTGTCGGCGCAGGCGTCGGCTACGCCCTGTCCGGTGGTCGAGCGGTTGTTGAGCTCATGTACCTGGACTTCCTTGGCCGCGCTGGCGACGAAATCTTCAACCAGGCTTCCAAGTGGCAGTCCATGTCCGCCGGCGAACTGAAGATGCCCCTGGTTGTCCGCGTTTCCGTGGGTAACAAGTACGGCGCACAGCACTCCCAGGACTGGACCGCACTGGTCGCGCACATCCCCGGCCTGAAGGTCTACTTCCCGGCCACCCCGACCGACGCGAAGGGCATGCTAAACCTGGCACTGTCCGGCACCGACCCGGTCATCTTCCTTGAGTCGCAGAAACTGTACGACGTAGGCGAACAGTTCGAAGCTGACGGTGTGCCAGAGGGCTACTACGAAACCCCCGAGGGTGAACCCGCCATCCGCCGCGAAGGCTCCGACATCACGATCGCTACGATCGGTGCGACCCTCTACCCGGCGATGGATGCGGCAAAGAAACTGGAAGAAGAGTACGGCATGAGCGCCGAGGTCATCGACCTGCGCTTTGTCACCCCGCTCAACTACGACAAGATCGTGGAGTCCGTAAAGAAGACAGGCCGCCTGGTCCTAGCTTCCGACGCGGTCGAGCGCGGCAACTTCCTGCAAACCGTGGCCAACACGGTGCAGAACCTGGCGTTCGATTACCTGGACGCCCCGGTTGTGGTCGTCGGTGCACGTAACCACGTGACCCCGGCACCCGAGCTGGAGAGCCTGTTCTTCCCACAGGAAGAGTGGATTCTGGATGCCATCCACGAGCGGATTGTTCCGCTTGACGGATACGTTCCCGAAGCTAACTTCACCGATGGTGAAATAGTCCGCCGCAACGCCCAGGGCGTCTAGCCAGTAATTGCCTCAGAGGCCCTCACCCTAATGGGTGGGGGCCTCTTTGGTTGGACCAACGCTGTTGCGCACCACATAAGGGGTGCCCAGCTCTCCAATCCGCACCTTGCGCACCACAAGAGGTGCCCGAAGAATCTTGTACGCCAGAATGCTCGCTTACACTGAGAGTGTCAGCTTGTTGTCTTCGACTGTCTTCAAAGGAGAATCAGATGGACATCTCTAAGCGACCGCTAGCCCCGGGACCCTACGAGCAGCTACCACCGGTCCCCGCATTTACGGTTACTTCGAGCGACCTGCTGGATGGGGAGCCGATCCCGGAACTGTTCACCGGGTTGGGAGAAAACGTCTCCCCCGCCCTGGCATGGAGCGATGTTCCGGAGGGAACGAAGAGCTTCGTGGTGAACTGCTTCGACCCGGATGCGCCGACCCCCGCAGGGTTCTGGCACTGGACGGTAGTGAACCTCCCTGCTGATGCCACCGAGTTGGCAACGGGCGCGGGAGTATCGGCGGGAGAACTTCCCGGCAAAGCATTCCAGGTTCGCAACGACGGTTCGGACCCCTCGTATATGGGGCCATATCCGCCAAAGGGTGACAGGCCCCACCGATACTACTTCGCGGTTCACGCTCTAGACGTGGAAGAACTCCCCGTGGGAGCTGACGCAAGCCCTACAGCGGTTGCGTTCAACGCGCTGTTCCACACGATCGGACGTGCGGTATTGATGGGAACCTTCCAGCATTGAGCGTTTTCTACCTGCCTGTACACCCGTGAATGAATCGTGGCCGACGTGACGCAGGCGTGGCGCTCAGGGGTGGGTCTTGGCCGTGAGTGCGGTCTTGCCACAATGAAGTCAACCAACGGAGGGGACTCGTGAAAAAGTCAGGAATTATCAACGCGCAACTTGCCGGTGCCGTAGCAGGCCTCGCCCACACCGATCTCATCGTAATCGGAGATGCTGGCTTACCGGTGTCATGCTCCAAAGAAGTAGTCGACCTCGCCGTCGTTTATGGGGTACCTGGTTTCGAGGAGGTTCTTGCTGCGGTCTTGGAAGAGATCGTCGTCGAAGCTGCGTGGGTTTCCGCTCCTGTGGACGACTTCCCCGCAGCCGGTTGGATCGACAGCAGGCTCAAAGAACCAGCCATGCGAATAAGCCACGATAGCTTCAAAGAAAGGGTTGGCGAAACGGTCCTGGCGGTTCGAACGGGAGAAGACACCCCCTACGCAAACGTGATTCTCCGCTGCGGGGTGCCCTTCGCCTAGTGTAGAAATCCCCCAGGGGGATGGTAATCATTGTTAAACACCTGTGGGGAGTCTCCGGTTGGAGGCCCCCCACGCTGCGGTAGGTGCTTATTCTTATTCGGCCGCGGCTAGCTGATCCTCCAGGTTGAACACCAGCTCAACGTGCTCCCACGCTTCGTCCGGTGCTCCTTCACTGGCAAAGAGCTTCGCCATCTCAGCCTGCCACCGGGTGTTTACTTCGGTGGCCGCCACTTTTGCTTGAGCCGCGTCCAGATCCTCGGACTCGACGTAGCCAATCAGTTGCCCATTCGGGCGCAGGAACAGCGAATAGTTGTTCCAACCCGCATCCTTGAGTACGCGGAGCAGTTCCGGCCAGACGGCCGCGTGTGCTTCTTTGTAGACCTCTAGGTTTGCTGGGTCGACCTGACCGACCAGGCAGTAGCGTTTCATTAGGCGCCCCAGCCCATCTGGCTTCCACCGATCCGCTCTTCAGCGATCTGGGCAAGGTAACCCGAATCCAGGAACGCCTTCATTGGGTCGGCGGGCAAGCCACGGGACTCGCGCCACTCTGCCAGGTCTCCGCGCACATCCGTGTAGAACGCATCCATCAGCAGGGAGTTCCCAGCTAGGACGTCGCCAGCCAGTTCAGCCTCACGCAGTGCTTCACGGTCCAGCAACAGTGCCTTCGCAGTCATTTCCTGCACGTTCAGCACGGAGCGGATCTGACCGGGGATCTTGTCCTCTATGTTGTGGCACTGGTCAAGCATGAACGCCACCTCGGAGTCCACACCGTAGCCACCGTTTGCGATGACCTCGCTCATGATGCGGAACAGTTGGAACGGATCCGCAGCTCCGACGATGAGGTCGTCATCGGCGTAGAAGCGAGAGTTGAAGTCAAACGCGCCCAGCTTATCCAAACGCAGAAGTTGCATGACGATGAACTCGATGTTCGTGCCCGGTGCGTGGTGTCCCGTGTCCAAGCAAACCTTGGCGCGATCGCCCAACGCGGCAACCTGCGTGTAAGCAGTTCCCCAGTCGGGTACATCAGTGTGGTAGAAGTACGGTTCGAAGAACTTGTACTCCAAGACGATGCGCTGGTCTTCGCCCAGTGCGTCGTAGATCACCTGCAACGATTCGTGCACACGGTCCTGGCGGTCTCTGATGGAGGCCTGACCGGGGTAGTTAGTGCCGTCCGCGAGCCAGATCTTCAGGTCGCGTGAACCGGTCTGGTTCATGATCTCGATGCAGTCGAGGTGATGGTCGATTGCCTTCTGACGGATTGCCGGGTCGGCCGAGGCCAAAGAGCCCAGTTTGTAAACGTCATCTTGGAACGTGTTGGAGTTGACTGTTCCCAGTCGGACCCCAAGATCCTCGGCGTACTCGCGCAACGCCCCGTAGTCGTCGACTTTGTCCCACGGAATGTGGAGCGCAACGACAGGAGCCAAACCCGTGTACTTGTTGACTTGTGCGGCGTCTGCCAGTTTCTCTTCGATCGTCCGCGGGGTGCCGGGACTTCCGAATACCTTGAACCTGGTGCCAGAGTTACCAAACGCCCAGGATGGCAGCTCAATCTCTTGGAGTGCCAGCTGATCCGTGATATCAGCAAACTCAGTCATGTCTTGATCCCTTGCCCTTTTCTGCGCTTAGGGCCGACCGACCAAGGATCGGTCGGCCCCTCGCTTTGGTGTTTCTTAGAAATCGAAATCGTCGATGTTGTCGGCGTTGAAGCGCGTCGGTTCACCGAGCACTACGAGGCCTTCAGGTCCGACGGTGTAGCTGCCCAGGTCGCCGGCTTCGAACGTGTCACCTTCGGCACCCGTGATCTGGCCTTCAACCAGGGCCTTCGCAGCGAAAGCAGAGAGGTAACCCAGTTCTTCAGGGTTCCACAGAGCAAACTCAGCAACCGTTCCGTCCTTCACGTACTCGCGCATCTGGTTGGGAGTACCCAGGCCAGTCAGGACGACCTCGCCCTTAGCGTCGGATGTGGAGAGGTAACGTGCTGCGGCCGCAATACCAACGGTTGTCGGGGAGACAATGCCCTTCAGGTCCGGGTATGTCTGGAGCAGGCCAGCGGTCTTGTCGAAGGAAAGCTGATCGTCGTCGTCACCGTAAACGATCTCAACGAGCTCAACGTCAGGGTGGTTGGCTTTGAGCTCTTCCTCCATCAGTTCGATCCACTCGTTCTGGTTCGTGGCGTTAGCGGAGGCGGAAAGAATCGCGATCTGACCGGAGTCACCAATCTGCTCGGTCACGATGTCTACCTGGGACTTGGCGATACCTTGCGCGTCAGCCTGGCTGACGAAGATGTCGCGGCATTCGGCGTTTGTGTCAGAGTCGAAGGTTACGACCTTGACGCCGGCATCCTTGGCCTCGACCAGCGCGTCACAGATGGCTGCACGGTCGTTCGCGGATACAACAATGGCGCCAACGCCCTGCTGCGTGAGGGTGTTGATGTAGCTCACCTGAGATTCGGCGGTGGCTTCTGCCGGGCCGACCTCTTCAAAGGCGCCGCCGAAGGACTCGACTGCAGCCAGGCCACCCTGTGAGGAGGCGTCGAAGTAGGGGTTACCCAGGTTCTTCGGAAGGAAGGTGATGCTTACGTCGCTTGCGTCAGCCGCCGGCTCCGCAGCATCATCTGCCGCGTCGTCGGTTGCTTCTTCGGAAGTGGTGGTTTCGTCGGCTGACTGCTCATCAGTGGTAGAGCCACCGTCAGAGCTGCAGCCCGCGAGGGTCGCCATGACCATGGTCGCGCCAGCTAGCGCACCCAGGCCCATACGGATTCTTGATGTCCTCATTGGTGTTTCCTTTCTAGTTTCCCTCGGAGAGCTTGTTAGCTACCGAAGTCCTTGTGGGGCTATGCGCCCTGTTTTTCTTTTCTTGCGGCAATAGCTTTTCTAGCTTCGGCTCTCGCCTCGGCTCTCACTTTTCTTGCTTGCCACCACAGGCTCAAGGAGCCCAGGGTGACGGACAGGATAAGAAGCAGACCTGTCACGATTGAGATGACGTCCGAGGTGATGCCGTGAAGGCGCAGCGCCGAAGCGATGACACCGATCAGGAGAACACCCGCGATTGAGCCGGTCATTACGCCGATGCCTCCGAACACGGAAACACCACCAAGAACGACCGCGGCGATGACCTGGAGTTCCAGCCCGGTTCCCGTGTCACCTCGTGCACTGCCGTAACGCAGTGTGTAGTAGATCCCTGCGAGCGCCGCGACTGCGCCGGAGAAGACGAAGAGGAGCAAGCGCGTGCGCTCCACGTTTATTCCAGCAAACGCTGCGGCTTCTTTCGATAGGCCAATCGCGTAGACGCCCCGGCCGAACGTGGTGAAGTGCAGGAGTATCCCGAAGATAGCGAACAGTACGGCCAGCAGGATGACAACCACCGGGATCCCCGTGTTTCCCATCGTTGCTTTGGCCAGGTCCGTCCAGAACTTGGGGAAGTCTGTCACCGCAGTGGTACCCAGGGTGCCAACTGCCAGCCCTCTGTACAGCGCCATAGAACCAATGGTCACAGCCAGCGCGGGAAGTCCCATTCTGGTGACCAGAAGACCGTTGACCACGCCGCCGATTATGCCTACCAATAGCGCGGCAAGAGCCGCCACCAGGAATGACGCGCCATGCATCAGCATGAAACCGACAGTTGCACTTGATAGTCCAACCATGGAACCGACGGACAGATCGATGTCTCCGGTGATCATGACCATGGTCATAGGGAATGCCATCATCATGATGGCCGCCGTGTCCAGCAGCAGGTAGGTAATGGTCCGTGTGCTGGCGAAGTTAGCCGTAGTTAGGGCGGCAATCAGAATGACCGCTAGTAGCGCAGCGAAGATTATTACTTCGCGCCTGCGCATCAGCCGCTTCCAGCCGGGCTCCCCGTAGTCTAGGTACAGCTCCTGCTCGGTGGTTTTCATCGTTGCCACGCTCATGCTGATTGCCTCTCTTCGTGACGTTGTTCGGTGAGGCGCTTCGTCTGCCGATTAGCCAGGACGCGGTCCAGGATAATCGCGCCGATGATCAGGGCGCCGACGACTGCCCGCTGCCAGAAGTCTGGGATACCCAGAACTGGGAGGGCTCGTTGGATAGTAGATAGGAGCAACGCACCGGCTGCCGCGCCGATGACCGTTCCGGAGCCGCCAACAATTGCGACACCGCCGATAACCGCTGCGCCGACTGCTTCAAGCTCGAAGCCTGAACCAACCTGAGAGTTGATCGTGCCGTACCGAGCGGCGAACAAGACGCCAGCCAGGCCGGCCATCATCCCCGAAAGGACGAACGAGATGAACACGCGTTTGACGGCGTTCAGGCCGTAGAGTTCAGCAGCCTGCGGAGCGGAGCCGATCGCGTAGAACTCTCGGCCGCCGCGTGTATTCGCCATGTACCAGGCGACGACGATCAGGATCGCCACTGCCACTATCGTCAGCACCGGGATCTTGAAAATCGATTGGGTACCTAAGTTCAAAAGGTCCTTAGGTAGGTCGGAAGCGTTGATCCGCTTACTTCCCACCCACATGACATCGATACCGCGGTAGACGTAGAGGGTACCCAGGGTAATGACCATGCCCGGAACCCGCCCAAACGCTACGAGCGCGCCGTTTATCGCACCCAGCAAAGCGCCGAAGGCCATTCCTAGGAGGAAGCCAAGGATGACGGGCATCCCGGGGAACTTCATGAACGTAGAACCCACCAGGTAAGCGGACAGTCCCATCACGGAACCAACCGACAGGTCGACGTTCCTAGAGATAATCACGATCGCTTGTCCGATCGCGACTACGACAAGCATCGAAGGCGTGACCAGCAAGTCCCGGAACCCGTCGTTACTGAAAAGGAACCCCGGGTTCTTAGCGGTTGTCACCGCGACCAATATGATGAACGCAAGAATGATCGCAAACTCGCGTGATTTCACCAGGTTGGAGAAGAATCTACCCACTGGTGAGGATGTGGTAAGTGTGCTCATGCTTCTTCCTCCGCTGCGTGGGTGGCGGCGTACATGACGGTTTCGGGAGTGGCCTCTTCGCGCGGGATTTCGGCCGTAAGCTGACCTTCGTGCATCACCAGGACGCGGTCGGCCATGCCGAGCACCTCCGGGAGCTCCGAGGAGATCATTAGGATTCCTAAACCTTCAGCTGCCAGTTCGGAAATCCTGCGGTGAACCTCTGACTTGGTGCCGACGTCAATGCCGCGGGTCGGCTCATCAATGATGAGGACCTTCGGGTTGGCAGCCAGCCATTTAGCCAGAACCACCTTTTGCTGGTTCCCACCAGAGAGTGTCGAGACCTTCGTATCCAGGGCATTCGTCTTTACTTCGAGGTTCCGCGCCCATTCCTGCGCGAACTCGTTCTCCGCCTTGTCCGTAATCAGACCCATGTTGGTGAGCTCGCTGCGAACAGCCTCGGTTACGTTTCGAGATACCGAGGAGTCCATCACAAGGCCCTGCTTACGCCGATCCTCGGGAACCAGTGCGACACCAGCCTCCATGGCTTTGCGGGGCTTCCCCTTCGGAAGCACCTTCCCGTTCAGAGAAACGCTGCCCTCTTCGTAGCCATCGACACCGAAAACTGCACGGGCAACCTCGGAACGACCAGCACCAACCAGACCCGCCAGGGCCACGATCTCCCCTTCTCTAACGTTGAAGGAGATGTCCTCGAAGTTACCCGGGGAACTGATGCCGTTGACCTCAAGGAGGACCTCACCGGGCGTGGTTTCAAGTTTCGGGAAAAGCTCATCTACGTCCCGTCCCACCATCTGCCGGATGATCGTCGCCTCATCTGTGGTCGCAATCGGCTCCGTCGCAATGTAGGACCCGTCACGCATAACCGTGACCGTGTCACAAAGGGCAAAAACCTCGTTAAAGCGGTGAGAGATGAACATGAGAGCACGGCCCTCATCGCGCAGTCCGCGAGCGATCTGGAAAAGCCGTTCGACCTCATTCCCGGACAGAGCAGCAGTCGGCTCATCCATGATGAGCGCTTTAGCATCCAAGGAAACCGCTTTCGCAATCTCAATGAGCTGCTGGTCAGCAATAGACAGGCCCTCTGCGGGGCGGTCGGGATCAATCGCAACTCCGAGCCGGTCGAAAAGCTCCTTGACCTCGGCACGCATCTTCGCCTTGTCGATCCGACCGAACTTGTTGACGGGCTGGCGACCCATGAACACGTTCTCCGTGACCGTCAGATCCGGGAACAGGGTTGGCTCCTGGTAGATGACGGCGATCCCGGCATCCTTAGCTTCCGCCGTGTTGTGGAACCGGACATCCTTGCCGTCCATCCGGAAGGTACCAGCATCCCTGTGGTAGAGACCCGAAATGATCTTTACCAGTGTGGACTTTCCTGCCCCATTTTCCCCGACTAGTGCGTGGATAGAGCCTGGCATCAAGCTGATTTGTCCGTTACGCAGAGCGACCACTTGGCCGAAACTCTTCCGCACGTCCTTTAGCTCCAGCGTGGGGACTGCATCCCCTGATACTGCTGAGACTGTTGGGTTTATTTCACCCATACACGCCTCCTTTGCCGTGTGTTGAAACGTTTCACTGATCTTGTGATCGAGGCTACAACCGTTTGAAGGGTCGTGTCAACTGCCTTATGTAACGTTTCAATAACGCCCTGGAGGAGGCCGCGTTAGGCGGCTCTAGCGGACCTCACTAGAAGCGCGAACGACCAGGGAAGGGGTGAAGATCTCTGTCCGCACATCCGTCTCATTTCCCTGCTCCAGCGTGTCTATGGTCTCCAGGAGCAGCCGGGCCGCAGTAGTGCCCATCTCCTGCTTTTGTTGGCGGATGGAAGACAGAGGTACGGCAGCCGAGGCCGCGTACATGATGTCGTCATAACCAACTATGGCCATGTCTTCCGGAACGCTCAGTCCGGCCCTTGCCATCCCCTGGAGGAAACCAATTGCCAACAAATCGTTGGCACAAAAGGCGGCAGTCGGTCTTAGCGACGCGGGTAACTCGAGAAGCTCCTCTGCCGCGCGAATTCCCGAGGGGATACTCAGGTTCTCCGTGGGGAAAACGTTTAGGGCCGCACCCCCGAACTCGTTTAGCGCTTTTCTAGTCCCGCGAAGACGGTTGTGCACCTGCGACAAGGCTTGTGGCCCCCCGATGAATGCGATCCTCTTGTGACCGGACTCAACCAGATGCCTGCCCGCAATATAACCGCCAGCTACGTCATCGACACCAACGCCGCAGAACTCATCGTCGAATATGCGGTCAACCAAGACCACCGGAATGTTCCGCTCGGTCAGGCGCCGCGCGGCCTGAAGATCGGTCCCCATGGGAGCCAGGATCACCCCTGCAACGCTGCTGCGTCCAAACTGGTCTAGCAGCATGGTCTCTCGCTCCAGCGATTGGTCAGAGTTGCCCATGCTAGCTGTGAAGCCGCGATCAAAAAGATAGTCCTCCGCCCCGCGAAACACGTCGGTGAAGTAAGGGTTGGCGACGTCCATCACGACCATCCCGACGGTATTGGAGCGGCCGGCGCGGAGCTGGCGTGCGGTCTCGTTTGGTTCCCAGCCGAGTTCGCTGGCTGCTGCAAGGACTCTGTCGCGAGTCGCCGGCGCAACCTTACCCGGGGAGTTCAAGGAGTTCGAGACAGTACCAATCGACACTCCAGCCAGGGCGGCCACATCCTTCATGCTGGCGCGACGAAATTTCTTTGCCACCTTTCTCCTTCCCACTGTTGCCTACAACTCAGACTACCGCGTGCCAAGACGGAGAGAGGGACCCCCGCCTATTGGCGGAGGCCCCCCTACAAAGCACGACTTGTCTCTCGAGTTGCGATCGTCGCGCTCCTTGTTATTACTCCCCTAACTGCTGGGAGTCACTCCCTTACTGAGGATCACATTTGCATAGATACGCGTCTCAGTGGTGCGAATAATGAAGTTTGCCTTCTCTGCGACATCGTAGAACGCGTACCGCTCGACCAAGTTCACCCGGTCATCGCCAGGATTACCGGCGGCCGCGATGAGCTCCTCCTGAACCTCGAGAGCTTTACCCTCAGAATCCATGAGTTGCACTGCGTTCACATCGTCCAGTTCAAGGACAGAACAGACAGCTTCGGTTACCTCTGGGCTGCCCAGGGCGACCTCGACCACAATGTCGGACAGGCGGTACGCGGGAAAGTGCGCGTCCGCAATCACGACGGTGTCGGAGTGACCCATCTGATCCAGCAGCGCCAACAGGTCGCCGGTGAGGATCGGGTTTATCCCTTTTAGCACCGGTCCCCCTTACGCCTGCGGAATCTCGTAGTCACCGGCAACGAAGACCTCGACGCCCAGGTCCTGGAACGCAACGGCCTTCGCGATCATGGCGCGCGTGGCGGTCTCCATGTCCGGAGCGTACGCGACGTTCAGGTGGTTCGCCTTGTGGCGGGCCATCAGCTGGTCGCGAGTAATCCCGGGAAGTACGACGTGCTGGATCGGCCACTCGGGGTTGGTCGCGTCCAAGCGGCGCTTCGTCTCTTCTTCCGGCAGGTCGACGGCCTCGGCGACGCCCAGGTCCAGCTTAAGGCGGTCATCCTCGATGAACACGCGGGACCAGACAATCGGGCCGGCCTTCGCGGTGCCGCGCAGCGTTCCACCACCGAGCGGGAAGAACACTGGGTCCTGACGCCACGAAGAGGCGGACTTGTAACCGTCGGGAAGGTGAGACGCCGGAACGGATCCGGAGATTTCAAAGACCCACACGAAGTCGTCGCCGTACTCGTCGCCCCAACGCAGATCGTGCAGCGTGGTCGCGGGGTCCAAGCCCATTGCCTTCCAAACACGGTTTGTCACCAGCGCGTCAACCGCGACGCCCTGGTCGACTTCGTTCGCACAGGGAAGTGCGAGGCCCTCGTAGAGGACGCGGCTTCCGTCGCGGCTCTTCACCGGCGGGCGGCTTTCGTTGTTCAGCAGACCTTCAACCAGGTCAGAGGCGGGAACCAGGTCCTTCAGTCCCTGCTGGTACTGAATACCGACGACGTCCAAGCCAAAGTCGTCAGCGATGCGCAGCGCAGCGATGTACATCTTCGCCTGCCAGATGATCTGAGCTTCGGTGAGCTCGGTTTCCTCATCCGTACCAAGCTCGAACGTCATGCCTTCGTCCAGAAGCCACTGGTAAACCTCGCGAGCTTCCTCATCGGAGACGGTCAGCATCTCAGCGTAAAGCGCAGACTGGGAGAGACGCTCTTTGTACATTCCGAGCTGGTTCATCAGCTCGTCATCAATAAGCGCGTTGTACATACCCATGCAGCCTTCGTCGAAGAGTCCGATGATGGCCTTGTCTTCGCGGAGCTGAGCGGCAACGGCGTCGCCAAGTGCAACTTCTTCGGCCGGCAGATCTTCGCGAGGAGGCAGCTTCTCAATGTGAGACTCGTCATGCACGATCTTGCCAGTGGTAAGCCACTCATTGATCTTCTCGACAGCCCACGGATCCGTGTAATCAATGGACCAAATGGTCGCGTAAGGCACGCCAGCCTTGGTCAGGGAACCGTTCAGGTTCAGCATGCCGACCAGGCCCGGCCAGGTGCCGTCAAAGTTAGCCGCGGTCAGGATCGGACCCTCATGGGTCTTCAAACCGTGAAGCAGATGGTGCGAGTACTGCCATACCGACTCCGCAACAACCAGCGGGGCGTCCTTCGGAACATTCTGGAAGACATCCATGCCCATGCGCTGGTTTTGGATGAATCCGTGGCCACGCTCCGGGTCGTACTCGTGAGCGCGCTCAACTTCCCAACCGCATTCATTAATGGCGCGCGTCAGCTGCGCTTCCATCTCTTTTTGCGTTTCCCAAGTCGCACGGTTCGTCACCTCACGTAGGTCACCATTGGCAACCAGGTACACGGTCTTCGGCTTCGCTTCCGGACGCTCCACTGCCTGCGGGAGGTCGTATTTGATACTCATAATTTCTGAGACTCCTTCGTCGAGATTTTCCTACGTGCCTCCATGTTATAGAAAACGATTTCTCAGGTCAATGGGAGCTTAATCGAAATCTGCCGGAGCCGCCTCATGGCTGTTTATGGTCGTTTTCCGCACGACCACCGCGCTACGAGTCACTGTTCGTACGCCCCGACCTGGAACTACCACTTGATATATCGATTTCCCATGTGGTTTAGTTCTACTACTAAGTCCGCTACGAGCAACGAGGTTCGCAATGGCTGTCACGATTCACGATGTTGCAAGGGAGGCCAAGGTCTCCCCAGCAACCGTGTCGCGTGCTTTCAATGCCCACCCCTCGGTGGGCCCCGAGTACGTAAAGCGCGTCCGGAAGGCCGCTAAGAAGCTCGGATACCGCCCAAATGTCCTTGCGCGCAATCTGCGTCGACAAACCTCCGATGTTATCGGGCTTCTGGTGCCGGACATTGGCAACAGCTTCCATACCGCAATGGCACGCGGCATCGAAGATGTAGCCCGAGAAGCCGGATTGTCTGTCCTCCTTGGCAACTCCGACGAGAACAGCGAGGAAGAGAACCGCTACGTGCTGATGGTTCAGATGCAGCAGGTGGCCGGCGTCTTACTTTGTCCACATAGTCCAGAAATCGATGTCTCACCACTTACAGAGGAAGGCATTCCCGTCGTCTCCGTCGACAGGAGCATTCGCATCCCCGTCGATACGGTGGTTTCCGCCTCCGAAGAAGGCGCATACGAAGCCACCAAGCACTTGGCAGAACAGGGGTGGGCCAGAATTGCGTGTGTTACCGGCCCTAAGGACATCGAGACAGCGGTAAAGCGAGCCCAGGGGTACCAGCGTGCGATAGCAGAGCTTGGCTACGAACCCCTGTTGGCCCACGCCACCTACAACAAAGAGGGTGGGGTTAGGGCAGTTGCGGAATTCCTGGACGCAGAAAACCCTCCAGACGCCGTGTTTGCAACGAATGAGCCAATGACGCTCGGCGCTTTGGAAGAGGTGCGTAGGCGCGGTCTCCGGGTCGGCGAAGACGTCGGTTTGGTCGGCTTTGACGATTCCGCGTGGGCGCCCCTGCTGGATCCTGCCATCACGGTAGTTGCTCAACAGCCGTACCAGGTCGGAGCACAGGCCGCGAGAATGCTGGTAGAAAGACTGAGCGGAGAGAACGATATTCCCCCTCGTTTCGTTGTATTGCCAACGAACTTGGTGGTGCGGGACTCGTCACTTAAGGGACAGGGGGCATAACAGTTTAGTTACGGCGGCCCATACTGCTTGACACGGAGCCGCCGCTACGGATAAAGTCTTGAGAAATCGATTTCTCGAAGTCGCGGATCTGCCGTCATGGCTGACGAACCCGCCGACTCTGATGATTTGACAAGGGAGTTATGAATGAGTGAACAGTCGCCGGGTGTCGACAGTTCCAAGCTGCTGGTGATCGAGGGAGCTACGAAAGAGTTCCCAGGCGTTCTAGCCTTGGACGATGTCAGCCTGGACTTGAACCACGGGGAAGTTCTAGCCCTGGTTGGTGAGAATGGTGCTGGAAAGTCAACGCTGATGAAGCTGCTTTCGGGTATCTACACCCCGGATAAGGGAGAGTTCTTTTTTGAGGGGGAGCCTTTTAATCCCTCCTCGCCGAAACATGCACAGGAACTTGGTATCAGCATCATCCACCAGGAACTGAACCTAATGCCGGACCTGACGGTTGCGGAGAACATCTACATGGGACGCGAGTTTGAAAAGTTCGGAGTCCTTGATGAGCGCCGCCAGAACAAGGAGGCACAGGACCTTCTAGACCGGCTCGAGCTGCCCCTAAAGGCAACCGCTAAGGTGGGTAGCCTTTCTGTGGCTCAGCAGCAGATGGCAGAGATCGCGAAGGCACTGTCCTTCAACTCCCGCATCCTGATCATGGATGAGCCTACCGCGGCGCTGAACGATGAAGAGGTCAGTGCTCTCTTCGACATCATTCGCAGGTTTGTGACCCCAGAGACGGGTGTCATCTACATTTCGCACCGTATGCAGGAGATCCCGGAGATAACCGACCGGATCACCGTTCTGCGAGACGGCGCAAATGCTGGCGAGCTGAACTCTAAGACATGTTCGGAACAGGACATCATCCAACTCATGGTTGGGCGTGCAATCGCTGATGAGGATCGTGAGCATATCCAGCATGTTCCGGGCGAGGTTACGCTGAAGGTCGAAGACCTCAGCACCGAAGAGCTGCTGAAGAATGTTTCCTTCGATGCGCGTGCTGGGGAAATCCTCGGATTCGCCGGGCTAATGGGCGCCGGGCGCACAGAAGTCGCGCGGGCAATCATCGGGGCCGACAAGCGCTCCAGCGGCACGATTGAGCTGCACGGAGAAGTCGTCAACCCGAAGAACCCCTCGGACGCGGCGTCCCTAGGGTTCGGATACCTGTCAGAAGACCGCAAGGCTCTGGGCATCCTCGTCGGACAAGACGTGAAAGAGAACATCGCACTTCCGTCTTTGCAGCGTTTCTCTCAGGCTGGCATCGTCAAGAGCGGCCCGATCAAGAAGACCGCACACGAATACGTCGACAAACTGCGGATCAAGACCCCGTCTATCGACCAGATCGTCGGGAACCTCTCGGGTGGTAACCAGCAGAAGGTGGGAATCGCTAAGTGGCTCGCCAAAGATGCTGACGTGCTGATCTTCGACGAACCGACCCGAGGCATCGACGTCGGAGCCAAGGAAGAAATCTACGGCCTCCTGGACGAACTGGCGCGGGAAGGAAAGACGATCATCGTCATCTCTTCCGACCTGCCCGAGGTTCTGCGGGTGTCTGACCGGATCGCTGTCATGAACGACGGCGAGCTGACAGCAATCATGCCCAATGAGGGCGCAACACAAGAAAAAATTATGGAATACGCAACATCGCACGTGGAAAAGGTGGTCTCCTAAATGTCGACGGCACAGCTAGATGCCTCTGTAGAACCAGAGGAAAAAAAGGACTCAAAGTGGACGGGTTCGCTGCGCCAGCTTCTGGCTCTCGCATCCCTGATCGTCATTATCGTGGTGTTCGCGTTCCTAAGCCCGAACTTCCTCACCATGAGCAACGTCACCAGTATTCTGCTGGGTGCCACCGTGACAGGAATCATGGCACTGGGTACCACCTTCGTTATCATCACGGGCGGCATTGACCTGTCAATCGGTACCGCGATGATCTTCTCCGGAGTCATGGCGGGCGTATTCATGACCTACTGGGGTTGGCCAATCTGGCTTGGAATCATCGGTACTCTGATAGTCGGAATGCTGGTCGGATTCATAAACGGTTTCAACATTTCCGTTCTGAACATCCCGCCGTTCATCGCCACGCTAGCCATGATGATGGTGACTACGGGCCTCGCCCTTGTTGTCTCCGGCACCAAGCCGATTTACTTCAACGACTCCCCCGGCTTCTCCGACATCATGAACCTGCCGATCATTCCTGGCACTCGGATCCCGATGGGCATCCTCATCTTCATCTTCATGATGGTGTTTGCCTGGTTCGTTCTGTCTAAGACTCTTTTGGGACGCTACGACTTCGCTATTGGCTCAAACGAACAAGCAGCCGCCCTGTCAGGCGTAAACGTCACCAAGTGGAAGATTGCCATCTACACCTTCTCCGGCCTGTTCATTGGGCTTGCTGGTGTTCTGCAGTCCTCCCGTTTGAACTCCGCCCAGCCTTCCGGTGGGGCGGGACTAGAGCTCCAAGCTATTGCCGCTGTCGTCATCGGTGGCACGTCTCTAAGTGGCGGCAGGGGCTCCATCACTGGTACCGTGATCGGCGCGATGATCATGGCCGTACTAACTAACGGTCTTCGTATCATCTCCGTTCCCCAGGAGTGGCAACAGGTTGTGGTCGGCCTCGTCATTCTCCTGGCCGTCTACTTCGACCAGAAACGCTCGGACGACTAGTCCACCTAATCGAATTCGATTACAAATAAAGAAATAGAAGGAGTAATCATGAAACGAAGCAAGATCGGTCTGATCGCTTCCGGCTTTGCCGTGGCGGCTATGGCCCTTGCCGGTTGTGGCGGCGGCTCCAAGGACGTCGTCGAAGAGGCGGCATCCGGTGATGTTGCAGCTGAAGAAGAACTTTCTGAAGAGGAAGCAGCCGAAGACGGCGAGAAGGAAACCGTTGAAGGTGACCTTTACGTCGCATTGGTTTCCAAGGGCTTCCAGCACCAGTTCTGGCAGGCAGTGAAGAAGGGTGCCGACGAGGCCGGCGAAGAGTTCGGCGTCAAGGTGTCCTTCGAAGGCCCTGAGAAGGAAACCGAAGTTGAGAAGCAGATCCAGATGCTCGAGAGCGTTCTGGCCAAGCACCCCAACGCAATCGGATTTGCTGCGCTTGACTCTCAGGCAGCCATTCCGCTGCTCCAGCAGGCCGATGGCGAAGGCATTCCGATCATCGCTTTCGACTCCGGTGTTGAGTCTGACATTCCGTTGACCACGGTCTCTACGGACAACCACGCTGCTGCGGCGGAAGCTGCCAAGCAGATGGCTGAGCAGATCAACCACGAAGGCCAGGTTGGCGTGGTCGTCCACGACCAGACCTCTGCCACCGGTGTGGGACGCCGCGACGGCTTCCTGGACTACATGGAAGAGAACGAGCCGAACATCGAGATCGTTGACGTCCAGTACGGTGATGGCGACCACGCCAAGTCCGCTGACATCACGAAGGCTATGATCTCCGCTTACCCTGAAATCGCTGGCATCTACGGTGCGAACGAAGGCTCCGCTGTTGGCGTTGTCCAGGGTGCGAAGGAAGCTGGCGTTGAACCAGGCTCCATCATCCTGATCGGCTTCGACTCCGGTACGGCTCAGATGGACGCGATCCGTGACGGCCTCATGTACGGTGCTGTTACCCAGAACCCGGTTGGTATTGGCTACGAGACCGTGAAGGCCGCCATCGCTGCCATCAACGGTGAAGAGCTGCCCGAGACCATTGACCCCGGTTTCTACTTCTACACCAAGGACAACATCGACGATGACGAGATCGCCGCTGTTCTCTACGAATAGGAATAGCTGCTAGCTAGCGGCTACTAGCTGTTAGTTAACTAACCTTTCGGGCTGTCCCCCTGCACAATCTGCAGGGGGACAGCTTTTTGCTTTGGTTGAGACTCCACATAGGGAACCTGACAGTACTTTGCGGCCAGGTAGTTGCGCACCGCCTAGGGGTGCCCAACCTACGAACCAGAGGGACCCGCACCACACCGGTGATCCGCAATCTCCAGGGTCTGCCTCTTCGGGTCAATCTCTTTGGGACAAACAAAATGCAGGACACCGAATGAACGACGCCCTGCAACATCACAAAGTACCCCGAACAGGATTCGAACCTGCGACCTTTCGCTCCGGAGGCGAACGCTCTATCCACTGAGCTATCGGGGCCTGGTAGACCTGAAATAGTCTACCAGTATTAGCTCCCGGGCTTGACCGCAGACACTGTTCCCGCAATCACAAAAGCCTTCAGTAGATCGCCAACAAGAAAGGGAGCGACCCCAGCGCCAATAGCCGCACCCAAGGGGACGCCCACGACTACCACAAGCCAGGAAACACCAAACACGTACACCAGCGCACTGGCTGCGAGTGCGACGCCAAACGAACGCGGGTAAGTAGCCTTCCGCGGGCTCTGAACCCAAAGGCCAACAAGCCCCGCAGCTGCCACGTAGCCGAGCACGTAGCCAAATGATGCGACCCCTACCCCGCTAGCCCACCCTGCGAATACGGATGCCCCCAGCGTACCGAGGAGCGCGTATAAGGCCGCAGCACCGACACCGACACGTGGACCCAGCAATGCTCCCAGGAGCATGGCGCCAAGGGTTCCCAAAGAAAGAGGTACGGGAGTGAAGGGGAGCGGAATAAGCACTTGAGAAAGGAGAGTTAGGGCCGCAACCCCCATACCGAGCTGTAGTGCAATCGGAACCGATTCACTCTTTACGCGAGGGAGAGAAACCAACATCTGCATGGTGGGAGCACTTTCTTTCGACCGTTCGTACCCGGCCATGTGCGGCCGGGACTTCCCCAGCCTAGCAGTTACTTCAATCTTTGAACTACAAAGTTCGACACATCCCACATCCAGGGACACAGCCATAGATTCCGAACTGGCTGGACGGCTTCACTAGCCGGTTCCGCTGCCCACCAGCCGAATACTCTTTGGCAGGGTCCGAAGGTCTGCGGCCGACATTCCCGTTCGAAGTTCCGGCGGCCACCTCCACTCGAAGGTACGACTTCAAAATACAACTCGAAGGCCCACCCCGAAGTGCAGATCCGAAGCTCCGGCCAAAGGCGTGCCCCCGGGATGGCGGGGAGCGGCGCACAACGGCCCGCTGCAAGGTTTCCCTACCGCGTGTCCTAGCTGGACTGCAAAATGTTTAAGGCCCAAAGACAACCAGGAGAGCGAGGTTGTCACAACCAAAAAACCAACGCTGCTACCACCACGAAAACCAGATTGTCAGAATCAAGGAAGCGAGGCTGCCGACCGCAGTCTCCTTCCAATCAGGCGTGAGGCGTTGAGTATTGGCCTAGGAGAGGTGGGGAGGCTCCGCCCACTGCCCCCGGACCCGGAGAACCTCACGGAGCATCGTGGGGCGGTCTGTGACGATCCCGTCCACGCCCCAGTCAAGCAGTCGCACCATTGCCGCGGGCTCGTTCACTGTCCACACGTGCACCGCTAGGCCTGCGCCGTGTGCTGTGGCCACGAACCTGGGGTTAACGACGCGGATACCACGCATCTTCTCTGGTACCTGCACCGCCCGGACTGATTGGTGCGGCCCGCCGACCCTCCACGTGTCGGCAGAAGAAACCGTCTCCGACGCAAGCATCAGGCGCACGACAGCGTTTACACCCAGGGATGTTGACAGCCCGGGTGCATCCATTTCGCGTACTCGTTGCAACCGCTTCTCGGAGAACGAGGCCACCAGGGTTCGACCGAACGCGTCCTGTTGGCCCAGGGTATCCAGAAGAGGGTCGACGACCTCGTCCGTCTTAGCATCGATGTTGATTTGGTAGTCCGGGAACATCTCCAGGACCTCATCCAACCTGGGCATTCTTTCACCGACTTGGTTTCGCAGTTCGGCAATCTGGCCCCAGGTTAGATCTTTGATCACCCCGGTCCCGTCGAAGCACCGGTCGACCGTTTCGTCATGGCTGAGTACGACAACGCCGTCCGCGGTTACTTGGGCGTCTGTCTCCAGGTATCGAACACCGGCGTCATACGCCTGTTGAAAGGCAAGGAACGAATTTTCGGGCGCCTCATCGGCACCACCACGATGCGCAATCAGGTGAGGGCGGGGATCTGCGGCAACCGGGATCATTGGCATTGTTGGCCGGCGAACTCGGCGTCCAGGTCCTGCATCCACGCGGTCGGGTCTACGGGCTGGCCGGCAGAGTTCCGAATTTCAAAGTGCAGGTGGGCCCCCGTGGACCAACCGGTGGAGCCAACCCCACCAACCTGCTGACCGGCCTCCACTTCTTGTCCTTCGCCCACCAGGATGGCGCCATCCGCTTGGTGCATATAAGCGGAGGTGAAAGTGGTGCCGTCATCTAACACGTGGGTAATTTCCACGTAGTTGCCTGACCTGCCGCTATAGCCGACCTCTGAGACAATGCCCGCGGCTGCTGCATAAATCGGAGTACCACTAGGAGCAGCCAGGTCGACGCCTTCGTGCATCAAGAGCTCACCGGAGATTGGTGACACGCGCCAACTAAATGCCGAGGTTTCCGTGTAGGAACCTTCTTGGAGCGGCCACACCGCCGCAAACTTCTGGGTAATACCCCGCGAACCATCAGCTGACTGATCTGCGGGGATGCAAGAGGAAACCTGCACCGGGGTGCGAACTTTAGCGCGGGAGGTCGCAGCCGTCACAGCGTCGAGCTCGGAACTGTCCAGAAGGACGTCTGGATCGGCAGTACCCCAACTATCGTCACCCGCAAACGTTCCCAGTGTCTTCTCTCCAGAGCTAGACGCTGCAGCCGTAGAGGCGAATCCCGCCAGTGGGGCACCCAGAGTGATAACAGCCACGCCTGCACCAAGAGCCATCCAGTTCTTCGAAGAGCGTTTCGTGGTTGAGCTAATCCGGGACGGTAGAGGGCACGCTGCCGGAGCCTGAGAAGAGGTTACTGGAGAGTGGATGCTGCTTCGCCTTGGCAGCGGACAATCGGTCAGATTCGTCAACACCCGGTTCCCTTCGAAGTTTGCTTCGTGGATCAGCCTACCGCCGCGACGCAGCGAAAAATGCTGTTGAGAACAACATCACTACCCCTGCGCAGGTGGGCCCATAGTCCGTTGGAGGCCGTCGCGCACTTCCCCCACTAGACGCTCCAAAATGTCCTCTAGGAACAGTACTCCCAGCAGGGGCGCCTCCGGGCCGCTGTCCGCGGGGACCACTCCGATCATGTGGGCCCCGACATTCTGCATTGCGCGCAGGGCTTCCTCGATCTCCTCATCGGCCTCCAACGTCATCAGGGGGCGAACCTTCCAGTCTGGGACCGCCTGGTTACGCGTTTCCTGATCCGCGTACAAAACGTCCTTCAGGTGGATGTACCCTGCCACGCGGCCGTCTTCCCCTGCCACCGGAAAACGAGAATACCCCGTTTGTGAGACCGCCTTCTCGACGTCTGCGGGCGTGCAACGGTTCGGGAGGATAAGAAGGTGGCCCAGGGGCACCATGACCTGCTCGGCGTTTTCGGTAGAGAACTCCAGCGTTCCGGACAGAAGACCTATCTCATCTTTCAGCATTCCCTCCGCTTGAGATATTTCGACAATGTTTGCCACTTCTTCAGCCGTGAAAGTCGCGGCGATCTCTTTGCTGGGTTCCACTCCCGCTAAGCGGAGGAACCAGTTCGCCACATGGTCCATCGCTTTCACCAGCGGCCCCACTGCCTTACCGACGGCCACGAGCGGCGGGGCCAGCCAAAGAAGCGCTTTCTGCGGGGAGGCTAAGGACACGTTCTTCGGGAGCATCTCCCCGAAAACCACGTGCAGGTACAGAACAATAATGAGTGCCCCCACGAACGCAAACCCGTGGACAACCGCTGGGCTGGCACCAAGTGCAGTTAGCGGGGCGGAAAGCAGACTGGCCAGGGCGGGCTCAGCTATCACTCCAAGAGAGGTAGACATGACCGTGATGCCCAACTGGCAGATCGCCAGCATCAAGGACACGTGCTCAAGTGCGTAGAGTGCCTGGGCTGCGCCCCGCTTCTTCTGAGCGACCAGAGGCTCAACTTGAGCGCGCCGACTTCCCGTGACAGCGAACTCCGCCCCCACGAAAAACGCGTTTACCGTTAGGAACACGGCGGTCAGAAATAGACCCCACCCGACGCTCATTCGTTTTCCTCTTCCGCTGGGGCGGGGGTTATCAGAAGGCTGGTGATCCTGCGCCGATCCATGTTGCGGACCTCCAGAACCGTCCCGTCTATCACTACGGAGTCACCGACCTCTGGGATCCTGTCCAAATGGCTCATCACCAGACCTGCCAGGGTCTCATAAGGACCATCTTCGGGAAGTGCAACCTCGGTTTGTCCGGCTAGCTCGTCGGGGCGGAGCGTCCCCGGCACCCTGTATTGTCCCGTTCCGAGCTTCTTGATTCCCAGGCGACGCCGATCATGCTCGTCGCTGACCTCTCCAACGATCTCTTCCACCACGTCCTCGAGCGTCACAATGCCGGACGTCCCGCCGTATTCGTCGACCACGACTGCCATCTGCATCGGCTCGTCACGAAGCTGGACCAGCAGCGGTGCTAGCCGCATTGTTTCGGGCACGCGCGGGGCGGGAATCGAAAGAGAGGATGACATGACTGATACGTCGGGGCGCCTGTCGGGGGGAACTCCGATAGCGCCGCGCAAGTTCACCAGACCGACTATGTCATCACTTGTGGAACCAATAATGGGGAAGCGGGAAAAGCCCGAATCGCGCGCCGCCTCCACAACATCTTGCGCCGTTGCGTCCTCTGTCACGGTGACGACTCGGCCCCGGTCGGTCATCGCGTCTTCAGCAGTCAACGCCCCAACTGAGATGGAGCGGGTCAGCAGCTCAGCTGTACCCTCTTCAAGCGTTCCCAATTCTGCAGAGTGGCGAACTAAGGACTCTAGTTCTGCTGCAGAGCGGGCAGAGGACAGTTCCTCTTGCGGCTCCACCCCCACCCGTCGAAGCAAAAAGTTCGCACTGCCGTTCAGTACCCTAATAATGGGAGCAAACAGCCAGGTAAAGCCCAGTTGCAGTGGCGTGACAAGCCTGGCCGTGCGAAGTGGGTCCGCCAGCGCCAGGTTCTTCGGAACAAGTTCCCCGAACAGCATGGAGAACGCGTTCACAAGGATGGCAGCCACAGCACCGGCAATGGCTGTGGCAAATGCTACTGCCAGACCCCAACTGTCGAACCAGGTTGCGAACATATCCACGAGTGCGACCTGCGTGGTGTAGCCCAGCAGAATGGTCGTAAGTGTAATTCCTACCTGAGCTCCGGAAAGCTGGGTTGACAGGCTCTTGAGTCCGCGCACCACTGGGCGCAGCCTCCCGTCGACCTCGGCCTTTTTTTCAACAGATGCCGGGTCAAGCGCGACCAGAGAGAACTCTGCGGCAACAAAGATAGCGGTTCCGAACGTGAGGGCCACGCCGAGTAGGACTAGGAGCCAGTCGCCTAGCATAAGCCCGCCTTGTGCTTGCCTTTCATAACCAGCTCATCATACCGATTTTGCGGAATCCTGGTTCCAGCCTGTGGACGGTTTCACCCATTTCTGCCCCCGATTGTCTTTCGATTGGTTCGGCTATTGGTCGGTAGTCTCTTGGCCCCTGCTTAACTCGACTGTTCCTGGGAGCTCTTCCCGGACTTAGGGCTTAGACTGTGGTCATATCTGGGACGTAATGCATTTTCGAGCAAGGGAGCATCGTTGAGCAAGGACGTGGCGCGCCAGCAGGAAAGTAAGTGGGGGGAAAACGAGTGGTATGTCGCTCAGCTGTATGAGAGCTTCCTAACCGATCCCGACTCAATCGATCCGGCTTGGCGGGACTATTTCATCGCCGTCCCGGAAGAGGGCCAAGCCGCCGTCGACCGGCAGGCCGCGCTCGCAGCCCCCGTAGTAGAAGAGGCCTCCCCCGCGGCGGAAGCGGCTTTTGCGCAGGAGGACCAAGAACTTGGGGATGAGTCGACCCCCAGCAACGTCGAGTCCGTGACGCGTTCCGACTTGCCGCCGGCGCCCCCAACCGCAATGAGCGAGGCAACCTCGCCCTACACTCGCGTGCGTGCCCAGCAGCTTCCATCGGATTTGCGGGCGGAAAACGGGGTGGACCAGTCGGAGGAGAATCGGGTAGCTATCTTGCGTGGTCCGGCCCGGTCCATCGTAAAGAATATGGAGGCCTCCCTGTCCGTGCCGACGGCGACGTCCGCCCGGCAGATGGCCGCAAAGCTTCTCATCGAGAACCGAGCTGTCATAAACAGCCAGCTGGCGCGCACGACGGGTGGGAAGGTCTCTTTCACTCACCTAATCGCCTACGCGTTGGTCGAGGCCATGGTTGAGATGCCCGAGATGAACGTTCGGTTCCTGGAGGAAGACGGCAAGCCCGCCGTTGAGCACTTCGCGCACGTCGGACTGGGATTAGCCATCGACGTGCCCCGCAAAGACGGGTCCCGCATGCTCATGGTCCCCGTCGTAAAGGACGCCGACACTCTCACGTTCTTGGGGTTCCGCGACGCCGTGAACGACTTGATCGTTAGGGCCAGGGACGGTCAGCTAGTTGCGTCTGATTTCCAGGGCGCCTCCATGTCGCTGACGAACCCCGGGACGATCGGAACCACTCACTCTGTGCCGCGTCTCATGCCCGGCCAGGGAGTGATCATCGGTGTTGGAGCCACCGATTTCCCCGCAGAGTGGGCGGGTTTGCCCGCGGAACGCTTGGCGGACTTAGGTATCGGGAAGGTCATGACGATGACCTCCACGTACGACCACCGGGTGATCCAGGGTGCCGGTTCGGGTGAGTTCCTGCGCCTCGTCAACAAGAAGTTAATCGGCGAAGACGGTTTTTACGACCGCGTTTTCGATTCCATGCGCATCCCGTATCCCCCATACCGGTGGGAACGCGACGTGCTGTACGACGAGAACCGGGAGAAGGGGAAGTCGGCGCGCATCGCGGAACTGATTCATGCCTACCGGTCGCGCGGACACCTGGCCGCGGATACGGATCCTCTGGCATACAGAGTGCGTCACCACCCCGATTTGGACCTGGCGCGTTACGGGCTGAACGTTTGGGACCTGGACAGGTATTTCCCGACGGGCGGTTTTGGGGGCACCGACCAGATGACTCTCAGGGAGATTCTGACCCAGCTGCGGGACACGTATACCCGCACTGTCGGCATCGAGTACATGCACATTCAAGATCCGGCTCAGCGGCTGTGGATCCAGAAGGAAGTCGAGCATCCTTACGAGAAGCCGTCTCGTGAGGAGCAGCTGCGGATCTTGGGGACTCTCACGGAGGCCGAGGCGTTCGAGGAGTTCCTACAGACTAAGTTTGTCGGCCAGAAGCGTTTCTCCCTTGAAGGGGGCGAATCTCTGATCCCGCTACTCGACGAAGCGCTGCGCGCCGCGGCTCACGCGGGGTTGCACGAGGTCGCCATCGGCATGGCGCACAGGGGACGCCTAAACGTTCTGTCCAACATTGCTGGCAAGTCCTACGCGCAGATATTTTCCGAGTTCGAAGGTCACCAGAGCAGCCTGCAACTGGGCTCCGGGGACGTGAAGTACCACCTGGGAACTGAGGGCGTCTACTCCGCGGGTGACGGGGTCGCCACCAACGTTTACCTGGCCGCAAACCCGTCCCACCTTGAGGCAGCTAACGGCGTCTTAGAGGGAGTCGTGAGGGGCAAGCAGGACGAACTGGGCGACCCCTCATTCCCGGTAATGCCACTGCTGATCCACGGTGACGCAGCCTTCATCGGCCAGGGCGTCGTGTCAGAGATTTTCAATATGTCCCAAGTTGATGGATTCCGCACGGGCGGCACGTTCCACGTAATCGTGAATAACCAGATCGGGTTCACTACCGGCCCGACCGCGGGTCGCTCCACCCGCTACCCCACCGACTTGGCGAAGGGCATGCAGCTTCCCATTTTCCACATAAACGGGGACGACCCGGAATCGGTTGTGCGCATTGCGAAGCTCGCTTTTGACTACCGCGAACAGTTCAAGAAAGACGTTCTCATAGACTTGGTTTGCTACCGGCGCCGCGGACACAACGAAGGCGACGACCCGTCCATGACCCAGCCGGTTATGTACAGCCAGATCGACTCCATTCCCTCGACCCGCGAAGTTTACACACAGAACCTGGTTGGTCGAGGCGACATCACCCTTGACGAGGCGGAAGATTATCACCGTCAGTACGAGGAACACCTTACGGTGATCCTGGAAGAAACCCGGGAGCACGGCTACCAACCCGACCAGGGAGACTTGCACGGGCTAGAGAAACCGGTAGCTCAGCTTCCCGGACACGGCATGATGATCGGTTGGGCATCCTCAGTTCCTGCGAATCAGCTGGAAAGGGTTGGAGAAGCCTACGTTTCGTTCCCCCAAGACTTCACGCCACATAAGAAACTGCGAGAACTTGGAGAAAAGCGCCTGGCTATGTCCCGCGGCCAAGTCCCCGTGGATTGGGGTTTTGCTGAGCTTCTAGCTATTGGAACCCTACTCATGGATGGCACGCCCGTCCGTCTAACCGGGCAGGATACACGCCGCGCCACGTTCGTTCAGCGCCAGGCCGTCCTGCATGACCAGCGTGACGGTCGCGAACTTACCCCGCTGGACTTCCTCACTGAGGACCAAGCTCCGTTCTACATCTTCGACTCCACCCTGTCGGAGTACGCTCCCTTGGCGTTCGAATACGGCTACTCGATTGAACGCCCAGACACCCTGGTGCTGTGGGAGGCCCAGTTCGGAGACTTCGCGAACGGTGCCCAAATCGTCATCGACGAGTTCATTTCATCTGCGGAACAAAAGTGGGGCCAGCAGTCATCCCTAGTGATGCTGCTCCCCCACGGATACGAAGGGCAGGGGCCGGATCACTCTTCGGCGCGTATCGAACGCTACCTGCAGCTGGCCGCCGAAGACAACATGCGGATCTGCCAGCCGTCCACGCCGGCAAACCACTTCCACCTGCTTCGCAAGCAAGCGTACGAGAGGCCCCGGAAGCCCCTCATCGAGTTCACTCCCAAGCAGCTTCTTCGCCTTTCAGCAGCTACCTCGAACATCTCCGAGTTCACGAGCGGCAAGTTCGAACCGGTTATGGGAGAGGTCGACTCTTCCATCGACCCCGTCGGGGTGCGTCGCGTGATCATGTGCTCCGGTCGGGTCTACTACGACCTGTTGAAGGAAAGGAAGCGGCTGGCGGCAACCGACGTGGCGCTGGTCCGCTTAGAGCAGCTCTACCCCATTCCGGAAGACGAGATCCAAGACATCTTGTCCGCCTACCCGAACGCGGACCTAATGTGGGTGCAGGATGAGCCCGAAAACCAGGGCGCTTGGCCCTTCCTGGCGCTGAACCTGTTCACGAAGATGGATGGGCCAGTCACCCTGGTATCTAGAGCTGCGGCGGCCTCCCCCGCGACAGGACTCACCTGGCAGCACCAGCAGCAAGCGAAAGAGCTCCTGGCCGCAGCGTTCGCCTAGGTCCGAACTCGGGGCCGTGGGGGGCGCACATCCCATGGCCCTGGGTTTTCTCTGCTCTGGGTTTTCTCTGCTCTGGGTTTTCTCTGCTTCGGGTCGTCTGCTCTGGGCTCCAGCTGGGGCGCCCGCAGCCAAACAGAAACGGTCACCACCCCGAAGGATGATGACCGTAGCTAGTATCAGCGGGTGCCCGTCAGGGCTGGGCTGACCTAACTGTTAGGGCGCTTACCGTGGTTAGCTGCCTTCTTACGACGATCCTTACGCTTGCGTCCGCGCTTGCTCATCGTGTTCTCCTCCCACTAGTGATTCATCCTTGCAATCTTCGCACACTCTAAGGTCAACCCCCAACGTCCCGGCTCACGAATCGAAGCCCCAGAGGGAGACATCAACCACTGAAAGTCACTCTGCTCCGCCCGCAGGTCCGCGCTCAACCCAGCGGATCCGCGTAAGGGTCTCCCGGTGGATCGACACCAGTATTCGAGCTCGCAACGCGGGGGGTGCCAAGGTTTCTCCCTTACCCATGCAGCCGCGCACCAGGTCCCGCAGGTGAAGTCTTGCCGCTTGGACGCCCCTGCAGTCGTGACAGTGAGCAAGGTGGTCCACTAGGGCAGCTGCCTCTTCCGAGCTCGCCTGTAGATCCAGCAGTTCCTCAAGCGCCCGCTGGAAGCGCTGGCACCCCTCAGTCATGACCGGTTCCTATCCCATATTCAGCCGCTACTTCTATCAACGCTGTTTGAAGCAATTTTCTTCCCCGATGAATCCGACTCATCACTGTACCCCGGGGAATGTCAAGGATCTCAGCGATTTCCTGATAGCTGAACCCCTCGATATCGGCCATACAAACGGGGAGGCGGAAGATTTCTGGTAGGTCCTCAACCGCCTCGCGCACCTGCCCGTGCGTCAATTCTGAAAGCGCTTCGGTTTCCGCTGAGAGCAAGCCCTGCCCCGACTGCTCTGCGGCCTGCACTTCTTCCCACGGCTCCAGTTCCGCGGAGCTCTCAGTGTGGGGAACACGCGACTCCTTCCGGTATCCGGTGATGTACAAGTTGGTGAGTATCCGGTACAGCCACGCCTTCATGTTTGTCCCGGGAGTGTACTGATCGAACTTGTCATACGCGCGCAGATAGGTTTCCTGGAGCAGATCCTCCGCGTCCGCTTGACTGCGCGTCATCCGAAGGGCTGCTCCGTACATTTGATCCAGGAGCGGGAGAGCCTCCGCCTCAAAAAGGGCTTCCTGGTCCAGGATTTCGGCGCGCCGATCCAGAGGGGCCGCTCCGAGGAGTGGCGTGGGACGCTCAGCGGTGGCCATCTGGACCTCCTTCCCCGCAGTCATCACCATAACCCCACACCCACTGGCGCGCGCACCAAAATAACGGGATGATTGGGGCATGGACATCTTACGTGGTATTGCTCACCCCCTCTTGGCCGCGCCCTTCATCGTTGACGGCGCGGATGCGGCACTCAACCCAGAATCGCACGCTCAGAAGCTGGTGCGGACCAGCCACCTTTTGGCTCGACTCGGCTTACCAGAATTGGACATGCGCCCGGCGCGGCTGATCGCACGCGTGTCCGGGGCGCTCAGTGCCGGTCTGGGAATGTACTTCATTGTTGGCAGGCAAAAGCGGGCCGCCGCTGCACTCCTCGCGGCTAACACCGTGGTGATCGGCACCGTAAACTTCCCAAAACCGGCACGCACAGACGTTGGAGCTGTTGAGAAAACAGAAGAGCCTGCGCCTGAGAATCAGGTGCGCAGAGCTCTGCGCCGCGCACGCGGACACAGCCTGCTCGGATACGGCGCAGCTTTCGGGGGTCTGCTGCTAGCTACCGTCGACCGGGACGGCAAACCATCGTGGAAGTGGAAGCGGCACTACCGTGCCCAAGAAAAAGAGCTCATCAAAGAGATCAAGGAACAGGCGCGTCTTGCGGTGCAGGAGCACGCAGCTTGACCCGCGTTTGGCAGGCCCCGGCCGGAGCGGGGCCGCTAGACGCGACCGTGATCCTGCCAGGATCAAAATCTGAAACAAACCGCGCCCTAATTTTGGGGGCGACGTCGAGTCGGCCACTCCCGATCGAAAACGGGTTGGTCAGCAGGGACACCCTGCTGGCAGCAAAGGCTCTGGAAGTTTTAGGGGTTTGCTTTACCTCGAACGCGGACGGCGCTCTGGTAGTCCGTGCCCCCGAACGGTTCCAATTGGAAGGAACCATCGACTGCGGGCTGGCGGGAACCGTTATGCGTTTTCTTCCAGCTCTAGCTACCTTCGGTGTGGGCGAGGTGCGCTTTGACGGGGACCCGGAAGCCCTTGTGCGCCCATTGGGTGACCTTTTGGCGGCACTCAAGCAACTGGGGGCAACGATCGGTTTTGAGGGTGAAGAAGGTATGCTGCCCTTCTCCCTATCAGGGCGAGATACGAACACTCCATGGCCGGATCGAATCCAGTTGGACAGCTCCGCGACCTCGCAGTACCTCTCTGCTCTGCTGCTAGCCGGACCCGCCGCCCCGGCCGCATTCACGGTAGAACTCACCGGCCACGTCCCATCAGCCGCGCACGTGGAAATGACAGAGAAGATGCTCCAAGACCAGGGGGTTCCGACAACCCGCACGGGCGACAGGGAGTACCTGGTGAGCGACGCGAAGCCGGTGGGGAACACCATCAGGGTCGGGGCTGACCTGTCTAACGCCGGCCCCTTCCTGGCCGCCGCACTGATTGTTGGGGGGACGGTGCGCCTCCAGGATTGGCCGGCGCGAACCACCCAACCCGGGGCGCTCTGGGAGGAACTGCTGCCTCGTTTTGGGGCTACGACGTACGTGCACGGCAATGACCTGGTGGTCCAGGCCAGCGGGGGACGCTGGGAGGGCGTCGACCTTGATCTGGGTCGGGTTGGCGAACTCACCCCAACGGTTGCAGCCCTCTGTGCGCTGGCGACAAGCGAGTCCACACTTCGCGGCATCGCGCACCTGCGCGGGCACGAAACAGACCGACTGGCAGCGTTGGTCACGGAGCTCGCCAAAGTGGGAGTGCAAGCCACCGAAACCGAGGACGGGCTGATTATCCGCCCCGGCAAATTACGTCCCGCGGCATTCGCTACATACGCGGACCATCGCATGGCCACCTTCGGAGCGCTGCTCGGGCTCGCCGTACCCGGTTGCACGGTCGACGACATCGACTGCACCGGCAAAACGCTTCCCGATTTTCCCGCAAGATGGGAGGCTCTCCTGGCCGGGGATCCCCCGCCACCAGCTCCGTCTCTAACGGATGAGCTGACCTCGTCAGAGGACAGAAAATGAGCTGGTCTGACACGGGCACGGACGATCCGCGAGTTAGGGTCCGTGCGGGCAAGGGCTCCCGGCCACGCTCCAAGCGGCGGCCCGACTATTCTCAAAACCCGGTTGGTCAGGTGGTTGCAATCGACCGCGGACGCTACACCGTGAGTGTGGATGGCGCCCTGGTCCAATGTGTCAAAGCCCGCGAACTTGGGCGCGGGGCGATCGTCATTGGGGACCGCGTGCGTCTGTCCGGGGATTTGAGCGGAACCGATGGGACGCTCGCGCGCCTAGTTCAGATCGAACCGCGCGTGCATGTCCTGCGTCGTTCCCTAGAAGAAGCGTCTGGGTCCCGGGGAGAGAAAATCGTCGTTGCCAACGCGGACCAACTGGTCGTGGTCACAGCGGCAGCCGACCCGGAACCCAGAACCGGCATGGTGGAGCGATGCCTCGTGGCGGCGGACGAGGCGGACATCCCCGTAATCCTGTGCCTCACAAAAACAGACCTGGCGGATCCAGCCCCGTTCATTGCTCGTTTCCCTGAGTTTGACATGACCGTGGTTCAGACCGTCCTCAGTGCAAAAGATGACGAAGCTGACCCCAAGGACAGCGGGCTGGACAAGCTGGAAGCGCTGCTGCGAGGGAAGTTCTCTGTCCTTCTTGGGCACTCCGGAGTCGGGAAATCCACCCTCATCAACGCCCTGATTCCGGGTGCAGATCGGATGGTTGGTGATGTCAACGAGTTGACGGGCAAGGGGCGCCACACATCCACTTCAGCCGTGGCGCTGCCTCTACCCGGGGGCGGTTGGGTAGTTGACACACCGGGCGTGCGTTCGTTCGGACTCAGCCATGCCGCGGCAGAAAACGTGTTACGTGCTTTCCCCGGCGTCGAAAAGGCCGCTGAGATGTGCCTTCCGAACTGTTCTCACTCCGGCGAGGAGCCCTCCTGCGCCCTTGACGTGTGGACGGAAGCATCGGGGCCACTTGCGAGCGTCACCGAACTGGACGGCGCTCAGCGTAGGGACATTGTGGCCCGTGCACGGGTGCTCCTAGATGCTGTTGACACCGAGGAGTGGGAGTAGACCGCCTAATCGTCCTCTAGTGCAAGCGCATCCAACAGATCTTGATGGAGTAGGCCGTTGCTGGCAGCCCCATTGGGCCCCCACGGTGCTGGCTTGCCGTCCAGGTCGGTGAACTTCCCGCCCGCCTCCTCAACGATCGGGACCAGGGCAGCCATGTCGTACAGGGCCAGCTCCGGCTCGGCTGCCATGTCCACTACCCCCTCGGCCACCATCATGTAGCTCCAAAAGTCACCGAAAGCGCGGGTGCGCCAGCAGCTTGACTGCAAATTCAAAAACTCGCTGGCCCTGCCCGCCTCCAGCCACCCATCCAGGGACGAGTACGACAAGAATGCCTGGTCCAACTCCCCTACCTTGGAAACGTGGATCTGACGGGAACGCTGCAGAGACGTGCCCGCGTGAGCTCCCAGTCCTGTGGCAGCCCACCAGCGGCGCTGCAAAGCAGGGGCAGAAACTAGACCAACCACGACCTTGTCATCTTCAGCAAGCGCAATCAGCGTCGCCCACACCGGGACACCGCGCACAAAGTTGTGGGTCCCATCGATGGGATCCAGAATCCATTGGCGCCGACTGGAACCGGTGACCCCGCGTTCCTCCCCAAGTACAGAGTCCCTTGACCGGCTGGTCGACAGGTGGGAGCGAATCAGATCCTCGGCCGCTTGGTCCGCATCCGAAACCAGCGTCATGTCAGGCTTACTGCTCACCTGCAGGTCCACCGCGCCAAAGCGCTTCATGGTGAGGGCGTCCGCTTGGTCGGCCAAGTAGTGAGCTAAGCGCAGGTCATCCAGATATTTGCGTGAGTCGTCCATGCCCCCAGGCTAGCGCGGAAACGTGCGGTGAACGCGAGCCCGAGCCGCGAGCCGTCCACGTAGGTATACTGCCAACATGTCAGCGCGTTTCGTGATGCTCACCAGCAGGGAACAGGAAGAACTGTCCCAGTCAGAAAGACAAGCCCTTCTTGGGTTCACCGGCCTCACAGAGGATGAACTGCACTGGGTGCGCCTGGAGCGCGAACCGTTCCCCCACCTGGACTTGGACGAGTGGGACGGAATCATCCTCTGCGGTTCCCGCTTCGATTCCAGTGCCCCCCAGGACACAAAGTCCGCTTGGCAGCTCGAGGTGGAAGCTGCACTGGAAGAACTGTACGGGCGCGTCCTAGCGGCAGACTCTCCCTACCTGGGCCTCTGCTACGGCCTGGGAACCCTCAATTCGTACATGGGCGGCCTGGTCGATGAGACATTCACGGAAGAAATATCCGCCCCGGAACTGACCCTGACCCCGCAAGGATCTGCCGACCCTATCCTTTCCGGAGTCCCGCCCACGTTCCACGCGTACGTGGGACATCACGAGGCCGTCACGGAACTAGCCCCGGGCCTCACGCCCCTGGTACGCGGAGAAGTTGCGCCCATTCAAATGGTCCGCGCCGGCAAAAATGTGTTCGCGACGCAGTTCCACCCGGAACTTGACCTAGCGGGGATAGAGCTGAGAATCGACGTGTTCGAAGATGCGGGGTATTACAATCCCGCAGAGAAGGTCCTCATACAAGCCCGCGTCCAAGGCGTTGACACGTCCGGAGCGCACCGGGTACTGCGTAACTTTGCGGACATGTACAAGGGTTCACGCCTCAGCAAGAGCGCGTAGGTCGTCAAGCTCGCTGCCGTCATACCAGTCCATTGGCGTCGCGCAAATGGAATCTGCCAGTAGATCCAATTCGTCCTGACTGGTAGCCTCCCGGGCCCGCTCAATGAGCTGACTCGTCTCCGCATCATCAACATAGAAGGCCTCAACCTGGTCCCAGGAGTCCAGCCTCTCCCCAACAGCTACGAGTCTGCGAGGTACACCGGCGCCCTCCAGAGTCATGCCCAAAGACGTGTAGGCTGCGCTGTCTAGTACCTCCTCTAGAGCTAACTCGAGTTCTTCACCTTTCAGCCCCGCGGCTCGGGTCGCTGCATGCCCCTCCCTCCGCGGGGGCGCGGGAGCAAGGAGCTCTTGCATTTCCATTGGCATAAAGATGCGCACTGCCGCTGCCTCTCTTCCGTAGCACTTACGGGGGAGCCCAGCCCGGACATCCCAACTGAAACAACCCCGCCCTGTGGATAACATCCCCAGTTTAATGCACAGCCTGTGGATAACGCCTCCCTCAAGCGGAACAGTGCGGGCTCACTGCAGGTCCAGACTCCTGGAAAAGAATCGCAGAACAAAAGTCTTCACTGATATCCACAGGATATTTTTTCCTATCCTTTACGCACGCTCTACACGATTTATTAAGTTATCCACGACCTGATAGTCGTGATTGCATCAATGCGTTCTTCGAGGCAATGTAGAGGGACCTATCAACCGGAAGGAACCAACCATGCACCCCGACACCAGTCCGCGTTTTCGGTATGGAGTTGCCAGTCATGAAGCGCGTTTTGTCGGCAGAAGTCACCGAGTTCGTAAATCGATTTCATTTATTGGAACTGTTTTGCTAATGAGTTCTGCCGTCACACTATTGGAATTTACGTTGCATCGAATCCACGGTTCACCCAGAGGTTCTTTTCCCATTTTCTTTGCACTAACCGTGGCCCTAATCGGACTGGGAATAGCAACGTGGCAGGTCGCGTGGCTGATCCTGGCGCTGCTGGCGCGGGTCCCGGGGGCCCCATCAAAACTTCGCCAGTTTGCAGGTGAGCTGGTGGACAGCTACGGGCCCACCGCGGCCAAACGCCTCCTACGTGCAGGAGCGGGAAGCCTGCTCGCAGGCGGTCTTGTCGTCTCCGGAGCGCAGGCGGACAGCGGGCAATCCCTCTGGCCAACGGCAGACGGAGAGACGGCAAGCACTGAGCTGGCTGGCCGGGCACCCGACACTGCCCCTCCCCTGGACCTCTGGGAACCCGTGACCGACGCGGGAGTGGGGTCCGCACAACCCAACCCTGACCAGGACGCGCCAACGTCCGCCGAACCTGACCCCAGCCCTCCTGCAAGTCCACAGCCGGGCGGAAACGTGCCGACAGGCGAAGATCCGACGGCGGTTCCAGGCACAGGGAAACAGGACTCGAAAGGTCCTGGATTCGACCACAAGCAGACATCGACAACCGGACATGCGCCGGTAAGGACGGCGGCGGCTGTCCCGTCGGGACCCGGGGTTGACGGGGCCCGGGCCACATCGGTCGCGAGAACGGGGACGGCCATACAGATGAACCAGCGGGGGTTTGCGGTACTCACAGAAGACACGCGAACCACCCTGGGCAATCATCTTTTACAAAGCTCCGGCAACAACTCGACAGTCCAATCTGCTGACCCTAATGCCCTAAGCGCCGATACACAGGGCCGCGCTCAGAAGAAGACGAACAAGACCCTCACGAAGAAAGCGACCTCGATGCAGCTCACCGTGCAAAAAGGAGACTCTCTTTGGTTCATCGCGAAGCAGAATATGGTCCCCGCAGGAGCAACCAACGCGCAAATCGATGAGGCGTGGCGCGTTCTCTACTCCGCGAACGTCGGCGCCATTGGAGACAACCCAGACCTTATCCATCCAGGGTTGCTCCTGGACGTGCCGAACCTACCCGCGTGAGAGCCTCCCATGCCTACCTCCACGGTAACCCAGAGAAAAACAAGAGTCATACCACCGCTCTACCAGTCCAGTAGCGGTGCCAGCCAAATACCCCAAACGACAGGCGCGCCTCTAATCGCTAAAGTACCTTTGCTCCGGTGGAGCAGACGCGACGAGCACGACCCCAATGCTGATAGCGCAAGAACTGTGCCCCCTCCCGGAAGCGCAAATCTGAACCAAAGCCGAGAGCTTCCGGACGCTCAGGTGTGGAGCAGAAACATGTCCCGCGTGCTCTTCGATGTACTCGCAGGCAGGCGCGATGTCACAACGGTACGCCGGTGGGTTGAACCGCATCTGTACCGTAGGCTGCAAATTCGGGCCGAAGCCAGCCCCGCCCACACGCCGCAGAGTATCCCTGCGCGAGTACTGAGCAGCAGGGTGTGCTATCCGTCTAAGACCGTAGCGGAGGCCTCAATAGTCGTCCAAGAACAGGGGCGCAGCCGCGCTGTTGCGATGCGTCTCGAGTCGTTCCGCGGCAGGTGGAAAATAACCGCTCTGGAAATCGGTTAGCGACGCTTCTGCTTCTTGCGCTTCCGCTGCTGGGCCCGCCGTTGCGCACGGTTACCGCCCCCTTGGCTGGCCCCAGCGGAATCCGCCGACTGCGTATTCGTCCGAGTCTGTTGGGCGGCCTGACGTCCCACGTTACCCATAACGGACGCGACACGAGCCAGGTTCGCTGCCTCGGTTGTCTTCGCCTTGGACTCGGATTTCTCCGGCTTCTGATCGCTTGCGACCATAGTCGCCATCGCTTGGACCGCTTGGGCCTGCTGCTCCGCCTGCTGCTCCAGAGCCGTGTCGAATTGCCTGCCAAAGCTGAACACCTGCTGGACCGTCTCCTCTCGGATCCGACCCATCATCGATTGGAACATGTGAGCGGCCTCGTCCTTGTACTCCACGAGCGGGTCCCTTTGGCCCATAGCCCGCAGACCGATGCCTTCCTTCAGGTAGTCGACCTCGTACAGGTGCTCACGCCACAACCTGTCCACCGTAGAAATCAAGACGCGGCGTTCCAACTCCCGCATGGGTTCTTCACCGAGCTGAATGTTCGCAATCGGGTTCGCTTCAATGCGGGTTTCCAGGTCTGCGTATGCGGCGCGTAAGTCTCCCAGGATCTCCATGTTCAGAGCTTCTCGGGTTATCCCATTCGGGCCGCCGTGCTCATCCAAGACCTCGTCAATAGTGACCGACACCGGGTAGTAGCCGCGCAGGTTGTTCCACAGCTCGTTCAGGTCCCACTCGGGTGCGGATTCGGCGGCCGTGTACTGCCCCACCATCGCGGACACCAGGTCCTCCATGAAGAAGTTGATCTGATCGCCAATGTCTTCCCCTTCAAGGACGAGTCGACGTTCCCCGTAAATCAGCTCACGCTGCCCGGTCATAACGTCGTCATACTTCAGGACATTCTTCCGAATCTCTTGGTTCCGCGCTTCCACCTGGGACTGAGCTGACGCTATCGAACGGGAAACAACCTTTGACTCGAGCGGCATATCCTCCGGGTAAGCGCCCGAAGACATAATCCTCTGTGCCATAGAAGAGTTGAAAAGCCTCATAAGGTCATCTTCCATGGACAGGTAGAAACGGGATTCTCCGGGGTCACCTTGACGCCCGGAACGTCCACGCAGCTGATTGTCGATGCGCCTGGATTCGTGTCGCTCCGTGCCCAAAACGTACAGACCCCCAAGCTCTGTCACCTCGTCATGCTCGGCGGCGACAGCCTGCTCAGCCGCGGCTAGAGCACCCGGCCAAGCCTCCCGGTAAGCTTCGGGATCCTCAACTGGGTCCAGGCCGGCAGCTTCCAAGTTGGCCTGGGCGATGAACTCAGAGTTCCCTCCCAACATGATGTCGGTACCGCGACCCGCCATGTTTGTGGCGACGGTAACCGCGCCCTTCCGGCCGGCCATGGCGACAACTTGTGCCTCACGTTCGTGCTGCTTTGCGTTCAGCACCTGGTGCGGGATACGGCGCTTGCGTAGCTCCGAGGAAAGCAGTTCAGAGCTCTCCACAGAGGCGGTACCGACCAGCACAGGCTGACCGGCGCGGTGACGTTCCTGAATGTCGTCCAGGATGGCCCGCAGCTTTCCCTCTATCGTCGGGTATACCAGGTCTGCCTGGTCAACCCGAATCATAGGCTGGTTGGTAGGAATAGGCACTACGCCAATCTTGTACGTAGCGGAAAACTCGGCGGCCTCTGTTTCAGCGGTACCCGTCATCCCGGAGCGGGAACCCTCAGGGTAGAGGCGGAAGTAATTCTGCAGAGTGATCGTGGCCAGGGTCTGGTTCTCAGCCTTGATTTCCACGCCCTCTTTAGCTTCGATGGCCTGGTGCATCCCCTCGTTATACCGGCGCCCCGGCAGGACACGGCCCGTGTGCTCGTCAACAATTAGGACCTCACCCTTTTGGACGATGTAGTCCTTGTCCACATGGAAAAGCTCTTTCGCCTTAATTGCGTTGTTCAAAAAGCCAATCAGCGGAGTGTTGGCGGCCTCATATAGGTTCTCAACCCCTAGCTGGTCCTCCACCTTATCGATGCCCGGTTCCAGGACTCCCACCGTTTTCTTCTTCTCATCGACCTCATAGTCGACGTCCCTTTCCATGGTGCGGACCATTCGGGCGAACTCGGTGTACCAATGGTTGAGGTCTCCTGAGGCCGGCCCGGAAATGATGAGCGGGGTGCGGGCCTCATCAATGAGGATCGAGTCAACCTCATCCACAATCACGAAGTTATGACCCCGCTGAACCATGTCCTCAGGGCGCTGTGCCATGTTGTCACGCAGGTAGTCGAAACCGAACTCGTTGTTCGTACCGTACGTGATGTCGCAAGCGTACATTTCGCGGCGTTCCTCCGGGGTTTGCCCATTGAGGATGCACCCGCAGCTCAGGCCCAAGAAACGGTACACGCGGCCCATCATGTCCGACTGGTACTTCGCCAGATAGTCGTTCACGGTGACGACATGGACGCCGTCACCTGTCAGGGCACGCAAATACGATGGCATGGTAGCCACCAGCGTCTTCCCCTCACCGGTCTTCATCTCCGCAATATTGCCTCTATGCAGGGCCGCACCGCCCATGAGTTGCACGTGGAAGGGTCGCAGGTGCAGGACACGCCAAGCAGCTTCCCTTACCGTCGCGAACGCCTCCACAAGCAGGTCGTCCAGGGTCTCCCCCTCCGCAAGCCGCGCCCGAAACTCGTCAGTCTTTGCCTGCAGCTCCTGGTCGGTCATAGCTTCGAACTCTGGAGCCAGCGCGTCCACCTGGTCGGCTAGACGGTCCAGCTGCTTCAAAGTCCGGCCCTCGCCGGCACGTAAAATCTTGTCAAGAAGGGACACAGAGACTCCCGGTTTCTGCTACGTAACTACTGCGACTTACAGACGCCAAGGCGGCGCCATACCTGAATTAGTCTACGCAGCACGCTGCCAAAGCGCGACACCCACCGCAGAACTGGGCATGCAGAGGCAACTTGCGGCACAACAAAAAGTTGGGGGCCACCCGGGCCCCCAACTCCTTTTACTACAGTGTCTCTACTCCTCGTCCACCTTTGTGTTCAGTCGGATGACCCCGTAGGTCCACCCGCTGCGATGGTAGACGACGCAGGGCTGCCGGGTTTCCTCATCAACGAAGAGGAAGAACGGGTGTCCGACCAACTCCATCTGATACAGAGCATCGTCAACGCTCATCGGCGCGGCCTCATGCACCTTCTGGCGGACAACAACCGGGGAGTCCCCCAGCTGCTCTTCCCTAGCTTCTCCCACCTGAAGGTCTTCCGCGCTGCGAAGACGCCACTGCTCCGCGTTCGAGAAGTCGTCCGCGATCTCTTCCACTTCTCCGTGGGCAGCAGAAAGCTCCCTGTCAAGCTTAGGCTCCGCGCGGTGGCGCCGATGGTCCTTGGACCGATCGCGTAGCCTGCGCAGCCTCTCATAAAGTTTCGCCACCGCCAGGTCAATGGCGGCGTAACGGTCGGAGGCCTCAGCCTCAGCCCGAATAACAGGTCCCTTTCCATAAACGGTTAGCTCCAACCGCTCCATCGTGTCAGCACGACGCGGATTCTTCTGACGGGTGACGACAACGTCAATCCTTTGAGCACGCGGGTAGAAGAGCGACACCTTGTCAAGCTTGCTTTCTGCAAGCTCGCGGAATGTGGGACTGATATCGGTATTGCGACCGTTAATGATGATGTCCATGAGGATCCTCCAGGAACCGTGGAAGGGAACAATGCGACAGGTTCAGCTTGGGATTAATGCTTCGTCCCAAACCCAAAATGCCTCCTTTTTCTATTCACCAGGACCAGGGCGGCTACACCGGCTGGTCTACCAATCATACGTGATCGTCGCCACGTTCGACGGAGGATACGCTGGCACGCGCAGCCTCAAAGTGAGTCACGCTGCCGCCAGCACCACGCCCATCTGCACCTGCTCACCTAAGACCCGCAGCATCTCCAGCATTGTGGCTCCCGTCGTCACCACGTCGTCGACCAGAACAATGGCGGTGTGGGCAGGCGGCTTCGCTGACGGCGCAAAGGCGCCGTGTCTGCCCCGGCGGCGCGCGTCCTTACTTTTGGCCGACTGGCTGGACCAGCCGACTCGCAACCTTAGGGCTAGCGTCAGCTGAACGGCCGCGCCCGGCAGCAGTTCGATGAGCCCCACCCGAACACCCTCCCCGATGGGCTGCGTGATCTGCCCCCGGTCCCAAGCCCTGCGCAAAGATGGGGGTGCTGGTACAACCCAAATGGATTGAGCTTCCTGCAGCAAGGGAGCCACGGCCTGGGCAAGGTGGGCCCCCGCCTGGAACAGGTCGTCCCCCAGATAGCGGCCGGGCTGATGTTTGGCGCTGATGATCAATCGGCGCAGCGCGCCGCCGTAGCTTCCCAGTGAGTACACCGGAAGTACCGGATCTCCCGCACCATCGTCAACCGTTCGCAGTTCTGGATCAGCAGCGAGCAGCATGGCGCAGGACGGGCACAGATTGTAGTCCCATCTGCCGCAACCAGCGCAGGCAAGCGGCAGCAGTAGGCCCCGCAGTGAAGACATAACCGTCATACTCCGGTTCTACGATTGTGCGAAGTCGAAGACAAACGAACGGCTTAGTCCTGTGGAAACCCGACGCCACAGAAGCTGTGGATCAGCCAGCGTAGGAGAGCATTTCAACTTCGGTCTCTAGGGGTCGCCAAACACCCCCGGAGCGGGAATAGTATCCGCCTTCTTCAGCCCCCAACAGGATTTGGTTTGACTGAGCGCCCCCGCTGATACGAATCGCATCCGATGGAGCTCCAAGCGACTGTGCGAACCCGCCAAGAGCAGCTGTCGTGACCAGCTTCTCCTCCCCCACGGACCTCAGGAAAACCAGATGCGAGTACCCGGCCCAGCTCCCATCCAAAACTCCCTCACCTGCCATTCCTGCTCTCTGTGGGGTAGACAGTCGGATAGGTTTTCCTGTCGCTTCTCTGGTGATGGTTGCGGTGTAGGCTCGGGTTCCGTTCTTACTGGAATACAGAAGCAGGAGACGGGCCCCGTCAGGAGAGGCAGCCACTTTCTGCAGCTTTCCCTTCGGTGCGCCACTCAGCTCCAATTCGATCTGCAGCCCCTGGGTATCTACCGCGATCAGCTGGCTCTTGTCTGCGGCGGTCCACACCCACCCCCATCGGTCTACGGAAGGCGCAGTGGCGCCCAGAACATCGCTTCGGACAACGTCGGCCCCGTCCCAGATCGCAACCGTGTCGTCCCCTTCTACCCAGGCGATGGTGGGAGATGAAAACGCGTTGCGGGCGGGCTCACCCACATCGCCCTTGGGCTGGCTAACGGCCAGGATCTCCGCCCAGGACTCCCCGTCACTAGCCACAATACTGCCCTCTGCGAATCCGACTGTGGAGTCCAAATTAAGGTCCTCTTGGAGCGGATTCTCTACCGACACCAAAGGAAACGAGTTGATCTGCACTTCCACCTCTGTAACGTCAGTCAACTGCAGCAATGTCGCCGACAGCTGCCTCGAGATGTTCAACTGGGTCTGCTCGCTAGTAGGCAGTTCCCCTTCCATCCGCACTAATACGGCTTGGTCGACGACCTCCACACCCCGGGTCGGCATTGTCAGAGATCCGGTCAAAGCCGAAGAAACCGCTGGGGCCAGCTCCGCGCTTGGCCCAGCCAGAAGCCCGGTCACCAGATGTGAAGCGAGACGTCGGCGAGGGTACCATCGCGGGTCTGGGATCAAAAACTCCTGGTCCGGCGACAAGAAATACAGTTGAACGAACTGGAACCCGGCTTGGAAGTTGGCTTCCGACAGGATTATCCCGTTGTCAAGCTGCTCTATCCGCCACTGCCCCTCCGCGTTCTTAGTGAGCGTAAAGGAAATGTCCACAGAGGTGCCGTCGTGGGCGGACAGCGCTCCATCATCTGCGACCGAGGCACTGACCGGGGTCTTCATCTTGACAACCGCACGGTCAGAGCTCAGTTTGTCCATGCTGATGGCTGGCTCTTTATCAGTCGGGTAGACAACCACGCCGGAACGGGGATTCCACTTCAGGGCCTCGCTCTCCGTTAGGTAAAGCATCGCGGTTGCGTAATCGTCGCTCGCCCCGGCCGCACAAGCACGAAGAAAGTCACTGATGATTCGGTCCGGAGTCGCGTCCTGCTGCGGCCCGAATCCCAGCTGCTCCACCGGTGCGGTTGTGGGGGCAGCCAAGTCGAATGCGTGCGGTTCTCCGGATTTAGGCATCGCTGAGCATCCGGCGGCTACCAAGACGAACGTCAAAACGGAAACCAGACGCCGCAGTTTTGCTGTCATTTCTGCCCCCCGGGAGCCACCAGCGGGAACCCTGATCTACGGGGAACCACCATTTCGAAAACCGAGCCGTTCCCCAACAGTCCATCTGCTGTCAGGCGCCCCCCATGAGCAGCAACATCCTCTTTCGCGATAGCTAAACCCAGCCCGGTACCGCCGGTGGTTCTCGCTCGCGCTGGGTCGGCCCGGAAGAAGCGGTCGAAGACGCGCTCTATTGTCTCCTCGTTCATCCCGACGCCGTGGTCGGTGACTCGAACGGTGATCTGGCCCGGGTCGGCCAGAACCTCGACTTCTACGGGGCCCCCCTCCGCGTGCTCATAGGCGTTCACCAGCAGGTTTCTAATCACCCGCTCAATCCGTTTGTCATCCACTTCTGCAAGCGGGTATTCGGGACGGGGCGTCACGCTGACATCAACGCCCAGGTGATCGGCTAGCTCCTGAACCGATTCCATCGTCTTCGTCGTGAGGGCGTAGATGTCGGTCATCTCTAGGTCCAGCTGGGCTGACTGAGAATCGTAGCGGGAAATCTCAAGCAGATCCGCCAGCATCTCCTGCATTCGGCCAACCTCTGAGTAGAGCAGTTCCGCTGACCTGTTTGCAGCACCCGTCAGATCGTCGCGTGACTCGTAGATCATCTCTCCCGCGATTGAAATCGTGGTCAGCGGGGTGCGCAGCTCGTGGGACACATCCGACACGAAACGCTGCTGCAGCTGAGACAATGCGTCGTACTCCGATATTTGCAGCTGCAAGGACTCAGCCATGTTATTGAACGCGGCACCGAGCCTTGCCATTTCATCGTGACCAGAAACCTCCACGCGGCTCTCAAGTTCCCCATCCGCCAGCCGGGACACAGCCTGGGCGGTGGATCGGACCGGGCGCAGCATCGCGTACACAAGCCAGAACGCCGCGATCGCGATCACCACCAAGAGTGGCACCACTGCCACTCCAAAAATACGGATCACCTGTTCAACTGCATTTTCTTCAGCTTCCAGGGAATAAACCAAGAACAGCTCGTAGGGTCCCGCCTGGGGAAGGTCCACAAGGGATCCGACAACGACGCCGGGAACCGAGGATTTCCCCCCATCTGGTATTCCGACGGACTGCCACCCGCTTTCCCCCTGGGCCACCATGTCCCGCAAGGGGTCAAGGATGATCTTGCGCATTGCCGGCTCGGAGAGCTCGTTGACGATGAAGGTAGAGGAGGATTCTGGGGACCGTAAGAGCATCACAGAGACGACCCCGGCACCCGCACCGGAATCGCGGGTGGTAACCGCGAGGGTTGAAACCAGGTCCTGAACCTGGTCGGTTGTAACAGCAGTCGACTGGGACAGTGCTCCTTTGAACTGGGTGAAGCGCACGCCTGCATCTTCCAAGATGGCGTCTTTGCGGAGCAGGAACTGCTGGTTACGCATCTGGGCTGCCCCGATTAGCCCCACCACTAAGAGCAGCGCCAACAGCATCAGGGTCAGGGTGAGCGCAACCCGCGTCGACATTGAGTGCCCCGGAAGCAGGCGCTCGCGCAGAGCTCGCGGTGAGCTGGGTCCGCGCCCAGTGTTAGATCTAGGAGTCTGTGCCTGCACGGTACCCAACCCCGCGCACAGTAACGATCAAGCTGGGGTTCTCCGGGTCCTGTTCGACCTTGGAGCGCAGTCTCTGCACATGCACGTTCACTAGGCGCGTGTCCGCTACGTGGCGGTATCCCCAAACAAACTCTAGAAGTTCCTCTCGGGAGAACACCTTCCAAGGTGCCCTTGCCAGGGTGACCAGCAGGTCAAACTCCAAGGGTGTGAGGCTGATGGGTTCTCCATCCCGGAAGACCCTGTGCCCGGACACGTCGATATGCAGGTCACCCAGAGTGAGATTTTCTTCTTCGGGGTCTTCCATGGAACGCAGTCGTGCTTTCACGCGGGCTACGAGCTCCTTGGGTTTGAAGGGTTTCGGAACGTAGTCGTCCGCACCCGCACCCAAACCCGCAACAACATCAGACGTGTCGGAGCGGGCTGTCAGCATCACTATTGGGACGTTGGACTGGCTCCGGATCTCCTCGCAGATCTGAATACCACTCTTCCCTGGGAGCATCACATCCAACAACACCAGGTCCGGGGCGACACGCTGGAACTCTTCTACCGCTTGAGCGCCGTCGTAACACTCGGTCACCTGATAGCCTTCGCCGCTTAGGACAATGCTGATCATCTCCGCCAAAGCAGCGTCATCGTCAACCACTAAAATTCGCGAAGTCATATGTTGATCGTGTCACGAAGTGCGCTGGCTGTCACCTTCTTCGCCGAGCTGAACCGGCTAGAACGGGCCGTGCTCTGGCTCTTGCGAAGGCCCCGTTGGGCGCTGCGCGGACACCTGTCCCTCCCCGTCCACTATTTGGAAATGAGCACGATTCTTTCCTAGAACCGGGAATGCTCCGGCCGGGTCCGTGTCCAAGGAACTTGCCGGCGGTTGACCATCACCCGCGGCGGCCTCCCGCACCGCTTCCACCAAAGCCATAAGGTCGTCGTCAGACGGTGCCACATCCTCGTAGTTGATGTCCAGCCGCACGACGTCCCAGCCTTTCGGAACGGTGAGGTGACTCAGGTGGGGTTCACACAGGTCATAACTGTGGGGCTCAGCCACCGTCGCCAGCGGACCCAAAACCACGGTTGAGTTCTGGTAGTCGTAGGTGAGGGTACCGATAGCACGCCCCCCACATCCCGGTTTCGAGCAAAGGCGCAATGCTTCCCCTCCACAGATCTTTGCGGCGTCAGCCGAACACACTGGGCCCATGATAGCCCCTTACGGCAACTGCCCTGCACGGGACCCTCGGGCACCACCCGCATGGCCATCGGGCCGGGTCTGATTCAGCGGCTAGGCTATGAGCATGAAAAGCGCCAACATGGGGCAAGCGGCAGATACCTTTCGCACAACGCGCCGACGCAAAGACAGGCACGGGCGGCGTCAGAACACGCCAATAACTCACCCTTCGTTGCCAATTTGGCGCAGCCGGCGTGAACAGTTTGACCAGATGATCCTGAACGTCGTTTCCAGTTTTGCTGACCGCTTCCCGGAAGTGGGAGATTTGGAGTTTGGGGTGGAGGAGGTCCCCCCGTCCGCCCCAGCTCCCTGGGAGGACTTCAGCGTTTGTGTGGCCCGCGCTTTTCCTAAGGACCGCACTCGGGGCCTGAAAGCTCGAGTGGTTGTCTACCGTCGCCCGGTTCTCCACAGGTGTCGGGGCATGTCCTGCCAGGATTACCTGTTTTTCCTTCTTGCTGACAGAATCTCTCAATTGCTAGAGGTCGAGCCCGAGGAACTGCTGGGCTTCACCTAAAAGTGTCCCCTCCGGGCGACCTGAAGCAAGTCTCTTCGGGAAAGCAAGTCCCTTCGGGACCACCGCAAAGGCGAGCGGGACACGTCACGGTTCCAGCCGCACCTGCTGCGCGCTTCGTCCGTGAAACAGCTCCGCCTCGGTGACAGCGGCGGCAACCGGGCTGCCCCCCAAATTCCCCCGGATAATCCACGCAGCCGAAACGGGTACCTCCGTCTCAGGCACACCTTCGCCGGGCTTTACCCATCGGGAGGTCTCGGAAGAAGCAACTGCAAGCCGAACTCCAATATCCTCTAGGCCTGCGGTTTCCAGAGCCTCTGTTAGCTCCTCCCACGTGTCCACCGGCGGCACTTCAACAGGCGATGTCGGCGCAGTTGCCAGGCGGGTCTGAGTTTTCTCTCCCGTTGCCACCGGATCGTCGGCCCCATCCTGTTGCGCCCATAAGCTCCCAGCTATGGCGTCCCCTGACGAAATCACTCGAAGAGAAACCTCCGATTCGGGAAGTGCTGGGACCGTTAGAGACATGGCTCCCGGCTCCGCCATGAGGTCACCTAACCCCGGCACCGGAGTCTGCCCCTCCTCGGAAAGGGACACGACCATAATTGGTATCGGGTCATTCGTCGGGTTGAGCACGTGGAGGGTACTCTCACCCGGCAGCGCTGCAGCCCCCGGGAAATCCAATGTATGTGACAGAGGCGTGCCCTGGACTATCCCAATACCAATCGGGACCTCTCCGCTGTGCCCGGTGCTTTGCAGCCAAGCTGAGACGCCCGCCCCCTCCGCGTTGAGAAGCAAAGAAAGCTGTTCTTCTTCGGAGAACCAGGATGCTGGTCTCCACGACTCGGTACTCAACGCAGGTACCGTCAAGGTTGGGACTTGACCCGCAAGACCGCCCCGCGTGTAACCGGTGATCTCCACGGTTACCGGTTTTGGTCCCGGGTTACTCAAGATCAGAACAGAGTCTTCCCCGGTGATAGTAGATGCTCCGGTGAGAGCTATCTGGTTCAACGGCTCCGTGCACCTTCCCGCTAGAAGAGCTGCCGGATAGTCCTGAGCTGCCACGGAAAACTGGTCCAAGCTGGGCCTAGCTGAAGAGCCTTCCTCCCCAACTCCAATGGCCACGCCGCCACCCTCCATCTCTAGGACTTCGAGGTTGTCGCCATCAACCCCGCCAGTAGATGCGGCAGCCGCAATCCCAGCTTCTTCATCAAAAATGCCCGGCGGACACGCCAAATAAACGGCCCCGCGGCTCGCTTCCACCGTCCACACGGCCCCAGACTGAGATGAGGGCGGAAGCGTTCCTGCAAACCCCAGATCCGGGTCAGTTGCGACGCGCAGCAGCCCACCAGCACCGACAGCGACCACCAGGGCAGACACAACCCAACGGGTCATCCTTCCGAGCCGGGCGCGTCCGCCCCGGTTTAGTTGCAGGTGATTTTCTACTGTCGGCCGCTTGGTCGACTGGTCCGCCACCACGCGTTGCTCCGACTTATGCTTGTCCACTGTCCACTCCCTCCGAGGTAGGGCTGGCAGTCTCTTCGCCGCCATCAGTTTCCTCGGCAGCGCTTGGTCCAGGTCTCTTCGCAGTCAAGTCCAGATCCGCAGTAGAGTGCACATCCGCGCTTGCGGTGGAGGCCACGGTGGGAGCAAGAGGGACTCCGTCTACGGCTAGCCACTCAGTGTTGCTCCGACGCCACGGGAAGACCAGAATAACAGCGCCCACCAGAGAGGCCAGAGTCGCCCACTGCCACCAGGGAGCCCAGCCGGGACGGTAACCCCACGCCAATTCGCCACCCTGCGTGGGAACCGCAAAAGCTTGACGCCACCCGATTTCTGGGTCCGGGTCCGGAATAACTTCCAGTGGTTCTCCGTCCGCTGTTGCCCACCACCCCGGAGAGGAGGGTTCTGCTAGAACAAGGAACGAAGGTCGACTGGTCGCATATATGCGACCAGTCGACCTAACCCGCCACATTGTGCCAACCTCAGTGGTCCCAATCCGTTCTAACCCGTCGGTGGAATCCAGGTTCGCTTCCAGCGTCCCAACCCCGCTCGGGGCCCCCGGATTCAAGAGGATGAGCTCTACTGCCATGTCCGCCAGGACTTGGACGGCTTCCGGTGCGGGCCTAGCGGCAATGTAGGCAACGGCTGTGGCCAGCGTTTCCTCCGCGGCAAGATGCGTGTCAGAAGTGGATACTCGTAACCCCAGGGATAGGTCAGCTTGGCTGCGTGCTCCCTGGCGCCACAGGCTGGCAACGGTCGGTTCGCCCTCCACTGCGGTAAGCACCAGTGTTCTTCCTTGAGTTTCCGACTTGGCCGCCTGCTCAGAGACGACAGGTGCGGCGTGCCCATCGGTGGGTTGCAGTGCCGTGTCGTTCCCTGCGGAAAGCGGGCCCATTACCAGCACGCCTAAGAAGGTGAAGATGCCGACCACCAGTGCAACCACAGAAACCCCAGCGGAGACCCGCTCCCCGGCTGTACGGGCTGTCCCCTCGGCGTTCAGTCGCGTGTCCGGAAGCGCAGCGAGTGCCGCCAGAAGCAGAGCAAGCCCTAAGAAGGGGGCGAGCGCCGCACCTGTCCCGGGGACGGCGACATACGCCCAGGTAATACCAGCCGCGACCCCACCCGCCACCGCGCAGGTTCCCCACCGGTTCCCGCGCACAACTGAGGCAATCAAAGAGGCCAGAGCCCCCAGGCTGAGCAGCACCACCGGACCCCATGCCCACCAGGGGACGTCAACACAGGGCTGGGTCCCGTTGGGGACCAGAAGTGCCAGCCAGCCATCCGCTGTCCCGAGTCGGGGTAATGCCCAAGCGACCGTGGGAGCGGTGAGTAGTGCGGCGGGGAGCCACGCTGTGGCCACAATCGCGAACCTGTCACGTGTTGTTGTCTTCTGCCTTCCGGCGTTTGCCGGGCCGCGCGCAGGATCAAGCGGACGACCTTCACGCGCCAGCTCACCGGAAGCAGGAGCTACAGCCAGCACAATCCCTGTGAGCAGCAGGATGGGCGCAACTATTGGAGCCCCGCTTGCAGCTGCTGCCCCACTGAGCGCCGCCACGGCGGCCCAAGCGACACTGTCAGGCCGGTCGACCAGAACCGTATCGCTCACGCTCTCCACACGCAGAGGGCGAACGGGTCGGAGGGCTCTCCACAGCCCAGTCAGGCTCAGGGGCAACATCGACCACAGTAACGCCGCAGAAACATCGCCTGTGCCAACGCTGAGCAGCAGGGCAGGCTGCAGCGCCCAGACGAGGGCAGATGTGGCCCGCAGCCAGGGGTGCCGGGTGAAAGAGCCGCTCAAGAGCCACGCGTTTGCCGCGGAGAGTGGCATAGCCAGTGCGAGGAATGCCACTGCCACTTGAGAGGCACTTGCGCCGACTAGCCAGAAGGGGGCGGCCACCAAAGAGAAAAGAGAAAGGAGCGCATTTGTGGGGCCTTCGGATCCTACTGCACCGTAGACCCACGGCGACCATGCCTGTTCCCATAGGGACGCCTGAGTCAGAGGAAACTGCCCCCAATTCCCTCCCGTGATCCCAGAGAGGAGTGGGTACCAAAAGTAGAAAGAAAACGCTGCGACGATAATCATCGCCCCGCCGAACGCAATGCGCGTGGCCCTCCTGTACGCGGCTAGGCGCTGGCGGGTGGGGGCATCCACAAGGTCGATTGGTCGCATCCGCTCTTGCGCTACGCGCCTGGAATGGCGGCGTCGAGCTTCGAGGGCCCGCGGGGTGGTCTCGAGCGCACGCAGCCGGGATCGCGGAAGCACAGCTGTGGCCCGGTCATTGCGTCTGGCACGGCGCACAGCGGGAATGGAATGTACGACCGTCCCCAGAGCTGTCAATTCTGCCGCTGCGTAAGCCGGCCTACGGGTGACTAGACGTCCGATGGCTCGTAAAGGAGCCCAGATCAACAGCAGCGGGAGAAGCAGGATCGGAACACCCGCTGGCACCGCGAGTAACCAGTTGTACATTTGAGCTGCACGGCGCGGGCCAAAAGAGGCTGCGGGCGGTTCCAGGGATGCCTGCCTATGAGCCACCACCGCCTTCGGCGCGACGACGACACGGTACCCGGCCCTTCGGGCACGTCGACCGAACTCCAGCCCGTCTCCAAAAGGCCCAAGCGCAGGATCCAGTCCGCGCAATCTCTGCCAAGCGTCAGCCCGCACCAGGGCTCCAGCCGTGCCCACTGCCAGCACGTCCACCCTGTCATCGTACTGTCCCTGATCTATTTCCGTGGCTACCCCGAGCGGCACACGCCTGCCAGTCCGAGTTGCTTCGATTCCAAGCTCCAGGAGTTCATCCCGTTTTTCCCAGCCAACCTGTTTTGGTCCGACTACCGCGATAGCGGCACCCTGACTGGTGGCGGTAAGGAGAGCAGCCAAGGCTCCCGGCTCCGGCCGAGTATCGTCGTGCAGCAGCCATAGCCAAGAAGCTCCAGTTGCTGTGGGGGGAGCGGTCATTGCCTGCTTAAGTGCGTCCCCGAAATTCTCCGCTGCGGGCACAGCCACGACGCTCGCGCGCGGGCCAAGCCTGTCCCGCAGTCTCCGAGAGGCCTCCGCGGGGACAGCGCCGACCGCCACAAGCGTCACGTAGTCGGGCTGCTCCGTTTGGTCGGCTACCGCATCTATCACAGAGGAGATGCCAGAACCCGAAGAGTCAGGTTCACCTGCGGTGGTGACTATGTAGGCATGCACCGACTGCCTAGCGGGCGGCCGCTCAGTCATAGCTTTCGTTAACTGGCCGCGCGTCGAAGCCGTCTGCGCTCCCGTTCGGACAACCCACCCCAAATCCCGAAGCGCTCGTCGTTAGCCAAAGCGTATTCCAAGCAGTCTTCACGGACCTCACAGGAAAGACAAATGGCCTTGGCCTCGCGGGTGGAACCGCCCTTTTCTGGGAAGAAAGCTTCCGGGTCGGTCTGCGCACAAAGTGCCTGTTGTTGCCAGGCGAGGGGCCCATCTGCTGCTTCTGGGTCGAAGACGCCGGCGGACCAGGTGATGTCTCCGTCACCGAAAATGTTCCACACGAGCGTTCTCCCTAGATCTATATGGCATTTCGCGAGCTGGATCGCCACGATGCACAGCCCGGCCCACCTGTTAATTACACCCGTGTAGTTCGGATTAGTCAAGTGGATTTAGGTAGCTGTCAATCTTCGTGCCGCGCGTGGCGTCAAAAGATGGGGTGCCGTGGTAACGGCTGTATCGGGTCCAGTACCATGACGTCCATGACTAACATGGACGGCCCCAGCACGGCGCAGTGGATCCGCGGTCTCTCGGAGCGGACCGGCCCTGTCCTCACTTGGTATTCTACGGGACGCGTAGAGCTGACCGGACCAGTTCTTGCCCGGTGGCTGGCAAAAATAGACAACTATCTGGGATCAGAGTTCGCTTTTGGAGAGTCTTCCTACCACCTGGACTTGCCGGACTGCTGGCAAAAGACCATCTGGGAGTGCGCATTGCTTCTGCGCGGCTGGGAACCTGTCGACCTGGAAGATTCCGACGTCGTGGTGACCAACAACACCCAAATCCTTGAACGCGCGTTGGCTTCCGGCGCGGTCGCGCTGGCCCAGCCCACGGACCCGCTTGGCCTAACCTGGGGTGCGGACTTGCCCCCGGGAGCAACCGACGCTCCCGGGGAGCTTATGGGCCAGGCAGACACGCCCGAACAGTCGCTTGGGGCAGGTCCGCTTTGGGCGATAGGAAGCGACCTTTTAGCAGGGCTGTCAAAGCCCCTAGGTCGCACGTTCCTTGAGATGCCCAGCACTCACGAACTGCTGCAACTATGGGCGGGCGGAGGCTCTGCCGTTATCATTGATGACTGGTCTCAGAACCAGGACCGCACCCAGAGCCTCATGGCCCAGGAACAAATCGAGCACGTCTTAGCGCACTAAACCGCCTGCCGCGCTCAACAACCTGCCACGCTAGCCGTAGGGCCAGTTCTCAGTCCCAAAGACATCGTGTCTCACAGCCTCTGTGAGCTGGCCCACCACAGTCGAGAGGAGCCACCTTGGCACCCCGCCGACGCGGATACCTGGCCCGGAGCCTGCTTCTTTAGCCGGAGCCGCCTTTGCCGATGCCTTTGAACGTTACGCTTGGGTGCTGGTGCCGACCTGTGACTCTTTCAAAGAGTCACGAATCTCTGAAAGAAGAGCAACCTCCGGGGAGACTTCTTCTTCGTCGACGTCAACGTCCTTGTTCTGCGCCTCGGCAAGCTTGTTCATCGGAAGAACGACGAAGAAGTAAAGTGCGAATGCCACGGTCAGGAAGTTGAACAGGGCCGTAATTACCGCTCCAGGTTGAATGACGGCCGGTTCACCGAGCAGCCCAATCTCAAACTGTAGAACACTGTCAAAGTTCGGCTGGCCAAAAATGGCGCCAATAAGCGGGCTGATTACCTTCTCGACTAGGGAGTCGATCACCGTACTGAAGGCAGCACCGATTACGACACCTACAGCCAAGTCAATAGCGTTGCCGCGTGAAATGAATTCTTTGAAACCTGCAAACATTGTTACTCCAGTGAATTTGAGCGAATACCCAGGTCGTACTCTAACCGCTTACCGCCGGCGTCGCTCGGCAGACTGCCGCCCAGCAGACGATCCATTAGACAGCAAGGAACAGCACTGCCCAGCCTTGTTTTCGTCTACGCCACGGAATGCCGTTCCGTAGGGTCACTCTCCACAGATCAATGTTCATCCTTGGGCTCGGCGCTCGGTCCGCTGTTTCGTGCCACACCGTACAACTCGCACGTAAAGCGCCATGTCTGCGGACATCCGCCTGCGAACGGTAGTGCCGCAGAACCGAAGAGCACGTTCCGTGTCACCAGTCGACGGGGAGAAACTAACTTCGCGGCCAGGTCACACTACTGGACAGAATCGCCTTCCGATGGAGCGCCGATCGTCATCCTGGGAATTCCCGCCCAGAGCTCAGGGTTAGTGATCCTTCTCCCATCGAAAAGGACACGGACTCCCGGGAAGTCGGAAGGGACAAGTTCGCCGTACTGAGCGTGGTCAGCTTGAACAATCACGACATCCGCCGGTGCCCCCAGTTCGTGGGGCTGCCAACCATAACCTTCTATTTCTTCGTTAGAAAACAGGGGGTCGTGCACACTCACTTTCGCGCCCGCGTCAAGCAGGTGCTGGACCGTGGCAAAAATGCCGGAGAAAGCGGTCTCCTTCACGCCTCCGCGGTAAGCGGCCCCCAGAACACAAACGTTCAGACCGTCAAGTGATCCCAAGGTCTCTTCGACGCGGCCCACAACGTACTGGGGCATGTCCGCGTTCACTTGTCGGGCGGTGCGGACAATGCTGGCCTCCGGGTCAGTCGACAGGTACAGCCGTGGATACACGGGAATGCAGTGCCCACCAACCGCTATCCCCGGCTGATGAATGTGGCTGTACGGCTGGGAGTTACACGCGGCGATCACCTTGTGGATGTCAATGCCTGCACTGTCCGCGTAGATGGCGAACTGGTTGGCAAGGCCGATGTTCACGTCCCTGTAAGTGGTTTCTGCTAGCTTCGCCATTTCCGCGGCCTCAGCGCTGCCCATATCCCACACGCCGTTGTCCCGCGGCAAGTCCGGGCGGGAGTCAAACGTAAGAGAACTGCCGTAGAAGTCTCGAGCTAGTTCCGCTCCTTCCGGGTTGAGCGCTCCGATGAGTTTCGGGTATTTACGCAAATCCGCGAAGACCCTGCCCGTCAGCACCCTCTCAGGGGAAAATACCAGGTGGAAGTCGCTTCCTTCCTTCAAGCCAGATATTTCTTCGATCATGGGCTTCCAGCGGTTCCGCGTAGTCCCCACCGGGAGAGTCGTCTCATATGCAACTAGCGTCCCGGGGGTCAAATGTTCAGCGAGCGAGGCGGTAGCGGCGTCCATCCACCCAAAATCGGGTTTCCCGGTCGCCTCGTCTACAAACAGGGGAACCACGACTACCACCGCGTCGGCTCCCGGGATTCCTTCCGCATAGTCAGTCGTTGCTGTCAGCCGCCCCGCCGGGACCAACTCTGACAGCGCGTCTTGCAGCCCGGTCTCCCCCGGGAACGGTTCGGTGGCGTTGTTCACGAGGTCGACTGTCGCCTCGGACACATCCACCCCCGTTACCCGGTGTCCCGACCGCGCAAACTGGGCCGCCAGCGGCAACCCGATCTTTCCCAACCCGACAACGGCAACGCGCACTTCGTTCCCCTCCCCTTCCGACGGACGTCGGAACGTCTTTCAGCTTAGCGAGGGGGCGACCAAGCGGGAACTGGGGCCACGCGGATACGATGAGTTCATGCGTGTGGTTTCGGTCGTGGGTGCCAGGCCCCAGTTTGTGAAGCTAGCTCCGATACACAGGGAGCTTCGTAGCCGCGGGGTGGAACACGTTATCGTCCACACCGGGCAGCACTATGACGCTCTCCTGTCGGAGGTTTTCTTTGAAGACTTGGGGATTCCAAGTCCCGACGTGCACATCCCTCCGCGTCCGGGGACCGCGGGGGAGCAGATCGGGCGGATGCTGACCAAGCTGGACCGCATCCTGCCGAGCACGGAAGCGGACTGGGTCCTTGTCTACGGTGATACAAACTCGACCTTGGCCGGGGCGCTGAGCGCAGCCAAACTGGGGATTCCGTTAGCGCACCTGGAAGCGGGTTTGCGTTCACATAACCGGCAGATGCCCGAAGAGTTGAACCGCGTCCTGACCGATCACGCTGCCGACTTGCTCCTTGCCCCGACCACGGGGGCCGCCTCACAGTTGGAAAGTGAGGGGGTAAGCGGGAGTGTCGTCGTCACGGGCGACGTGATGGTCGATGTTCTGCAGGAAACCCTGCGCAAAAAGCAGCCTAGTAATCCGCTGCTAACCGACTTGGGGCTGCGTCCCGGCGGGTATCACTTGGCGACAATACACAGGGCGGGAAACACTGATGATCCCCAAGTTCTGCGACGAATCCTAGATTCGCTGTCTCAGCTGGACCTTCCCGTCGTTTTGTTGGCGCACCCGCGGTTGGCGCAGCGCTGCGAGGCCGCTGGACTGGAAATGATGCGGGGGAATCTGATTCCGCACCCGCCGCTTCCCTACCCGGAACTGTTGGCCGCCTTGGCTCAGAGCCGCGGTCTGGTGACCGATTCTGGGGGTCTCCAAAAGGAGGCCTTTTTGCTGCGGGTCCCATGCACCACGGTACGGGGAGAGACCGAGTGGAAAGAGACCCTCGAAGGTTCCTGGAACGTGCTGGCCGCACCGGGACCGCAGTTGCTTCAGGCTGCCGACAGACCCCAACCGGAGCCAACGGACGCAGCTCCTTACGGGGACGGACATGCCGCCCGCGCGGTAGTGGACGCACTGGTCACTCACCGGGTGAGCGAATGAACGCCAGAAGCCGGGTGACGATAGTTACCCGGATATACGACCCGGAACCTGCAGCGGCCGCTTTCCGGCTGGCTGCCGTTGCAACCAGCAGCATTGACGCTGGAACTGCCGTACGGGTCCTCACCACCACGTTTGAGCGCGCGCCCGATGAGCGCAGCGAAATGTTGACAGTGTTGCGCTGGCCCGTGCTACGCGACGCAAAGGGCTACGTGCGCGGATACCTGCCGTACCTCTCTTTTGATGTACCTCTCTTTTTCCGGATGCTCGGCGGACGCCGCCCCGCGGCAACACTGGTTGAACCGCCCCCAACCACCGGCGTTGTTGCCCGACTCGCTTGCTTAGTACGGCGGGTGCCCTATGTTTGGTACGCCGCGGACATCTGGTCGGATGCCGCTGCCAGCACAGGGGCTCCGCGCCCTGTGGTGGCCGTAGTGCGGGCAATGGAAAGGTTCTCTCTACGGGGCGCCGCAGCGGTGATAGCCGTGAGTGACGGCGTGGCTGAGCGCGCTCGAGATCTCGGCGGCCGCAACGTTAGAGTTATCCCGAACGGGGCCGACACGAGCGTCTACAATCTGAAAGTTCAGCCTCTGCCCGAAGCGGAACTTGCGGCACTGGGGGTGACGAAACCATATTTCCTATATGCAGGGACTGCCTCTGAGTGGCAGGACGCACAAGTTTTTGCACAGGCTTTTCTCGACCAGCCCGATCTTGTGGAACGTTTCCAACTCGTTTACGTGGGCGGGGGCAGCCAATGGAAAGAGCTGGAGGCCCTGAGGGAAGCGGGACCCGCCGGAGCCATCGTCTTGCTGGACCCCGTTTCAGCCGAACGTGTGGCCTCACTGCTACGCGGGGCCCGGACAGCCTTGGTGTCGGTGGCACCTGGAAAGAACTACGACTTCGCGTACCCGACTAAGGTCTTGGCCGCCCTCGCCTGCGGGACTCCCGTCCTCTACGCGGGGCCGGGCGTCGCAGGAACGGATGTAAAAGCGGGCGGATTCGGAATCGTCAGTCCGCTCACGAAAGAACGGGTGACCGGAGCTCTCCGCCAAATCGTCGACCTGCCGTGGGAACAGGAGCGGGCTCGGGCAGCCCACAACTGGGTCCTCGAGAACCGCTCTCTGACCAGGGTTGGAGACCAGGCTGCGGACCTCCTGAGACAAGTCGGGGGTGTCCGCCCCGCGGGGCTTCTGGTGGTCCTGACAAACCAGTACCCAGCCAACCGTGGGGACGCCCCCTTCCTGCAAACCGAGATGGACGCACTAGCTTCCCGGTTCGACAGGGTGGTCGTCCTCAGTCGGGAAGATGTCGGGAACCCACTCCCCCTACCCGAAAATGTTACCTACGGAGGCACATTCGCGGCGCCGCGCCGAACGCTCCTGCGGGCGCTGGCCAGCCCGATCACTTGGCGGAGTGCCATGCGGGCAGCAGTGGACGAGGCACGCTCGGGTCGCAGGCGGCGTCAACCTCTTCGCGCAGCAGCAGAGATCCTAGCGGGCATCAAATTTGCGCACGTCATCAAGAAGCAGGCGCGCGCCGGGGAACCGGTTACGGTGTACGCCTACTGGGGTGTGGCGGGTGCCCAAGCCCTGCCCTTCCTGCCGACCGAGTACCGTAAGGTCGTGCGGCTGCATGGCGGGGATCTTTACGAGGAAACGCCAGAGCTTCCTCTACGTGTGCCCATTTTCAACTCGGCGGACGCAATCTTGGTCGCATCGGAACACGGAAAAAAGTATCTGCAGACCGCTTTCCCACATTTGTTCGCAGACAATCGGGTTCAGGTGAGTCGGCTTGGGACGCCCGCAGCCTCCACGGTCACCCGCCCGCACTCTGGAAGATCTCCGGGGCACTCTTCGGAAGGGACCGTGTCGGTAGTCAGCTGTTCCACGGTCAACCAAAACAAACGCGTCGAAGAAATCCTGCGTGCGGTGCAGGCCGCCTCCCGGAGCAGGTCCGTGCGGTGGACGCACATCGGTTCCGGCCCTCTACTTCCAGACCTGGAGCGCCTGGTCCGCGAAGCAGGGAATACCCATGCAAACCTGGAAGTGCACCTGGCCGGGCACCTAACCCCAACACAGGTGGCCGCCTTCCACGCCCGTCATCCAGCTCACGTGTTCGTGAACCTCAGCGATTCGGAGGGGATTCCGGTATCCGTCATGGAAGCCCTAGCTGCGGGTATTCCAGCAGTCGTCACTGACGCTGGAGGCTCCGGAGAACTGGTGAACCCGGATCTCGGCTCCGGGATTCTTCTCCCGCTGCGCCCATCCGCCCAGACGGTAGCGGACGCTATTTTGAAGGTGGCGGACAACCGCTCCGGCTATCAGGCACGCAAGGTTTGGGCCCAGCTCGCCAACTCGGAAGAAACAGGCAGGCGTGCGGCCGAGCTGGTCAGCTCCCACCCACTTACAAGCCCCAACCGGTCGGCAGACCCACCTCTGTCAAATCGTTCGCCTCGACAAAATGGCTTCACCCGGCTGGATAGACCCGAGCCGGATGGACTCCAGCAGGAGGATGGATGAAAACCTTGGAAGCCCAGGTGGTCATAGCTGTGCATGCGCAGGATCGTCCGGTGCGCCGGGCAGTGGAAAGTGTTTTGCAGGAGCCAGGCGTCGGCGTCATCGTGGTGGCGCACGGCATCTGTGCTAATTCTCTAGACCTACCGAAGTCGGACCGCCTGGTCACGATCGAATGGGCTGACAGGATCGGCTTTCCCGGCGCAGCTTTCAACGCGGGACTATCCGCGGTGAGTGCGCCACTCAGTGGCATCATGGGCTCCGACGACTGGTATGAGCCGGGTGCCATCACGGCCATGTTGACACGGCAGCGAGCAGACCGCGCCGACGGGGTGCTGGCACCTCTAGACTTCCAAGACCGGGAGCGCGAACTGAACCCGCTGACCATGCGGCGCCGCAAGCTGCGCGGCAGGCGCGACCGACTCTTCACACGCACAGCGCCGATCGGGTTATTCCGCACGGAATTCATGCAGAGTTCCCGTTACCAGATGCGACCAGACGTACCTGTGGGCGGCGACCACCAGCCGAGCCTGCATCTGTGGACGGATGGGCTGCTAATTTCCCACTATCCCCAGGACCCGGCGTACGTGGTCGGGGCTGACGCCAAAGAACGCGTCACAACAAAGCAGCGACCACTAGAGCAATCTTTGGCGCCCCTGGCGGACATTGTCCGCGGCGGCACAGTCGCGGAACTCAGCGAAGGGGACCGGCTGGGGCTTATCGCCAAACAGCTGCGTATCCACATTTTGCACCCCGTTATCCGCCGGACGGGAGGTGGCGACGAAACGGCGCGCCCTTTGCTGACAGAGGCCGAACTGGCAGAGTACAGCCGAGTGGCACGGCTGCTCCACAGCGCCTGCCCCGGCGCGGCAGAGGCCTTCTCCGCTGCAGATCAGGCGGTGCTAGCCGCGGTCCTACGGGGAGAACTGAACGAGGTTCAAAAGGCTGTTTTGGCGCGCACGCGCGGCAATCCCCTCCGTCGGGTTCTCCCCCGCAACCCACTGAAAATCCTCGCCCCCGAATCTAACTTGCGCACGCTGCTGTGCCGATGGGGAATCCAGGCTCGGCTTCGACTTTCCCGAGCACTGCCGCGAGACTAATTGGCGGGCTAGTCCTCTCCCAACAAACCTGCTAGCCGAGCCTGATCACGGAAACTAGGGACGGCTGCGACGACCTGCTCGAATGTTCCCCGAGCTAGCACGAACCCATCCTCCATGAAAAACAGCTCGTCCGCGTCTTTCACGGTAGAAAGCCGGTGGGCGACAGCGACCAGGGTGACGTCGCCACGCAGGTTCGCGATTGCTTTAGCCACCTCCGCTTCGGTGACGGTGTCAAGGGCAGAGGTCGCCTCGTCCAAAATCAGGATGTACGGGTCAGAATAGAGAGCACGCGCGATCCCCAGGCGCTGGCGCTGCCCCCCAGAAAGGGCCATGCCCCGCTCCCCCACCCGGGCCTTAAGGCCGCCGGGACGGTCTCTAATGGCCTCCCACAACTGGGCCTTCTTCAGGCACTCAATCACCTTGTCCGTGTCGATGTCCCCGCTCCAGCTGAGCGCGACGTTCTGCGCTACCGTCCCGTCGAACAGCGCCACATCTTGAGGGACATAGCCGACCCGAGCACGCCAGGACCCGAGCACATCCGAAAGCTCCTGGTCGCCCACGTGAATGCTGCCGGCCTGCGGGACCAAGAGACCCAACATGATATCGACCAGCGTTGACTTCCCCGAACCTGACTCCCCCACGAGGCCCACGCTTGAGCCCATATCAATACGCATGGAAACGTCAGTCACCGCGGGCTGCTTTCCCGTCGGGTAGGTGAAGGTAACCCCTTCCAAGGTGAGCGAGGTCGGCTCCCCGCTCAGAGGTTCGGAGCCGACGTTCTCCGTTAGCTCCCGGTACCTGCGGGCAGACTCCATATCCTGCAAAACGGCGGCGACCTGCGCTCTGTTCGCGTTCACCGTGTTCTGCGTGGACTGGAAAGAGGTAAGCGCCGGGATCAGGCGCATCCCCGCCACCGCGAACAACGCCACCGCTCCAATAGCCGCGTTCAGATCGCCGTCAACAAGGTAGCTGAGGCCCCCGATGAGCAAGAAACCGCCGATCAGGGCCGCGTCCATAATGAACTTGGGAACGCCACCCAGGAACTGGAGGTTTGCTCGCGCCCGTGCCGCGTGGGTCCGGTTTGTCTTGACCTCAGCGGAAACCTCGGCGAACTTGTCGCGTAAGGTGATCTCCTTAAGCGCGCCAACCATATCCGTCATGAGGGAGGCAACCCGGTAGGAATAGTTGCGGTTCACGCGGCCCGCCTCGACCGCCCTCTTGGTCAGTACCTTCGACATCACCAGAGCAATCGCACCCAAATACACGATGGTCAGCACCGCTGTTAGAGGCTGCACAACCAGCAGAGTCCCGATGATAAGCACGGCGGAGACCACCGTAGCGGGAAGCTGGATGAGCGGCATGAGCAGCCCGGAAATCACGGCGGCTACCCCAACGTCTGCCATCCGCACCAGCTGGGAAGTGGTCCGCGAAAGCCTTTCCACCCAGGGCGCCCCTATGTACGCTTCGAAAAGTCGCAAACCCAGCGTCAGCTCATAGTCGGCGAAGCGGCGCGTGGCCCGCCACTGCTGCAGCAGGGACAAGACAGATTTAGTTAGCACCAACAGGGAGACCACCAACAGCAGCCAGACGTACTTCTCCTGCGGGACCGCTCCAATGACGGGCAAATTCACGTCGGCGCCTTGCAGCATCGCTGAAAGTGACAAGCCGAGGAGCATGAGCGCCGCGATGTCCAGCAGAGTCAAAAGGCACGAGAGCGCCACGTAGCTGGCCATGTACCGCCGTGCAGAAGCAGGTAGGTAGGGGAGTATTCTTCGGAACTGCTCAAACGCTATCCGCACGCGGACCACCTCACCGTTTGGGCTCCTGACATTTGGCAAACAATTCCTCGATCGGCTCTGTCCAACCCACCTCTTGTTTTTCGGCTGACAGCTCTTCGGCGGCGCCGTCCGCGTTGTTCTTCCACCACAGGATCCGCTCCGCATCCAGACTATCGATCGCGGCTGCCAGGGAAGCTCTGTCAAAATCGGGCAGCACGACCCCCAGGTCGTAGTCTTTCACCAGCCGGGCCATTTCCGGACTGGGACCAGTGATGATCCCCAGGCGAGCCTGCACGTAGTCAAAAATCTTGTTTGGTAGAGCGTGTTTGAGGTTGAAAGTATTCGGCAGAATGGTGGACAGTCCCACGTCGAACTCGTTTAGCAGGGGCAGTAGCTGGTGGTATGGGACGGCCTCATGCACCCTTACCCGATCATCGGATCCAGCCAGCTCCCTCAGACGCGGAATTTGCCGCAGGTGCGGGTCCTGTAGGTAGAGGTCAAAAGTCGCTTCGGCCGTGGTGGCCATGAACGCCTCTATCATCCAGTCGATTCCGCGCGCGGCATTCGCGTTCCCGTGGTGCACCAAGCGCACCGGGTTGTGAACCGGGCGAGGTTGCAGGTCCCAAGCGGGCGTCGCGTTTGTAACGAGTGTGGATGAGAACCCGAAGTTCTTCTGGTATTCATCAGCAAGCCCCTGGCACACCGTCGTCCAGCTGTCGGCGCGGGACACGTGTTTCCGGACCACCCAGTTCCGGTAGGGGGTGATTCTGCGTGCCCACGCAGCGTCGTATTCGTGTTGACGCGGGGAGTATTCGTGCAGGTCAGCGTGGACCCCGCACCGGGGTTTTAGACTCAGTGCAAGTGGTACTGACTCGAAGTCGTTGGCCAAGATGGCGTCAAAGCGGCGCCCCCGCAGGTGCTTGGCGGCCCATCGAATCGCCGGGACTCCCCAGTAGACCCTGCTGTACATTTTCAGCGTGATCAGGCGCCCGCTCATGTAGCTGATCGACTCTGCTTCCGGGATCTGGATGTGCTCCGCCACCCCTTCCGGAGCGGGGCCGTAGCTGCAGGTAATCACCCTGTATCGCTTGGAGAAAAGTCGCACCTGCTTCAGAACCCGAGCGTCTCGGCTGATCGAGGTGAACGACAGTATGAGCAGCGTTCCCTTCTTCATCAACCCATCATAACCGCGCTGGAGCACCCAGTGCCCCAGCCGAGCGCTACACAGACGTGGGCGCGTGGCATACTTGCAGCGTGGATGCACCCCGGCTACTTATCATTTCGTTCTCCACCCTGCTCAGTGACGCCAGGGTACGCAAACAGATCGAGGCGTTTACTCGCAACTACAGGGTAGTCACGTGCGGGTACGGCCCGGCTCCTAATGGCGTAGCCGAACACATCCGGTTGAGCGAGGATTCCTCCCCCTGGTTTTTCAGTCCCGCGCTGCTCCTGGCCCACCAATACAAGCGGGCATACTGGGCGAACACTGCCGTCCAAGAAGCCAGTGCTTCTCTTGCTGGAGGCGCCTTCGATGCGGTCATAGCAAACGATTACGAAACAATCCCTCTGGCGCTGCACCTGCGCCCGAGGTTCGGCGTGCTGGCGGATATGCATGAGTATGCTCCGTCCCAGAAAGAAAACCTGTTCCGCTGGCGCGCCTTCGTCAGCCCTTTCCGGGCTTGGCTCTGCCGAACCTACCTACCACGGTGCGCTGCCGTGACCACGGTCGGTCAAGGTATCGCCGACAGGTACGCTGATGAGTTCGGGGTGATGCCTCTTGTCGTCCGGAATGCCACACCTTTAGCAAAACTTGCTCCGACCCCTGTACATCGGCCTCTACGCCTAGTGCACCACGGTGTGCCACACCGGCACAGGAACCTGGAAGTAATGCTGGACGCGGTGCGGGAGTGCTCTACCGATCTGGCTTTTGACCTTTTCTTGATGGAGACCGACGCGGAGTACCTCCGCGAGTTGAAAGCCCTGTATTCGAAGGATGACCGAATTCGGTTCCACCCGCCCGTTCCCTACGCTGACCTGGTGCCGACCCTGAACCGGTACGACGTGGGCATCTTCTCCCTGCCCCCGGTCACGTTCAACTACAAGATGGCACTGCCAAACAAGATTTTCGACTACGTGCAGGCCCGCTTGGGTGTCATTGTCGGGCCTTCCCCGGAGATGGCGGCCCTGGTTCGGCGGTACCGTGTAGGTGCCGTGACACCCAATTTCACCGCGGAGAGCCTACGCCGCACGCTGGACCGCCTCACACACCGCGACGTGGAGCTCTGGAAGAAAAACAGCGACATCGCCGCCCGTCAGCTTCACGCCGATGCGGAGGTCGCGGTATGGATCCGTGTGATCGATGAAATGGTCCGCCAATGAGCTCCAAACCGGTTCGGGTCCTCATAGCCTGCCACAGCCCGCAAAGACGCTTAACCAGAGCTGTGTCGTCCGTGCTAGAAGGAAACGGCGGGAAAGCTGGCGTCACCGTCATTGCCCACAACACCTCGGCTGCCACCCTGGCAGGTACACTTCCTCCAAGTCTCTCCCGCTCTGTCCACTGGCTGGAGCTAAACGACTCGGTCCCCAGCCCAGCCGGACCTTACAACTATGGCCTGGAGAGGACGGACGCTACCTGGGTGAGTTTCCTGGGCTCAGATGACTACCTCCAAGCCGGCGCGGTTCGCGACTGGTTGCGCCTGTCACCAGGAGCCGACGCGGTTCTCACCCGGCTAAAACGGGAACGCGCGGGAACCGTCCGGACCCCGCCCCTGCGCCCGTTTCCACGCAAGAATCTCCACGCCGTTCGTGATCGCCTTTACTATCGCAGTGCACCCTTAGGACTAGTGAAGATGCAGGGGCTGCGCCGCCTGGGACTCGCTTGGGAAGCAGGAATGCCAAGTGGCGGAGACCTAAAGCTATCCGCGCTCCTGTACACGCGGGGAATCGTCAGGGTGCAGCGACGCGGGCCCGGCTACGTGATAGGCGAAGACGCTAGCGACCGCGTCACCATGCGCGATGTCCCACTGGAGGTTCAGCTAGCCCACTTGGACGCGGCGTGGGGACCGGGGGGGTGGGCCTTGGATCTACCGGAAGAAAACCGCAGCGCGCTTGCCACGAAGTACCTGCGGATCCACGTCTTCGGGGCCGCGTATTACAGGGCACTGAACGGAACCTGGCAGGACGGTGACCGGGAGCTCCTAGCCGGGGCTGTCAGGCAGATCTTGACCTTTCACCCGGGAGCGGCCACGCCCTTGTCCCGCGCAGACAGGGCGCTGCTTGATTTGCTGTTGGATACCGATTCGCCCCAGGAAGCTGTTGATCAAGCCTCTCTGGCCCGCAGAAAATTTTTGTCCAGTCGGGCTCTATTGCCCCGTGACCTGCGAAATCTGTTAGACCGGGAGGCTCCCTGGCGCTTCAGTGCTGCTTCTGCCCTGGCAGGAATAACACTCCCCGGAGGTGACCGGTGAGAGTCCTGGTTGTCACCCCCTGGTTGCCCACCGCTAAGAAACCCGCAGCGGGCACCTTCACTTTGCGTGACATTGAGCTGCTCCAACGCGACCACACTGTCACCATCTTGCACTTGACGGATGCTGACCCGGGCGAACCCGCTCCGCCCGGCACTGTTCGGTCCTCGTACAATTTCCGTTCTCCGAGCTCAGTAAGGGCGGCAACCCGCGCGGTGCAGGACCTCTTGGACAGCCACGACCTTGTCCACACCATGGCCATGTCCGCGCTGCTTCCCGTTGCCGCAGCCCGGCCCACCCTCCCCTGGGTTCACACGGAGCACTTCTCGGAACTGGTGAACCCCAATTTGCCCTGGCACAGAAAAGCACTCCTGCGGACCCTGAGCACTCTCTATCGTTTCCCTACGCAGACCGTGGCGGTTGGAACGGAACTTGCCAACGTTTTGGACAAACACCGAGCGGAACCCACAACGGTCATCGGTAACTACGTGCGGTTCCCTGCCGAGCTCCACGATCGGCCTCCAAGAGAAGATCCGCAGTTGCTAGCAGTTGGGGGGCTCATCCCCAGGAAGGGCCCCTTGGAATCAGTGCAGACGCTAGCCGAACTGCACGACCGAGGTGTTCACGCCACACTCACCTGGGTCGGCACCGGACCCCTAGAGGATAAAATGCGAACTCTGGCACGCCACCTCTCGGTCGAGGAGTTCCTGCACCTTCCAGGATTCGTCACCCCGAACGACCTTTCGCAATACTTCCTGGACGCCGACCTATTCTTCCTACCGACACAGGCAGAAACCTTCGGGGTGGTATTTGCGGAGGCCCTTGCGCACGGTCTACCAGTGGTCGGCGCGGGCGTCGGAGGGCATATCGATTTCCTTCCCCCCGAAGGCTCTCGGATTGCGACCAGTCGGCGGCCGGAAAAACTTGCGGCCGCCACCCGAGAACTGCTGGACGACCCAAAGAGACTCACCCGGACGCAGCTCTCCAGCTACGCGGCAAGCAGGTTCTCAGAAGAGCGACGCCAAACTCAGTACGCGGACGTGTACACACAAGCAACCAGGTAGAGGCGCCGCTCCCCTACCCGCAGGTGGGAAGGTTCTTGATGCTTGGACTGAGCCTGGAGCTAGCGCCGATTAACCGCACCCTGTTGATCTTCGACGTGCTGGCGGTAATCGATTTGACCGCGCTGCTAGGAATGCAGGTCTTCTTTGAAAGGACAAGGCGCTGCCCTTGGGCGCTGGCCGGGACGGCGCCCGTCAGCGCCGCGCTAAATCCGACCCCGGGGGCAACCCACAAGTCCTTCACCGCGGTCCCAGGCAGCTGCTTGTTCAACCACTCGTTAACACTGGCGTTGATGCTGTAGCGGTCACTGCCTGCCATACGCACCGTCGCGAATCCTTGTGCGCGGATAGCACTGCGCGTTTCAGGCGAAATGGAATTGGTGCCGCCCACCAGCACGACCCGAGTGCGTCCGGTAGCCTTCAGAGACTTCGCAACTGAAGATGTAAAACCGCGTCCAGCCTTCCCGTCTAAGATAATGACCGGAGACTTCAAGGTGCCCCCCGCTGCAGAGGCAGACATTGCGTACCAGTAATTCCTACCGGTTGCCACGAATACGGTTTTGCCCTTCTTAGTGGCGAAGAAACGATCGTAAATCGCTTGGGACGTAGAGTAGCGCCCGGTGCCCGTCACTCTCACGGGAGTCTTACCACTGGCAGTCTTGACCTGAGAGAACACCGAAGAGGGAAGAACCATCTTGGAGCCAATAATGTAAACCTTGCTTGGAGCCAGTTTTTTGATGCGGGCCACCTGCTCATCGGTGGGGCCATTAGCTGAAACCAGCAACATGGACCCCTGTTCGCTGGCTACAGCCGGAGCGACTGAGAGATTGTGGGCGTACTTCTGAGAAGAGACGATGAACAGGGGCTTGCCCGCTTTGGCTGTGGCCGTGTTAACGACCGTAGAACGGTTGGTAATGCTACTAGCCGATAGTCTGGTAACCGTGGGGCCTGTGACCGTCTTCCCGGCGGATTTCTTGGACCCGATAGTCTTACCGTTGCTCGTGCCTTTCACCTTTACGGTGAGTGTCTTGCCTACGTCAGCTAGCACAGGGGTATACGTGGATGCCGTCGCTCCCTTGATGGCGGTGCCAGAGCGGTACCACTGGTAGGTAACCTTGGTCGCCTTCGGAGACCAAGAGGACTTGGCGACACCGGACACGCTCACCTTGTTTTTGTAACGCACAGTCCCCTTAAGCTTCGGGGTCGGCACGGACGTGACCGTCTCCTTCATACTTTCTGGGAACCACTGAACCATGTAGTTGCGGAATATAATCCATCCCGGACTCGAACAGCTTCCCCCCGCCGAGGGCTTAGCTAGCGTTGTCGAATTAGGTGCGAACGGAGTGTACGTGTACAGGGAAGCCGTCGCGTTGTTCTTGATCACGAAGCTGGCACTGCCACAGCTCGACTTGTTGTATTTGTACGGAATCGTCACCTTTTTGCCGGACTTCACCGCTGCGATGTACGGCCAGCTCTGGTCCAACCGGTAGGAGGCTAGCTTGTCGGCCCCGTAGTAGACCTGCTGTGCGAAACCTGCCTGCTTCGGGTCACACGGCTTACCGTCGGGGCATGCGGATCCCATTACCTTCGCCCAGCCCGTAGCAGTGAGCGGCTGGTATATTCCCGACGATTCTTTTTGCAGATTAGCTAGGAGCACCTGGGGGTTCAGCCCACACGCTTTGCCCGTCTCCGCGATAATCTTTGCTGCCGTTTGGTTTCCCGTCAGAGTGAGAGGCTTGCACGCCCCGCGAAGTGTGGTCAGCCTCTTCGTGGGGAACTTGGTGTTCTTGAGGCAGGTCTTACTGCCAGAAGCTTTACACGAAGCCCCCTCCTTGTTCAGGAACGTTTGAATCTGAGAAGCGGTCATTGCCGTCCCGTTATAAAAGACCTCGTCGGAAATAATGTTTCCGTAGTCCCAGGCTCCCACCTTCTGGGTCTCCGGCTTCGGGGCTGCTGGCTTCGGCGTCACCTTGGAGGCGTCTGCCATGTAGTTCTTGACCTTCGTTCGGATCTGCGGCATGCGCTTATAGAAAGCGTCACCAGGACAGTCGGTTGCCCCCACATCTCGGTGTGCAGAAACCACACGCAAGTTGATTCCCTTGTTGTAATACCCGGGAACTTTGATCGTGGTGTCGATCTTGGTAATACCCAGCTGATTCAGCTTCCATGCAATTGTCTTCGCCAATGCATTTTCTGCCACGGTAGGCGGAGCGCTCTTCATGTAATCGCCCAGAACAGAGATTCCAAACGTGTCAGAGTTCGCCCCGTATGCGTGTGCGCCGCGCGGGCTCGAGCTGGACAGGGTCTTGTACCGCCCCTCCCAGACTCCCCCATATTTGTCTACCAGGAAGTGATACCCGATGTCCCCCCAATCACGCGTAACCGCGTGATAGTAGTAAACACCGCGGATCACGCTTGGAACCTGGGCCTTCGTGTAATTGTTACTCCCCGCGGTATGGTGCACAACGGCCCCGCGGTACTTCACGTTCTTGTCTACAAATCCCTTGCGGTACGACTCGTTTGCTCCCCAGTCAGCCCGCGTGTTTATGACCAGGCTCAAGTAACCCGTGCTGAGTTTAGTGGGGAGAGCCGAGGCGACCCCGAGCTCTCCCGAAAAGCCGCTCACCATAGCGCCCTCAGCCTCCACGGCTCCTTGGGTGTCCAGTAGGACGTCCTCCTGACCAGTATCAAGGTCTGTGTCAGTTTCCTCCTGCGAGTCGGCGGGATCATCCGCAGGCTCCGACTCTTCCGTCAAAGCCTCTTCTTCCGGCTGGTCGCCCAATTCTCCCTCGTCCACGACACCCTCAGCGTCGACAATTTCGAGTTCGTTCTCGACCTCCTCAGCGCCAAGGGGATCGATCACGTTCAGAGCGATGCCATCCACGGCTTGCCCATCCTCGGCAATAGCTACGACTTCCACTTTTTCCGCATCGATGACCATGTACTCGTCGGTTCCGACAACGTTGGTCGCCGACTCAATCTCCGCTATGTCGGGGACTTCAATATCGTCCCATTCGCTCCAGGTATCATCCTGGAATGAGCGCAGCTGAATCGAGGCGGGGGTATCCACTTCGGTGGGGTCCCAAGTAACGCCAATGATGGCTATCTCAGAGTTCAGGTCCGTACGGGCCGCTGCAAAACTGTCCTCATCGTCAGTTTGCAAGAAAGCGTTTTCCTCAACTGGAGTCTCGAACAGCTCTCCCTCTTCATCAGCTAGTTCCTGATCCTCGGCAGGCGCCTCAAGCTCCACCACGCTGGCGGTGACCCCGTCCAGGTCTGAGATATCTGTGTCTGGGTCCTCTGTGTCTGGGATCCCTGTGTCTGCCATCGCTGAGGACGGGAAAGAAAGAATGAGAGACAAAGCCACCATTGGCCCGGCCGCCTTCTTCAGCAGCCACTTCACCTTACGCATTAGAGGTTCCCCCTCGCCCACCCGGGGTTGGCGTGCGGGCATCATTGATCTACTTTTGTCACAATAGCATCACCCGTCACATAAATGCGAGGGCTCGCGGGATCCCCGAAAGGCAGTCAGAGCCTAAATGACTCGCCGGTTTCAGC
>CAYFRG010000002.1:42238-146222 GCA_964345535.1 uncultured Actinomyces sp. | reverse complement strand
TGCCGTCAGATCGGCCGCGGCTATGTCATGCCCGGGAGAATGGGCCCCGACGCTCCGCGCAACAAGTGATTGAAGGAGAACCCTATGCCCTTGAGCAAGGACGAAAAACAGAAGATTATTGCCGAGTATGCCGTCCATGAGGGCGACACCGGTTCCCCCGAGGTGCAGGTAGCTCTGCTGAGCGCCCGCATCGACGAATTGACCGAGCACTTCAAGACTCATAAGCACGACCACCACTCGCGCCGCGGACTGCTGCTGCTGGTGGGCCGTCGCCGCGGTCTTCTGAAGTATCTCGAAGAGATCGACGTGGAGCGCTACCGCGCCCTGAGGGACCGTTTGGGTCTGCGCCGATAAGCTTTTTGGCCCGTTCTTCTGACAAAACGCCGGAAGGACGGGCCTTTCTAGTTGCCCCAGAATCGGGGAAACTGCACAGAATTAAATACATTTTTGGGAGTCGTTAGAGGGCGGTTTTCGACAGTGGCTTTCGGACCAGGAAGGGTCCGACCCATTCTCATGTTGCCGAGGGCTTCGCTCGAAGGCCGACGACGACTCCCAACTTTTACTTAGGAGTAAACATTTATGGAGGCTGAAAACCTCGTAGCCGCAGAGGCCGTTATAGATAACGGTCGCTTCGGTACCCGTACGGTCCGTTTCGAGACCGGTCAGTTCGCGATGCAGGCGGCTGGTTCCGCAGTGGCGTACCTTGACGGGGAAACCATGGTTCTGTCTGCTACAACCGTGGGCAAACACCCGAAAGACCAGTTCGACTTCTTCCCGCTGACAGTGGATGTGGAGGAGCGTCAGTACGCGGCTGGCCGTATTCCTGGGTCCTTCTTCCGCCGCGAAGGGCGTCCCGGTACGGAAGCGATCCTCGCTTGCCGGCTTATCGACCGCCCTCTGCGCCCTGCCTTTGTCAAGGGGCTCCGTAACGAAGTGCAGGTCGTAGAGACTGTTCTGGCAGTGAGCCCGAACGACCCCTACGATGTCGTGGCGATGAACGCCGCGTCCATGTCCACCCAGATCTCCGGACTGCCGTTCTCCGGCCCGATTGGCGCTATCCGCGTATCTCTGATCGACGGCCAGTGGGTGGCTTTCCCGCGTTGGTCCGAAATGGAAAACTCCGTGTTCAACATGGTTGTCGCAGGACGCATTGTCACCGACGCCGACGGGAACGAAGACGTCGCCATCATGATGGTGGAAGCTGGGGGCGGAGAAACCCAGTGGGATCTGATCCAGGGTGGCGCACCCAAGCCGACCGAAGATGTCGTAGCTGAGGGCCTGGAGGCATCTAAGCCGTTCATTAAGGTTCTGTGTGCAGCGCAGTCCGAGGTCGCGGCGAAGGCTGCGAAGGAGACACAGGAATTTCCTCTCTTCTTCGATTTCACTGACGAAGAATACGCACTGGTCGAAAACAAGGCCGGCGACAAGCTGGCTGCCGCTATAGCGACGGATGGGAAACTGGCTCGCGAACAGGCCATCGGTGACCTGCGTGACATGGTGGTTGGGTCTCTCCTTGCGGACTTTCCGGACTCGGAGAAGGCCCTCAAAGCGGCGTTCCGCGCCCTTGAGAAGGAGACAATCCGCCACCGTACGCTGTCAGAGGAGATCCGGATGGATGGCCGCGCACCGCGCACCATCAGGACCCTTTCCGCTGAGGTTGAGGTGATTCCTCGCGTTCATGGTTCAGCGCTTTTCCAGCGTGGAGAAACCCAAATCTTGGGCGTGACGACCCTGGCGATGCTTCGCATGGAGCAGCAGCTGGATAACCTCAGCCCCGTCACGCACAAGCGCTACATGCACAACTACAATTTCCCTCCTTTCTCCACCGGAGAAACCGGACGCGTCGGGTCCCCGAAGCGTCGGGAAATCGGCCACGGCGACCTGGCTGAACGGGCTCTTGTACCAGTCCTGCCCACTCGGGAAGAGTTCCCCTATGCGATCAGGCAGGTCTCGGAGGCTCTGGGCTCTAACGGCTCCACCTCCATGGGCTCCGTCTGCGCTTCCACGCTGTCTATGCTGCAAGCAGGCGTACCGTTGCGGGCGCCAGTTGCAGGAATCGCTATGGGCCTCATGACCGGCGAAGTCGATGGTAAGGAAAAGTCGCTCACGCTCACGGATATTCTTGGCGCAGAAGATGGCTTCGGCGATATGGACTTTAAGGTGGCGGGAACCCGCGACTTCATCACCGCGCTGCAGTTGGATACAAAGCTGGACGGCATCGATTCGGATGTCCTCCGCGCCGCGTTGGCACAGGCACGTGATGCCCGCCTGGAGATCATTGATCTGATGGAGCGGGCCATTGACACGCCCGATGAGATGTCGGCGCACGCGCCTCGCATCCTGACCGTGAACGTGCCCGTGGACAAGATCGGAGAGGTCATCGGTCCTAAGGGCAAGATGATCAACCAGATCCAGGAGCAGACCGGCGCTGACGTCACAATTGAAGACGACGGCACCGTTTACGTTGGAGCAGCCACGGGAGAGTCCGCGGAGGCTGCTCGTTCCATGATCAACCAGATCGCCAACCCGCAGATGCCCGAGGTGGGGGAGCGTTTCGTGGGAACGGTCGTGAAGACAACGTCCTTCGGCGCGTTCATCTCCCTGACCCCCGGTAAGGACGGTCTTCTTCACATCTCTCAGGTTCGCCGCCTGGTTGGTGGGAAGCGCATAGAAAGCGTCGATGATGTTCTGCAGGTCGGACAGCAAGTCGAGGTCGAGATCGCTGAGATCGACGAGCGCGGCAAGCTTTCGTTGAGTGCGATCGTGGACGAAGACGCATCTGCGGCAGCGACTGACTCGGAGGGGCGCGAAGAGCGCTCCGAGCGTCGCCCCCGCCAGCGGAATCGCCGTCGTCGTGACGACGAGTCCAAGGGTGGCAAGGATTCTCAGTAGTCAATCTGGCTGGGCACTCTGTTATAACGGATACCCTGCGAACCAAGTAGGTTCTTGACAGGAGGGGCTCGCACCTTTTGGTGCGGGCCCCTCCTGACGATTTGGTCACCGGGTCCGGGCGGCGGCCGTGCCAGCCAGGGGATAGGCTTTGCGGTAAGACGTAGCTGACATCTTCGGGAGGGCCCGCCATGAAGCGCTTTATTGATCCCCTATTCTTTACGGTTCTTTTCGTCATAGACGTCGCAGTCTGGGTGTTCGCTGCGCTGTTTGGGACAGTTCCCCCGTCAGTGATAGTCATGGCGCCCGCTTTCTTTGGCTTGGCGCTGCTCGCTTTGGTACGGGTCCTTGTGAATTTGGAAGCGAAGCGCTTCTATGTGCTTGTCGCTGCCGCCGCTGCCGTCTTCGCTTTGTCCTTGTGGGTGACACAGCTCCTTACCCCGCCGCTGGAGAGTTTCGATTTCACTGGAGGAACCTGGGTCCTTACAGTGTCTGGCTTGGGGGCACTGCTAGGGCTTTTCTTGGCTGTAGTTGGGGCCATCCCGTCTCCGGAAAGGGTGAAGTTGGAGAAGTCCCTTGCTGAAGCGAAGAAGAGCGAAGAAAAACAGAGGCAGAAGGCGGACCAGCAGGCACAGAAAGCACAGCAGCAAGCCCAAAAGAAAGCTCAGAAGGAAGAGCGACGGGCTCAGAAGGATGGCGCGAGGGAAGAACGCAGCCAACGCGGGGATGCATCGGTGAGTGTAGAGCCGGTCGATGTCCAGGTCACAGAGGTGATCTCTGAAGAAGACTAGTATTGGTCCGTGTAATTGGCGCTAGGAGTAGGGGAGAATTTGCTGAACGAGCAGGCGCAGAAACCGGTTGAGCTGCCTGGGGGGAGCTCCAAGACCGCAGAACCTTTAGAACTTGATGACGGGGATCTGATTGTTCGCAGAGAGATTTTGCCCGGGGGCGTGCGGCTCATAACGCAGCAGGTTCCGGGCACTCGCGCCACGACGGTCGGGTTGTGGGTGGGGACTGGTTCTAGGGACGAATCTCCCGGACAGGCAGGTGCCTCACACTTCTTGGAGCACCTTTTGTTCAAAGGGACAATGCGGCGAACCGCCAAAGAGATTGCGGAGACCTTTGATTCAGTCGGGGGAGAATCCAACGCGGCTACATCCAAAGAGGCGACCTACTATTGGGCGAAAACTCTAGACACGGATTCCACTCAGGCTCTCAGTACGCTAACCGACATGGTCACCTCGTCACTTTTGACTGAAAAAGATGTAGAAACCGAGCGCTCGGTCATAGTCGATGAACTGGCAATGTCGGAAGATTCTCCGGCGGAGGTAGCCCACGAGGCATTTGCTCGCGCACTGTTCGGGGACAGTCCACTTGGGCGTCCAGTTGGGGGCACTACGGCGTCAGTAGAAGAACTGACCGCGGACGGAATTCGGGAACTATACGGCAAGCACTACCGTGCGGATAACCTCATGGTGTCGGTGGCCGGTAGCTTGGACCATGACAGGGTGGTGGAAGATCTAAGTTCCGCTCTAGACATGTCGACCTGGAGTCTGAATCCCGACTCGCCGACTAAGAACCGTTCCTTGATAGGTGCTGCAGCTAGCAACCCACCCATGGAAGTAGTCGTCGGCAGAGAAGTCGAGCAGGCACACATCTTGGTGGGGGGAGACTGGCTTGACGTGCGTGACAATCGGCGACCGGCCAGCAATCTTCTATTCACGATCCTCGGTGGGGGAATGTCTTCCCGGCTGTTTCAGGAAATACGTGAGCGGCGGGGTTTGGCCTACACGACGTACGCGTTCGAGTCGGCGTATCTTGATGCCGGCTACTTCGGCATGTACGCGGGGTGTGCGCCGGCAAATGTCGAAGAGGTAGAGAAAATCATGTGGGGAGAGGTCCAGCGGCTTGCCAGCGGGGATCTTCCCGAAGAAGAGCTGGATCGTGCCAAGGGACAGCTGCGCGGTGGTCTAGCCTTGGGCCTGGAAGATTCCGCCGCACGCATGATGCGGCTGGGACGGGCAGAGGTTACCGGACGATTCGTCTCTGTCGATGCCGCCCTAGGAAGACTGGGTGCGGTTACGGTGCAGCAGGTGTGTGGATTGGCTGAGACGATGCTGGCTCAGCCCAAAGCAAGGGCAGTGGTGACAAGCAGATGAATGATGATCCCGTGTTTGTTCGGCCGGCTTCGACAGTGCACGCTCCCTACGTAGGGGCGCTGCAGGCCGCGGCAATGAGGGCGGTGCTGGCAGCGGAGTTCCCCGAACTCGATCTGGCGGATTTGGTAGAGGATGCAACCGTATCACAAGGGTGGGCCCGCACTCTGGCTGCCCCCGCGACCCCGGGTCGGGGGGTGCACGTAGCCACAGAAATTGACACCCCGGTGGGGTTCGTAGCGTTTACCGATGCCGCGCCGGGGTCGGGGGAGGGAAACAGCGCTACCGAAATCGTTGCGCTGGAGGTCGAGGAAAGCGCGCGCAGAAAGGGCCACGGGTCCCGAATGCTGGCCGCCGTGGCGGACATGGCGCGCGAGGCCGGTTCTCCTCACCTTCAAGTCTGGCTCTCCCCAGAGGAAATGGAGAAAATCCACTTTTTCCAATCCGCGGGGTTTGCACCATCGGGGGCTCGGCGCAGCCTGGATGTAGCTGGGAACCCTCTGGCGCAGCACCTGTGGTATGCGACTCTCTCCTAACCGCAAGGCCTGAGCAGACTCGGGGAAACACACCTGTTCGTGGCAGACTGGGTGCATGATATCGATCTTTGACGACCTTCCAGAACCCCAACCTTTAGCACCCGGATCTCTGCGGGTTCTCCCCCTTGGAGGGCTGGGTGAAATCGGCCGCAACATGAACGTGTTGGAGACCGAAGGAAAGCTTCTAGTAGTGGACTGCGGGGTGCTTTTCCCAGAAGAGCATCAGCCGGGCGTCGACCTCATTCTGCCGGACATGAGTGCGATAGCGGACCGGCTTGACGACATCGTGGCCGTCGTTTTGACACACGGGCATGAAGACCACATAGGGGCTGTTCCCTATTTGTTGAAGATGCGCCCGGACATTCCGATTTACGGCTCTGAGCTCACTTTGGCGTTCTTGGAACCGAAACTGAAGGAGCACAGGCTCTCGGACAAGGGTCTGCATGTCGTCAAGGAAGGGCAGATACTTGATCTGGCGCCTTTCGAGGTAGAACTGGTGTCAGTAAGCCACTCTATTCCCGACGCGTTGGCCGTTTTCATTCGTACCGAAGCCGGCACCGTGCTCATAACCGGCGACTTCAAAATGGATCAGCTGCCACTGGATCGGCGGTTGACCGACCTGCGGGCATTCTCCCGGTTCGGAGAAGAGGGGGTTGATCTGTTCATGGTGGACTCCACTAACGCCGAGGTACCCGGATTCGTCACCCCTGAGGTGGAGATAGGCCCCGTCATCGAACAGGTCTTCGCTGATACGGAAGGCTCGGTGATTGTTGCCTCGTTCGCCTCTCACGTCCACCGCGTTCAGCAGGTCGTGAACGCCGCGGTCGCAACCGGTCGTACGGTCGCGTTCGTAGGTCGATCCATGGAACGGAATATGGCCATTGCGGTGCAGCGCGGCTACCTGGAGGCGCCGGACGGTGTAATAGCTGATCTGAAAACGGTTGAGGCCCTCCCGCGCGACAGGCAGGTCTTCATGGTCACAGGTTCGCAAGGAGAGCCGTTGGCCGCGCTGGGACGCATTGCCAATAGGACCCACCAAAGCCTGTCTGTCGGTCCGGGAGACACAGTCATATTCGCTTCCTCCCTGATACCCGGAAATGAGAACTCGGTGAACAGGGTCATCAACGACCTGACGGGCCTTGGTGCCCGGGTTGTCCATCAGGGGAATGCGAAGGTCCACGTGTCCGGGCATGCCTCCTCAGGGGAGCTCATTTACTGCTACAACATTGTGCAGCCGAAGAACGTCATGCCCATACACGGAGAAGTCCGGCATCTGGTAGCCAACGGGCAACTGGCCGTGAAAACTGGAGTCGACCCCAAGGCGATTGCGCTCGCTGACGATGGCGTGGCAATCGATCTCAAGGACGGTGTCGCCAGTGTCGCTGGAGCCGTTCCCTGCGAGTACGTTTACGTTGACGGGAAATCCGTTGGGGAACTGTCAGAGGATGAGCTCCGAGAAAGGATCACTTTGGGGTCCGAAGGCTTCGTGAGCATTTTCGCGGTAGTGGACGCGGAAATGGGTACGGTGCTAGCGGGGCCGGTGATTCGCGCTGTGGGCGTTGCGGAGGACGAGTCGGTCTTCCAGGAAATCATTCCGGAGTTAGACAAAGCGCTCAAGGACGCGGCCGCTCCGGGCAATGTCGGGGCCCGCAGGCTGCAGCAGGTCATGAGGAGGGTCGTCGGACGGTGGGTGAGTCGCAGGCTCCGCCGCCGACCCATGCTTGTTCCCGTGGTCGTGGAGCAGTGACAGCGCAACCATTCGTGGGCCGGTTGAGCCCGTTTCCGCCTGCTTACGGCAGGTTCATCTCCGCGGAGTCCGTGGTCTTGGCGGTCACGGTGCATATGGCTCATCTGCCTGAAAGGGGAGCGTCAACCACGGCCAGCGGGGCATTCTCCAGTGCGGGAGGCGGATTCTCTCTCCTGTCCGTGGCTGCGGCGCAGGGAGTTGAGACATGCCTGGCCGCCCCCCTAGGTACAGGGCCCAACTCCTTCCTGGTTCGTCGCCAGCTCGCTGCTGCCAACATTCAGACGTTGACGGATGTGCTCGTGGGAGATATCGGCGTCTCTATTGTGTGCGTGGAAGAAGACGCGTCAAACACGTCCGTCAGGACCCCCGGCGTGGAGACGGAACCGACCCTCGCAAGTTTGGACGCAATTCAGCTTCGAGGCGGAGATGTCGTGCACATTGGTGGCAGGGACCTATCCTTCCCGCAGAGTCAGGCAATAGTCGAATGGGGTGCATCCCTACAACCCGACGTGCGCCTGGTTGTTTCGATTTCTCCGGCCGTCCAAGATATAGATGCGCAAGTGTGGCTGGATCTGTTGCCACGTGCGGACGTGGTCACCATGAACATTAGAGAGGCCTCCTACCTATCTCGGGAACTTGATCAGGCAGTCCCCGGAACCGGGGTCCGCCATGTAATGAGGCCGGACGCGGCCCTCGTCCGCCGCCTTGGCGTGGTCGGCTGCGAAGTGCAACTTAGCGCGGGTCAAGAGGCGGTTTCTCTACCAGCATTTCCGTCCTATCGTTTGGATACCACGGGGGTGGGCGACACTCACATAGGCGCCATGTGCGCGGGAATGCTACAGGGTCTGGATCTGGTATCGGCCTGTCAGCGTGCCAATGCGGCCGCGGCGCTGATGGTGGCGCGTGACAACCCTCAGTGGATCCCGACCCCCACGGATATAGATCAGGTTCTGCGTGACGGGCGCGTGCCTGAGCCCTGAGTCTTGCGGCGTGGGAATCCGGGCTGGTCGGCGGGACGCGGTAACCTCATAACGATATGGCAGCTCGAAAAACGCAGGCAGCGGACCAGAGGCAGGGGCGTAATGAGTCCTCAAATAGCGCTAAACAGCGCGCAAAAACTCCGGCCTCAGACTCTGCGAGAGATAGTGAAGACCAGCAGGCTCGCAGGGGGTTTTTCGCCCGAATTGGGGGAGGACTTGCCGCACTGGGACGGGGAGTTGCTGCGGCGTGGGCTTCCGCGAATTCGCAGCTTAAGCGCGACGCTGCTGCTTTCATTCTTCTAGCCTTTGCCGCCGTGGTGGCGCTGCGGGAATGGTTTGACGTCTCTGGCCAAGCTGGTGACGCCATCCACCACCTGGTAGCGGGAGCCGTCGGGATATTCTCCGTTGTCGTCCCGTTGCTATTGGCAGCCTTCGCCATAGCCCTGTTCCGGTCCCCGAAAACGCCGGACCTAGTCCCGTTCCGAGTAGCAGGAGGAATCGGGGTGACCCTTGCGCTCGCGGGACTTGTGCAGGTGAGCCGGGGTAATCCAGGGCTGAAGCCTTTTGAGGCCATAGAGGAAGCGGGGGGCGTAGCTGGCTGGTTTGTGGGGTACCCGCTGACAAGACTGCTCTCCCCCTGGGGGGCTGCTATTGTTCTGGTCCTTCTCCTCGCATATTCGGTTCTCATCTCTCTGCGCACGCCGCTCCGAGAGGTGCCGGAATTGCTGCGTCGGATGACCTCGTCCATTCGCGGGAAGCGCAGAGCGGGACACGAAGGCGCCGAAGTTGGGGTACTGGCCACGGAGGGTGACAGCTGGCTGGAGGCGGAGGGAACGAATTCTCCGGGAGCAACGGCCGCCTACGGTGGATCGCGGTCCTGGGGGGCATCCCGCGCGCCTTTCGACTTGGCTTTGGAAGAAGACCCGCTCCTGGAAGTAAACGCGGATGGGGGAAATCTCTCTGCTGCTTTGGACGACAAGCCCCCAGCACAGGGAGAATACGTTTCAGATTCGGCTCGTCCTTCCTCCTATGTGGCGGAAGAAGTGGCAGTGGAACCAGATGGTGACACCGAAGCGATTACGGAGGCGTTCTCCGTACTTGACGACGAAGCCTCGCCCGATGCTGCGGCCGACGAATCCTCTCCCTTGGAGGCGGCTCGAGCAGCCGAGTTAGCCCGGTACCGAGTACCCTCCGCTGACCTACTGCATCAGGGGTCACCGCACATGGAACGCTCCCCGGCAAACGATCGCGTCGTGGACGCACTCCAGGGCGTTCTGGACGAATTCGAAGTGGATGCCAAAGTCACGGGCTTTTCGCGTGGTCCCACTGTCACGCGGTACGAGGTCAGCTTGGGCTCCGGGGTGAAGGTTGAGCGGATTACTGCGCTGTCAAAGAACATCGCTTACGCAGTAGCCAGCGCTGACGTGCGGATTCTCTCCCCGATTCCGGGCAAATCAGCCATCGGGGTGGAGATACCCAATGCCGACAGAGAAACCGTGGCACTGGGCGACGTGCTCCGTTCGGGCGCGGCAAACAGGAACCCGCATCCACTGCTCGTAGGGATGGGCAAAGACGTTGAAGGCGGATACGTCGTCACGAACCTGACGCGAACGCCCCACCTCTTGGTCGCTGGGCAGACAGGATCCGGCAAATCGAGTTTCATAAACTCGATGATAGTTTCGATACTGACGCGTGCGACCCCTCAGCAGGTCCGGATGATCCTGATAGACCCAAAGCGGGTTGAGCTCACCATTTATGAGGGGATCCCCCACCTGGTGACGCCGATTATCACTGACCCGAAGAAAGCGTCGGAGGCTTTGGAGTGGGTCGTTCGGGAGATGGAAGCTCGCTACAACGACCTTGCTGACTTCGGATTCAAGCACGTCGATGACTTCAACAAGGCTGTGGCTGCCGGTCGAGTCCAACCGCCTCCTGGCTCTGGTCGAGTCCTTCGTCCCTACCCCTATCTCCTTGTCGTTGTTGACGAGTTAGCCGACTTGATGATGGTTGCGCCGCGAGATGTGGAGGCATCCGTGCAACGCATCACCCAATTGGCGCGAGCAGCTGGGATCCACCTGGTGCTGGCGACACAGCGTCCATCCGTGGACGTGGTCACGGGACTCATCAAAGCTAATGTGCCGTCCCGACTAGCCTTTGCGACGTCCGCTCTGGCCGACTCCCGGGTCATACTGGATCAACCCGGGGCAGAGAAACTCATCGGGCAAGGCGACGCGCTTTATTTGCCTTCAGGGATGAACAAGCCGCTGCGGGTCCAGGGGGCCTGGGTAGAGGAAAGCGAGATCTCCCGCGTCGTCGAAGCTGCGAAGTCCCAAATGCAGCCCGAATACAGAGAAGACGTTACGGAACCGCCTAAGACTGTGAAGGTAGCGGAGGACATCGGTGGTGACCTGGATGACCTTCTTTCAGCGGCGGAGCTGGTTATCTCCACCCAGCTGGGGTCGACCTCCATGCTGCAACGTAAGCTCCGAATCGGTTTTGCCCGGGCGGGGCGGTTGATGGACCTACTCGAGTCTCGAGACGTTGTGGGCCCCTCTCAGGGTTCCAAGGCCCGGGAAGTGCTCGTCGAGCCGGAAGAGCTCGCCGGGGTACTAGCAGTGTTGCGCGGAGAGCAGCCCGCTCCGCCTTCGCCGCCGGCCCTGGTTGTCGACGCGGAGACCGGGGACCCCAACATTGAGAGCGAGCCAACCGAGCTCATTAGCGGTACCGTAGTCGTAGACGAGACAACAACTCGCGTGTGGTAATAACCGCAGCATTCTAGGAGGATGCACCATGGGTTCCAGCGATCAGGGCCAGGTCTCCGCGTTGAACCTGCCAAACGCACTCACTGTTATCCGCATCCTCTTGGTGCCGGTATTCATATGGGTGTACCTTCTCGGGACGACTGGGGCCCGTTGGTGGGCTCTCGCTATATTCATGGTTGCGGCCGCGACTGACCAACTTGACGGCCACCTGGCCCGCAAACTCAAACTGATCACCGACTTCGGGAGACTTGCCGACCCTCTTGCTGACAAGGCTCTCACCCTGTCTGCTTTCGTTTTGATCTCGATTGGGACCGGCTCCGTGTGGATGTGGATCTTCACCGCGCTCGTGGCTGTTCGAGAAATCGGGATCACAATCTTGCGGGAGGTCCTCCGAAAACAGGGGACAGTGGTGGCCGCCAGCTCCGGCGGCAAGCTAAAAACCGTCCTCCAAATGCTGATGATCTTTCTGATGCTGATCCCGTGGTCATCGTTTGTCGAAAGTCCCGGCATGCTCACGGGCTTGAATTGGTTGTTCGTGGTTCTCGGTGTTGCCACACTAGCGATCACGTTGGGATCCGGCTGGCAGTACCTGAGTGCAGCCGTGCGAGCTGGCAAGGAAAACGTCTGATACCTCACCTTTCGCAGAAACAAGGAATATCTCGGGTACCTCTGCGTTGAGGGGTATATGAGAGAAAATAGGGTTGGATGGGGTGCGGCAGGGCTGTCCAGAAGGGACATGAGGGAAGCCAATGCTGCAAAATCATTGTACGGTGGCGATATGACTGTATTTACGAAGGAAAAACCGCTTCTGCGAGCAGAATTGGGTGAGGTGCTCCGTTCATTGCGCCAATCTCAGGGCAGAACCCTTCGAGAGGTATCCTCTTCCGCTCAGGTGTCGCTCGGATACCTGTCCGAAGTGGAAAGAGGACAAAAGGAAGCATCATCTGAGTTGTTGGAGGCAATCTGCTCCGCGCTCGGTGCTCCGATGTGGTTCGTTCTGCGCGAAGTATCTGATCGTCTCGCGATTCTGGACGGCGCAGAAGTGCCGGACACTCTGCCTGAGAGCATGATCCCGGTGACGCTACTGAGCTAGCAAAGCCGTGCGTCAATCTGAGTTCTGGGAAGCCCTGGAGCTGGCCTTTGGCTCGGCTCCAGGGCGCTCCCTTGCCATGGACCTTCACCTGGTAGCAGTTGACGCCACCGCAGTAGAAGCATTGGAGGCAGGCGCAGATCCCGCTTCAGTTTGGCGAGCTCTAATCGAAGAATCCGGCGTGGATCCGTCCCTCGAGTGGGTTCACCGCCGCCCGCGTAAGCGTGCCTGAATCTGGAGTTTTAGACTGGCGGATTTAGCGGGCGTGTCGGTTGGTGCCGAACGCATGTTCTAGATAGGCTGGGCCCTGCAGCCGGAGAAGCCTCACGAAATGCTGGGAGTTATCCACAGCGTGAAGGGGTTTCTTTTACTTGTCGGTGGCCGGGCATACGGTTGCTGATGTACCCCGGAGAGGGGAAGCATCAGGAAAGGCCAGCAACGGAACGGGTCGGGGAGACCCCTAGCTGAGGAGACAGAATGGCACGTGAGAAGACTGCGCGAAAAAGCGTTAACTTAGGGCAGGACCGTGACAAAGCTCTAGAATTGGCGCTGGCACAAATTGACAGGCAATTCGGTAAGGGCTCGGTCATGCGCTTGGGAGATGACACACGCCCTCCAGTGCAGGTCATCCCCACAGGCTCCTTGGCTTTGGATGTTGCGCTGGGTATTGGCGGCCTACCTCGTGGCCGGGTCGTGGAGGTATACGGACCAGAAGCCTCCGGGAAGACAACGGTAGCTTTGCACGCTGTGGCGTCCGTGCAAAGGGAAGGTGGCAATGCCGCCTTCATTGATGCGGAGCACGCGCTGGATCCCGTCTACGCGCAGGCCTTAGGCGTTAACACGGATGACCTACTTGTTTCTCAACCTGACACGGGCGAACAGGCGTTGGAAATCGCGGACATGCTCGTTAGGTCTGGAGGCGTCGACCTCATTGTCATTGACTCCGTGGCTGCTCTAGTACCGAAAGCTGAAATTGAGGGTGACATGGGGGATTCTCATGTCGGTCTCCAAGCGCGGCTCATGAGTCAAGCTCTTCGCAAGATCACCGGCGCGCTGTCCGCCACGGGCACGACTGCCATCTTCATCAACCAGCTGAGAGAGAAAATCGGTGTCTTCTTCGGGTCTCCGGAGACCACTACGGGTGGAAAAGCACTAAAGTTCTACTCATCCGTACGTATCGACGTTCGCAGGATAGAAACTCTAAAGGAAGCGGGGCAGCCGGTTGGTAACCGCACTCGCGCGAAGATCGTCAAGAACAAGATGGCCCCACCGTTCAAGCAGGCTGAATTCGACATCATCTATGGGAAGGGGATTTCCCGGGAGGGCTCGATCATTGATATGGGAGTAGACTGCGGCGTTGTCCGAAAGTCTGGTTCCTGGTTCACCTACGGTAAAGATCAGCTGGGGCAGGGCAAGGAAAACGTACGCCAGTTCCTTGTGGATAATCCGCAGCTAGCGGATGAGATCGAGGCACATATTCTTACAGAACTCGGCATTGTGCCGACCGATGAGGTGGCTGAGGGAGCCCCGGAGGGGGACACCAAGGCCAAGGTAGATGGCTAGTCAACTTCCACCCTCCGATCAGAGAGGCCAGAACTCCCCGGCTGCTCGGTCTTCGACCAATGAAAGAGAGGGCTCACGGCGTGCTCCCGCCGGGACCGCCTGGGACGGAGCACTTCGCTACCTGGGGATTCGATCCCATTCCGCTTTCGAGATTGAAAATAAGCTCAGCCGTCGGGGGTATGACTCGGAAGAGATAGAGGCAACGATTATCCGGCTGCGCGAATCTGGTCTGCTGGACGATGCTGCGTTTGCCCGAGAGCTGGCAGAGTACCTCCTGAGCAGCAAATCGTCTTCGCGGGTGGATGTGGGGCGGCAGTTGGCCAAGCGTGGTGTGTCCAGAGAAGACGCTGAGCACGCACTTTCGACCATAACGGCGGAAGGGGAGCACGACAGGGCCCTTCTACTGGCTAGGAAGAAGATGAGACAGCTTCTGCAAGTCGCGAAAGACGTGAGGTGGCGTCGAACCCTGGCGTTCTTGGCTCGGCGCGGATTCTCGCGGGAGCTCTCTTACTCTGTGGTTAATCAGGTTGAGAAGGAACTGCTAGGAGATGAAGACTACGGATTTGCATAGAGAAGCCGCCCGGTTGCTGGTGAGTGGGTTGCGAGAGGACGCACTGACTCTGGCCGTGGCGGAATCTCTCACGGGCGGTCTACTCAGCGCGGCCATTGTGGCGATCTCGGGGGCTTCGGATGTCTACCGTGGGGGAGTTACCACGTACGCCCCTGCCACCAAGATCAGCGTATTGGGGCTTCCGGAGGCGCTGATCAGAGAAGGCGGGACGGTGCAGGCTGAAGTGGCTACTCGCATGGCTCTGTCAGTGAGAGAGCTGTTCGGCGCAGATATAGCACTTTCTACCACCGGGGTCGCAGGTCCGGGCCCATCGGAAGGCCACCCGGCGGGGACGGTCTTTATCGGCTACGCGGACGGCGCTGGCGCGCGGTCCTGGCCCTTGCAGTTTCCGGGCGACCGGGATGCGGTAAGGGAGCAAACCGTTCAGAGGGCGCTGGAGCTGGTACTGGATCGTCGGATAGTTGGGCGCAGCCGGAAAGAGCACTAGAATTCGTGGGGATGGAAACTACGACTTTATTGGCCGATCCGGGCGCGGTGCGAACGTACGCGGTGCGAACCCTTGGCTGCCAAATGAACGAACATGATTCGGAGCGCATAGCCGGGCTCCTGGAAGAAGCCGGGCTAGTGCCTGTAGACGGAGTGCCGGAAGCCGCGCTGCGCGCCACAGAAGCTGGCGACATGGGGGCGGACGTCGTTGTCTTGAACACCTGTTCGGTTCGGGAAAATGCCGCTAATAGACTTTTCGGGAATTTGGGGCAGTTGGCAGCCGTCAAGAGAATCCGACCAGGGATGCAGATTGCTGTTGGTGGCTGTTTGGCTCAGCAAATGCGCCAGGGGATCGTTGAACGCGCGCCGTGGGTCGACGCGGTGTTCGGCACGCACAACCTGGACGTGTTGCCAGCCCTTTTGAAGCGCGCGGCTCACAATCAGGAAGCGGCCGTGGAAATAGAGGAATCGCTAAAGGTATTCCCGTCCACGCTTCCCACGCGGCGCGAGTCGGTCTACGCAGCCTGGGTTTCGATCTCCGTCGGCTGCAACAACACGTGCACCTTTTGTATAGTTCCGAGTCTGCGGGGCAAAGAGCGCGACCGACGGCCCGGAGAGATTCTGGCGGAGGTAGACGCGGTTGTTAGGGACGGCGCCCTGGAGGTCACGCTGCTGGGGCAGAACGTAAATTCGTACGGAGTCAGTTTCGGTGAGCGGGGGGCGTTTGCGGACTTGCTGCGAAACGTCGGTGGTGTTCCCGGACTGGAACGTCTGCGGTTTACATCTCCGCACCCGGCGGCTTTTACCGATGACGTGGTTGTGGCGATGGCCCAGACGCCCACTGTGATGCCTTCTCTGCACATGCCCCTCCAGTCCGGGTCAGACAAGGTTCTCAGGGAGATGAGGCGTTCGTACCGACGGACCCGTTTTGAGCGGATCATAAACACGGTGCGTGAGCACATCCCGGACGCGGCTATTACGACCGATATTATCGTGGGTTTTCCCGGAGAAACAGACCGGGATTTCGAGGAGACCCTGGACTTGGTCGAACAGACCAGGTTCGCTTCAGCGTTCACATTCCAGTATTCGCCGCGGCCCGGAACTCCCGCGGCGGAGCGGACGGACCTGATTCCGCCCGATGTGATGGCGGAAAGGTACCAGCGCCTTTCACGACTCCAGAATGAGATCTCACTCCAGGAGAATCAAGCCCAGGTGGGTCGCACAGTTGAGGTGGTGGTGGCAGAGGGAGAGGGCCGCAAGGACGGCACCACTTTGCGCCTTTCCGGCCGAGCAGCCGACAACCGCCTTGTCCACTTTGCAGTTCCGCCCGGGCAGGAGCCTCGGCCCGGCGACATGGTGACCGTTGAGGTTACCTACGGTGCTCCCCACTACCTTCTTGCTGATTCAGCGTTGGATCCTAAGCGCCCGTTGCGGGTGCGCTCAACCCGAGCGGGAGACCTCTGGGAGTCCGCTCAGGAGGATCCTGCTCCTAGTGGTGCGGTGCCATTGGGGATGCCCACAATCCGGTCCAGGTAGCTGCAGATGATTGGGGATTCGCAGGACGCCGAACCCGGTCGTTCGGCGGATATATCTTTGAACAGTCCTCTGATCGCAGTCGTGGGCCCAACTGCGACGGGCAAGTCTGAGCTTGCGCTGAATCTGGCTGAGAGGCTGGGTAACAGTGTAATCCTGAACGCCGATTCTATGCAGCTGTATAGAGGCTTGGACGTGGGTACAGCCAAGACTCCACTAGGTGAGCGCCGGGGAATACCCCACCTGCTGTTCGACCAGCTGGACGTTGATCAAGAGGCTTCAGTTGCGCGCTACCAAACCGTCGCCCAGCAGCAGGTCCGCACCGAGCAGGCGCAGGGGCGCGCGGTCGTGGCGGTCGGGGGCTCTGGGCTCTATGTCCGCGCACTGATTGATCGCATGGAGTTTCCGGGGACGGATTCGCAGGTGCGAGCAAAGTGGGAGAATCTGGCAGCAACGGAGGGGCGGGCGCACCTTCATCAGCTTCTCAAGCGGCGGGATCCGGTTGCTGCCGCGCAAATACACCCGAACAACGCACGTCGCGTTATCCGAGCGTTAGAGGTTATCGAGGTGACGGGCCGTCCGTTCTCAGCAAACCTACCCAGCCAGGAATATGTTTTCCGACCCACGTTCCAGTTCGGACTCGCTTGGGACCTAGCGGAACTTGACGCAAGGATCGACGCTAGGGCTGCCTCGATGTTCGCGGGGGGTCTCATAGAGGAGACCCGAGCGCTGTTGGGCCGCGGTAGACAATTCGGGAAGACGGCTGCCGGCGCGATTGGATATGCACAAGCCATTGCGGTGGCTGAGGGATCCATGAGTGTCGGCCAGGCCATCGATCAGGTGGCGTTGGAAACTCGGCAGCTGGCCCGACGTCAAGTGAAGTGGTTCCGGCGTGACTCTCGCATCGTGTGGTTGGATCCCCACAGCGATCCTGCGGCCGCCGCCTGGGCCATTTTGGAAACAGGAATTCAAAGCTAGCGGATTTCGACAGAGATAATTCGGTACCCTTTTCTAGAGGACACTTTTTTCGCGTCGTAGCCTTGGTCTCGTAACCATTTGACCAGAGAATCTCCGCCAAGATTCTTGCCCATGACCAGCCAAGCTTGGCCTCCGGGACTGAGCAGGGTCAGCCAATCGCTCAGCATCGCGTGCATACGGGTCTTCCCGATTCTTACCGGTGGGTTAGAGATGATGCGGTCGAAGGCAATTCCGCGTTCACGCGCCAGTGCCAGGGCAGTCTCGGCCGGCAGCACGGTCACGTTTGTCGCGCCGTTCACGGCTGCGTTGTGTTCTGTTAGCTTCAATGCCCGAGGATTCACGTCGACCGCCCAAACCTCTGCGTCCGGGCTTTCTACGGCAGCACTGACTGCGACAACCCCCCATCCGCAGCCAAGGTCCAGAAAGGTCCCGGACTCAGGTAGGGGAGGGAGGGCGCGGAGCAATTCTGCAGTTCCTGGATCCAACTTGCTGGCGGAGAACACCCGGTCGCTTACCCACATCTGGAGTTCGTGGTTGCGCAAAGAAATCCTCAGCAGCCGTTGGCGCCCTTCATCTGCGACGGTGTCTTCCGAAAAGTAATGCTCACTCACAGATAACAGAGTACCCAAAAGACCTACACTCAAGTGGCACACTGGGAGAAGGAGGTAACATGCCCGATCTTAATCCCACCCCCGAAAGCCTTGGACCAGGCGATGAAGCTCTGTTGCGGGCCGAGGAAATAGCGAGGCGCGTCCTGGACAGGCAGGGAACGGCTCTCCAATCCACCGCGGCGCAGTCCGCTTCCGCACGGGCGGACGCTGGCCCTCATGAGCCCGCGCAGGTCACTTTGGAAAAAGAAGCCCGAGCCGCGACAAGGAGAAGCGACGTACACACCGCGGAGTTAGAAGACGTCACAGAGGTCGAGTATCGAGATGTTCGGCTGGAACGAGTGATCTTGGTGGGACTGCGCCTAGAGGGCACGCGAGAGCAGGCAGAGGACTCTCTGCGGGAACTTCAGGCTTTGTCCGAGACCGCCGGCGCTCAGGTTCTAGATCGCTTCTTGCAGAACCGGGATCAGCCGGATGTAGCGACCTACCTGGGTCGTGGCAAAGCTAGTGAGTTGCGGGACCTGGTCAAATCCCTGCGGGCAGACACGGTGATTGTGGACGGAGAGCTGTCCCCGTCCCAAAGACGCGGCCTAGAAGATGTCGTAAAAGTCAAAGTCGTGGATCGAACTGCGGTGATTCTGGATATCTTCGCTCAGCACGCGAAATCTAGGGAGGGGAAGGCCCAAGTGGAGCTGGCCCAGCTCGAATACCTGCTTCCGCGTCTGCGAGGGTGGGGCGAATCAATGTCGCGCCAAGCGGGCGGCCGCGTTGCAGGTGGGGCCGGCATCGGCTCACGTGGCCCAGGGGAGACCAAGATTGAGCTGGACCGTCGCCGCATTAGGACCCGGATGTCCCGGTTGCGCAGGCAGCTGGCACAGCTCGCCCCGGCGCGCCAGCATCGACGTGCGCAAAGACGGCGGGGCAAGATACCCTCGGCGACTATAGTGGGCTACACGAACGCTGGAAAGTCGACTTTGCTGAACCAGCTAACAGACGCGGGAGTCCTCGTAGAAGACGCTCTTTTTGCAACTCTCGACCCGACGGTGCGGCGCGCGACAACGCCAGACGGCCGCGTTTACACGCTTACAGACACCGTCGGGTTCGTGCGGAACCTGCCGACACACTTGGTGGAGGCTTTCCGATCTACCCTCGAGGAAGCTGCCGAAGCCGATCTGCTGCTGCACGTCGTGGACGCAGCTCACCCGGACCCTAAAGGCCAGATTGCTGCGGTTCGAGAGGTGCTGGGAGGCATTGCGGGCGCGGATGAAATCCCCGAATTGATTATCCTCAACAAGTGCGACCTTGCGGAGCCCGAACGGCTGGCGGCCCTGAGGGCTTCTTTCCCGGAAGCTGAGTTCGTTTCGGCGCAAACGGGGGAGGGTATTGAAGATCTGAAGAATACTATCGCCCGTCGGCTGCCGCGTCCCCAGCTCCTGTTGGACGTCTTCATTCCTATGGACCAGGCCGCCCTTCTTTCGGAGGCTCACGAGCACGGGGAGGTCTTGGAAGAGGAGTGGACCGGGACGGGTATCCACGTGGTAGCTCGGGTAGACGAAGGCCTTGGGCGGCGCCTCAGCGCCGCAAATCTGCATTAGAGCTTTATCTAGAAGCAAGCCTCTCCGGGCTGCCTTTTAGTAGGGTAGGGAAGTAATAGAGGGCAGCTCCGTCTGGTGCAGATTCCTGGCGCACTGATCGAAGGGCCTTGAAGTTCGAAACGGCGCGGGAGGGCCGCGCAGGAGGAGAACGTGTCATGTCCAAGGCGAGAGCTGTAAGTCTTTATCCAGCAAGGTCCGGAAGACCATCAAAAATTGCCGTAATTGGGGCGGGCGCAGTCGGCACGGCCATTGCGTACTCGTGTGCTATCCGCGGTGTTGCCCGGGACATAGCCCTGTACGACATTAATCAAGCGAAGGTTGAGGCCGAGGCGCTGGATATGGCCCACGGTATTCAGTTCACTCAGATAGGATCCATTGTCGGCTCCAACGACCTTGAGGTTGTGCGCGGATCGGACATGGTTATCGTCACCGCGGGTGCAAAGCAAAAGCCTGGTCAAACCCGTATGGAGCTGGCGGAGTCCACAGTGGGACTGATGCGTAATCTGGTTCCCGACCTGCTCAGTGTTGCCCCTGACGCCGTCTACATGTTCGTAACGAACCCGGTAGACGTGGTGACGTATGTGGCCATGCAAATCGCTGGGTCCCCCAGGCAGCAGGTATTTGGTTCCGGGACGGTGCTGGACACCTCTCGACTTCGCTATCTGGTCTCCTTGGAGACCGGCGTGGCCACGCAGAACATTCACGCCTATGTCGTCGGTGAACACGGTGACTCCCAGGTGACCCTCTGGTCGTCCGCAGAAATCGGGAACGTTCCGCTGAGTAAGTGGGGACCGACACTGAGCGGAAGAAGCTTCGACTTCGCACTGCGATCGGAGATCTCCCGACAGGTCATGACCTCTGCTTATCAGATTATTGAAGGCAAGGGAGCTACGAACTTTGCGATCGGTTTGGCGGCTGCGAACATAGCCGGTGCAGTACTGGGTGATGAATCACGCGTCCTGACCATTTCATCTCTGCTGGAGGACTGGCACGGGATAGGTGACGTGTGTATGGCGGCGCCGACGATTGTGGGGCGCGCGGGAGCTGGCCGCGTTCTCCTTCCCCCGCTTACGGATGAGGAACTTAACGGGCTCGTGGCTTCGGCGGATAATATCCGTCAAACAGCACGCTCGCTCGGCTTCTGACGCTCAGAGGGAACGGATTACGGTTACGACCTTGCCCAAGATGACGGCGTCGTCTCCCAGGATGGGTGAGTAGTCGGGATTACGTGGCATTAGCCAGGTGTGCTCGTCCTGGAAACTTAAGATTTTGACCGTGGCCTCATCATCCAGAAGAGCTGCCACAGTCTCGCCCTCAGCTGCGGTGGGCTGCGCTCGGACAACCACGTAGTCCCCATCGCATATGGCCGCGTCGATCATAGAGTCCCCCTTAACCTCAAGGGCGAAGAGGTCTCCTGTCCCGGTGACCCGGGTTGGCAGGGTGAACACGTCCTCGACTGACTGTTCAGCCAGGATCGGAGCGCCCGCTGCGATGTGACCTACCAGCGGCACGTCGTGGACGTGCTGGTCAGCTCGAAGCTCTTCTAGGATGCCCAGCCCAGATTGTCCCAGTTCATTTGTCGGAGGCTGGGGGGACTCTAGGTTCTGTGAGTATTGAGGAGATACAACCAGAGCGCGCGGGGAACCTTCTTTTCGGGATATCAGTCCGGATTGCTCCATGTTGTCCAAGTGGTGCTTCACAGTGGATGGCGAAGCCAGTCCCACCGCGTTGGCGATTTCGCGGACTGAGGGAGCGAACCCGTGTTGGGCTGTGTACTCCTGAATGTAGTCCAGGATTTTCTGTTGCCGCGCGCCGATTCGCACTGTCATCGTGCTTCTCCACTCCTGTATGGGGCTGGTCGTGGGCTGAAGCCCTGCTCGGACCTTTCCGAGTCGCCTTGCTGCCATCAGTCTATCGAGACACTCCAGATAATGGTACGGATGTTCTAGCGTGTGTCGACAATCGTAGCGGCGCGGGGTATAGTACAAGTGTTCGACGAACAGGTGTACGACATACGCTTGTTCTATTTGAGTGTCGGAGGCACGCATGAGCGCATCGGCGATTAGTCCTTTTGACTGGGCAACTCCTGGTCGGTCGATTTCGGCTGCTATGCCTGAGACGGGCGACTTCGAGCATGGGGCTCGTGTTATCGATTTGGGTATAGAGCGCGCTCGTAGGCGGCAGAGCGAAAGTGCGCAGTCTCTATCCGATGAGCGATATGCGGCTATGCTTAGGCACCCGGCGGCGCGCGGTGGCAACTCGGATCGGACGCAGGATCTGCTCTCCGGGCGACAGGCAACTGTTTCCCTGTCCTTTCTGGTACGCAGGGTGGGGTTGTACCTGTTGGCGTTGATTGTAGTGGTGGCGCTCAGCGCGGGAGCGGGTCTTCTGATGAGGGACAGCGCGTACACCGGACCGACTTGGCAACACTCGGTTAGCGCCGGTGAGTCTCTCTGGTCTTTAGCTGCTGGGATCAAGACTTCTGAGCCCATAGAACAGGTAATGGAGGACATCAGGCAGCTGAACGCGCTAGAGTCCACCACATTGCAGATTGGGCAAGAGCTGGTGCTTCCGGCCTACTAGTCGACTCTCCCATTTGCAATGCCGGCGCCTTTGCACCTACGGTTTCTCGTAAGGAACCAGGAGGTGCAGGTGCGCTGTATTTTTTGTTACCACGACGACACACGTGTCGTTGATACGCGGGTTGCGGACGACGGAGCATCTATCCGTAGGCGCCGCGAGTGTGGAGCCTGTAAAGGCCGGTTCACAACTCTAGAGACGTCCACGTTTGCGGTAGAAAAACGGTCGGGTGTTGTAGAGGCTTTCTCTCGGGAGAAGATTGGCTCCGGGGTGAAGAAGGCATGCCAGGGTCGTCCCGTTTCGGAGCATGCGTTGGCGCTACTGGCACAGCAGGTGGAGGAAAAACTCAGAGCGACGGGCCGGTCCGTTGTGTCAACGGATGAGGTAGGCAGGGCAATTCTGCCGTTTCTACGGGAACTGGATGAGGTTGCGTACCTGCGCTTCGCTTCTGTTTACTCGTCGTTTCAGTCGCTTGAGGACTTTGAAGATGCTATAGACATCCTGCGGCAGTCCCCAGCTGACGCGATCTCTGCCGAAGACTAGACGTTCGGCTTGTCTTCAGCAGGCTCATCGGGCTTTTGTTCGATACGATCCTGCCGTGCAGCTGCGATGGAATCCATCGAAGTGGAGACCGCTGTCTGCGCTTGCTCGGCTATTTCGGACACCTGTGTTGCAATGTTCGCCAGCTTCTGCCCGACGCCGGTTTGGAGATCTGTTATCCCTGTTTGCAGGTCGCTCAACTGTTCTCTCACGCGCTTGCGCATGACCTTGCCGATCTGCGACTTCGGCAATTCCTGCATCACGACGATTTGTCGGGGCAGCGCATAGTGAGCCAGTGATTTCTCGGCCCACGCGCGCACGTCCGCAAGGGTTAGAGAAGCCCCGGCTTCCAGGACTAGTGCTGCGACGACATCCTCCCCGCTGGTTCCGCCGGGCATTCCAACCACAGCCACATCCGATATGCCGGGCATTGACCGAACGGCATCTTCCACCTGCGAAGGGTAAATGTTGAACCCACCAGAGATAATTAGTTCCTTGCGTCGGTCGGCCATGATCACAAAGCCGTCCACGACCTTCACCAGGTCACCCGTGTGTAACCAGCCGTCTCTTAAAACTTCCGCTGTTTCTACGGGGTCTTCCCAATAGCCCGAGAATACTTGGGGCCCGCGCGCTATCAGCTCCCCTACCTCCCCATCCTCAACGTCAACACTCGTGTTTTCCGGGTCGACAATTCGGATCTCAGTGGAGGGGTAAGGGATCCCTAGGGCAGAAGGGCGCCGTTTCGGAGACATGGGGGAGCCAAGGAGCGTGGGCGATGCTTCGGACATTCCGTAGCCCTCCACAAGATAGCCCCCGGTGGCGGTTTCCCAATCTGTGGCTAGGTCCGGGTCCAGAGCCATCGCTCCCGAAATTGCGTAGGTAATAGATGTGAGGTCCACCTCAAGCTCTCGCGAGGTCTTGAGGAGCTTCTCGTATATAGGTGGGACCCCCACGAAGAAAGTGCATGGTAGGCGGCGCTGAGCGAGTGCCATCTGGGTCGGGTCGAATTTCGGAAACAGTGCAACTGTGGCGCCTAGGTGAATGGCAGCCATGAGACTGATACCGAACCCGTAGGCGTGAAAGAGAGGTAGCACCGCATAGAAGACCTCGGAACCTTCGTGAAGGTGCGGAACCCAGGCGACATCTTGGACCACGTTCATGACAATGTTTCTGTGTGTCAGGGCGACTGCCTTCGGAACGCCGGTGGTGCCCCCGGTGTGGATCAGCAGGGCGGTGTCAGTGGTGACTGCTGGGCTGTCTTGTTGCCGTAGCGGAGCTTTAGATACCGCGGCTGCCCAGTTCTTCACGTGCGCGGGGGTCTTAGCGCCGAGCAGAGCCCGTTTCTGCTTCACTTTGGGCAGTGGGACTTTGAGTAGGATGCGGCTGGTAGCCGAAAGATCGTTCGCTAGGTTGACTCCGAATATCACGGCGTCTTTGCCCAGGAATCCGAGCTTCTCTACCGCGTTTTCCCATACGACTGCGACTTTGGCACCGTGGCGAGCGAATTCATGTTTTAGTTCTTCTTCAGGGGCCAGTGGATTGTGTTCCACGACGATGGCCCCCAGCAAGCTGACCGCAAAGATTGCCTGAACGTGTTGCGGGCAATTTGGCATGACTAGGGCGACCCGGTCCCCGGGTTTGACACCCGCACCAGCGAGCACGGAAGCCGCTTGCCTGACCTGTTTTTCCAAATCCGCGTAAGAAGTCTGGGCGGCCATGAAGTCCAGCGCCGTCTGGGACGGGTAGCGCTTTGCCGTGGCGAATAGGACGTCGTGCAGGCGGAGCTCAGGATCAGCGACCTCGAAGGGGACACTGGGGGCGTAGCTCTTTCTCAACCGCTCAGTTAGGTTCACAGGCTTCTCGCTCCTCCTTGAGGCACGTGCACAAAGGTCGAATCATCCTGGCCCTCGCGGTAGGCAGGATCCTTCTTATTTCTACCCCCACGGAGACCGCATCCCAATTTACCCGATCCCCTGGCCCGTAGCTGCGGGTTTAGACTGGCGGCGTCACGTCTGTGTCCCGGGCCAAGGAAGTTCGTCGCCAGTGACGGGGCAATCTCTAGTTGGCTACCTCAATCACCCGCAGCATGATCGTTGGCTCGTACTCCGTGAACCTGCCCACCAACTTGTCCGGAAGCTCACCCGCAACATCGGTTATCGCATATCCGAATTCACCTAAGGTTCCTAGCGACTGCCCGACGACGTTCACTCCCTGCTTCGCGAACCCTCTGTTCAGCTTGGCCATCACGCCCGGCACGTTGTAATGGACCAGTGTCAGCCTGTAACTTGCCTCAGCGTTCACAGGCATGGCAATCGAAGGCAGATTCACGCTCATGTAGCTCCCGCCGTCTCGCAGGTAGCTGCTTAGCTTCCCGGAAACGAAACGGGCAATATCCTCTTGGGCCTCGATAGTCGAGCCTCCGATGTGGGGGGTGAGGATCACGTTTGTCAGGTCCGCTAGGGGTGATTCGAACGGGTCTCCGCTGGACTTAGGCTCTTCCGGGAACACGTCTATGGCCGCACCTGCGATATGGCCGGTTAGTAAGTGTTCACGTAGCGCCTCCAGGTCGACTATGTGGCCGCGCGACAGGTTAATGAACAGTGAGCGCGGCTTCATCAGTGAGAACTCGCGATCCCCAATCAGATCAGTGTTGGACGGATCTCCGGTGACATGTACCGATACCACGTCCGCGTTCTGGAGCAGCTCATCCATGGTCCCCATTCGGACGGCGTTGCCCAAAGCCAAGCGCTCCGCCGTGTCATAGAAGATGACCTTCAGGCCAACTGCTTCGGCGATCACCGACAGCTGGGAACCTATGCTCCCGTAGCCGATGATGCCCAAGGTGCGCCCCCTGATTTCGTGCGCATGGCTGGCCGACTTGTTCCAGACTCCAGCGTGGAGGCTGTTGTTTCGCTCCACCAGTCTCCGCCCCATCATGATGATCTCAGCGATTGCCAGTTCCACTACGGAACGGGTATTCGAGTAGGGCGCGTTGAACACGGCAACCCCGTGTCTAGAGGCTGCTTCCAGGTCGATTTGATTCGTGCCGATGCAGTACGCGCCGATCGCGAGTAGAGAGGGAGAGGAGGCGATAACCTTTTCGGTTACTTCGGTCTTGGAACGGATCCCCAGGATCTCCACACCTTGCAGGGCTGCAATCAATTCATCTTCATCAAGACTGCCTGCAACGCGGCGTACTTCTATGCCTTCGTTCAGGAAAATCTGGTCGGCGCACTCATCTGGGCTCTCAAGTAGCAATGCTGTAGTCACGCTCCTAGTTTGCCACCGAGCTCGAACACTCGCGGGTCATGTCCAACAGCGGACGATCCTGGCAGGACCTCTTCGGCCGCTGGCATCTGTTCTGGCGCTTCCATTTCAGGTGGCCTGTCCGAACCGTCTTCGTCGTGCCGGTAGAGACACTGACTCCTAGGCAATTGCGCCTTTGGAAAGACGCAGGCGAATGCTGCTTCTGGAAACACGGAAATCGGATAACGCAGATGTCGAAGACCACTGGGCGCGATGGGACAGCAGGTTTCAGCGTGTGCAGCCGACGGGGCTCGCAAAGCAGGCCAGCTGCCGGTTTATTTCGACTATTTGAGGGAGGAGAGCCTCCGCTCCCACGCTTTCGGGAGCGAACCGGTTCTAACTGAGTGCAGGCGTCGAGTAGAGCGGGTCATGGCGACGAAAAGATCCCCGGGGCCGTCCGCAAGGATTTCTGCGGGCTCGACGATGATGGTCGTGTCAAACTCCAGCCCCTTAGCCGACACGACGGGTAAGTAGGTCACCCTCTGGCTGAACGTGGCTCCCCCTACCTCGTCAACCTCCCATTCGACGGCGCGTGGTTGGCTGAGCAGTACTCCAAGGCGCCCCCCGCCCTCGCCATACTCGGCGTTTAGAAGTGCTAGCTCCTCGGCCACAGCCGCCTCAACCACCGCGCTGAGATCCTGCGTGGAATTGGCACGACTATCGGCTAGGGCATCTTGGACTTCACGCGCAGAGGTGAGGGGAAAGCGGACGGGGAAGCCGAGTTCCGCCTGGACTTCCTGCGAGAGGTCCGTGAGGGTTCTGGGTGTCCGGTAGGAGATGGTTAGAGAACGCTCATCGCTCAGCGCGCGCGTAGCCGGTCCTAGCACATCCAACCAGGAGTCAGGTCTGGTCGTCCCGCGACGCTGATCAAGGTCACCAACCGCGGTGAAAGACTGAGAGGGGCAGCGCCGAAGAAGCGCGTGCCATTCCATTGGAGTGAGGTCCTGGGCTTCGTCAATCACCACGTGTCCGTAGGTCCACAGGCGATCGGCCCGCGCCCGCTGTGCAAGGGGCTTCCAATCTTGGGCGCCCCTGGTCTGTTGCGCTAGGAGCTCTGCGGAGACGATCCCGCCCCCCAGCTGTTGGCCATCAATTGCTTCCTGGGCTCGCCGAATCTCGTCTTCTCCGATACCTGCTGATTTTTCTTCGCCTCCGGCTCCCAGTAGGTGAGATTGGCCAAGGAGCTCCTCCAGCTCATCCAGAAGAGGTACGTCCGCAATGGTGAGGGGCGAGTTCGCCGGTCTGAACACCAGCTCTCTTTCAGCTGGCGTGAGATTTCTTCCCACGCTGCGGAGTAACGCAGGCTGCGCGTACAGGCGAGCAAGGAGATCTTTGGCGCTGGTGGGCATCCAGCATCGGTTGATTGAGCGGCGTGCGCTGCGGGAGGCACGGACTTCTTCCATCCACCAGTGCACGGTGTCCGGGTCCGGATCGGGGCCCGCTAACTGATATGTCAGAGCTTCAACCAGTTCCAGTGCGAAGCCCTCACGGGCCTCGTTGTGGGGCTTGCCGCTCCGGCGGGCGCGTGTGGCGGCCGCGATCACCATCGCCCTCGTCAGGGTCGCGGAGCGGCCCCCAATCTTTAACGTTTCGTCGGCTTCGGGTACTTTCTGAAGACCTCTGACAGCCCGGCGCAGCACTGGAATCCACTCCAGGGTGCCTTTAGCGTCTCGGATGGGCACCGACTCTACAATGCTGGTGCTGACGCCCGGGAGTAGTTCACCCATTGTGAGAGAGACGACACCGGTCTCTCCCAAAGAAGGAAGAACCTGTTCTATGTATCGCAGGAAAACGGGAGAGGGGCCAACTACAAGAACCCCCGAGCGTTCTAGGCGCTCCCTGTGGGTGTACAGCAAGTATGCGGCTCGGTGCAGTGCCACCGCGGTCTTTCCCGTCCCTGGGCCGCCCTGCACGATCAGCAGGCCGCGGTCATCCGCGCGGATGACCGCGTCCTGTTCGGCTTGGATGGTGGACACTATATCGCCCATGTGACCTTCGCGCGCCTGCGACAGTGCGGAGATCAGGGCTCCTTCACCTTGGAAGTGGAGTTCGGAGTCACGCGCTGCGTCAGTGTCCAAGAGTTCGTCTTCGAGCCCGCGCACCCTTCTCAGGTGGGTTGCTATGTGCCGACGTCGGAGGACACCTTTGGGTTCTACTGCGGTCGCCTGGTAGAACGGTCGCGCGGCAGGAGCACGCCAGTCCACAAGCAGCCTTCCGCCATCCTCATCTCTCAACCCGGCCCTGCCTATATAGGTACGATCTCCCGAAGCAGAGTCTAAGCGTCCAAACACAAGGCGGTCTTCGATGCTTTCGAGGCGTGCGGCCTGGTCCCCGTAGTGTGCTGCCAGGGCATCTCTTTCCGTGCGTGCCTGCGGTGTGCCCCAGGCTCCTTGAGCTTCCACTTCTCTCTGGGACGCGCGGTACCGCTTTCGGTTTTCGTCCAGGTTCGCGTAGGCGCGGTCCACGAAGCGCTGTTCGTGCGCAATCTGTTTGCGCGCTCGGTCGCCCGAGTTGTCCTGGGAATCCTGTTCCCGCACGTCCACCCCCTGCAGTTGCCAGCTAACTATTATTCCCCATTTTCTTCGCTGGAGCGCGCGGCGCCGAAGAGATTCGTTCGCTCTAGGCCACAACGTTCGCCTGGTAGCGCAATCGTCGAGGGACCTGTCGCCAAGGAGTTCCTAGCCCGGTAACGTAGATAAGGACTAGGTAGTGAACCGGCTGTTTGGCTGAGCTTGGAGCAGTCCGGAGGAACCGGAAGAGGTGGTGGACATGGACAGAGAGAAGCTCTACACGGAGGGACCTTCGGCAGATGCGAAGGCCCCGGTTCTGATTGCGCACTTCGACGGTGCTATGGACGCTGGTTCAAGTGGGTCCCTGAGCATAATCCAGCTGCTCAATAACCTTTCGCCCAGGCGGGTAGCAACTTTTGATTCGGATCAGCTGCTTGACTACCGCGCCCACCGCCCAGTGATGGTTGTAGAGGATTGGGTTACCAAAGAAGTTGTCGCGCCGGAGATAGCCTTGGATTTGGTGCACGACGACACGGGGACACCCATTCTGATCCTCCACGGCCCGGAGCCGGACGCGAAGTGGGAAGCGTTCACCCAGGATGTCGCTGAGTTGGCCCGCGCCGCCGGGGTCGAGATTGTGGTTTCCCTGTACGGGTTTCCCGCCGCCGTTCCGCATACCCGCCCGGTTTCGGTTCACGTCCAGAGCACCGACAAGGATCTCATCCCAGAGCAGGGCTCTTTGATGGGCAACTGGCAGCTGCCTGCGCCGTTGACTCATTTCATGCAGTACCGCTTGTCAGCTCAAGACCTACACGGGATGACCCTGTACGCTGCGGTGCCCTACTACATGTCAGATTCGGCGTTCCCCAAGGGAGCCTCTGCGCTGCTGCGCCGACTGTCAAGCGTCACTGAGTTGTCCCTGCCGGTGGGAGACCTTGAAGAGGGCGCGGACGCGGATGCGGAACAGGTAGAGAAGTTGGTCTCCCAGAACCCGGAGGTCATGCGCACGGTCGAGGCCCTAGAGACGCACTACGACCAAATGGCTTCCAACCCGGACAGTCCCCTCACCGTAGCTTTTCCTAACTTTTTGGGTAACGGCGAAGAATCGAAGGAAGAGGCTTCTGCGAAGCCCGCCGAAAAGGACTCGGACCAGGAATCCGTGGCGGAGACACTTGGGGATGCCATCGAGCAGTACCTCCGTGCGCAAAGCTTCAGCGAGTCGACAGGGGAGGACGACGATGGGCCTCCCTCAGGAGGTCCCAAGCACCGGGCTCCGCGCCCGTGGGAGCAGGACTAGATTACTTCTGGGTCCCGGGCAGCTACGCTTCCGCCGAGCCACTTTTTCAGTCGCGCCCCGGCGTAGACACTTACTGGAAGTGCAAGGCGTCGAAGCCGCCGGTCTAGTTCCTGAGTATCGATAATTCCGGGATCCGTCCAAGCGACGATGACGAGGTTCCCCCACCTTGCTCCCTTGAGAACTTTCGACTCGCCGACAAGTGCGACGCGCGGAAAAACTTCGAGTGTCGCGGCGATATCCGGGCGACTGTCGGTGCCTCCACCGTGCCCCGTATTTGCCAGGTACACGCCGGAGTTGCCCAGGCGCTCGCGTGCCGCTTGGTTCCACTCGACCGTTCGCAAAGACTCTGGGACGTCGCGCACAGCGAAAGCATCCCTGACCAGAATGTCGAATGACGCCTTACTTCCCTCTATAACGTCTCGGCCGTCCCCGACACGGATTCTGAGCTGTGGCTTTCGCGGTAGGGGGAGCCATTCGCGCACCTGCCGGGTAAGGTTCGGGTCTATCTCGATGGCCAGTTGCTTGGAGCCGGGGCGCTGCTCATTCCACGCCCAAGCCAGCGCGCATCCGCAAGCCCCCACGTGCGCGGCGCGGACCGGAGCCGGCGCTGGCATGGCCAGGTCAACCACAGTGTCCATTTGCTGCATGTACTCAAACTCAAGACGTCCCGGCCTGTCCAGGTCAACCCGACTCTGCTCAACCCCATCCACTAGGATCGAGGCGACGGAGCCAGAGAGCTCAAATGTGGCCGGTGAGAAGGACGGGGGAGAGTCTGCCATGGACCCATCCTACGACCCGGGCCGAATCGCAGCGTTGCGATGTAAAGGACCCCAGCCATGTCTGTGAGCCCCCGCGCCGCCCACGTGCGCAAAGATTGGGGTGACGACGACTCGGAGACCGACATCTTGCACGTCGACATGGACAGTTTCTTCGCTGCGGTAGAGGTGGCACTGGCTCCTGCGCTTCGCGGCAAGCCCGTCATGGTTGGGGGAGTGGGAGACCGGGGCGTGGTCACCTCAGCGACGTACGATCTGCGAGCACTAGGCATTCGGGCGGGGATGCCCATGGCCCAGGCCCGGGCCCTTGCCCCGAGTGCCACTGTCATGCCGGGCAGAAGGGGCACTTACTCGGAGTATTCCCGCCGGGTCATGGCGGTTCTGTCACAGGTCAGTGCGGATTTCGAACCAATTAGCATCGATGAGGCTTTCCTGGATGTTGGGGGAGCCCGACGCCGTCTGGGAAGTCCCCTGGAGATTGCGCAGATGATCCGAATCCAGATCCGTGACCAGCTGGGCCTGCCGGCTTCAGTTGGGATAGGGAATTCGAAGACAGTAGCTAAGATCGCGTCCTCCCACGCCAAACCAGACGGGGTCCTTCTGGTCCCGGCCTCCTGTACCGTCCAATTTCTCTGGTCGCTTCCCGTTGGGGCGCTGCCCGGGGTCGGGAAGAAGACTCGTCAGGCACTGGAGGAGTGGGGAATCAGCCAGGTTTCTCAGCTGGCACAGGTTGGTTTCGCGGAATTGAGTCGAGTCGTTGGGCCTTCCCTAGCTCATGATTTGCTGCGGATCGCCCAGGGGAATGACCAAAGACAGGTGGGTGCCCGCGCTCCGGAAAAGTCGATATCTACCGAGAATACGTTTCGCACGAACCTGACGGAGAGGCGAGCAATAGAGAAGTACTTGCTCCGCGCCTCGCACGATTGCGCCGCTCGGCTTAGAGAGTCCAACCTGGTTGCGTGGACCGTGACGGTGAAGCTCCGGGACGCCCAGTTCCGCACTTTTACCAGAGCGCAGACTCTTCGGACTCCGACTGACCTGGGACGGGAAGTGGCGGCCGCGGCTCTCCAGATTTTCTCCAAGGAAGCGATTCCACGCGGGGGAGTCCGGCTGGCCGGGGTTGGGGTGAGTGGACTCCAGCACAGAGACATTGGTGTCCAGGGTGCACTTGACGAGGATCCGCGTCCGCTGGCGGCTGAACGCACCATGGACAGAGTGCGGGAACGTTACGGGGACGCAGCTATTTTGCCTGCCACGCTGCTGAATCGTGACGCTCATGTGTCGGCTGGCAGACCGGAAGGCGATAAAAGCCCGGCAGCCGACTAAGATGGGAGAACAAGATGAAAATCGTCCATTTCGAAGGAGGGAATCGTGGCCCTATCAGATTATGAGAAGCAGGTGCTTGCGCAGATGGAAGCGCAGCTGAAGGAAGCTGACCCGTCCCTCGCCTCCGTTATGACTTCTTCTCTCCCGGATGAACCTGTGCGTCAGCCAGGGGGCAGGCTTTCCCCGCGCCGCATCGCCCTGGGATCGATCATTGGCATAGGGGGACTGGCAATTATCCTGGGCGGTGTTTCCCTCGGGTTCGGCTGGTCGGCCGCTTTGCTCGGCGTGCTTGGCTTTGTGCTCATGGTCGGCGGTGTCCTGCTGGCTGTGAAGACCGACAAGGCTGGTGGGGCTCTAGGTGGCCAGCGTCCCGTTCGAAAGAAACCTTCAGGGGCCGATTTCATGGAGCGTCAACGTTCGAAGTGGGATAATCTGGGCAGGCGCTAGCTCCGCCACATTTTCACTTTTCGCTTCCTTTCTTGTCTTATATCTTTTCCGTTTGCGTCATTTCCTTTCGCATCGTTTCTTTCTGCTCCTCTCCGTCTCGTCGTGGTGTCTTTTTGTTTTAGCCTCTGGTTGCTGGAGAGTGACCGGGGGCTTGCGGCTTGCTGCGCTCTTTCGGGCGACTCGCACATCCGGGTAGGCCTGCAGCTTAGGAAGGCCTGAAGTGGGTGTACACGGAGTTGCCAACGTTCGTGCTTGTCGCGCTGCCCAGCCCATGGATACTTGTATCTTTCGGGCGTGTCGTGGTTGGAGGCGGACACCGAAGGCAGTGTTTCCGATTCTCTGTTCATGGAGCCACAATTTCTTGCTTCACTACCTGATACTCAGTTTTTCCTCCACTTTGAAAAACCTTAGTATCCGCTGGTAACACGCCAAAGACAAGACTCAAGAAGTACCTAATGTGCATATACTGTGCTCTAAGGGGTTTGAAGTGGAGCAAAGTGGAGTAAAGTGTAGACAGTTGGGCTGAGTCGGGAGGGAGGAAGCGTGTTTCTTGGAACGTACGAGCCAAAACTGGACGACAAGGGGCGCCTGATCCTCCCAGCGAAGTACCGGGATCAGCTGGCAGGGGGCCTGGTCCTGACACGCGGTCAAGAACGTTGCCTATATGTCTTTCCCAGCTCCGAATTCCAGGAAGTTTATTCGAAGATCCGTCAGGCGCCTCTCACCTCCAAGCAGGCACGTGACTACACCAGACTGATGCTTTCCGGTGCTTCAGATGAGTTTCCCGACAGGCAGGGCAGGGTGACGATACCTCCAGCGCTGCGAGAATACGCGGGATTGGAAAGAGATCTGACGGTAATAGGCGTGGGGACACGGGCAGAAATCTGGGACACGCAAGCCTGGTCCGAGTACCTACAAACACAGGAAGAGGAGTTCGCCTCCGCGGAAGAGGAGATAGTTCCCGACATGTTCTAGGCGTGCGCTCCGGTGGGTGGTCTCCCTCCGAGGTCCTGATGTCACTTCCCCGATATCAGGGCAACGGGTGGGGATCAGCTAGCGGAGAGCAAGGGAGAAGAAAAGAAGTTCCCGACTGGGGACACGACGGTGAGGGTTCCAGATGGATAAGAGCGAGGACGCGGTGGCGCAGCTACACGCACCCGTCATGCGGGACATCTGCGTTGACTTGCTCTCCCCCGCACTCCAGGGCCCCGGCAGTGTTCTGATAGACGGCACCCTTGGGTTGGGAGGTCACACAGAAGCGTTCCTTTCCGCCCTACCGCACTTGACCGTTGTTGGGATAGACCGCGACAGGGAGGCTCTCAACCTGGCATCCAAACGACTCGGTGAGTTTGGGGATCGATTCGTTCCTTTCCATGGCGAATACGACCAGGTGCGCCAAGTGGCCCGCGAATACGGAAGGGACGGAGCCGTTGACGCGATCCTATTGGACCTGGGCGTCTCATCCCTACAGCTAGACGATCCTGAACGGGGTTTCTCGTACTCGCGAGAAGCTCCTTTGGACATGCGCATGGATCAAGGCGACGGTGCTAGTGTCGCCGAGCTTCTTAGCTCCGCGTCCGCGGCGGACCTGACCCGGATACTGCGTGACTACGGAGAGGAAAGATTCGCTAGCCGAATCGCAGCTCGCGTAGTGCAGGTAAGACAGGAACAACCACTGCAAACCACCACGCAGCTGGCCGACCTGGTCAAGGAGGCAGTGCCGGCGGCAGCTAGGAGGAAGGGGGGAAACCCCTCCAAGCGGACGTTCCAGGCCTTGCGGATCGCCGTCAACGATGAATTGACCATTCTGGAGCGCACGCTGCCGCGAGCTTTGGAGAGTCTGCGCTTAGGCGGGCGTTTGCTGGTCGAGTCTTATCACTCGCTGGAAGACCGAATGGTGAAACGAGTTTTTCAAAGCGGACTTTCAGACACCGCCCCGCCCGGATTGCCCTTCATTCCCGAGTCGGACCGGCCGCGACTGCGAGCACTGGTCAAAGGCGCCCTTCAAGCAGACGCAGAAGAAATAGTGCGGAACCCCCGTTCCAAATCGGTGCGGCTTCGCGCCGTGGAACTAATCGCCCCTTGGAGTAACAGATGAGCGCAGTTAGCCTGGCAGTTCCTGCACGCAGTGTCCCCGAGCCCTCCCGCGTTTCGGCTCCATCCGTTCAGCGTCGCCCGAAAGGTCGGGCCCCGCTGCGAGTGGTTGACGGTACGAAAGGGCACCTACGGCAAGCTTTGGTTCCGGTGCTGTCCGCCGCGATCATCCTGTTCTTGGCTACCGTAGTCCTACCACTGATACTGAATACGGCAATGGCCTCGCTTTCTTACGAGATCAGGGATCAGCGGATTGAGACCGCTCAGACGCAGGCACGGATCGAGTCCCTAGAAGCTCGTTTACTAATGCTGGACTCTACTGACTACCTCAGAAGCGAAGCAGAGAGCATAGGTCTGGTGCCGGCCGGATCCATCGGAGTGATCTCCCTTGAGGATGGAACCGTGGAGGGTGGGACTGCCGCCGATGGCTGAAAAACGGCCCCTGGTCGACAAGAAGACGACTCAGACTGAGCGCATGGTGCGTAACCGGTCTCGTTGGTTTGGGGCCCTTACGGCACTGGTGCTAGCTGCGTGTGCCATTCAGCTTTTTTCCATTCAGATAATCCGAGGACCAGCGCTAGCCGAGCAGGGGCGCAAAGTACGGACAGCGGCCAGTGAGATAAGTGCACCGCGGGGGCGGATTGTCGACGCTGACGGACTCACCCTGGTTGATTCCGTGGAGACCTACCACATAGCTGTAAACCAACGCTCCATCCTGGAATGGAAGGTCACTGGAGAATCCGGAGAGACGATCGCCGGCGGCCCACAGGAGGCCGCGCGTCTCCTCGCACCCCTTCTAGAATTGGATCAGGCTGAACTGGGCGGAAAGATGCTCGGTGATGAGACCTACGTGTACCTGAAGAAGAACGTGGACGGAGACACGTTCAGGCAGATTCGCGCCCTCGGGATCTACGGCATTGAGTGGGAACCCGTGTACAAGCGGGTGTACCCGTCTGGGAGCACAGCCGCGTCCATAATTGGGAGCGTCAATGCTGAGGGCGTAGGAGACTCTGGCCTGGAGCTCATATTTGACGAAGAGCTCACGGGCACGCCCGGAGAAGAGTCTTATGAGATAGGCCCCACAGGTGAGGTGATTCCAGGAGCCAAGATCACCTCGAAAGACGCAGTATCGGGCGGGACCGTTCACACGTCTTTGAATACTGATCTGCAAGCAGTCGTCCAGAAACAACTGGATCGGGCTGTAGAAAAATACGACGCGGACTGGGGCACGGTGGTCATCCTGGATGTGTCGACATCCGACGTGCTTGTCCTAGCTGACTCTGGACTCGAATCCCCAGAGACCGGACCACAGGCGTCGCGTGCAGTGCAGTGGGTGGTAGAGCCCGGTTCCGTAGGCAAGATCTTCACAGTCGCTACTGCGCTCGAAGAGGGGACCGTCGCGCCGGACACGGTTTTTACCATTCCTGACCGCTACAAGACAGCGGACGGGGAGGTGATCACGGACATCTTCGAGCACGAGACTTATTCGCGGACTGTCGCCGGGATAATCACTGAGTCGTCCAACACGGGGGCGGTCCAAATAGGGGAGACCGTGAGCAACGAGGCCCGGCACAAGACCATGGTGGACTTGGGACTCGGTTCCCTCACGGGAATAGAGGTGCCGGGGGAGTCGGAGGGGATATTGGCTGACTCTGGTGAGTGGTACGGGCGCGATGTGTACACGACCATGTTTGGGCAGAGTTACGCGATGACACCCGTCCAACAGGCCGCAGCCATGGCAGCCATTGGGAACAAGGGAGTGTGGCAGGGGCCTCGAGTGGTCACAGGAGTGACTGACGCGGGCGGCGTCTACAAAGCGGCTGAAGCCAGTGAGCCCAGGCAAGCGTTACAGGAAGAAACAGCAGAAATCCTGCTCCGAATGATGGAGGGGGTCAGCTCCGATAAGAACATCGGGACGGGAATTGCCGCAGCTGTCGAGGGGTACAGAGTGGCGATAAAGACGGGTACGGCGGAGATCCCCAGCGGGGGCACCATCGCAAACGTCGCCGGCGTCCTGCCTGCAGAGTCTCCACGGATTGCAATATCCGTGGTGCTGTACAAGCCTCGATCCGGTGTGCTTTCCAGTGACTCCGCGGCACCGCTATTCCAACAGGTGGCTAGCTCCGCAGCGACGATATTGGGTATACCTGCTTCGACCGGTCGCCCAGAGTTGTATCCAACCCAACCGTGAATCAGGATTGTGAAGTTGCCCGGGCAATTACCAGCGCCCGAAGCGACTTGATACTGTAAGCCAGGATCGTGGCGCTAGGAGAAAAATTGCAACGTACAACCACGTGGGTTGCGCAGGCCGTGGGGGCGCATGCCCCGGAAGCGGAAGCACTCATATCGGGGTCGGTGGAAACGGACTCTCGCGAGTGTACAGAGGGATCCTTGTATGTGGCCAGGCAGGGCGAACACGCAGATGGTCACGACTTCGCCGAAGCTGCGGTGAGTGCCGGTGCGGTGGCAATCATCTGTGAACGTCCCCTGGACGTCAGTGTTCCGCAGATCATAGTCGGTGACTCAACCAAAGCACTGGGGGATCTGGCGCGGGAGCACCTGGCGGACCTGCGTGCTGCTGGGGACATAGCCGTAATTGGAATCACCGGGTCTGCAGGCAAGACGACCACTAAGGATCTGCTGGGGCGGATCCTTGACTCGGTCGCTCCGACTGTGTGGCCCATTGCCTCGTTCAATAACGAGGTGGGATGCCCACTTACAGTACTCCGAGCGACTGCTGCGACGCGCTACCTGGTTCTGGAGATGGGCTCGTCGGGCCCAGGACACTTGCACTACCTTACGAGCATTGCCCCACTCGACGTCGCGATCGAGCTTCTAGTGGGGACCGCTCACTTGGGGGGATTTGGCACCGTCGAGGTCTTGGCGGCCTCGAAAACTGAACTCGTGGACGGGCTCATCCCCGGGGGCCTGGCTGTCCTGAATCTGGACGACGCTCGGGTTGCTGAGATGGCTGTTGGCAAACCCGTCCAGTCGATGTATTTCAGCGCGAGCGGCGCGAAGGGCGCCGACGTTTGGGCCGAGAACGTACAGATGAACGAGGACGGGCGTCCTAGCTTTGAGCTCGTATTCTCTGGTGGCCGAGAACCTGTGGATCTGAGACTCGTCGGAGCACACCAGGTTTCGAATGCTCTCGCAGCCGCCAGCGCGGCGCTGGGCGTGGGCGTTAGCCCGCGCGTAATCGGGCGGGTTCTATGCGAGGCTGGCCCTGCTTCCCCGCACCGTATGGACGTCCGAGACGATGTAACTTGGCGGGACGTGCCGGGTCTGATGGTCATAGATGACGCTTACAACGCGAACCCTGACTCTTTGGCCTCGGGTCTTCTGGCAGCACGCCAACTGGCCGGTGGCGGGCGCCTAGTGGTGGTGGTCGGAGAGATGCTTGAACTGGGAGAAACCACAGTCGATCTACACGCCCAAGCGGGCAGACTTGTGGCGGATGTTCTGCCGGCCGCGGTGATCGGGGTTGGCGCCGGGATTCGCCCGTTGCTGGACCAGGTAACCGCTCCGACAGTGTTCGCGGCGGACGCAGACTGGGCCACGCAGGTCCTACCTGAGGTCCTAGAGCCCGGGGATACCGTATTCTTAAAAGGGTCTTACGGGTCCGGCGTCTGGCAAGTTGCTGACAGTCTCGCCGGGGCCTAGTGGCCAGGTGACGGTAGAGGAGGGGAAGCTGTGATCGGGGTATTAGTCTCATTCGGAGTGGCACTCATCTTGAGTCTGTTGCTCATGCCCCTGTTCATCCGGTTCCTGGTTAAGAAGGAATACGGGCAGTTTATCCGTCAGGACGGCCCGACTGGGCACTTCACTAAGCGCGGCACTCCGACCATGGGTGGAGTGGTGTTCATATTCGCGATCGTGGTTGGTTGGCTGGTGGGCTTCCTCTCGATAAGGTCGTTGCCCGATTACTCCAGCCTGCTGCTAGTGGGACTGTTCCTCGGGTTGGGTCTGATCGGATTCCTGGATGACTTCATTAAGATTTCCAGACACAGGAGCTTGGGGCTGAACCCCATTGGGAAGATAATCGGGCAGCTGGCCGTTGGTTCTGCTTTCGCGATTTTGGCGTTGCTTCACCCCAATGCTTGGGGAATCACGCCTGCGAACCTGAGCATTTCCTTCGTTAGGCCGTCGGCTTTGACCTTCGCTTTCTTTGGTGTCGTGGCGGGGACGATCCTGTACGTGCTCTGGGTCAACCTGCTGGTGACATCTTGGTCCAATGCCGTGAACCTAACCGACGGCCTAGACGGGCTGGCTACGGGCGCCTCCATAGCTGCTTTCACGGGATATGCGCTCATCTCTTTCTGGCAGTTCAGCCATTCGTGTTCGCGTCCTCTTTCGGATGCTCTTGGCTGCTACCAGACTCGCGATCCCCTGGGGATGGCGATATTCGCTGCTGCGGTTGTTGGCGGCCTGATTGGCTTCCTCTGGTGGAACGCCTCGCCCGCCCAAATTTTCATGGGGGACACCGGGGCTCTTGCACTTGGAGGGGCTTTCGCTGGGCTCTCGATTCTCACGAATACCGAGGTCCTTGCGATCGTCATCGGCGGACTCTTCTTTGTTATCACCATGTCGGATGTCATCCAGATAGCCGTATTCAAGAAAACAGGCAACCGGGTATTCCGAATGGCTCCGCTCCACCATCATTTCGAACTGGCAGGTTGGAAGGAAGTCACGATTGTCATCCGGTTCTGGATAGTGGCAGGACTTTTTGCCATGGTGGGCATCGGTATTTTCTACGCCGAGTGGCTGGCCTCCGTTAAGTGATTCCCAGGCGCGTAGCGGTACTGGGAGCCGGTACGTCAGGGCAGGCCGCCGCAGTGGCCGCGGCCCGAGCGGGCGCAAAGGTACGGGTTTTCGACCAGGCTGCAGACTCAAACCTCCAAGTGCCACCGGAGATTACGATCCCATTGACTTCGGATCCGGATGCAGCTGATTTGGCCGCCGCAGTACTCGCTTGGGACCCGCATGTTGTGGTCGCGTCACCGGGCATTCCGCCGCACTCACCGCTTATAGCCGACCTGGGAAGTAAACCTCTGTGGTCAGAAGTCGAGCTTGCCTGGGTTCTTCAGGAGGAATCTTCGTTGGCTGGGCGTCCTTGGCTTTTAGTTACCGGAACCAACGGTAAGACGACTACAGTCGGGCTTCTCACCTCGATTCTCGGGGCAGCCGGCGAAAACGTGGCGGAAGTCGGCAACGTTGGACTCCCAATAACTTCGCAGGTTTACGGTCCCGCGAGTGTGTTTGCGGTGGAGATCTCCTCGTTTCAGCTGGAGCACTCCGCTGGCTTGGCGCCAGAAGCATCGGTGTGTCTGAACGTGGAAGAAGATCACCTGGACTGGCATGGCAGTGCTGCGAAGTACCGCTTGGCCAAAGGAAAAGTCTACGACGGGACTACGGGGGCGCGATTCTATTTCGAGGAGTACCCGGGAGTACGACAACTAGCCGCTCGTGCGCAGAGATCGGGCAGCTCCAAGCTGGTACCCCTTGACATCCGGAGCGTTCCACATGCCGGCATTGGAGTATCGGGTGACGACCTGGTCGATCACCGCTTTCTTGACGCCGTCCTTTTGGCGGACCTTGGAAGGGTTCCTTTCTATGTTTCGCAGGGACGTCCGGCGAGCCTCAGACAGGATATAGTTGCCGCCGCCGCGCTGGCACGTGCACACGGGGTAGCCGCTGAGGCCGTGCAGCTAGGTTTGGAGAGCTACCAACCCGATGCCCACCGCGGGGCACTCATTGCCGATTCGAGCTCAGTTCGATGGGTTAATAACTCCAAAGCGACAAACGCTCACGCGGCGCTAGCAGCCCTCAGAGACATTTCTCCAGGGACAGCGATCTGGATAGTAGGTGGCGATCCAAAAGGGCAAGATTTTGAACAACTGGTTGCCGGTGCCCGCCAGAGTCTGCGCGCAGCGGTTCTGATCGGGGCGGATCAGGAGCCCGTGCGGCGTGCCCTCTGTCATCAAGCTCCCGAAACCCCGATAGTGGAAATTGCGGGGGTGGGTTCCCCGTCTGAGTGGATGGGAGACGTGGTGAAAGCTGCCGCCGGCTACGCGCGCCCGGGTGATACCGTGCTCCTTGCTCCGGCCTGTGCTTCGTGGGATCAGTTCCAGAGCTACGCCGAACGCGGTGATGTTTTCGCGGCTGCCGTTCGTGACTTCTTGGCCGCGGAGAAGCCCGGCCCCAGACCGGGGGAGTAGTCGTGGCTGTCGGGAGCAAGTTGCCGCGGATAAGGGTGACCCGGGCCGACGAAGATGGATCCGAATACTCTCCGGTTGCCACCTACTACATGATCCTCGTCTCGGCCCTCATGCTGGCCGCATTCGGGGTAGTCATGACGTTCTCTGCAACTGCTGTGCACAATATTTCTGCGAATCTGAACCCGTACCTGGTTTTTACCCGAAATATCGTGATCGTAATTGGTTCCCTGGTCGCCGCGTTCCTAGCTTCTCGGATGCGCCCCGCTTTCTGGGAGCGCTGGGCGGGGGGGATATTCGCTTTTGCACTTGCCTTCCAACTGGCGGTTATTCCGTTCGGGGAAGCCCAAGGCGGCAACCAGAACTGGCTGCGCATACCGATTATCAACCAGATGATTCAACCATCTGAACTACTGAAGTTGGCCACTGCTTTGATGCTGGCCCGCGCGCTCGCCAGACTCGGATCGAAGGTGACCGATCTGAAGGCAGTGGCGCTGAGCGTCGGGCTCCCCGCGGCTCTTGCGCTGGGCGCAGTCATGTTTGGGCACGACATGGGCACGGCTCTCATTTTCGTAGCGCTAATAGTTGGGGCCCTCTGGATGGCCGGCGCTCCGCTGAAATGGTTCGCCTGGTTGGGATTAACTTTTGGGGGTTTGGCGGCCTTCTTTGTGACGATAAACCCGTCAAGGGCACGCCGTGTGTTGGAAATGTTCCCGGGACTGGGGACAGCTCCGGATCCTTCCTCGCCAACTCAGACCGCGCAGGGGCTTTGGGCGCTTGGTTCAGGCGGTTTAGTGGGGCTTGGCCCGGGAGCGTCGCGAGCCAAATGGAACTATCTGCAAGAAGCCGAAACGGACTTCATCCTTGCGATCGTAGGAGAAGAGTTCGGCCTAATCGGAACGTTGACCCTGGTTGCCACGCTTAGCGTTCTTGTCTGGGGGACAATTCGCCTTTCGGCCCACGCGAGTACAGCTTTCGTCCGGATAGCTGCAGGATCTATTGCCGCGTGGCTGATTTTCCAAGGATTTGTGAACATCGGCTCTGTCACAGGGCTCACACCTGTGATCGGTGTCCCGTTCCCCCTGGTTTCGTATGGGGGCTCCGCATTCCTGTTTACAGCAATCGCTATCGGAGTGCTTCTCTCATTTGCGGGGGCGGATGCAGGCCTCCTTGGTCGACGCAGGCGTTTGTCGGAAACCGGTACGCGTGATCCCCGCAAAGAACCCAAACGAGGCCAGGTGCGACGCACTCGCGGCAAAAAGCGGGGTTAGAATAGCCCGAGCCAGGCTAGTAATCGGGCTAGTAATCGGAAGGAAGCGCAGTGGGAAAACATGTAGTGCTTGCCGGGGGCGGGACGGCCGGCCACGTCAACCCTCTCCTCGCGGTGGCTCAACAACTGCGGGACGAAGGGTGGGACGTGCGCGTCCTTGGGACGGAGCAAGGTCTTGAATCTGACCTGGTCCCCGGTGCGGGATTTCCGTTCACGGTGGTTCCTAAGGCTCCACTTCCCAGGCGTCCCAGTGCCGAGATCTTTACCCTTCCGGCGCGACTTCGGGAGGCCGAACGCGTCGCAACAGAGGCGATCCGGAGAGCCGACGTTGTGGTCGGTTTTGGCGGGTACGTGTCGGTCCCTGCCTACAGGGCAGCGGCTAAGTTGGGCGTACCAGTCGTATTGCACGAGCAGAATGCTCGCCCGGGTTTAGCAAACCGGTACGGAGCCCGCAGTGCTGCGGCAGTGGCACTTACATTCTCGGATACGCAGCTGGCGGCCAAACGAGGGGTAACTCGTGTAACTGGGCTTCCCCTGCGCTCATCCATTGCCTCTCTGGTGGAGAAGAGAGGGACTGAACAGGGAAAGGCAGAGGCACGCAGGAGCGCTGCGGAGAGACTGGGAGTGGATCCGGATGCGTCGACGCTCCTGATAACGGGTGGTTCCCTGGGGGCCCAGAGCCTGAACCAGGCAGTTGTTGAGGCGTCTGCCGACCTTCCCGCCGGTGCTCAGGTCATCCATTTAACAGGCAGATCTAAAGATGGCCCCGTAAGAGAGGGACTGTCCCGCAACGTTCAGGACCGCTGGGTGGTCCTTGACTATCTGAACACGATGGAGGATGCGCTGGCTGTGTCAGATCTGGTTCTTTGCCGCTCAGGTGCGGGCACCGTTGCCGAGTTGTCAGCTCTGGGCCTGCCCGCGTTTTACGTGCCACTTCCTATTGGGAACGGCGAGCAGCGGCTCAACGCGCGCGGCGCCGTTGAATCCGGCGGGGCACTGTTGGTGGCGGATTCAGACTTCACGGCACAGACCGTCAAAGAGGAGGTTTTCCCCCTCTTAGAAGACCGGAATGCGTTAGAAGACATGTCCGCCAGAGCATTGGTCAGTAGCGTGGGGGACGGCACCGGCCCGGTCGTGGAGCTAGTCCGGGAGGCAGCCAAGTGACCGAAAGATACCACTTTGTCGGCATTGGTGGCGCGGGTATGTCCGTCATCGCAGAGGTACTTCTGCAACAGGGCGCAGAGATTACCGGTTCTGACCGTCACGAGTCGGCGGTCTTAGATCGGCTCCGCGCACGTGGGATCATCGCCTTTGGAACGCATGACGAAACGCAGGTGCCAAGGGATGCAATCCTGGTGGTGTCCTCAGCGATTCGGGAGAGCAACGTGGAGCTCCGAGTTGCTCGGAGCCGCGGGCAAAGAGTCCTCCACCGCTCGGAGGCACTCGCATTGGCCGCTAGGAATCAGCGATTCGTGGCGGTTGCGGGAGCGCATGGCAAAACGAGCACGTCCGCTCTTTTAACCCAGGCTCTTTATCACGCGGGACAGTCCCCATCGTGCGCTATTGGCGGGCCGATCTTGGGCTTGGACTCCGGCGCGATTCTGGGGGAAGGAGACATTTTTGTTGCCGAAGCCGACGAGTCGGACGGATCCTTCCTGAACTACCGTCCGAGTGTCGCGATCATCACGAACATTGAGGCGGACCATCTTGACCACTTCGGTTCCATCCAGGCTTTCGAGAACATTTTCTACGAGTTCGCCAGCAGGATTGAGGCCGGCGGCACCCTTATTTGTTGTGCGGAGGATCCTGGAAGTGCCAGGTTGGCCGAGAGGGCAAGGATCGGACTTCCAGAGCTGAACGTGGTGACCTACGGACGCCCGGATCGTTGTGAGGGCCCGAACATTGAACTGACCGAGGTGAGGGTACATCGGGACAGCGGTTCAGCGCGCCTACGGGTGGAAGGCCGACCGGAGACCGATTCTCTTCTGGACCTGCGCGTTACGGGCGAACACAACCTGCTGAACGCTGCTGGTGCGTGGGCCGCTGGCTTGGCACTCGGGATGGATCCGCAGGACTTTGCAAGTGACCTGGCTACTTTCGAAGGAGCCGGGAGGAGGTTCGAGCTGAAGGGCACTGTCGATGACAAGCGCGTCGTGGTCGACTACGCGCATCATCCGACCGAGGTCCGGGCCGCACTCCGACAGGCACGACTAGTGGCCGGAGAGGGGAAGGTCATAGCGGTATTCCAGCCCCACCTGTATTCCCGTACGGTTAATTTCGCTTCGCGGTTCGCGGAAGAACTCTCCGCTGCCGATCAGGTGGTCCTAGCTGACATATTTGCCGCCAGAGAGGATCCAATTCCCGGCGTGACGACACGTTTAGTGGAAGACGAACTACGGGCGCTGGGGTCTGAGCCTCACTACCGACCCGGTGAGTCCGTGGCAGGCAGCGCGGTGCGGGGTGCAGAGCTGACTGAGTCCGGCGACTTGCTGATTCTTGTGGGAGCTGGCGATATCAACCAGGGAGCGGACGCGGCACTGGCCTACTGGGAGAATGCGTGAGGCCGCCTGAACCGCCACGCCGACCGGCTCCTGAGGCGCCCCCAAAGCCAAAAGCAAACCGGTCTTCCGGCAACACCGGTCCGGCAGTGTCCGATTCCGCAGGATCCGGATCTACGGCGCAGGAACCTGTGTCGACCGTACCTGGCTCATTGGAACCCTCGGCCTCCGAGACCCCGGTACCAAAGACCCCGGCCCCAAAGAACACAGGAAGAAAACCCTCCGTCCTGGAGCCTGCGTCTCCCAGGCGATTTAGAGGCAGGAAACAAACTACTAAGATTGCGGATTCGGGCGCATCGGGGACGGATAACCCGAGAGCCGAAGCTGCAAGGTCCAAGTCTTCGGTACATAGAGGGTCTTCGGTACCTGGACGCTTGGTCCCCAGCTCGATGGATACCGACGCTTCGGCTACCGGTCGCGTTCTACCCTCAACGCAGGTTGAGCAACGTCGGAAGGAGAAAAGATGGGCCGGCCTGCGGCTGCGCTTCAGGGGTCTGCTCAAGTGGCTTATCGGGGTTACCGCCGTGGGAGCATTGGTCTGGTTGTTGGGGTTTTCCACGGTGTTCTCTGTAAAGGAAGAGTCCATACAGGTTGCCACTCAGAGTGGGGCACGCGCGGTGGACGAGGAGACCGCCGTACGCAGGCTTTCCGAGGAGATTGGTACTCCTCTTTTGCGCGTGAACACCGGGCGTATCACTGCCGATCTGGAAGAAGATTCGCAGATTGCCGAGGCTCACGTGACTCGGCTGTGGCCCAATGGGCTCGGGGCTGAACTGGTGCCTCGGGTGGCCGTCGTGGCGGTGGAGGCAGCGGATGGCTACAAACTCATCGCTGAGGACGGCGTGGTAGTTCGTGTCGCTGAGAAGATACCCTCCAAGCTCCCACTCGTGGAGGTCGGCAGTGGAAACACCGACCCTACTCAAACTCAGATTGACCAGATCACAGACATGCGTCAGTCCGTGCCAAAGAAGATAAGAAAACGCATCGAGAAGATAACCCTGCGCGGTACCGTGCTCAGTTTCGAGTTAAAAGACGGTGTCACTGTTGTGTGGGGAGACTCCTCAGACGCGGAGCTTAAAGCAGAAGTGTTACAACTCCTCATGGCCGAACGGAAGGCCCAGATCTACGACGTTTCCACACCCGGGCGTCCCTCAACCAGATAATCGCAGCCCCTTTATTCGACACACCCGGCGCTGCCCTTGTTTGCTGCCTCGCAGGCTACTACTTTCAAGGCGCAAAGATAGACCGGAACTTTGACCTTCAAGTAAAGGTTGAAGATTGGCCCCAGGGGGACGAGTGGCAACTCCACAAAACCATCTAGCAGTAATAAAGGTCGCAGGCGTGGGTGGCGGTGGCGTGAACGCTGTCAACCGCATGATAGAAGTGGGGCTGAAAGGCGTTGAGTTTATTGCGATAAACACCGACGCGCAGGCGCTGCTCATGTCGGATGCTGAGACGAAGCTGGACATCGGCCGGGAGTTGACGCACGGCCTGGGAGCTGGCGCAGACCCGAATGTGGGGAAGAAAGCGGCCGAAGACCACGTAGACGAGATCGCGGAGAGTCTGCAGGGAGCGGACATGGTGTTCGTTACCGCTGGGGAAGGTGGCGGCACGGGCACGGGTGGTGCTCCTGTGGTTGCTCGCATTGCTCGAGAACAGGGCGCACTCACCGTAGGCGTAGTGACGCGTCCGTTCGGTTTTGAGGGTAACCGGCGCAGCGCTCAGGCTGAAAGTGGTATTGCTGACCTTGCAACCGAAGTTGACACGCTCATCGTCATCCCTAACGACCGGCTTCTGGAGATCTCGGATCGGGACATTTCTGTGCTGGACGCTTTCCGTGCTGCGGACCAAGTCCTGCTCTCAGGAGTCCAGGGAATAACCGAGCTGATAACGACGCCAGGAATAGTAAACGTCGACTTTAACGACGTGAAGTCCGTCATGAAGGATGCAGGGTCTGCTCTGATGGGCATGGGCTCTGCTACGGGAGAGGATCGCGCGCTGCGAGCTGTGGAAACCGCGGTTTCTTCGCCCCTCCTTGAAGCCTCTATTGACGGAGCCCATGGGGTGCTGGTGTTCGTCCAGGGCAGCTCCAATCTGGCACTGCAAGAAGTCCACGAGGCCATCACGCTGGTGCAAGAGGCCAGTCATCCCTCCGCCAACATCATTTTCGGGCACGTATACGACGATTCTCTGGGCGACGAGTTCCGCATAACGGTGATCGCTGCCGGATTTGACGCGCAGAAGGTAGCCGATTCTGGGCTGCCAGCGGCTGCTGGAAAGCCATCCCCGGAGGTGCTGCCGGATGTCCCCAAAGCAAACGTGACGTCGGCTCCGGTAGCCCAGCAGGCGCCCCCCGCAATTCCGGTTGAGGTGGCACCCGCCGCCCCCGTGGAGGCTGTCCAGGAAGCGCCTCCAACCGTCCCCGTTACACAGGCAGCACATCGCGCCGAGCCTAGGGTACCGACTCGCACCGGGGCCATCAGAATTGAGCCCGAGGTCAGGGAAACAATTCCTGAGAAGCGCAAGGAGACGTTCATCGAGCCTCGGATTTTCACAGAAACTGAAGAAGCTCAGGTTGATCTGGACATACCGGACTTCCTCCGGTAATCGTCGCGGGCAGGGGGATGATCTGGTCCCATTCCTCCTGTCAGCCACGTGTCTAAATCAGCATTGCTCCGACATGCCGATACGGTGCGCGGAAATACGGGCGCTGTCGTTTACGGTGGACTAAATGCTTGAAAATGAGTGAGCTCTGAGGAGGCGGGATGTCCGGAGGTCTGAACTGGGCGCTGGAGAAGATGGGCTGGCGCGTGCCGGAAGAAGATGACTACGAAGTCCAGATGGACGCGGAGATTCACGAGTACCCTTTCCCACCGACTCAATCCGTCAAGGAAGAAGAGGTTCCCGCAATGGCGCGCAGAGCCCACACGACAAGCTCCGACGTTGAGTTCGCAACCGCTGATACAGAGCGTCGGCGCATCGTCACAGTCCATCCACGCAGCTTTTCGGACGCGCTCTCGGTGGGTGAGGCATTCCGCAATGGACTGCCGGTGATAATGAACCTGACGGATATGGATGACTCTGAGGCTCGGCGCATTATTGATTTCGCCGCCGGGTTAACATTTGGTCTTCAGGGAGAAATTGAACGTGTCACGACCCGGGTGTTTTTGCTTTCTCCAGCGGATACTGTTGTGACAACCAGTCGCGGGGCGTCCTACAGGTAAACTACCCCGTGTTTTTCGTAATTCTTGGACGCGCGGTCTCCCTTGTATCCTCGCTCTACATCTTGGTTCTCTTGGCGCGTGTAGCTTTGGACTGGACCCGACTGTTGCTGCCCCGATGGCGCCCGCCTGGACCCATCCTTGTCCTGGCTAACGCTGTCTACGCGCTCACAGACCCTCCGTTGAGGTGGCTTCGAAAGTTCATCCCGCCTCTGCGGCTGGGGAACGTCGCACTGGATGTTGGTTTCATCGTGCTCTTTGTGGCGGTGTCATTTGTTGGGCGTCTGGGGCCTGTAATCGAGATGGCGGGCCGCTGAAAATCGGCCACGTGATCATGTTACGATTGGTGCACGTGGGCATATTGTGACGATAAGCAGTGCGAGAATACGTGTCGGTGATATATGCTCTTAGCGTTGGATGAATTTTCTGACTGAAGTTGAGACACTCAACACAGGATCGATGAGGTGGACAGATGGCGCTACTCACAGCGGAAGACGTGCTGAACAAGAAATTCCAGGTCGTCAAGTTCCGTGAGGGCTATGACCAAGTCGAGGTTGATGAGTTCCTCGATGAAGTAGTCGCGACGGTTTATGCGTTGCAGGTAGAAAACGGTGAGCTGAAGGAACAGCTGGAAGCAGCTAATCGTCGGATTGCCGAATTATCTGAAGGTGCGCCCGCACATACCGCGGAAACCGTGGTTATTGCGGAAGCTGTTCAGGAAGAACCGCCTGTGGTCGTAGAGCCCGAACCTGTGGTTTCTGCTCCGATTCCCGTCGCCGCAGCTCCGGATGAGGCAGCTTCTGCAGCATCCATGCTTGCTCTGGCGCAGCGCCTGCACGACGAGTACGTCGGCGACGGACGCGAAGAAGGCGAACGCATCATCGAGGATGCGCGCAATCAGGGCGACGCTATCATCCAAGAGGCCGAAAAGAACCGCGATGAGATCCTCCACCGTCTGGATGGGGAGCGGAGCGAACTGGAAAGCAAGATCAACAGCCTTCGGGAGTTTGAAGCCGGTTACCGGACGTCTCTCACCGACCACCTTCAGAAGCTGCTTTCTGAGGTCGACGCAAGCAACTAGTCGCAATATAAGTCATTGTGATCACCCCGCCGTCCGGCGGGGTGATTTACTTTGCCTTCCCGCAGCGCAGGTGCGGATGGCAGCATTTGTTCCGTCCTGGGTCGGTTATGATTGCAGGGTTCGAATATTGCTTTTGGAGGAACGCTTTGGGGGTCCAACCAGCTCGGGGCACTGCCGGTTCTAGGGGTGGGGCTAAACGCTCATACGGCTGGCTGCTGCTCGTGGTTTCGATCCTGGCGGTAGTTTCGGATCAGCTGACTAAGCTCTGGGCTTTGCGGACACTGCCTGAGACGGGTGCCGTAGCGGGCGGCGTCGGCCCAATTCAGTTCCGCCTTCTACGTAACCCTGGTGCCGCTTTTTCCATGGGTGAGGGCACGACTTGGATCTTCACGATCATTGCGGGACTGGTTGTTGTAGGCGTTGGGTTCTACGCATGGAGATCCCCTATTCGCAGCGTTTGGGTTTCAGTCTTGTTGGGCTTGGTTGTTGGCGGAGCCATTGGGAACCTGATTGACAGGATTTTCCAACCCCCAGGGTTTGCTGTGGGGCACGTCGTCGATTTTCTTGATTACGCCGGTTTCTTCGTGGGAAATGTTGCGGACATTTGGATTGTCGTCGGCGCACTTGGACTCGCGGTTTACTTCCTTTTCCAGAAGAGCCCCCAGGACCAGGACCAGCGCGAAGATCAGGATCAGGACCAGAAAGCTTCTGCGTCGGACGGGCGCCGAATGATCGGGAGCCCCTTTCAAAAGGGAACGGGTAGTCGCCAGGGAGAATCCGAAGAAGAGATAGCTGGTCGTCGGAATAGCTTCGAAGAATGGGACGCTCCTGAAAGCAAGGAGTCGGATGCTCATGGAAGGTGACTTGCGCGAAATGCCGGTGCCGCAGGGCCTGGTGGGAGAACGTCTTGACGCGGCGCTGGCACGGCTACTGGGCTTGTCACGCGCCGCATGCGCCGAGCTAATCGGGGCTGGGCGAGTGCAGGTCAACGGGCAGGTACCGTCGAAATCGACCCGACTTGCTCCCGACGATTGGCTGAGTGTCGTTATTCCACCCGTGGAGGTAGCGGCCCCACCACCGGTGGTAGAGATGGATATCCTCTACGACGATCATGACGTGGTGGTAGTGAACAAGCCCGTAGGTGTAGCAGCACACACTGGCCCGGGCTGGGACGGCCCTACGGTTCTGGGAAATTTGGAGGCAGCTGGCTACAGGATTGCTTCAGGAGGTCCCCCTGAGCGGCAGGGCATAGTGCAACGACTCGATGTGGGTACCTCCGGCGCGATGATGGTTGCGAAGTCTGAAAGAGCTTATTCCGTCCTAAAGCAGGCTTTCCGCGACCGCGCGGTGGACAAGCGCTACCACGCTGTGGTGTCTGGCCATCCGCAGAATAGTAGCGGCACCGTTGATGCCCCCATCGGGCGGCACCCGTCCAGGCAGTGGCGTATGGCAGTTCTTGAAGGCGGTAAAGCTGCGCGCACTCACTATGATGTGGTGGAACTCATGCCGGGGGCGGCTCTGCTGGACATTGAGTTGGAGACGGGCCGTACCCACCAGATCCGCGTTCATATGGCCGCGTTGGGGCACCCTTGTGTGGGTGATGTTTTTTACGGTGCCGACCCGACGCAGGCATCGCGCTTGGGGTTGGACCGGCAGTGGCTGCATGCACGGTCGGTGGGGTTCACTCACCCAACCACTGAGGAGTTCGTGACGGTACAGGCACCATATCCAAGAGATCTGGTGGATTCGCTAGAAAAGATGCGGAGCTACGGTGGTTGAGTTCTTCAGCTTCGTCGGCGACTCGGCCGACCCGATCTGGCCCGAAGCCAGTGCCCTTCGCCAGCGGGTGTTCGTGGAAGAGCAAGGGGTTCCTTTTGTTCTGGAGGTCGACGCTCGTGACTTCAGTCCGGAGACGACGCACCTGGTCGCCTTAGATGACGCTGGAGCGGTTCAGGGAGTGGCTCGGCTGCTCCACACGGGGGAGAATGAGTATTACGTTGGCCGCGTCGTTGTAGATGCTTCGGTTCGCGGGCGAGGCATTGGACTCGCCATCATCGAAGAGGCCGCACAACGGGTACGCGCTGCGCTCCCAGAAGGTGGGTGTGCCAGGTTGCGATTGGACGCGCAGGTCCAGGCAATAGACTTTTACGCTTCCTGCGGTTACGAACTCACTGATGAATCGGAGTTTTTAGACGCGGGAATTCCCCACAGGGCCATGTCCAAGATCGTCGGGTGCGGGAAATAGCATTTCGCGATCGCGAAAAGCCCCGGGAAACCCCCGGCCAGTGAGGGTTCCCGGATCGGGTCTTGTCGGTGCCCTCAGCTATGGTTGAGTGCATGGCTTCAGACAGTTTCGTACACCTGCATAACCACACTGAATACTCGATGCTCGACGGTGCTGCACGCATCAAGCCACTAGTGGCTGAAGCGGCTCGGCTCAAGCAACCCGCCATAGGGATCACCGACCACGGCTACCTTTTTGGGGCGTATGAATTCTACGCAGAAGCGGTGAAGCAGGGTGTGAAACCAATAATCGGTTTGGAAGCCTACGTAACTCCGGGAACCTCTCGCTTCGACCGGCATAAGCAGCTGTGGGGAGAGCCATGGCAGCGTGACGATGACGTCTCTGCAGGGGGTGCATACAACCACCTGACTCTTATCGCCCACAGCACTGAGGGGATGATCAATCTATTCCGTTTGGGGTCTGAGGCGTCTTTAGACGGCCAGATGGGTAAGTGGCCCAGGGCTGATCGGGAACTGCTGGAGCGGTACCACCAGGGCATCACGGTCCTGTCGGGCTGTCCTTCTTCAGCTGTGCAAACGCGATTGCGGCTAGGGCAGTGGGATGAGGCGGTCCGGGAAGCAGCGGAGCTTCGAGACATATTCGGTCCGGAGAACTTCTATGTAGAGCTGATGGATCACGACATAGAAATCGAGCGTCGGACAAAGAACGATCTGCTGAAACTCGCGAAAGTCCTCGATTCTCCAATGGTGGTCACGAATGATTCGCACTACGTGAAGAAAGAGGACGCCCGTACGCAAGAGGCAATGTTGGCGATCAACTCAGGTGCGACTTTCCTGGAGGAACCGAAGGTACGCCACTCTGATGGAACGACCTCGGGAACCCGTTTTGTCTTCGAGGGGAGCGGATATTACATCCGTTCATCTGAAGAGATGCGCCGGGATTGGGCAGACCTTCCCCAGGCGCTTGATACGACTTTGGACATTGCTGAACGCTGCGACGTTCAGTTCTACACGGCTGCCGATGGAGCCAACTTCATGCCGACCTTCCCGGTTCCGGAAGGTGAGGATGAGACCTCTTGGTTCATTAAGGAAGTGGAATCGGGACTGAGGAAGCGCTTCCCAGATGGAGTGAGCCAAGAGGTCAGGGACAGGGCACGATATGAGACTGATGTCATCTTGTCGATGGGGTTCCCTGGATATTTCCTGGTCGTCTCTGACTTCATTAATTGGGCGAAGGAACGGGGCATCCGGGTGGGGCCGGGCCGTGGTTCCGGGGCGGGATCCATGGTTGCGTATGCGATGGGCATTACGGATCTGAATCCGCTCAACCACGGATTACTCTTCGAGAGGTTTTTGAACCCGGAGCGCGTCTCCATGCCTGATTTCGACGTTGACTTTGATGAGCGGCGCCGGGACGAAGTGATCGAATATGTTCGCCAGAAGTACGGGGACGATCGTGTATCCCAGGTGGTGACCTACGGGACGATCAAGACCAAGCAGGCATTGAAGGACTCCGCCCGCATATTGGGCCGTGATTTCCAAACGGGCGAAAGGTTGACGAAGGCACTACCCCCTGTAGTGATGGGGAAGGACATTCCGGTCGCCGGGATCTTTGATGAGCAGCACCCGCGTTACGCTGAGGCAGCCGAGTTCCGCAAATTGCATGAGGACAATCCTGACCTGCATGAGGTTGTCGATATGGCACTGTCCTTGGAGGGCCTGACGCGCCAATGGGGTGTGCACGCTTGTGCGGTCATCATGTCTTCAAAGACGCTTACAGACATTATCCCGGTCATGAAGCGACCTCAAGACGGCGCCATCATTACGCAATTCGACTACCCGACGTGTGAGAACTTGGGCCTGTTGAAGATGGACTTTCTGGGCCTGAGGAACCTGACCGTTATATCCGATGCTCTGGAGAACATCGCCTTCAACAAGAAGAAGCTCCCGGATCTAAACGAGCACGACCTGTCGGACAAGGCAACGTACGAGCTGCTCAGTCGGGGGGACACCCTAGGCATATTCCAGCTGGATGGCGGCGGAATGCGCGATCTGCTGCGACTGATGCAGCCGGATAACTTCGAAGATATTTCAGCTGTAGGCGCCCTGTACCGGCCCGGACCGATGGGGGCTGACTCTCACACAAACTACGCCTTGCGGAAAAACGGCAAGCAAGAGATCACGCCCATACACCCCGAGTTGGAAGAGCCCCTGGAAGAAATCCTCTCCGCAACGCACGGCCTGATCGTGTATCAGGAGCAGGTCATGCAGATCGCGCAGAAGGTCGCCGGATACAGTCTGGGGCAAGCGGACATGCTGCGCCGCGCTATGGGGAAGAAAAAGAAGGAGATTCTGGACAGAGAGTTCGCTCCCTTCAAAGCGGGGATGCTTGAGCGCGGTTACTCTGAAGACGCAGTCAACCAGCTTTGGGCAATCCTGGTCCCATTCTCGAATTATGCTTTCAACAAGTCTCACTCCGCCGCTTACGGGTTGGTGTCCTATTGGACCGCTTTCCTGAAGGCGAACTATCCAACGGAGTACATGGCAGCCCTGCTTACGTCGACCATGGCGAACAAGGACAAGCGGGCTCTCTACTTGGCGGAGTGCCGCCATATGGATATTACGGTCCTTCCCCCAGACGTGAACGAGTCTCTGGGGAACTTTGCCGCCTCTGGGGCCGATATTCGTTTTGGGCTGTCCTCGATTCAAAACGTAGGGGCAAACGTGGTGGAGGCTATCGTTGCAAGCCGAGCCGAAAAGGGCAATTACGAGTCATTCCAGGACTTCTTGGACAAGGTCCCGCAGGTTGTCTGCAACAAGAGGACCGTTCAGTCACTGATAAAGGCCGGAGCATTCGACAGTCTGGGTCAGACGCGTCGTTCCCTCACCGTCATCTCAGATGAGGCGGTTGACTCGGTAATAGACCTGAAGCGGAATGAGGCGCACGGGCAGTTCGATCTGTTCGCTGGCCTCGGCGGAGACGGTGAGGACTCAATGTCTCTTGCGATCACCGTCCCCGACCTGCCGGAGTGGGACAAGAAGAACAAACTGGCTTTCGAGCGGGAGATGCTAGGACTGTACGTTTCAGACCATCCGTTACGGGGGATCGAGCAGTCGCTGGGTCGTTACCAAGACCAGATGATCGCGGCCATGCTTGAATCGCCAGATTCATTTGATGGTCGGCAAGTGAAGATCGCAGGACTCATCGCAAGCGTACAGACCAGAATCACTAAGAACGGGGCCCCCTGGGCGATAGTGACACTGGAGGACCTCACGGGTTCTGTGGAAGTCCTTTTCTTCCCCCGGCAGTATGAGAAGATCCAGGATCTGCTGGCGGAGGACGCGCTGGTACAGGTGGAGGGCAGGGCAACGACGCGTGACTCTAGCCTGTCGGTGACCGGGCAGCATCTTCGTGTCCTGGAACTGCGCGAAGATAACAATAACCCTGTCGAAATCCGCTTGGAAGCAACGCAGTGTGTGCCGGAGCGCTTGAAGCAACTCAGACAGGTGCTACAGAACTACCCGGGTACCCAGCAGGTCCGGGTGCAGGTGCGCGAAGGGAAGAAGACAACTTTGGTCCAGCTTGATGATCGCCTGCGCGTTCGCGGAGACTCATCCCTGGTATCGGAGCTAAAGGCGCTTTTGGGTTCTGCAGCTGTGCGCGTATAGGCGGTTCTATCCACCCACGACTGCGGTCTGGGCCCCGGTTGGGTGCAATACGGCTACAGAATCTCCGGGGGCTAACTGGCGCCCTCTGCGCGTTTCTGCGAGGCCATTTACTTCGACGTCCCCTTCCTGCACCAAGAGCCGCGCGTGGGCACCGTCTTCCGCTAGGCCGGACAGTTTTAGAAACTGTCCCAGTCTAATAGTCCCTTTCACCGGTATTATCGGGGAAGTGTCGGACATCTGTCCTCCCTTGGCTGGCAGGTGGCTGCGAGTCCTCCCAAGTGTACTCGGAGAGGTCACTGCCGTTTCGGCTCCCGGGCCCAGTCCCCAACCCGTGGGTAGGGGCACTACGATTGAGCTGTGAAACTAATTGATTTGCGAGGACTGGACGGCCTTGAAGCCGCAGCCTCCCCGCTGCCACGTCCCGAAGTTGATACCACGCGAGCCGTGGAGCTGGTTCAACCGATTTTGACGCGGGTGCGGACTGAGGGCGCGCCAGCCCTGTACCAGTTAGCTGAAGAGTTCGACGGGGTCAGGCCGCCAACCATTCGAGTTCCTCAGGCAGAGTTGCAGCGATCCCTAGAGGAACTGGATCCAACGCTGCGAGATGCATTGGAAGTGGCCATTAGCCACGCGAGACTTGCGCATTCGGCGCAGCTGCCGGAAGAGAAGGTCACCGAGATAGTGCCCGGTGGCAAGGTGCGCCAGCGGTGGGTTCCGCTGCGCCGTGTCGGGCTGTACGTGCCGGGGGGCCTGGCCGTTTATCCCTCATCGGTCGTCATGAACGTGGTTCCCGCACAGGTCGCGGGAGTTGACCAGATTGTGGTCGCCTCGCCCCCCCAGGCAGCTGAGGGGGGACTGCCGGACCGAACCGTTTTAGCAGCGTGCGCTCTGTTGGGTGTGAATGAGGTGATTGCTGCCGGGGGAGCCCAAGCGGTCGGCGCACTAGCCTATGGTTTCACTGACGGGGATTACGAGAGCGCTCCGGTCGACAAGGTGACCGGTCCGGGGAACATTTACGTTGCCGCGGCGAAGCGAGTGGTTCAGGAAGTCTGCGGGATCGACGCGGAAGCAGGCACCACTGAGATAGCGATCCTTGCGGATGAATCCGCCAATCCTGAGTTTGTTGCCGCTGACCTGATTAGCCAGGCTGAACATGATCCGGCCGCGGCATCCGTGTTGGTTACGGACTCTGCAGACCTGGTAGACAGGGTGCAGGCGGCCCTGGACGGGCAGGTTTCCCGCGCAGAACACTGGGAACGAATCGAAGCCGCCCTGGGAGGGCCCCAATCCGCTATTGTGTTGGTCGAAAACTTAGATGTCGGAGAGGCCGTCGTAGAGGCGTACGGGGCTGAGCACCTAGAGGTCATTACTCACGACGCTCAGCAGCGCGCTTCCCGAATTCGGAATGCCGGCGCCATCTTTGTGGGGGAGTACACTCCGGTCCCGCTTGGCGACTACCTGGCGGGTTCGAACCACGTGCTTCCTACGGGAGGAACAGCGCGGTATGCGTCCGGGCTGAACACCACGCAGTATCTGCGTAGCGTCCAGGTCATCGAGTACGATCAAGCCGCGCTGGCGCAGGCAGAGAGCAGGCTTCGAGTCTTGGCTGAGGCAGAGGGATTGCCAGCCCACGCGGATGCGGTCGCATTGCGCGGGAATAGTACTGAAACCACCGGTGTCAAGACGCGTCTTCCTCTTCGTCCTGAACTGGCGGAAGTGGAGCCGTATGGGGCACCGCAACTCGATGTCCCCGTTCGGCTGAATGTCAACGAGAACCCTTACGCGCCTGCCCCGGAAGTAATCGACTCGGTCACGGAGGCGATCCGGCGGGCAATGGCGGGCCTAAACCGCTACGCGGACCGCGACCACAAAGCGTTGCGGAGGGACCTGGCCCAGTATTTGCGTACCGAATCGGGTGTGCATGTGGATGCCGGCCAGGTTTGGGCTGCCAACGGTTCAAACGAAATTATGCTTCAGCTTCTGGAGGCGTTCGGGGGTCCTGGCCGGGCGGTGCTAGCAGCGGCTCCGACGTACTCGATGTACGAGGAGTACGCGCGGGACACGAACACCGGTTGGGAACTGCTAGCCCCTGTAGAGGTTTCCGGAGAGTTCCCCGAACTGGACATTGAGGGTCTCATTGCGCAATTGCCCAGGGTGCGGCCGTCGGTGGTTCTCCTTCCAAACCCCAATAATCCGACTGGAGAAATGTTGGACCAGTCAGTCTTGGAACACATTCTGGAAGTAGCGCGCACTAGCGGTCCAATAATTGACGGCCACGCGACCTCCACTTTGGTTGTGGTGGACGAGGCATACGTTGAGTTTCGCGCCCCGGGGCAGCCCTCGGCCCTTGAGCTGATACCTGAGAACCCGCACTTGATCGTCACTCGCACCATGTCCAAAGCTTTTGCCGCGGCGGGACTGCGCCTCGGCTACATGGTGGCCGCGCCCCAGGTGATCTACGAGGTCAACAAGGTGCGCCTCCCATATCACCTGTCGTTGCTCACCCAAGCGGCCGCGCGCGCCGTGTTGGAGCACACCGACCTGCAACTTGCCCAAGTGCAGGGGTTGCGCGAAGAACGCGATCGGATGTCAAGGTGGCTCCAGGACCGCGGGTTCACCGTGTCTGATTCCGCGGCGAACTTCCTGCTTTTTGGGCCGGTTGCAGACCGGGAAGCAGTGTGGGACGCCATGGTAGACCGCGGAGTTCTAATCCGAATCGTTGGCCCTGCCGGATACCTGCGGGTTACGGTTGGAACACCCGAAGAAAACCGCAGATTTGAGCAAGTCTTAGAGGAAGCTATACGGGAGGTAGGGAAGTGACTCAGCAGCGCAAGGCGACTGCCACGCGAAACACGTCGGAATCTCAGGTCACCGTGACAATAAACCTAGACGGTACGGGCGCGCATAACATTGATACCGGCGTGCCCTTCTACGATCACATGCTGACTGCCCTGGCCCGGCATTCTCTCATTGACCTGGAAGTAAAAGCCACCGGGGACACGCACATAGACGTTCACCACACGGTGGAGGACACTGCCATTGTGCTGGGATGGGCGTTTAAAGAAGCACTTGGCGACAAGGCGGGAATCACTCGTTACGGGACCGGGTTTGCTCCTTTGGATGAGGCTCTGGCCCGAGCCGTCGTCGACCTTGCCGGTCGCCCGTATCTTGTTTGCAAGGGAGAACCCGCAGGCCAGGAATACCACCTTATCGGCGGGCACTTTACCGGTTCTATGACGCAGCATGTTTTCGAGTCTTTTGCTTATAACGCGGGTATCTGTTTGCACATGGATCTTTTGAACGGCCGGGACCCCCACCACATTGTGGAAGCCCAGTTCAAAGCACTGGCCTTGGCCCTGCGCGCTGCGGTTAGTCCCGACCCCCGAGTCCAGGGAGTGCCCTCTACGAAGGGGAGCTTGTGAACGGCACGGACTGGGAGGAAGAGTTCAAGCGGCTTACCGCTGAACTGGCTGGAGATGAAATCCTTCAGGTGGATGAGCCCCAACACCTGGAAGGCCAGAAGCTTTCCATTGCGGTCGTCTTGGCGCCGACTGACAATCCGGAGTTCTTGGAGGCCGTGCTTCGTCTAATGAGCGCGGATGCGCAGGTCGTAAAGTTGAACCCATGGGCAGCAGCCTGGATGGAAGTGGCAGCCTCTCCGTCTCAGGAAGAGGAGACCGCAGCGTTTCTTACCGGGTCCAGGCCGGTGCCCGAGCAGGTCGACAAGGTAGCCCGAGTCATTTCCCGAATCAGCCGCCACGGCGCTGTCGCGATAGTGTCCTGGCTCTCCGAAGATGCAGGGTACGAGCCGGGGGTGTCTGGGATGATCACTGCTAAGCGCTATGTGGCCGGGGAACCTGAGGAAGATCTAGACGCTGGGCTTCTACTAAATGACATGGATCAGAAAACCGAGGACCTACTGCTGGGGCGCACGCGCCCGGAAGATTACCCTACTGAGAAAAAGCGCGGCTGGTTCGGCAGACGTGACGGCGGTAAGAAGTAACAGCCTAGGAAGTCAAGACCCCAAGAAGGCACGATGCCAGAGGGTCACAATGCTAGTTAGCGATGATGACTTCGGCATACTAACCCCGTGGGTCGGGCTGGAGACAGTTGTAAGGATTGGGCGGAATAAAGGATGAAGATGCTAACCCTGTTACCTGCAATCGATGTTGTGGATGGCCAAGCAGTAAGGCTTCGCCAAGGAGAGGCCGGTACGGAAACCGTGTACGGTCAACCCGTAGAAGTGGCTCACGAGTTTGCTGAGACCGGTGCTAAATGGATCCACCTGGTTGATTTGGACGCAGCTTTCGGACGCGGGTCTAACTTGGAGTTGCTGAAGCAGATTATCTCGGAAGTGTCTATCAACATCGAGCTTTCGGGTGGCATCCGCGACCAGCGGTCCTTGGAGGGGGCGCTGGAGAGCGGGGCACGCCGTGTCAACCTGGGCACGGCCGCGTTGGAAGACCCGGAATGGACGGAGAATGCAATTGCCGAATTCGGCGACCGTGTCGCGGTCGGGTTGGACGTGCGTGGGGAGACTTTGGCTGCGCGCGGCTGGACACGAGAAGGGGGCAACCTGTGGGAGGTACTGGATCGCCTCAACGCGGCAGGTTGTTCCAGGTACGTGGTCACGGACGTCAAGCGTGACGGGATGCTCAACGGGCCTAACGTCCATCTCCTGAGTGCAGTAGCGAAGCGCACGGATGCGCCCATTATCGCCTCGGGTGGAGTCTCTAGCCTTGAAGATCTGGAAGTACTGCGCTCCCTTGTGCCTCTAGGCGTGGAGGGAGCGATCGTGGGCAAGGCGCTGTACGCGGGGGCTTTCACACTAGCTCAGGCCCTGGAGGTTGCTGGGGATCAGTCTCAGTGAATCCGGAAACGTTTGCCAGGCTTGCGAAGCGGCTCGAAAGTCGCCCAGATCGCAGCGACCACGGGCAGCGCCTGCCTGAGTTGAGAGCGGCGCTGGAACTACCAGAAGGCCCACAGCGGCTCAGCGCGGTCGTGAGTGCCATTGGCGCCGAAAGAATCATAGTGCCGGTCCCTGTCGAGTCACATCCGGACCAGACAGGGGAACACCGCCCGCAGGATCTTAGTCCCGATGCGTCGGTGCCTCTGGCGATAGACGAGCACGCGGGTATCAGCGCGATCGCGATATTCAGCGACGCGGACTCGCTCCTTCGGTGGGACCCGGAAGCTCGGCCTCTGGCAATGGATGCCCAAAAGGCCGCGCTTACTGCTGCATCGACAGGGATCCCTCGTCTGCGCCTGAATCCGGGTGCGGAGAGCATCGTGATCCCCAGACCAGCGGTGGAGGCTCTGGCTTCGGGAGGCACGTGGCTTCCCGCATGGGATGATCCGTCGCTAGCTGAGTCACTGGGTCAGGAAGCTCGCGACTTGGCGACCTGGGCTGATTTCATTGAGGTGACGGTCCTGCCGGGAGACAACGGGTCGGTAAGGGTAGAGGTCTTAGCCGCACCGAAGCAGGTTGATCCCGCTCTGGTGAGAGCGAGCTTTGCGGCTTTGCTGACTGCTTTGGGTAAGAACCCAAGATTGGCGGGGGGAACAGAAACAGTCCAGTTCGTGCCGCGCCTGGCCGCTCAAACGTGAGGGATTCCACCGCTTCGGAGAATAGTGGCTGACCGTGCGGGGGCGCGCGAGTGGTAGGCTATCTAAGGACCGTGAAAGGTAAGCACCTCTCACGCAAGCGGAGAAATCCCACCTTGGTACCCCCGGCTGGCTCGCCAGCTGTTTCAACCGAACGGGTTGAAGCTCTTTGGAAGAGCGGTCGCGGTAGCGACAGTGAGGGAACCGGGTAGTCGGCGGGTCAGCCTCGCCTGGGACCTTCGTGCGCGTGAAACGGCACGAAGGTTTTTTTGTGCCCGCCAAGGGATTTTGGAAGGAGAACCCCATCAGCGAACCGCGAATAAATGACCGCATCCGCGTCCCGGAAGTCCGACTTGTAGGTCCGGGGGGCGAGCAGGTAGGCGTCGTTCGGGTCGAGGACGCTCTGCGTCTGGCCGAAGAATCCGGCCTGGACCTGGTAGAGGTGGCGCCGGAGGCCCGCCCGCCAGTTGCCAAGCTCATGGACTACGGGAAGGCGAAGTACGAGGCCGCTCAGAAGGCCCGTGACTCCCGGAGGAACCAGGCGAACACGCAGCTGAAAGAAATTCGCTTCCGACTGAAGATTGACGACCACGACTTCGAGGTCAAGAAGGGCCACGTTGAGCGCTTCTTGAACCAGGGGGACAAAGTCAAAGTAATGATCATGTTCCGCGGCAGGGAGCAGTCCCGGCCTGAGGCTGGCATCCGTCTGCTCCAGCGGCTCGCGGAAGACGTGGGGGATCTTGCGACAGTCGAGTCTCTCCCACGCCAGGATGGCCGCAACATGACCATGGTGCTGGCCCCGACCAAACGTAAGTCCGACGCTATGACTGATCAGCGTGCCCGTCGGAAGGCGGAACGCGAAGCACGTCGCTTGAAGCAAGAGGAACGCGCCCAAAAGGAAGCACAGCGAAGGAAGCAGGCTCAGGAATCCTCTGGAGACTGAGAAGCTGACGAACTGACAGCTAAGTACGAATCAAGGAATAGGGAAATGCCGAAGAACAAGACCCACTCGGGAGCCAAGAAGCGGTTCCGCAAAACTGGAACCGGAAAGCTCATGCGTGAGAAGGCAGGCAAACGTCACCTGCTGGAGCACAAGAGCAGCCGTCGCAAGCGTCGTTTGAGTGGCGACACCGAAGTAGCACGCGCGGACCATAAGAGCGTTCACCGGATGCTTGGTAACTAGGCGCTTTCGAGGAGAGGATTAGAGAACAATGGCACGAGTTAAACGTTCCGTAAACGCTAAGAAGAAGCGTCGGGCAGTACTTGATCAGGCCTCCGGCTACCGCGGGCAACGCTCACGTCTTTACCGCAAGGCCAAGGAGCAAGTCACGCATTCGAACGTCTACTCCTACCGGGATCGGCGTAACAAGAAGCGCGACTTCCGTCGCCTGTGGATTCAGCGGATTAACGCGGCTTCCCGCGAGAACGGTCTGACGTACAACCGGTTCATCCAGGGTCTGAACCTGGCTGGGATTGAGGTTGACCGGCGAATGCTGGCGGACCTGGCTGTCAACGACCCCAACGTGTTTGCTGAGCTGGTGGAGCGTGCTAAAGCGGCTCTGCCCGAAGATGTGAACGCTGCCAAGACGGCTTAGTAGATCGCTGTGGAAGAGCGCCTTCCCCTCATAACTGACTCACGCTCCGAAAGGATGCGCACCGTCAGTTCGTTGGGGAGGCGCTCTTTTCGTACCCGGAGGGGGCTTTTGCGGGTAGAGGGACCGCAGGCGGTTTCTGAGCTTGTCTCCCATCGTGGGCAGTATGTTAAGGCGCTGTACGCGACCGAGTCCGCCGCCATGCGCAACGGTGACGTATGGGGTGAGTTCGGAGGGCCTAGGTATCTTCTGGAAGACCGTGTGGCCCGGGACGTCGTCCCTGAGGCACAGGGCTTCTTTGCGGTAGCTGAACGTTCAGCTATTGGAGGTGAGCCAACCGGTCCGGGACCCGTTGTGGTCCTGCCCAGTACGCAGGACCCCGGTAATGCAGGCACCATCATCCGAAATGCCGACGCATTTGGGGCCGCCGGGGTGATTGCTTGCGCCGGGACAGTGGACCTGACCAGCCCAAAGGTCATTCGCATGTCCGCGGGCTCCGTATTTCATCTGCCAGTCCAGGTTGGAACGGAGTTCCAGGCTGCCGTGCATCAGCTTCGGTTGGAAGGGCGCGTAGTTTTGGGCGCAGCGGGGGAGGGGATTGCTATCTCCCGGTTCTCCGACATTTCTGAACTGGCCGGGCCTCACGCGTGGGTGTTTGGAAATGAGGCCGGCGGACTGAGCCGCGAAGAAGCTTCTGCCTGTGATGCTCTGGTGAGCCTCCCAATGTCGGGCAAGGCTGAATCTTTGAATGTGGGCGTTGCTGCGGGGATATGTCTTTTTCTTTCTCAGCAGGCGCGCGGGAATGGGGAACTGTGAAGCTGCGTGATCTGACGGAAACGGAAATCATTGCGGCCTTCGCACCGCTGCTTCCGCCGGGGCGACACACCGTCTTGGGACCCGGGGATGACTGCGCAGTGGTGCAGGCACCTGGTTCTCGTTTTGTGGTGACCACAGACGTTCTGGTTGAGGGGCGCCATTTCAGGTCGGAGTGGTCCACGGGGTTCGAGGTGGGAGCCAGGGCTGCCGCGCAAAACCTTGCCGATGTGGCGGCTATGGGTGCTACGCCAACGAGCCTTGTCGTGTCCCTAGTACTGCCAGACGCCACGGAGCTGGCGTGGCTGCTCGACCTTGTCGCCGGGATGGTTGCCCAGGTGGAGCCGACCGGGGCCGGGATCGTCGGTGGGGACCTTGCAACCGGTGATCACCTGGTGATCGCAGTAACCGCCCACGGTGCGTGCGGCGGAGACCCGGTTCTGCGCTCCGGGGCCAGTCCCGGGGATACCCTGGCTGTCGTCGGTACGCTTGGCCGCTCTGCTGCGGGTTATGCCGCGCTGGACTCCGGTGCAGTGAGTCCCGCCCTGCACGGCGCTGAGGTTCCGTACCCCTACACCGAGCCGGTAGACATTTTTCGTTTCCCTAAGCCGCCGCTGGACGCAGGCCCGCTTGCTGCTCAACGGGGAGCTACAGCAATGATGGACATTTCGGATGGTCTTGTGGTCGATTCCGGTCGCATGGCGTCGGCCTCTGGGGTTCGCATCGACCTGTCGCTCAGCGGACTTGGCCCGGACATGCTAGCCCTGAGCGAACCGGGGAAGCTCCTGGGAGTAGACCCCTTGCAGTGGGTGCTTTACGGAGGTGAAGACCACTCTCTTCTGGTCACCTTCCCGCCATTTGTGCTGGTCACCGATCCATTCCGTACAATCGGCGCCGTTGGCGCCCCCACCACGGCCGAGCCCTCCGTCACCCTTGAAGGGAATCCGGTCCAAGGCGGATGGGACCATTTCCGAAGGGCCTAGACTTCCCCGAGTGAGTTGTAACTGATTTCTTCCGCTCACTGACTGATAATCCGAGCACCGGGTTCGCTCTGGTACCGGCTTCTCCTCGGCACAACTTGAACGGGCAATCGTGCCACCGGCTGTTGGTCTTTAAACGAGTTACGGGTCCCAGGCGAGCGTCTTTTTCTGGAACGAATTAGTGCGGGAGCCAAGTAGGAAAAGCAACAGGTCATGCTTCTGTGTATCGGCGCCGCGCGTGCTGCTCAATCCCACGGACCGAAGGGCAAGTCATGCCTCCAGCAGCACAAGAATTCGTCGACCTTGCGAAAAAGAACGGCTGGCGGCCGGAGTCCGAACAGGCCTTTGAGCGTATTGCTGAACTGAACATACCTGAGCTTTCTTTCCTCACTAGTTTTGACGCGTATGGCGACTGGTTACAGGACATGGTCACTTGGGCCCCAGAAGCTAAGGGCGAGGCCCTGTCTGTTTATGACATGATCACGCAGTTCTACTTTGTGCTAGATCAGGAGCTAGTGAAGGATCTCCTGAGCACGGTTACCCCCGGTGCCGTGAACAGAGAGTTGACGCCGCTTTGGCAGTGGATTCTTGACTACGACAGCGCGTGGGGTGCATAACTGGATACCGAGGCGTCCACGGTGCACATTGAGGAGTTTAGGAGTAATCCTCTTTTCGACTGGGATGACTACATGCCTCCCAGCGGCTACGGGACTTTCCACCAGTTCTTTGCCCCGGACCTGCGTCCGGGGCTGCGGCCCACCGTGGCGCTTTGCGACCCGACCGTTATCGCTACGCCTGCCGACTCAACCTTCGTTGGTTGGTGGCAGGTCAACAACAGCAACCAGATCGACGTCAAGGGCCTTCTGTGGTCTATTCAAGACCTGCTGAAGGACAGCCAGTACGCCGACGAGTTCAAGAACGGGGTTCTTACCCATAGTTCCCTGAACGCCGATGACACCACCGCTGGCACACTCCAGTTCCCGGCAAGGTGTTGGAGTCTCGCATTATTCAGGGCGAGGTTTACCTGGATATCACGGTGAGCCCCGGACCGTAAGTCGACGGGAAAGAGACCCACAAGCTGAGCATCTTAGACGGCACCGGGTACCAGTTTGTCCAGACGTGTGGCCTGGTAGTGATCTACTCTCCGATTGGCCTTGTTGCCTGCGTGCCGATGGGAATGTGGCCGGTCGACTCGGTGGTCATCACAGCAGAGGTGGGACGGACCTTGGCCAAGGGACACGAACTGGGCTACTTCGCCTTTGGAAGCTCCGACTTCGTGATGGTGTTTTCTGAAGACGCCAATGCCCACATTGACTGGCAACCGAGGGCAAATGTCCGTCAGGGCAATGCGGTGGGCAGGGCTTACCCGAACAACTACGACTAGGCGCGTCGCAAAACCGGAGTGCCAGTAGTCCGGGGCGTCTGTTTCGACTACCTTGCGTTACCCAGGTACGTAGCGGCGGCACAGTGTACGGGACGACGATGGTTTGTGCGGATAGGCTGGTGGAAACGCTGGCCTCGCCGGGGCCTGACGGGGCCTCCAAGCACACGCTCTTCTTCCCCTTGGTGATTATCTCTCCGGGTATATGCGGAAGTTTCCGCAAACTGGCCGGGGGTTCGTGACCACGAAACAGCAGAGCTGACGGGCGCTGCAGGCCTGGGGAATGGTCGCGCTGCTAGGGTGTTTTCCGTAACGCGGGCAGCAAAAAACTCGAGGGTCGTCGACCTCTCGAGTTTGGTGCTCTTGAACTGTGGTGCGGTTACGCGGGGCGTATTACGCGGTCGCTCTTGATGCACTTGGTGCAAGCATTGATGTGCTTGTTCGTGCCATCGACGACAGCGCGGACACGCTGAATGTTCGGGTTGAAACGACGGTTGGTCCGCACGTGTGAGTGGGAGACCCGCTTGCCGAACTGAGGCGTCTTGCCGCAGACATCGCATACCGAAGACATGTTGTCCTCCTCTTACAGATTGCCGAAGTCGCGGACCAGCCGCAACGCTACCTCTCCAAGCTGGCGCACCAAAGTCACGATCCAACTCGAAGCAACCACAAAAGACTAGCGGACTTCGGCGCCGCAAAGCAACGAAACACAGGCTAAAGGAGTGTCGGATTAGGCACATTCAGGGGTGCGAGCACGCGCAGACGGGTAGGGGTTATACACAGTCATGCTGGCCCCAGTGTCGAGCTCGGTAGAATGGGATGGTCGGTTACCGGTTTGGAAGGAGGTTCACGTGGAACAGGAGTCGTCGACCTCTAGCTTTGATCCGCTGGCCGTGCCAGTAAAAATGCGCGTCAAGCCCGCGGCTGCCCGCCACTTAGCAAAGCTGGGAGTGGAGACCGTGGGTGATGCGCTCCGGTACGCGCCACGCAAATACTTCCACTGGGGCAAGCTAACGCCCCTCTCACAGTTACGCGTGGGAGAGGACACGACGGTGCTGGCGCGCGTCACCTCTGCCGTTCTGCTTCGGAACAGGTCCGGCAAGGGCGTCAGATTCGTCGTGGGAATAACGGATGGCGCCGCGAACCTCACGTGCACTTTCTTTGCTCGCAACGAATACGCACTATCTCACCACCGCAGGCTCTTGCAGCCGGGAGAGACCTTCCTCTTTGCTGGGAAAGTCTCCGAGTATCAGGGAGACCTGCAGCTGGTGCAACCGGCATTTGAAGAAATTGAGGCCGACAGTCCGGAACAGGCACTGCGACAAAGCGGTAGGCCCATTCCCATTTACCCGGCCAAATCCTCCGTCCCGTCCTGGAAGGTCGCTGCGCTGCTAAGGCAGATTATGGGGACGATCAACTGGGATCAAGTACCAGAACCTGTCAGCACGGAACTCCAAGAGAAACACGGACTGCTTCCCATATCACAGGCCTACAAGCTACTGCATGAACCGACCGATGATACGGACTGGCAGGCGGCTCGTAGGACCCTGGCCTTCGCTGAGGCGCTTGTCCTCCAGGCAGCATTGCTACAGCCTCGGGCACAGGCGCGCGCAGAAGGGAAAGACCGAGCAAAGCGTCTGGAACGGCCGGACAACCAAGTTTTGGTTGAAAAGCTGATAGAACGGCTACCCTTTGACCTAACCGACGGTCAAAAGGAAGCCTGGGGAGAGATACAAGAAGATTTGGCGGAGGATGATCCCATGCAGCGGCTGCTGCAGGCGGACGTTGGAGCTGGGAAGACCGTAGTCGCACTACTAGCCATGCTCCGTGCCGTAGAGGCGGGGGGACAGGCGGCGCTCCTGGCGCCGACCGAAGTCCTCGCAGGCCAGCATTTTTCTTCGATCACCCGTCTACTCGGAGAACTGGACGTCCCAGTTCACTTGTTGACGGGAAGCCAATCCGCTTCGGCGAAAAGCAACGCGCTGCAGGTTCTGGCCGGTGGTGCCCCAGGCATAGTCGTGGGCACCCACGCACTGATCCAAGATGGCGTAGACATACCTAATCTCTCCCTACTTGTTGTGGACGAGCAACACCGGTTTGGTGTGTCTCAGAGAGAAAAGCTCCGGCGGGGACGTAAGCTCTTGCCGCACCTACTGGTCATGACTGCCACCCCCATCCCTCGGACCGTCGCGATGACCGCGTTTGGGGACCTGGACGTCACCGCGATGCGCGAGCTCCCGCACGGGCGCCGACCCGTGGAAACATACCGCGTTCCCGAAGAGAACCCGGTTTGGATGAACAGACTGTGGGAAAGAGCTCGGGAGGAAGTCTCATCGGGCGGTCGCGTTTATGTCGTAGTACCTCGAATCAGCGAACAGTCCGACGGAGATGGCGCAGAACTCCCCAGCGTGGAGAAGGTCGCGCAAGACCTGCGACAGGAGCCCGCTTTGGCTGGTGTGGCGATAGGGGTTGCGCACGGACAGGCCTCCGCGGAGGAGAACGCAGCAGTACTCCGTGACTTCGCGGACGGCACGGTACCAATTCTGGTGGCCACGACGGTCGTGGAAGTCGGAGTGGATGTACCTGAGGCGACCATGATGATCATCTGGGGGGCTCAACAGTTTGGACTGTCCCAGTTGCATCAGCTGCGGGGCCGCGTTGGCCGGTCGGAACGGGAAAGCATTGCGATGCTGGTGCACCCATCGGAGCTGACCCCTATCGCAGATGAGCGGATGCAAGCACTAGTCGATAGCCACGATGGGTTTGCCCTGGCGGAGGTCGACTTGAGACTGCGCCAGGAGGGAGATGTCCTAGGCCAGCAGCAGTCCGGGGGACGAAGTAGCCTGCGATTCCTTTCCGTGCGCCGTGATGGTGCTCTAATATCTGCCGCGCGCCTGGCGGCGCAGCAGATCCTGGAAGACGACCCAGGGCTGGGCGACCACCCGGCGCTTGCGGTCGCCGTTGCCGAAGCTCGTGGGGAGCAGCTCAGCTGGCTGAGCAGCAACTAGGCAGAGTGAGGTGGCCGGATGACACGTATCGTTGCGGGGACAGCAAAGGGGCGAACGCTGCGTGTGCCAAGTGAGGGGACCAGACCGACTTCGGCCAAAGTACGAGAGGCTCTCTTTTCGAAGCTGAGATCCTGGGGTCTGCTGGAAGACGTGCGCGTGCTCGACCTTTTTGCTGGTTCGGGAGCCCTTGGTTTGGAAGCATTTTCTCGCGGCGCAGCGGGGGTCGACCTGGTTGAGAAGTCCAGGCAGGCGCAGCGAGTTATCGAACGGAATATTCGAGAAACCGGGGGGACCGGCACTGTTCGTTTGTGCAAATGCTCTGCCGAACAGTTTTTGGAGCGGCCGAGCATTCCCTACAGCGTGATCTTCGTGGACCCGCCTTACGCTTGGGACGGGCAGCGTTTGACAGATATTCTCACCAAGACTGCGCGACATCTGGACGAGGACGGAGTCATCGTTGTGGAGAGAGATTCGCGGAGCGAACCTCCGGTCCTTCCCCCGGGAATGATTCTTGAGGAGCAGCGCCGCTGGGGAGATACGGCGGTGTACATCCTGGGACTCCCGGCGCCTAGCCAGGGCGAAGTGGAGCTAAGCAAGTAGAATGGCGATATGCCAGTTGCGATTATGCCGGGAAGTTATGACCCGCCGACAGTAGGTCACCTCGACCTGATTTCGCGGGCCGCTGCCTGTTTTGATCAGCTGGTTGTGGCGGTTGGTGCAAATATGCATAAGAATCCCTGGTTCAGTGCCGACCAGCGCGCCCATCTGATCCGGCAATCGCTTGAATCTGCCCCGGAGGCTCTTCCGAACAGCGTGCGGGTCGTTACCTATTCTGGGATGCTGGTCGACTGTGCCAAAGAAGTTGGCGCAACCGTCATCGTGAAAGGCATTCGCAATGCGCGGGACCTAGACGCAGAGACCATACAGGCGACCTACAACCAGCAGCTGGGCGATTTAGAGACTCTGCTATTGCCTACGTCACCAGGACTGGGCCACATCTCCTCTTCCGCAGTTAAGGAACTCGTTAGCTTTTCCGTAGACCCATCTCCGTATGTGCCCGCTCCAGTAGCGAAGGCCCTCGAATTGCTCCCACCCGAAAGGACCCCAAATGCCTGAACGTTTTGACCCGGAACCCGTTGAAGAGGCCGTGGAAACATCGATCGATATCAGCGCCCAAGACGCGGTTTACGGTCCTTCCGTTCTCATCGCAGCCTTGGAGCAGATTGAGCTGATGGTGGATGAGGCACGCGCAGTGCCACTGTCTCCGAATGTGATCGTCAACAAAGCGGGTATCATAGATTTGCTGGGCCAAGCGCGTGAAGCCTTGCCCGAGGATCTGGTGGCTGCCGACGCGGTGGTTGCTGATGCGGATGCAGTCCTTGATCGGGCCGACCAAACGGCCGCGATCACCATTCAGGAGGCGACTGCAAAGGCAAAGTCTATTGTTGATGAGGCGCGTGAACGTGCCGACACTATGCTGCGCCAGGCGACCGAAGAATCTGATCGCAAGGTCGCGCGTTCGCAAGAAGAAGCTGCTGAAATCCGTGAACGTACCCAAGAAGGTATAGAACGTCAGATCCTGGAGGCACAAACGAAAGCCGCGCAGCTTGTCGCCAACGAGACTGTCCTAAAGACAGCGCAGGAGGAGGCTCGGCAACTGCTGCACCAGGCTCGTGTCGAAGCGGGAGATTTGCGCCTTGGAGCTGACGACTACGCTGCGACGACCCTGGCTCAGGTGAATCAGCTGCTGGCGGACCTATCTCGCAAAACTGAAGCGGGGCGACGTACAATCGCCGAGCGCTCGGGGTTTGACCACCCAGACGTGAATCTGCACCCCTGACCAACCTGGCTGCCGCCAGCGTCCCGGTCAGATAGTGAAACCCGGGCTGAGCGGCTGGGGCGAAGGAGGACCAAGATGAGTGACAAACAGCTACAAGTTTCCCTAATTGACTTGCCAGCTGAAGTTGGGTCGCACCAAGAGTTAGAGGTTGACTGGACGGTTCCTAGCGGGTGGGCTTCAGAGGTGCTCACTCTTCCTGAGGGTACCGAGATCCCCCTCCATGTCTCTTTGACGGCGCTCGATGGTGGTGTCGTGGTCAGGGTCGAGGCCGAAGGTACCTTGGAAGGCGAGTGCGTGCGCTGCGTTGATCGGCTCACTTGGGATTGGCAGGCGGACACTTCTGATATCTATGAAGAGCTCGGCCGCCCGGGCAGGCAGCAGCCGTCAGATGCCGATATTGAGGTTGAGGGGGATGAGTTGGACCCTCGAAAGGTGATCGATCGGAACACGGTTGACCTAGAGCCACTCCTACGCGACGCAATTCTTGGGGCCGCACCTCTCCGCCCTCTGTGCCAAGCCGACTGTCAGGGGCTGTGCCCCCACTGCGGGATCCGACTAGAGGAAGCTGAAGAGGGGCACTCTCACGAGTTCATAGATCCTCGTTTCGCGGCACTGGAAGGCTTCTTCGATAAGGATCAACAGTGACGAAGACGCCGGCGCGCAAACCAAAGGCGGGCCCGCTAAATCCGGACCCTTCAGATTTGCTAGAGCGGTGGGGTGCGCACGTGGATCCTGAACTGCTAGTGACCGCGCTGACTCACCGTTCGTTTGCCTACGAGGTGGGGGACCCGAACCACAACGAGCGTTTGGAGTTCCTGGGGGACGCGATTCTGGGAGCGATAGTTACCGACTGGGTCTATCGGAACTACCCGGAGAAACCGGAAAGCACCCTGTCGAAGATGCGGATCGCCACGGTTTCGCAGCCTCCTCTTGCCCAGACCGCGCGCAGGCTCGGGTTGGGAGATTACCTGCTACTTGGGGTCGGGGAGAACAAGATGGGCGGCAGGGAAAGAGACTCTATTCTCTCCGATGCCATGGAAGCCCTCATCGGAGCGACCTACATCTCGTCAGGTATGGAAACGACGCGTGCCGCTGTTCTGAAGGCATTGGCACCGCTGTTGGATGACGTAGAAGACCTCGCGCAGACCACAGACTGGAAGACTAGGCTCCAAGAGCATGTGGCTAGTGCAGGGCTTGGGGAATACGAGTACTCATGCGAAGGTACGGGCCCCGACCACCAGCGCAGCTTCACAGTAACGGTGTTGCTGGAAGGGAAACCCGCGGGGATCGCCACCGCCTCTTCTAGGAAGCACGCGGAGAACCTAGCGGCCAGAGACGCTCTGGTCAATCTGGTAGGTCCTGAGGTAGACCCGACTGCAGGGTCGCTGCCCAGCGACAGGTAAGCGATGCCAGAGCTGCCAGAAGTTGAGACCATACGGGCGGGCCTTGCTCACCGGGTGCGGGGCTTGAGAGTCGAAGACATAGTCGGCGGCGGCCCCCGTATGTTCCGTAACAACCCGGGTGGTTTCGACGAGGTCCGATATGTGCTTGAGGGGGCTTCCCTTTCCGGGGTGGAGCGTCGCGGTAAGTTTTTGTGGTTACCCCTAGTGGCGGGCGACAGCGCCCCCAAAGACCCATCCCTGGTGGTTCACCTGGGAATGTCCGGGCAGGTTCACTGGCAGAGTCCCAATACAGCCAGCCCAGGTCTGAAGAAGCACGAGCATTTGTGGGTCAAGCTATCCGACGGCTCGGCACTGAGTTTTGTGGACCAACGTACTTTCGGCCATCTGACAGCCTCACCGCTCGTGCTTCGAGGGAGCCGCCTGGTGCCGGAACTTATGGGACACATCGCTCCGGATCCTTTCGAGCAGGACTTCTCTCCTTCGGCTGTGGCTGCTAGGGGCAGCAAATCCACTCGGGCAGTGAAGACCCTGCTCCTGGACCAGGAAGTTGTCTCGGGAATTGGCAATATTTACGCCGACGAAGCTCTCTATGAGGCCCAAACCAACGGGCGTGAGCGAGGAAGTGACCTGAGCGCCGTCACTTGGGAGAAAATACTGCACAGTGCGCAAGCCGTGATGGCTTCTGCATTGGAGTCGGGTGGAACATCCTTTGACTCGTTATACGTGGATGTGGAGGGCAACCCCGGATACTTTTCGCGCAGACTCGCTGTCTATCGACGTTCCGGCAGGCCGTGCAAGAGGTGCGGGGCCACCATTGAGCGAACCGTAGTCGGCGGTAGGTCCACTCACTTCTGTCCGCGCTGCCAGCCTGCCCCTGTTACCCCTAGGTAGTTTCCGGCCAAAAGTCCCGGGTTCAGGCTTAATTCGGTAATATGTGACTGTGAGCGAATCCAAGGTCGGGACCCCTGAAAATCCCCTTAGAGTGATGATTGTTGACGACCACGAGATCGTGCGTAGAGGTATCGCTGAGATCATTGATCGTGAGGCGGATCTGGAGGTCGTCGCGGAAGCCGGCACCGTAGAAGACGGGCTTCGACGTGCAAACCTGGTCAAGCCGGATGTAATCCTGGTGGATTTGCAGTTGCCCGATGGGACTGGCGTGGACATCATGTCTCAACTGACAGAGTCCGCTCCCGACGTTCGTTCGGTGGTGCTCACGTCGTTCGACGACGACAATGCTCTGAGCGAATCTGTCGCCGCGGGGGCTAGGGCGTTCATTCTGAAGACTGTGCGAAGCGGAGAGATAACGGACGTAGTCCGCGCAGTTGCGGCTGGCAGAATCCTATTGGATGAGCGGACGGTGACACGTAGACGCGGGGAGGCGGATGACCCCACCGCTTCTCTCACGCCGACCGAACGCAAGGTGATTGGCCTGATCGGTGATGGCATGTCTAACCGAGAGATCGGTGCCAGTTTGGGCATTGCTGAGAAGACGGTGAAGAATCACATCACCTCTTTGCTGGCGAAGATGGGACTGCAACGACGCACTCAAGTGGCGGCCTGGGTAGCCTCTCAGCGCAGCGCCGCTTGGCGGAGCGGAGCTCAGGACTAGTTCCAAAACTGTTCGGTTTTGCCGCGACTGTGGGTCGCTAACCCAGGGGAACACGCCACACCACCGAAGTGCCTGTCCCTCGGGGTCCCAATCCCACTGCAAAACCTCCGCCGCGCCCTATAGCGCGACCTCTCATGTTGGCTATCCCGGAGCTACGCGTACGGGAGGGGTCTATTCCGCGCCCGTCATCGACGATGGATAAAACCAGCTCCCCGACGTGTCCGCGGCCAGATACAGAGGCGGATACTTTCACCGAGCGTGCCCCAGCGTGACGGGCCACGTTCGCAACGGATTCCCGAAGAGTAGCAACCGCATCCGCTGCGATTTCCTCGTCCACACGTATCGCTAGATCTTCCACTTCCTGTTCCCAGGTTTCTGACTCGGGATTCAGGATTTTGCCATCCAGCTCTAGGACAAGGGACGGGGCGAAGCCCAGGATGCGTCTTGAGCGGGACGACTCCTGCTGGAGCAGTTCCGCGAAATTTAGGCGCTGCTCCGTCTCCTTCAGACCACTGACAACCTGGCGGATTTGGGCCACAGCATCTTCTAGGTTTCTCATGGCGGCGCGAATCTCTTTAGCGATTTTTCGCTTGGGTATCTCTCCATCTTCAACTTCTGCTTGCAGTTTATCCAGCTGCATTCCCGTGGCGAAGAGTAGCTGTATCCCTAAGTCGTGCAGGTCGCGCCCGATTCGATCCCTTTCTTCCAGCATTAGCGCAGCCGCTCTGGCCTTGCGGCCTTGCTCCAGTTCCAGAGCAAGAGTCACCACCGCCGCGAAGCTTTCAACCAGGGGAAGATTCTCCTGGTTATAGGGAAGGCCCCCAGACCTTCGCAGGAGGACCAGTGCCCCGTGTGTCGCTTCGCCGGATCGGAGAGGGACAACGATGACTGGGCCGTACTGACCAAGGAGGCCGACGGGACCAACGAAAAGGTCGTCCGCGTCGTGGCTGGACACCGTGGATCCCCAGGAGACGGGCCCGGCGGCGCTTTCAGAGAGCTGCAGTTGGGCTCCGATGATCTCGGGGGCGGGGTCGCCGGCCGCAAACTCGCAGGTCCAGGTTCCGCCCATCCCTGGAAGGTACAGAAGTGTCAGGTCTGAGTCTCCCGCCTCCAGTGCGGATTCAACTGCAAGTTCTAGGGCTTCTTCTTCTTCTATCTCGTCGACCAATGCCTGCGTGTAGGCCTGTGTTGCCACCCCCCAGCTGCGCCGGACCCGCCGGGCTGCTGCCAACGTCCAATGTTCCACACCCGCCCTAGCGATCCTGGCGACCTCTGTGTAGTCGCTGGGGGCCTCATTTCCAGTGGGGAGCCCAAACAGCTTCAGTCCTGCTCCGAGCTCGTAAGGCCCAGCCTCCCAGTCTGCCAGGGGACGGGCAGTGATTTGTTCTGTGCCCCTGGGACTGTCCGCTGAGAGGATGGTGCCCTCCCCCGTTGTTACCGCGAAGGTCCCCCCGGGCATTGCCAGCTCTGCCACTTGACGCACTGCCTGCGCGAGTGCTTTTTCCGATGTGAAGCTAGGTGATTCCAGAAGGAAATCAATCAGCGGGGACACTGCACTGGAGTTGCTCATTGTTCTTGCCTTAGTGACCAGCGGTAGTACTCGGAGTGACGGAGAAGATCATCGTGGTTGCCCTGCGCTAGGACGCGGGCGGGCTGCCCCTCCTCACCGGGCTCGATAACCAGGATTCTATCGGCCAGAGTTAGTTCGGACAGACGATGGGTAACAAGGAGCAATCCACGCTCTTCTCCAGCCCCCGTGAGGAGCTCACCGAGAATGGTGGATGCGGTCGCGGAGTCTAAGTGTTCGCCCGGTTCGTCAAGGAGCATTAGTGGAGCGGGCGCGGCGAGAGCGCGTGCGAGCAGCAGTCGGCGTCGCTCTCCTCCGGATATGCTGGTCCCCCCAGAGCCTAGTGGGGTGTCCAAACCTTGGGGTAGCGCTTCGACCCAGTCTCCCAGGCCCATTCGACCCAAAAGGTCTTCTCCCTGTTGCCTGCTGAGGGTAGGCGCCGCGACCCGCAGGTTTTCTATGACGGTCGTGGCGAATATGTGAGCATCCTCTTCGGTCAGGCTGACCACATCGGTCAGTTCTGTTCGGTTAGCCTCCCACACCGGAACCCCGTTCAGCGTGGCGTGGCCACCCTTCGGTGCAAGCATGCCGGCCAGCGTGTATAGAAGCGTGGTCTTACCGATGCCCGAAGGGCCGATTACTGCCGTTGTCGATCCAGGTTCTACCAAGATGCCCAGATCGGCAGCAACCACGGGACCACCAGGCCAACCAACATCCAGGTTCTTGGCGCTCAGTCGTGGTTCTAGAGCCTGCGGCACGGAATGCTCCGGACGTGGCGGGACCGGCTGGCCCAACAGGTCCGTGATGCGCTTTGCTGCACGGGCGGAGCGAATGAGCTGAGCGGCGGCGGGTGCAAGCTCAGCTGTACCCTCGAATGCGGACAGTGGGGTGAGCACTAGGACGGCGAACGCAACTGCGGCGACCGTACCAGCCCCCACTTCGGGTGTGGCCACCAGAAGGATGCCGATGACGGCTGCTCCCATGGCGATCCGATCCAAGGCAACTCCCACTGCGGCGGGTCGGTCCGCGCGGGCCCGAGCTTGGTTGATGCTGTCTGTCGTTTGCGCCAGATGTGCAGACAGTGCTGGCATACGTCCGGACACGCGCAGCTCGTCAGCCCCATCGACCATGGTCATTGCGGTGACGGACAGTTCCCGCTGGTACTCCATCTCCGCGATTTCCCCCGCTCTGGTTGCGGACATAGTCAGGAGCGGGACCAGTATTCCTGCGACCAGAAGCATTGCCAACAGCACCAGTGCAGCCGGCACTGATATGAAAGCAAAACCCACAACTGTGCCCAGCCCGACTATCAGGGTCACCAGGGCGGGCAGCAGAGACTTCACTACAAAGTCGCCGACAGTATCTACATCGGCCCCTGTCCGGCTGAGCAGGTCTCCGCGCTGCAATCGCGCGACCCTCTCAATGGGACCGGTCACCAGGGCATCATAAATGTTGAGCCGCAGCGAGTTCATGCCGTCCAACGCGACCCTGTGACTAGCCAGCCGCTGCAGGTAGCGGAACACGGCCCGGCCAATCCCGAAGAACCTCACCGATGTAGCGGCAATAGTGAGTGTAAGGACCGGTGGCATCTGTGAGGCGCGGGCGATCAACCAGGCGGAAGTCGCCCCCAATCCCACAGCCGATCCCATCCCGGCAACGCCAAGTATCAGGGAGAGAATGAAACCTCCCCGCCTAATGTCCAACATGCGAAGTACCCGGGCCAGTGATTTACGTTCGGCGCGCGGAAGGACTCTTTCTATCATTGGAGTTCGCCCTCTGCTTCTATCACCGCTGGGTCCAGGAAGCGCGCCGTGACGTCATGAAGATCCGGAGCCTCTTCGACCGCTTCTAACTGGGGGAACTCTTCGACTTCAGCCTTCGTGGCGGCCCGAGGCTCTACTGAGATGACATGATCGGCAATACCAAGGACGGCCCCGCGGTGGGCTATCACCAGAATCGTCGTATCTTGGGACCGGAAGTGGCGGAGAACTTTCACAATCTGGTCTTCGCTTATTGCGTCCAAGTGAGCGGTTGGTTCATCTAGGATCAGTAGTGGCCGCGCCTCGACAAGAGCTCTGGTGAGGGCTAGGCGCTGTCTTTGGCCTACTGAGAGGCCGACTCCTCCGGCACCAACCATCGTCTCCCATTCCTGCGGCAACCCGCGCACGATTTCTGCGAATCCGGTTAGTTCCGCGGCTTGTTCTAGAGAGGTTCCGGAGGCTAGGGGGTCGACATTTTCCCGCACGGTTCCTGGCACTATGGTCGGGGACTGGGGCACCCATGCCAGCTGTTCCCAGAAAGATTCGAGGTCCATTTCGGAGATATCAACATCCTGGACCCTGACGCGGCCGCGCGTGGCTGGCTCTAGCCCCAGTAGAACCGCAACCGTCGTTGATTTGCCGGAGCCGGAAGGTCCCGCCAATGCCGTAATTTGGCCTGGTTCGATCGCAGCGCTCAGGTTCGCCGGCGCCCAGGTACCGCGCGCAGCGACGCTCAGATCCTCAAAGTGGATCCTGGCCTGGGAGATGTTTGGCGCAGGCACGCCGCCCGGCTCGCGACTGGGCTGTTCCAGGATCTCAAAGCACGCATCAGCGGCCGCGACCCCGTTTGCCGAAGCGTGGAATTGCGCGCCGACCTGGCGCAGCGGTTCAAAGACCTCGGGTGCCAGCATGATGATCACCAGCCCGGTTTGTAACGGGATATTCCCCGCGACCATGCGAAAACCCACTTGCACGGCTACTAGGGCTACGGACAGTGTCGCAAGAAACTCCAGCACCCCGCCCGAGAGGAACGCCAGTCGCAGGGTTTGCATGGTCGTCTCAGTGTTGCGTTTAGAAAGCTGCACTAGAGCTGTTCGCGGACCCTTTTCTCTCCCCAAAGCCCTCAGAGTAGGTAGTCCGGTCAGCAGGTCCAAAAGCTGACTTCCCAGTCGCTCCATCGCAGCCAATTTTTTTTTTGAGGCCGTCTCGGTGAGCCGACCAATCAAGACCATGAAGATGGGGATCAGGGGAATGGTCACAGCAGCTATCACGGCGGACCAAAAGTCGAGCAGCAGGATAGCTACCAGGGTTGCCGGGGTGACTGTCAGCACTAGCAGCAGCTGGGGCAGGTACCTGACGAAGTAGGGTCCCAGGTCGTCCAGTCCGCGGGTCACTAGCGTTACGGTGTCGGACCCCTCCCGCGACCGCCAGCGAGGCCCCAGATCCACGGCCTTGGTTACGACCTGCTGACGCAGATCCATGATTGTCTGGTCGGCGGCGCGGTGTCCCCGCGCCTCCCTGTAGTAGAGGAGCAGCCCGCGCACAAGCACCACGACCATTAGTAGCCCTACGGTGGGGCGGATCTGGTTCAGGGGGGCCGACCGAGTGACAACTGGACTGGCCGCCGCAGAGATGAGGAAGGCTTGTGCGATCACCAGTCCCGCCACCAGGGTTCCAAGTACGGCGATTTCGATTATGTAATACCGAGCTGACTTGGCATATCGCATCAGACGGGGGTCAAGAGGTTTCACAGGTTCATCGTCTCCGATCTGAAAGCAAAACGCGGGGTCGGCTCCGTTACCGGCACCGACCCCGCGTAGATAAGAGCGGTTACTTCCCGGACAGGAAGTTCGCGCCCAGTCGGATCTTGTCGGGGATGAGCCCCGTGTTTGAGTTGACGTCGGCCTCCGAAATCCGCCCTCGGAGCACCCAGTAGGACCACGCGGTGTACGCCAGCACGATCGGCACCAGGATGACCGCGACGATCGTCATAACGGTCAGTGTGCCGTTTGTCGAGGTCGCTAGGGGGATCGTCAGCGAGTACGCCGAGTCGATAGAGGACTTCATTACGTTCGGAGCCATGGCTGAGAATACCCACGCCACCGCACCTGCGATGCCGATGGAAGACGCTATGAAAGCCTTCTTTTCATCACGTAAAGCGGGCTGGGAGAACGCGGCCGCCGCAATCAGCGCCACCGCAGCTATCGCCAGCGGGATCCACGCAAACCCATTGTGGGTGTACGCGAACTGTCCCCAGATCACCCAGGCCGCAGCCAGTGCAACCGCCACCAGCGAGAGTGGCCCGGAGACGGCGGTTGCCCGCTTCTCTACCTCTCCCGTTGTCTTCAGTGACAGGTACTGGGAGCCGTGCGCCATGGAAACAACTACCAGCATGATGCCGCCCAGAATCGTGTATGGGGTGAACAGAGACCAGAAGCCTCCGGTCAGGTTGTATACGGTCGTGCCGTCTCCCGCGAAAGAAGCCACCTGGTCGGGTGGAATAACATCTCCCGTAAGGCGGTTCTGAGCGACAATCTTCATCCCTTGAACAAGGTTGGAGAACGCTACGCCCAACACTAGCGGTGCGCCGTAAGAGGCAATGGATTGAATCCAGTCCCACCTGGCGCGCCACTGGTCAGAACGCAGCTTGGAGCGCCATTCGATGGCCGTGATCCGGACGATCAGCAGTACCAACAGCAGGAACAGCGCCAGGTACATGCCGGAGAACATAGTCGCGTACCAAGCCGGGAAGGCAGCGAAGGTGGCGCCACCAGCGGTGAGCAGCCAGACCTCGTTCCCATCCCAGTGGGGCCCAATAGTCCGTACGGTCTGCGTGCGTTCCTCATCGCCCTTCGCGACCACGGGAATCAGCATGCCAACGCCGAAGTCGAAGCCTTCAAGGAACAGGTACATGGTCCAAAGGACCGCGATCAGAATAAACCAGAGAATGCTGAGAAATTCCATTGTGTATCTACCTCTCAGTATCCAAAGACCAGGGAGTCAGAGTCGTCATAATCGCTCTTGGTTCCGTCTTCATTGTCATGTTCGCCGCTGTGTACGCCTTCTTGGGTGTAGCGCCGCATGAGCATGTACCAGATTACGCCCAGCACGCCGTACAGAACCGTGAAGAGGATCAGGGTCATGAGTGTCTGCCACGCGGGAACAGCGGTTGAGATCCCCAGCTCAGTCATCATCAGCACCTGGCCGACTGGGTCACCCGCTGCGATGGCTTCCGAGTTCGGGTAGACAACCCACGGCTGCCGCCCGACTTCGGTGAATATCCACCCGGCTGAAGCCGCAATGAACGGTGTCGTGATCGTCCACAGCGACAGCGTGCCAGCCAGCTTCGACGTTGGGATCTTCCCCTGACGCGTCGCCCAGAGCGCCCACAGCGCCATGATGGCTGCGAAGGCCGCGAATCCGATCATGATACGGAAGGACCAGAATACGACCATCTGTGGGGGTATGAATTCGTACTGGGAGGCGTCGCCATACTGGGCGACGAAGGCCTCGTTCGAATTCAGCATTTCGACGGTGCGCTCCTGGATGTTCTGGACTCCTTCCACTTCAGCGGAGAAGGAGTTGTGAGACATGAACGATGTAACGCCGGGGACCGTGATCAGACGGGTTGGCTCTCCGTTTCCATCCAGCGGGCAACCACCGAACTGTGCGATAGTGAACGCCGCGCCTTCCGTGTCCATACAGATGCCCTCGGCAGCCGCCATCATGGCCGGTTGGACCTTCACCAGTTCTTGACCTTGGAAGTGGCCGGTACCTGCTGTTCCAAGACCGCCAATTATGATGGCGACAAGGCCAACACGCATGGCGGGCAACCAGACTTCCCGGGCTTCTTCCGTTCCTTCTTTTCCGCCTTCGCGTGCGGAACGAGTCATCCACCAGATGGAGATACCCGCAACGAAGGTCCCAGCAAGGAACCACGAGGACGTAATCACGTGGGAGAAGGTCCACCACATCATGGGTGAAGCTATGAGAGCCAAGAAGCCGCCAGCTCCGTCTAATTCTGCGCGTCCGGTCGCCGGATTGAATATGGCGCCGACGGGGAGTTGCATCCACGCGTTCGCCGTTAGGATCCACAGCGCAGACAGCATAGTGCCGATGGCTACCAGCCAGATCATTGCCAGGTGCATTCCCCGGGAGATGCGTCCCCATCCGAAGATCCATATTCCGAGGAACGTGGACTCAAGGAAGAACGCTAGGAGAGCCTCAATTGCTAGAGGAGCTCCGAAGATGTCCCCAACGTAACGGGAATACTCCGACCAGTTCATACCGAACTGGAACTCTTGGACGATTCCGGTTGCTACGCCAAGGGCGAAGTTGATAAGGAGAAGTTTTCCAAAGAAACGAGTCGCTTTCAGCCATGATTCACTGCCTGTCCGATACCAGAAGGTCTGCATTATCGCGACCAAAAGGGACAGACCTATCGTGAGCGGAACCAGGATAAAGTGGTAAACGGTGGTTATCGCAAACTGCCACCGTCCCAGCGCGACAGGGTCTAAAGCTGTCGGCAGGAATTCCATGTGCGTGCCTTTCAATATGTAGCTGGCGGTGTTGAAGGGGATCCCAAGGCGTCCTCGACATGGGAAACGCTGAACCATCAACGCGACGCCTGGGACCTTTTTACTATACCCGGCTCCGGGATGGATTGCGGCCTGAAACGCGGAGGGGACGCGGTCTCAGTCGCATCGAAATATACACACTTCCTTCGCGCATACCGCGTTGTCTTGTACGAGCAGGTCAGGGCTGTGGTGAGAAACGCTACTAGCATGCACGGACTTTTCGTTGCCTGTGGGATACTGGTAGCCAAGGCGCGAAGCTGCATACCCAGCTTCGTCGGTTCTGGTTGACCCGGTTGCATGAGCATAAACGCGTCGCAACCGTGCGGTCCTAAGGAACGCCCGCTGGAACGCGGGAGCCGGTGAGCTTTGCATCCCAAGCGGATGACACCGACCAGAATTGCTGGCGGCCGGGTATGTGGTCGACAGCTACAAACGGAGTACTAGTTAATATGAGTGAAGAGGAAAACTCGCCTCTTGCACCTGCGGCCGCACTACTTTTTCAGGCGCCCCAGTTCCAGGAACCAGCACCAAAAGAGCAGCAGCGCGGCCCGCAGGAAGAACCCGGCGACAAACTGTCCGGTGATGAAAACGCAAGCGGCGGTAAGCGCAAGCCTGCTAAGGGTGCGCGTCAGGGCCAGAAGAAGTCCGAGCAGGGCAAGAACGAAGAGTCAAAGCAACAGAAGCAAGCAGACTCGAGAAAGACCGAAGACCCGAAGCAGCAGAAGAAATCCTCGTCGGGCAAGAAAAAGTCTAAGTCGACCTCAGAGGAGCCGGCGAAGGAGGGGACGCCTTCTGCTAAAGAGCCGGATGCCAAGAGGGACGAGGGGGGAGGGACTCCTGAAGAGACGACTCGGAGGCGCCGTCGGCGTCGACCGCGCGGCGCCTCTTCCGGAGGTACCGACACCGACCCGAACGATGAGGTTCAGGCACTCAAGGGATCGACGCGGCTTGAAGCGAAGCGTATGCGTCGCAGAGAGGGGCGCAAAGAAGGGCGCCGCCGCCAATCTATAACTGAGGCCGAGTTTTTGGCTCGCAGGGAGTCCGTGGACCGGGAAATGGTAGTCCGGCACCAAGACGGTTTGGATCAGATAGCTGTCCTTGAAGACGGGCTGCTGGTTGAACACTACGTCGCACGCCGGACACAGCAGTCAATTGTTGGGAACATTTACCTGGGAAGGGTGCAAAATGTTCTGCCTTCCATGGAGGCAGCCTTTGTTGATATTGGGCGGGGTCGCAATGCGGTCCTTTACGCCGGAGAGGTCAACTGGGATTCACTCGGGATGGAAGGGAAGCCCCGGCGAATCGAGCAGGCCTTGAAGTCGGGGGATACGGTTCTGGTTCAGGTAACCAAGGACCCGATTGGTCATAAGGGCGCTCGTCTGACCAGTCAGATAACCCTTGCCGGCCGGTACCTGGTTTTGGTGCCGGGGTCGTCCATGCTGGGGATTTCTCGAAAGCTTCCCGATACCGAACGGTCCCGCTTGAAGAAGATTCTGCGAGAAGTTGTCCCGGAGGATGCCGGAGTCATAGTTCGCACCGCGGCTGAGGGAGCTACCGAGCAGCAGCTGAAGGACGACGTGGAACGCCTGGTGGGACAGTGGAAGGACATCGGGCTCAAACAGGAGCGGACCCGGAAGGCTCCTCAGCTTCTGCGCGGGGAACCCGAATTGGTTGTCCGTGTCGTTCGAGACATATTCAACGAGGATTTCGCGAAGCTCGTGGTGGAAGGTTCGGACACCTGGGAGACGGTGCACGAGTACGTCACCGATCTATCTCCGGAACTGGAACCGCGCCTGGAGAAGTGGACGGGTAGTGAGGACGTTTTCAAGGCGAAACGGATCGATGAACAGCTAGCCAAGGGAATGGACCGCAAGGTTTGGCTTCCCAGCGGTGGCACCCTGGTCATCGACAGGACCGAGGCGTTGACAGTCGTCGACGTAAACACGGGCAAGTTCATTGGTTCCGGTGGAACTCTTGAAGAGACCGTGACCAGGAACAACTTGGAGGCTGCTGAGGAGATTGTTCGGCAGTTACGGCTGCGGGACATCGGTGGAATCATCATCATTGACTTTGTCGACATGGTCCTTGAATCCAACAGGGAGCTTGTTCTCAGGCGCCTGGTTGAGAGCCTCGGCCGGGATCGGACGCGGCACCAGGTAACAGAGATAACGTCTTTGGGACTGGTTCAGATGACTCGTAAGCGGGTTGGGGAAGGACTGGTCGAGGCATTCTCGACTACCTGCGAACACTGTGACGGTCGCGGATTCGTTGTTCACGATCACCCGGTGGAGGTGGAGATCTCTACGCCTCAGTCTGGCGGGAGGCGCCGCAAGGGTAAGAGTAACGACGACCATCGCTCTTCTCAGCAGCATAAGGACGCTCAGAAAGAGCCAGACAGGCCCGTCAGCCATGTTGGGGATGAAAAGGTAAAGACGGCGCTGTCAGCTATAGCCGCCGCCACCGTACGCCCGGAAGACGAGGGCGAACCGGAGAAGGAAACGGAGTCGAAGGCGGGACCTGAATCCGCCGCAATCGATGGGGACAGAGATTCCTCTTCCGGGGGCAAGAGAAGCAAAGCCAAGGCCCAGTCTTCTAAGGCCCAAGAGGTTGAGGCCCAGAAGGTCAAGACCCAGGAGCCGACGGCCTCGACATCTGTGGCTGAGGAACCACCAGTCCAAGAATCTAAGGCACGAGATCACCGTGCTGACGAGGCTAAGGCACATGAATCTAAGCCCCAGCGGTCCGCGCCAAGGCGGCGCCGTGCGGCAACGGTAGATGCGGTGACACCCGCCGAGCGGCCAGTGGCCGAGGGGTCAGGTCAGCCTCAGACCCGTGCTGCCGGGAAAGGCTCCACTGTTGTCATCCCCGGAGCTGCTGAGTCTTCCGGTGTAGTCCAGGTTTACTTGCCGGAAAGAACAGCTGACGCGCCCTCCCCCCGTCGTCGTCGAAAGGTGACTTCCGGCGCGGGCGGCGTAACTCCCAAGGTGCAGGATTCGCCCGAGGAGGCCGCGGCCAAGAGGGAATCTGCACAGGAAGCGGTCAAGGACTTGTTGGATTCGTAACTAATCGGTCCCGACGTGCTAAATGACACACCGGGATCCGCCTAGAAACAGCGGTGAAGCTTGCCCTTAGTGGAGCTAATCCGATAAATTAAATGGTCGGTGCATTCAGCACCCACTGGTGAGGCCTGCGGTTTGCGGGGCTGATCCGGTTCCGAAGTTTAGATGAAGAGATGGGCAACAACGTGGTCTACGCGATCGTTAAAGCCGGTGGCCGGCAAGAGAAGGTCTCCGTAGGAGACACCCTGGTGGTCGACAGGTTGGCGGACGAAATCGGCTCGACCGTGCAGTTCCAGCCCGTGATGCTGGTGGATGGTGAGACTGTTACCACCGGTGCAGATGACCTGGCCAAGGTCAGTGTGAAGGCTGAGATCGTGGAGGACGCCAAGGGCCCCAAGATCAACATCGTGAAGTACAAGAATAAGACGGGTTACCGGAAGCGTCAGGGGCACCGCCAGCCGCTCTCGGTCGTGAAGATCACCGAGATTGCCTGACGGACTAGGCAAGAAAGAAGCGCAAAAATGGCAACAAAAAAGGGCGTTGGCTCATCCCGGAACGGGCGTGACTCTAACGCGCAGCGTCTAGGTGTGAAGCGTTTCGGTGGTCAGTCCGTGAACGCCGGGGAAATCCTCGTGCGTCAGCGGGGTACCAAATACCATCCCGGTCAGAACGTTCGCCGGGCCAAGGACGACACGCTTTTTGCAACTGCAGCGGGTAGCGTGGAGTTCGGTAACTATCGTGGCCGCAGGGTCATTAACGTGGTTGAAGCGTAGTCTCCAACTGTCGTGAAGGGCGTTCGGTTGTTCCGAGCGCCCTTTCTCGTATCTACCGAAGGAAGTATGCGTGGCCGAGTTTGTCGACCGGGTAAAAGTGTACGTAACTGCCGGGGATGGCGGTCACGGGTGTAGTTCTGTGCGTCGGGAGAAATATAAGCCGCTCGGGGGCCCTGACGGGGGGAACGGAGGCGATGGCGGATCCGTCGTGGTGCGGGTAGATCCTAATGTTTCCACTCTGCTGAGTTTCCATCATCGACCTCACCATCGGGCTAAGAACGGAGAGGTCGGTCGTGGAGACTTACAGGAAGGAAAAAACGCCGACGACATTGTCTTGCCAGTTCCCCCTGGCACAGTGGTGAAGGACCAGTCCGGAATACTCCTTGCTGACCTGCAGGCCGCGGGAGACGAGCTTGTTCTGGCCCAGGGGGGTCGGGGAGGTCGCGGGAACGCTGCTTTAGCCTCGCGCACTCGCAAAGCTCCCGGCTTTGCACTCCTGGGCGAACCCGGGGAGGAAAGCACGTACGTCCTAGAGCTGAAGTCCATCGCGGACGTGGCGTTGGTGGGATACCCTTCCGCAGGGAAGTCCTCGCTGGTGGCGGCCATGTCTGCGGCGCGCCCGAAGATTGCTGACTATCCGTTTACAACGCTTGTGCCCAACCTGGGTGTGGTGAAGGCGGGCGAGTTCCGATACACGGTGGCAGACGTCCCCGGGCTAATCCCCGGAGCTTCGGAAGGCAAGGGATTAGGCCTTGAGTTTCTGCGGCACGTGGAGCGTTGCACCGTGCTTGCCCATGTGATTGACGCCGCCGCGTATGAACCTGAACGCGATCCGGTAACTGATCTGAAGGTTATCGAGGGGGAGTTGAACGCGTACCAGGGCGACCTGGCAGAGGTGGAAGGCTACGTGCCTCTCATGGAGCGCCCACGGGTCATCATTCTCAATAAGATCGATCTGCCCGACGGGGAGCAGATGGCACAGATGATGCGGCCCGAACTGGAGAAGTTCGGCTGGCCTATTTTCGAGGTATCTGCCGTGACTCATCAGGGCCTGCCAGCGCTGTCGTTCGCGCTGGGAGACATGGTCGAAGAACAGCGCAAACTATTGCCGGAGGTAGACTCCACCAGAGTTCTGCTCACCCCGCGCCCGGTTGGGGGCAGCCCTGTTCCCGTTTCTGTCACGCCCGTCCAATACGGCGGGGAAACCGTCTACCAAGTGCGCGGGTCCAAACCTGAGCGTTGGGTCAAGCAGACTGACTTTGGCAACGACGAGGCGGTGGGGTACCTAGCCGACCGACTGGCTGCGGCAGGCGTCGAAGATGAGTTGGTCAAAGCTGGGGCCTCTCCGGGAGACCCCGTGGTGATCGGGCAGTTGGAAGGCGGCCTAATCTTTGACTGGGAGCCCAGTCTTTCCACTGGGGCTGAGCTGCTGGGAGGCCGCGGGGAAGACCTGCGCCTGCAGCAGTCCACGCGCCGGACTACAGCTCAGCGGCGCTCTGCTCATAAGGCTCGTATGGACGGAAAAGAAGCCGCGCGGGCAGAACTGCGCGAGGAACGCGATCTTGGCATCTGGACGGACCCGGAAGAAGGCTGATTGTGGCATCACCGGAGCGATCAAGAGAACTGCTCGCGCCCGACGTGCGTGACAGGCGACGGGAGCGGGAAAACTCACGCCGCCGCCAGCACAGTCAGGGGCGGCGCCGCATAGGGATCATGGGTGGAACCTTCGACCCTATTCACCATGGACACTTGGTGGCGGCTTCTGAAGTCATGGATAAATTCGACCTGGAGCAGGTGGTTTTTCTCCCCACTGCGGCCCAGCCCTTCAAAGTTGACCAGGACACGACGGATGCAGAACACCGGTACCTTATGACGGTGATTGCGACCGCTTCGAATAACAGGTTCACGGTGTCCCGGCTGGATATTGACAGGGGTGGAGTCACCTACACGTATGAGACTCTCCAAAGCCTGCACGTCGAAGAACCGGATGTCGACTGGTACTTCATAACGGGAGCAGATGCGTTGGAAAGTATCATGACCTGGAAGAATGCTGATGAACTATTTAAGCTGGCGCACATTATCGGGGTGAATCGTCCGGGGCATCCGCTTGGTGTCGGACATCTCCCGCAAGGTCGCGTCTCTGTTTTAGAGGTGCCTGCAATGGCTATCTCCTCCACGGATTGCCGAGAAAGAGTGAAGAACGGCAAGCCGATCTGGTACCTGGTTCCTGACGGCGTAGTGCAATACATTGAAAAGTACGGGCTCTACCGGGACTAACTCGGACGAAAACCCATCTGAGAGGATATATGACTTATACGCAGCAGGCCGGGGGATTACTGGCGCTAGCTCAGCGCGCGGCATCTGAGGCACTTGGTGAGGATCCGGTCGCACTAGACGTTAGCGAACAGCTTTATCTTGCGGACATTTTCTTTATCGTCACGGCTGATAACCCTCGGCACTCTCGTTCCATTGCGGACCAGATCCAGCGGGAGATAAGGGACGTTGTGGGGCAGCTCCCGCGCGCGGTGGAAGGGGAGGTCGGGGGTGGCTGGACCATTCTCGACTACGGTGACTTAGTCGTACATGTGCAGCAACCAGACGAGCGCGAATTCTACGCCCTGGAGAAACTCTGGGCAGCGGCTCCCAAGATAAAGCTGTCGGAGCCAAGCCCGCGGCGCTAAGCCGGTAGGCGGTCCTAAACACGCTCTTACCTCGACGTGGCCTAGCATGTCTCACGGGAATCCTGGAACCTGCTTCATGGGAGGAAAAAGACTCGTGGTGCTTGTGCGCAAGAGCGCATTTGGCGGGGACATACGTGATGCTGCGGCGCTGGCCGGTCCCGTAGCGCTGGGAATGGTTCCTCTGGGAATCGCTTTTGGTCTTGTTCTAACCCAACTCGGCTTGGTCTGGTGGTGGGCGCCAGTGTTTAGTTCTGTTGTCTACGCGGGATCGTTGGAGTTCCTCCTGGCTGCTCTTGTCTCTGCTGCTGCGCCGTTAGCGCAGATCGCGGCAACGACCCTTGTGGTGAATTCGCGGCACCTGTTCTACGCAATATCGTTCCCGATTGACCGGGTCCACGGACTTCCCCGCAAGGCCTACGCCATGTATGCGCTGACCGATGAAGCGTACGCGCTCACAGCTTTACCGCAGGTTCGACGCTGGCCCGGGAGGCGCATTGTTCTGCTGCAGATTCTGCTGCAGCTCGGCTGGGTGGGAGGAGCCACACTTGGTGCCGTCGCTGGCAGCTTTCTTCCCCTCGGCGCGGTTCAAGGCTTTGAATTTGCTCTCACCGCGCTGTTCTTGGTTTTGGCTCTGGAATCCTACTCGGCTAACCCGCGCACCTTCACTGTGCTTCTGGCACTGACCATTGGGATCGGGTCCGCACTGTTTATTCCCCAGCACATGCTACTGGTGGCGTACACAGCATTGGTTGCCGGTCTGGTAGGCGCTTTCCACTGGGACAAGAAGCGTACTCATGCCAACTGATGCCTACATCCTCGCCGCAGTTGTTCTATCAGGTATTCTCACCTGGTCAATGCGGGCGTTACCTTTTGCAGTGCTGGCGAAGATTCGGTCGAATCCACTGGTGGGATACCTCTCGCGAGAAATGCCTCTGGGGGTGATGGTAATCCTTGTGGTCTATCTGCTCCAAGACATACCTTGGGCCGGGGGAATGGCTCTCATCCCCTTCGTCTTAGCCATTGCTGTTACCGTCGCACTGCAGCTGTGGAGACACAGCGCTTTTCTGTCCATCTTCGCGGGAACAGGAACGCACGTGATCCTGTTGGCCGTGCTTGGCTAGGCAAGTGCTCAGGCCAATAGTGCCGACCCACGGTGTCCTTGATGCAGGTGCCACAGTTGCGTTCAATACCGCCGGGAATAGGGCGAGGTTCCGCTCGCCCTATTCCCGGCTCAGGTATGCCGATTCTCTCGCGGTGCGGGTAGCTCCCCAAGGGCTGCGCGTAGGTGCCCCGCGGCGCTGGCCGTTCTCCTTCTGCGTCCGAACGTCTTCAGGACGCGCGTTTCCAGTTCTTCCGTGCTTATCGACGGGTGAGCTTCGAGGATGAGCCTAGCGGCATTTCGTAGCTCCACCGGACTGATCTGGCTGAAGGGTCGATTAGCCGAGGAATCGTTCGGGCGAAACTCGGCCCACGTGTCCGGGTTGATGTCCGTTGGCCACACAAAGCCATCTCCATCAACGTGCACGTCAGCCAACCGGACTTGTTGCTCCAGATTGCGAACACGCTTCTCGTGCAGCGTTGACCAATCGAATTCCTGGCCGATAAACGAGATGAGCCGGTCCAGACAGATGGGTCCCTCAAAGCTAACGATTTCCTGAGCTACGGACCTGACGCGTTGCTGCGCTGAGGGGCGCACCAAACGGTTCAGGACGTCTCGGTCCTCTCGCGGCGCGGGCTGCCACGGCTCGAACAGTGTTCGTTCCTTGCCGATGATGCTGGTCGCAGCGTCCCGGCGCACGAGCATTTCCTCATCCGGGGTCACCGCTTCTTCATCGTCTGCAGGTTCAGTCGGGGCAGCTTCTGTAGTGGTGGACCCTTCGGAAACCGGCTCTTGAACGATTAGTTCTGGCTGAGTGAGCTCTACTGTTTCTGGTGCGGGGACCGTCCCAATGTCCCCGTTAAAAAGCAGACGCCCAACTTTGGTGCGACGGCGTGCGGCTTCCTCTGCGCCCTCTTTATCTCCGAGCTCGGCGAGCAGCAGGTGCACCTGATCGTACGTTCGTAGTGCGTCGTGACCGGTTAGGTCATGAAAATGTGACCACCGGTTCCGCAGTCCCCGCAGGGTTTGCCCGCAGGTGGAGACTGTACGGGAACCATCCTTATCAAAAGGGAAACCAAGCTGGCCAAGTTTCTCGGTCAAAATACGTAGCTGCGCCGACGGATCCTGCGTGTTGTAGTTCCCCGGGGAACGGCCGCGATTGATATCAACCTGCTCAAGAACGACAGTCCATTCCCGACCCCCCAGATGAGGGGCCAACTCAGAGCCTATTAGCGGATCCAGGCGTTCAGAAAGAAGGTCGAGTGCATCGCCAACCTGCGACCGAGCATCCTTAGCGTCTAGGGGATTCTCCTGCGAGTCCCCTGCATGACCTGCGACCATGGAGGCTCCGAGTCCGGGTGCTGTCTCCTCCATGGAATCTTCGCGGGTCTTGGCTGCCTCCCAGGCTGCGGTTGCTTCCGACAGCTTTTCTTCTGTCGCTTCCAGCAGTGCAGACAGAGACTCGTTATCTTCCCTGGCATCCGCCAATTCCACTCTGGTTGCCGCCAGATCTTCTTCCAGGCTCGTTAGGTACTCTTCGTGGACCCTGATAGATTTTCGGTCCGTACGAATACGCTCGTCCAGCTGGAGCAATGCCCGCTCGGTGTCGGATTCTGCGATGCTTGCTGGAGAGACTTCCAACCAGCTAGCCAGCAACGCACGGAATGATACCCAAATGCTCTGTGCGCTGCCCGCTCCCTTGTGACGATCGCTCCGCTTCTTGAACCTGGTTCTCGGCACATCTGCACTTGATTGAGCGGTCAATCTTGCATCTGTCGGCTCCGCTGCGACCTCGGCTGCGACTCGCTGTTCCAGCAGCGCTCGCCGTTCCTCCTTGTCAAGGAGCTGGCATGGCCGGCGCAGCGTTTGAGGTAGGACGCCTTCCAACAGGGTCCGTCTAACCGAGACCGCGTGATCCTTCAGTGCTGCCACGGAGGGTGTGTTCGAGTTGCCGAACATCTCCATCAGCTGAGTTGGCTCGAGCAAAGGGTGCCTAGCAGCATCAGGGTTTTCGAATACCACTCGCGGAGCGATGGTGCGGACATGACCGCTGGGAATCCTCAGCGGAGCGGGCAGCTCCCCATTCACCTGCTCTACGGCTGAGGCCGAGATGACAAACACACCGGCCGCGCCCACGCTGTTACGGGTGAGCGTCTTGACCAGCTCTCGCCATTTGTCATCCGTGTTAGCGCCCGGGGAGGCACCCACGACTAGGGGTACTTGGCGCTGTTGGTCCATTATCGCAGCGATCATTTCGTCGACGTCACTTGGGTGGATCACCCGGGGGGCACTTTGCAGGCGGGTCCGCCCGCTAAAGGCCCTACGTTCGCTCAAGATCCTCGTAACCAAGCCGGGGGGAGAAAGCTCGCGGATTGCTGACTCAGGGGTCCTTGTCTTCTGTCCCAAATCGGTGACGACTGCGGCTTCACCGTTCACGTCGACAGCGGTGATGCTAATTCTGTATTCCCCTCCGGAGCCGGCAGTGATGTTAAACCTCACTGCGGCGGTCCCGCTGCGTTTGTCGTCGTAGCTTGTGACTTCTACGCGGGCTCCGCTTGGCAATTCTACCGCCTGGCACCCGTCCCACTCGTCCAGGGCACTGCGGTCCTGAAGGCGGTGCCGCGCCCCCAACCAGTCACGGATATGCCGCTCAATGGCGTCTCTGGCAGTTTCCCCTCGTTCAAGCCGGAACCTAAAGACGCTTCTATAACCCGTGTGGCATGTGGAGTCTGGGGATATTTGTGGCAACTTCCAACTTCTCTCTCTTGGCTGAGGGGAGCACCGCGTTGTGAAACCCTTTAGCGTCCACTCCAACTGTTCCATGATATGCGCTTGCTGACACTCTCACCGCCTGGCCGGTGATCCCGCTGATAGGGCCGCGGATCGGAGAAACAAGCAAATCTGCCACTCGGGTGCGATGATTGGGGATGAGCTGGTCGACCCTGACACGGGAAACCCAGCTCTCGGGCCGGCCGGCCCGGTTACACAACAAGGTTAGGGCCCGCGGGGTTGTACTGCTCACCTGCGGCACATATGGGAACGTGATTCGTTTGCGGCTACCACTGATCACCAGTGATAAGGCGCTTGCGGCTGCCCTGAACATGATCGAAACCGTTCTGAAAGAAAGCAGATAGGTATGACACAGTCATCCGCTCCTAAACCTCACCCCTGGCAAGATGCGCGGGCCCAGCTGGCCGCAGCGACGGACTTCCTGGGATTCGGCGAGGGCACCTACAAGATGCTTGCGACGCCCCGGCGCGAGATGAGCGTTTCCATTCCCGTCTGGCGTGATGATGGGGAGAAGGATGTGGTGACCGGGTACCGGGTCCAGCACAACATCACCAGGGGACCCGCTAAGGGCGGTGTCCGGTTCAGTCCCCAAGTGGATATTGACGAGGTTCGCGCCCTGGCAATGTGGATGACCTGGAAAACCGCGCTGCTGGACTTGCCGTATGGGGGCGCTAAGGGTGGGGTCGCAATCGATCCGCGCGATTTTTCTAAGCACGAACTAGAACGAATCACGCGGCGGTATACCTCTGAACTGCTTCCAATTCTGGGGGAGGATACGGACGTCCCCGCTCCGGACGTGGGCACTGACGAACAGACGATGGCTTGGATGATGGACACTATTTCTGTCGCCAAGGGGCACACCGTTCTTGGATCTGTAACGGGTAAACCAATCGAGCTGGGCGGCTCCCGGGGTCGTGCCGCGGCGACATCTCGCGGTGTGGTTTACACCGCGCTATCGGCAATGGACAGCCTTGGTATGAAGCCGGAGCAGACGACTGCCGTCGTTCAGGGATTTGGCAAGGTCGGCCGGGGTGCAGCGCGTTTCCTGTTCGAAGCAGGGGTCAAGGTTATTGCTGTTGCCGACGTGTACGGGGGACTGTACAACGCAAGCGGCATTGACATTGAAAAGCTGGAAGAGTTTGTCGATGAGACGGGCAAGGTCGTGGGGTTCCCTGGAGCCGAGCCGTACGATGCCGCGGGGATCCTGACTCTGGATGCGGACTTGCTGGTGCCGGCCGCCATCGAAGGGGTTCTAACCGACGAGAACGCAGCAGACGTAAAAGCAAAGCTCATTGTCGAAGGGGCAAACGGTCCGACCACTCCCGGCGCTGACAAGATCTTCCAAGATCGCGGCATTCTGGTGGTGCCGGACATTCTGGCGAACGCCGGCGGTGTCGTCGTGTCGTATTTCGAGTGGGTTCAGGGGTTGGCTGCCTACTGGTGGTCAGAGGAAGAGGTCAACTCTCGTCTCCGCGACCGCATGCGGTCTGCCTGGGAGCAGGTCAACGACTTCTCCAAGAAGAACGACCTGGCTCTGCGCAACGCAGCAACCGCCATGGCAGTGAAGAAAGTGGCAGACGCTCACCATCTGCGGGGCCTGTACCCGTAAGCGTCGGCCGTCTCAAGGCCGAGACAACAAGGCAACTATCCTTGACCGAGCCGGAACCGGAAGTGCGATCGGGATCTCCGATTTAGCAGCACCGGTTCCGGCTCGGATTTGCCTCACTCACACTCTGAGCCAATCACAACGAATCGTCCTTCCGATTCGAGCCCGAGGTCGAGTATTCTGCGCCAGCGCAGCTCCCAAAGGGTATCCCCCCAGGGCAATCGGATGGGACGGTCAATCGGAGGTGCTTGGATCCATCTATGCTGCCCGCCATTTGGTAACTGCCAGTGAGCCCCTTGGTGGACAGGAACCTCGGTATACAATTCTGCTCGGCGAAGCCGTCAGCAACACAAACATGGTTTAAACTTCTGTTTCCTTTGCCACGGTATTCCGAGGGGAGTGAATACTTTCCTTGGCACTTTCTATTGCGTCGAGCACTCACGCCGCCCACCGCTATCCTCGAAAGAGCTTCTGCGATGGGTTCTCCCTACGTGTCAAGTCGACTCCGCAATATGTGGAGGTGTATGATATCACAATTTCGTTGGCGGTGTCGCCAACTTGCGCTACACGTCCGGATATTCCTTGGGGGAATCATGAAACGTGTAAGGAAGACAAAGGAAAAGGTAGAGAGAAAGCGTCACAGTACATTCGGGCGCTGGGTTGGCAGTTCCGCGATGGCAGTGTTGCTATTCACAGGGCTGGCTACGGCTCCTGCTAGGGCTGAAGGGGTTCCGGGTGTTGCAGCGGCGAACATTGCAACGGCGACAAGTCCGTACGGACTGGGTGCACGGTATAACGCGGCGCCAGGAGCAATTGTAAAAGCAGCCCCGTCAAAGAAGAGTCTGCAGGCTGCGAAACCCACGATCACTGGGACGAAGAAGGTGGGTTACAAGCTAACTGCAAAACCGGGGAAATGGACTTCGAAAACCAAGTTTAAGTATCAATGGTACCGAAACGGGAAAGCGATAAAAGGGGCGACAAGCAAGACCTACACCCTGAAGAGTGCCGATGCAGGCAAACGCATGACGGTCAAAGTGACTGGCAGCAAGTCGGGATACTGCTCCAAGGCAAAACTGTCGGGGAAGACCGCGGTGGTTGCCAAGGGGACGATGAAGCTAGGAACCCCGGTCATAAAGGGAGTCAAGACGATCGGCGCGACGTTAGGAGTCGAGAGGTTTGAGATAAAGGTCCTGCCAACCTCAGCAAACGCACCGAAGCTCAAATATCAGTGGTATCGGGAAAACAATCCGATTCAGAAGGCGACATCTTCGACCTACACGTTGAAGAGTGCCGACGTCGGCAAGAGTATCAAGGTGAAGACCACACTCACTCTCCCTGGATACAAGACGGTGTCGAAGACATCGACAAGCACCACCAAGGTACGGAATATAGAACTGACCAAAGTACAGATGAAGGCAGCGGAGCGTGCGGAGTTCTACGCGGTTCATGGCGATGGCTTTTCTGAAAGCGGACTGATAACGCACGTGGCGTGGGAAACAGGCTATTCCACAAAGGACGTGACGGTTGCCGTAGATTGCGTCGCTCCGGACTGGAACGGTCAGGCCGCCAAGAAGGCGAAGTTGGTCTACCGTTTGTGGCCCACCAAGGAAGATGTACGCCAGCAGCTCGAAGGAGCCGGGTTCACCGCGAAGCAGGTCGCGTACGGATTAGAGTCTGTGGGGTTCTGAGCAAGCAGATTTGGTCGGAACTACGTTCTTTCCTACCGGAGCAAAAGCTTCTGGCAGGAACAGAGCAGCCCCTCGGGTTAGTCCTGCTCGGGCCGAGGGGCTTGTGAGCCTCCCTGAATGCGACGGGCTCCCTCAGAACCTCTGTCTAGACAGAAGCCTACTGCGTCTACCAGCTCTACGTGTGAACGTGAGCGGGTCGACCGGATTTGTCTACAACTTGGCATGGCTAACCAGGAGGAGGCTCCTCTATTACTCCGGAGGTTCCCGACAGAGTCACTGGGGCGAAGTACAGGTGAGCGCCCCTTACTGAACTTCACAAGCCAAGGGGGATCTTATCCTTTTGCTGCAGCCGGAGCTTGAGGCGGTGTGGCATCGAGGGAAGGCACGTACTGCCGCAACCGGACCATAACAACGCTAATGACTCTGGGTCCAAGAGTGACTCCAGAAATGTATGCGGCCGAGTCCAACCAATCGTCCACCCCCGAAATGCTCCGGTCGATTGCTTTCCACAATCCGGAGCTGCGACCTATCATCATCAAGAGCCCAGCGTGTTATACGGAGCTGCGTGCGTGGATTGAGCAGCAGCCCGGATATCAAGCTGAGGCGGCACAGTTTGCGGGTCAGCAGCTGCACTAGGCCGCTCCGCGTTCCGCGAGCCAGGTCCCAAGTCTCGCCTCGAAACGGGCTCTGCCGAAAAGCCCCTAGTAACTTCTGCTGTAGTAGTGGTCTCGATCTCCACAGGGGCGATAGTCGTCGCAGCCGTGACCGGAAACTCGGGAAGCGCGGGTACTACCCCAGGTGTGGGGGTTTCAAAGGAACAAGGCTGTCAGAACCTGGTCGACGCTCTTGGGGAATCTGCTGCGCGGAAACCCGACACGAACGCGTATGTGCCGGATTTAGACAGCGATGAAATGGAGGACTGGGACTCTGTTGTTATGGACCCCATGGACGGGCTTACGAACTACCTGACGGACACGATGGCGTCTGTCTCAGAAGAGATCGGGTAGCAAGGAAGTCCAACGGGCTTGGGATGATTACGCCAACTTCGTGGGGCAGAAGGCCACCGCCGAGAGTCTCTTTGGCGGAGACGTTACCCTGGGCTCTTTTCAGGAGATGATGGAAGAAGAAGCTCGGCTGCTGGGACGGTTAGGTGCTCTATGCCCAGACGTTTCACCAAATCAGCTCGACTACTGGGGTGTCGGTCCCCCATATGGTGACGATGCCCCGGCGGATAACTATCCGATGGCATGGGGAGTGCTTGGTTACGACAGCATTGAAGAGCACGAAGAAGCAGTCATGGACATGGACGACTGTTCGTACGCTGCTGACGGCTTCCGATTGTGCCTCTTTGGGTTCTTGACGCCACTGCTAGAGCAACAGGAATCTCCAGTTAACCGAGCAGCGGCATAACCATGAGCCCCGATGGCCTTCACGGCTCTTTGGCTAGTTGCTCAGAAACACACCGATATTTGTTGGCTGTGACTCACTCAGCAGACAGTGGAGGATCCCGAAGCCAAAAAGCCAGGGAGATGTGGACTCACACGGGGATTGGCCTTAGAGATCCCACGAGGTATTGGCCTCAGTCCGGATCCAAAAATGTGTCTTAAGAGTGGAGCTAAGGGGATTCGAACCCCTGACCTCTTCCATGCCATGGAAGCGCGCTACCAACTGCGCCATAGCCCCGCTTGCAGTTAAAATGCCAGCTGCAACGTTTAGAAACTATACCCGTTATCGCCGTTCGGGTCCAAATGGAGGCCTGTAATCCCTGCCACTGGGTCGGACTATTGAGTCAAGAACGTGAGCTGCGACCCGCCATCCGTCAGTTCTGCGAGCTGATCGTTCAGGACTGTATTCTCCGGGTCTGCCAAGTGCTCGGAGAAGGCTGCGTCATCGCGGTAACGTTCCAGCACTATGATCTCCGCCGCGTCTTGGTTCTGATACACCTCAAACCTCTCGGCTCCGTCCATGGACCGGACGTGCTCCCCATATTCGTCTAAGAGCTCCCGCACGCCGGCAAGGTTCTCGGACGAGCACGGTATGACAGCTACCAGGTTAATGGGTGCAGAGGCTGCGGTACTCATGAGGGGCTCCGATCGCTTTCTGATGCTCAGGTTGGGTCTGTTGTTCGGGTTGTTTCCTGATAATCAGGTTAGTCAATCACTTTGGCATACCGCAGCGCATTGGCTAGGCCATCTTCCGACACATCTGTAGTTATCCAGTCAGCGGCAGCCAGGATCTCCGGGACAGAGTTGCCCATCGCTATCCCAAGGGGAGCCTCCCGGATCATCTCAAGGTCGTTGGCAGAGTCGCCGATTGCCACAATCTCATCGTGAGGGATACCCAAATAGTCGGCCAGTTTGAACATTCCCGTTGCCTTATTGATCCCGGCGGGCATGAGCTCCACACTTTGGCCAAAGGTATCCTCCATGGATCCAGCCACCACGGTGAAATCGTCCTCGAAATGGTCGCGGACAGCCTCGAACGTGATCTCTGATCCAGCTGGGATTATAACGACAGCCTTAGACGCATTCTCCGGCTTACCTTGGCGGACTCTGTGTTTGACTTTGGAGATGAAATCCTGACGGCCGGCCTCGACCTCGTCCGACTCCGAGGGGGCGGTGAAAGCATCCCAAAACCGCTGCGTACCCCAAAGCAGATCTGGCGTTTGCCAAATCCATGGTAGGTCGCGTTCATCCATCCAAGCCGACGCGCTATCAATCAAGTCACGTCCTATGCGGTGGTCGAAGATGAGTTTGCCATCCACTTCAACGTATGCGCCGCCCCCGCCAACCATCGCACTAAATCCGTGAGCCCAGAGATCTGGGAAAACCTCACCGGCGTTGCGGCCCGTGCAAAAGACAAGGCGCGTTCCCGACTGTAGAGCATCTTGTAACGCTTGGGCTGCCGATTCTGGAACTTTATGGTCGTGGCTTAGAAGAGTTCCGTCAATATCAATGAAAACAGTTCGTGCCATGAGCTCATTGTCGCACACAGACATTCTTGCCCTGCCAGTGCGAAGATCCAGGAGAGGCACTGGCTTTTTTGACATGCTTTGCCCGGGTGCGTTAGGTTGCGGATACGACCCGTTGGGGCGGCTTCGGGCCGGGCAACTGGGGTGACGTAGTCCGGGTCTGTTTTGAAGGGAAACATATGGAGATCAGCAGCTTTATTGATGTGACGCTGCTGGCCACAACGTTTACCACTCTCTTCGTGATCATGGACCCACCGGGAACGATTCCCGTATTCTTAGCGCTCACGTCCGGCTACTCCGACCTGCAGAAACGCCGCGCTGCTGCCCTTGCGACCGCCACTAGTTTTGGTGTAATCGTCGTGTTTGCGGTGCTTGGTCGGTACATCCTGATATTTCTGCAGATTTCAATGGAATCGCTGCAGCTCTCCGGGGGTGTCCTTCTTTTCATCGTTGCCATCCAACTCCTGACCGCTCAGGATCCGGCTCAGCCGGGCCCCGCCGACGAAGCAGGGGCGATGTCCCACGGAGTAAACGCCGCCCTAGTACCGCTGGGCACGCCTCTGCTGGCCGGTCCCGGCGCCATCGTGGCTGTTATGATCGCGGTTGACCAGGGCAATGGAACACTGCCGGGGTGGGTTGCCGTGATGACCGCAACAGTCTTGATGCACTTCGTCATTTGGTTGACAATGCGGTTCTCCGTTGTACTGTCGCGGCTGCTTGGCGAGGGCGGGATTATGATACTCACGAAGGTCGCGGGCTTGCTCTTGGCAGCGATTGCGACACAGATGATGATGAACGGTGTGTTCCAGTTCATTGCGCACTCGCGCGAGGCCGGGGTCATCTAATCCCCGTAGTCTCCTAGTTCGAGGTGGCTAAGTCCTCAGGGGCCAACGAGAAGAAGAACCCACGCGCTCGGACGTCACTTTCTATGTCCGAGGTGTCGAGCAGTCCAATAGATGTAAGTGCAAAACCAAGGTGATCCACCCGCGGTAGTTCTCGCGGCTGGTCTTGGAACTTGGAGGCTACATAGTCACCCGTGGTTGAGATTATGAGCAGCCGGGCAGCGTCTGAAGCCGTCATGTTCAGGTGGTAGTCCTCCACCCGAACGGCCTCTTCTAGGTAGTCGCTGAATCGGCCCTCCCAAAGAACGTAAGACTCCCGCCCATAGCTGATCGGGACCGACGGGTCGTAGGACATCAACGCAGCGGCTGCCGTGGACGCATCCGTGGCAGCGAGGAAAGTATACGTGGCTATGTGCGCAAGCAGAGCACGGCTCGGTTGGCCCGGAAAAGCGTCCCAAGCCCGCTGAGAAGCACGTTCATCAGTGTTAACCAACCTCTCCATTAAGGACTCGAGAATGGTTTCTTTAGTGGGGAAGTGATAGCCCAGGGACCCCTTTGTTTGGCCTAGCCTTGCGGCGATTCTGGCAAGAGAGGCCCCAGCGTATCCTTTTTCAAGAATCTCCTGTGAAGCCGCATTCAGCAGACGTTCTCGTGTCTGCTCAGTCGACCGGTCCTGGGTTCGGTTCATACGCCCAGGTTATCCGTACTGCTTACCTCTTGCACATCGGAAACTCTGGCACGTGGACTCGTTTCAGAGACCCCATAGGCCAGCTCAGGGACACCCGTCTACAGGGTGCTCTGGTAGTTCAAGTAGAGCTATTGTTGCGGTCGGCAGGTACCGATCTTAATGGGACGTGAGCGCGGTGTGATTACTCCCTGAGGCCGTCAGCTCTTCACTGCTAGTGGCATGGCAGAACCCAAAAGATGAGCAAAAACTGGACTTGTCTCCGTATGTCAGCTAGAAACGGCGTCAGCGTAGACCTCAGCGACCGCCGCGTTAACGATCTTTCCACCGCGGACGTTTACCCCCAGGGCGAGTGCGGGATCTTCCTCAATAGCAGTCTCGAGACCCTTGTCAGCGAGGTTTACGGCGTAGGGGAGCGTTGCGTTGGTCAGAGCGATTGTCGAAGTGTTCGGTACTGAGCCGGGCATATTTCCAACGCAGTAGAAAATGGAGTTGTGAACGCGGAACGTGGGGTCATCATGAGTAGTCGGGTGGGAGTCCGCAAAGCAACCCCCCTGGTCGATCGCTATGTCCACCAGCACCGATCCCGGCTTCATCCTCTGGACCATTTCGTTCGTGACCAGTTTCGGAGCTGCGGCCCCTGGCACCAGTGCTGCACCGACCACGACGTCCGCCTGCGCCACCGCCTCGGCAATCGTGTACGGAGAAGACCGAAGAGTCTCGACCTTACCCGAGAAGCGAGCCTCGAGATGCTGGAGCCGCTGCAAGCTAATGTCGAGGATTGTCACGCTTGCTTCCATGCCCAAAGCGATCTTTGCAGCGTTTTCCCCGGCTGTCCCGCCGCCGATAACAACGAATCGTCCCTTTGGTGTCCCGGGTATTCCGCCCAAGAGAAGGCCGCGTCCGCCATTTCGCCGTTGGAGCTGCGTCGCGCCGATTTGGGCGGCTAGACAGCCCGCTACTTCTGACATGGGTGTCAGCAGCGGCAGGGTGCCGTTCGGTAGCTGGACTGTTTCGTAGGCGATGGCCGTGGTTCCAGCCCGGAGTAATTCTCTTGTCAACTCGGGTGCTGCCGCCAGGTGCAAGTACGTGAACAGAACCAAGTCGCTGCGCAGAAACTGGAACTCCTCGGCAACAGGTTCTTTCACCTTGAGAACCAGGTCTGCGGACCAGGCCTGGGCAGCGGTCTCTACGACGTCGGCCCCTGCTTGCGCATAGTCACGGTCGGTGAAAGCGCTGCCTAAACCGGCCCCAGCCTGGATGCTGACACGGTGCCCCCTACCGACAAGCTCTGCCGCGCCGGCGGGGGTTATGGCTACGCGGTATTCATTGTTCTTCACTTCAGTGGGTACACCGACGTGCATTGTTTCTCCTAGTAGCCGACGTTCAAAGTCAGCATTCGACCACGTTCACTGCCAGTCCGGCAGCGCTCGTTTCTTTGTAGCGTTGCGACATATCCATTCCAGTTTGCCGCATCGTTTCGATCGCCGTGTCCAGTCCCACTATGTGACTACCGTCCCCGAGCAGTGCTAGGCGCGAGGCAGTTAAGGACGTGGCGGCTGCGACGGCGTTGCGCTCTATGCAGGGGATCTGGACTAGGCCTCCCACCGGATCGCAGGTTAGGCCCAAGTGATGCTCGATGGCTATCTCGGCTGCGTTCTCAACTTGGGCGGGGCTACCGCCGCGCACGGCAGTAAGCCCCGCAGCTGCCATCGCGCACGCGGATCCGACTTCTGCCTGGCACCCGGCCTCTGCGCCGGAGATGGACGCGTTGGCTTTTATCAGCGAACCAATCACCGCGGCGGTCAGCAGAAAGTCTCGGATTTCTTTCTCACTCAGCTCCGCTTGTTGGTTCGCATAAAACAAAACCGCTGGAAGCACGCCTGCCGCGCCATTCGTGGGGGCGGTGACTATCCGACCTCCGGCAGCGTTTTCCTCACTAACGGCTAACGCCAAGATGGGGAGCACCTGCTCTCCAACGTTTGAGCCTGCTTGGACTTTCAGCTTGCGGTACAGCTTCGCGGCTCTCCGGGGTACCTGGAGCGGTCCCGGAAGAACCCCCTCCGTGTGTAGTCCTCGCTCTAAGCATTGACGCATCGTGCCCCAGATCGCTCTGATTCCGTTACTTGCAGCCTCTGTTCCGTGTCCTGCGCATTCGTCTTCCCAGGCCAGTTCGGCCAGCGTACGGCCATCCAGTTCCGACATCAGCTCTGCCGTCGTCCGGTAGGTAGATACAGGCGGCGGGAGAGCGGGACGGACGTCGTCACCGATCTGCTGAATGAAACCACCACCCACGGACAGGAACGTTGCCTCGACCGGGCCGATGGGTGTGGAGGCCCGGAACGAAAGAACATTCGGGTGCCCGTGTTCGACGCGCCACGGATAGAAGCGAATGCTCTCACTATTGAGCACAGCGTCTCCAACCTTCACGGACTGGCCCCGCAGGACGCTTTCCCAAACGCCGTGGACGGAATTGGGGTCAACTGATTCGGGTTTGGCACCCCGCAAACCTGCTAGAACAGCGTCAGGTGTCCCGTGCCCAAGTCCGGTAGCGGCCAGGGATCCGTAGAGGTCGCAGTGTATCGAATGCGTCGCTTCAAGTACTCCCAAAGTGCTCAGTTGGTTTCGGAAGCGTTCAGCCGCCCGCATGGGGCCGACCGTATGCGAACTCGAAGGTCCGATACCTATCGAGAACAGGTCTAGGACCGACTCGTATACTCCACCCTGACTCGGTTCCTTAGCTTCCATCGGCAGCTGCTTCAAGGGACAGCAGAAACTCTTTGGTGTCAGCGCCTCCGCGGTAGTCCCCCGTGCTCTGATCGGAGCGGACTACTCTGTGGCACGGAATGAAAATTGGTATCGGATTGAGAGCACACACCGTCCCCGCAGCCCGCGCTGCCTTTGGATTTCCAGCCATTTTCGCGAGCTCCGCGTAGGTCACCCGGTCTCCGTAAGGCACGGACTGTAACTGTTTGCTGGCACGGGTCCGAAACCCTTCGGGAAGGGATAGGTCCAACGCAACCTCAAAGTGACGTCGGTGGCCGGAAAAATACTCGGCAAGCTCTCTTGCCGCTTGCTCTAGGATCTCCTTTGCTCCGGGGCCAGCACTTTCTTCGTGGGCCTCTAGCATGACGCCGACTTGATCCGTCACGAAACCCAATCTAACCAGCCCTGAGTCGCTGGCTACTAGGGTTAGCTCTCCGATGGGCGAGGGGATGACCATCGAAGCTAGGGGGATGTTTGGGAGAGATCCGCTAGTGCTCATTGGCTTTCCTTTATCGGTGTGGATTCCAGCTTAGTCTGACGGGTTCCGGCCAGGAAGAGTTAAGGTCTTGAAAGCTGCTATGCCTCCTGAACTAGGGGTTAAAGCTCCAAGTGGCAGGCAACTGGAGTTGACTGCCACTTGGAATAAGGGATAGCGCGCCGCTACACTCCCAGGTCCGCCTCGAAGTTACCCTCTTCGAGCCGCTTCTTCACTGACTGTAGGTAACGTGCGGCGTCAGCGCCGTCGACTAGGCGGTGATCGTAGGACAGCGCCAGGTAAACCATGGAATGGATAGCTAGCGCATCCAAACCGTCTGCGCTCTTGACCACTACCGGCCTCTTCACGATTGTGCCCACACCGAGGATCGCCACCTCTGGCATGTTGAGCACCGGTGTGTCGAACAGAGCGCCACCGGAACCCGTATTCGTGATGGTGAACGTTGACCCAGTGAGATCATCGGGGCCCACCTTGCCATCGCGGGTCCGTGCGGCAAGACTTCCGATTGAATCGGCGATCTGCGCCATCGACATGGGGCCGGCGTTCCTGATTACCGGAACCATGAGACCCCGCGGTGTATCTACGGCGATGCCGATGTTCTCGTGATCGTAGTAGGTTACCTCGTTGCCATTGATTGTCGCGTTGATCTTCGGGTGCTCTAGCAAGGCCTCCGTAGCTGCCTTCACGAAGAAGGGAAGGAAGGTTAGCCTTGCGCCGTACTTCTCCTGGAAAGCGTCCTTCTTCGCAGCGCGTAGCTGAGCCACCTTCGTGACGTCGACTTCGATTACAGTGGTGAGCTGCGCAGCTGTCTGCAGTGACTCCACCATCCGCTTGGCGATCGTCTGCCGAAGCCTCGACATCTTCTCTGTCTTACCCCGGAGAGGATCGGGCACGGGAGCCGCGGGTGCTTCTGCGGTCTCAGCGGCGACTTCTACCACAGGTGCCACCGCTGCTAGGACGTCTTCCTTCCGGATACGTCCGCCCACGCCGGAGCCCTGTACTTGGGTCAGGTCCACGTTCATTTCGCGGGCGAGCTTGCGCACGAGCGGGGTTACGTAACCCACCGCTGCTGTGACCGTGGGGGGTTCCTTCACCAGGTGGCCCTGCTGTGCCACATCTGTGATTTTCTCGGACAGTTGCGCGAACGAGTCGGTGCTTGGCGGCGCAACCGGAGGTGCGGGAGGAGCGACCGGAGGAGCCGGTGGTGCCACAGGAGGTGCGGGAGGCGCAACCGGGGGTGCCACGGGCGGTGCGACTGGAGCAGCGGGGGCTGCCGGAGCTGCCGGCGCGGGCGCATCAGCTGACGAAGAAATAACAGCGATGACCGCGCCAACGTCTACCGTTTCGTCTTCCTCGACCCGGATCTCTGCCAGGTAACCGCCGACGGGGGATGGGACCTCTGAGTCCACTTTGTCGGTGGCGACTTCTACGATCGGCTCGTCCACATCGATCCGGTCGCCGACCTGCTTCAACCATTGCGTAACGGTCCCCTCCGTGATGGATTCGCCCAAAGCAGGCATCTCCACCTCGGTCAGATCACCGGAAGCAACAGGTGTTGCGGGGGCTGTCTCCACGGGGGTTTCAACGACTTGCTCGGTTATCGTCTCCTCGACAACAGCGGGAGCTGGATCGCCTTGAGTAGACTCACCCGGATCCCCGACAATTGCGATATCTGTACCCACATCTACCGTGTCGTCCTCTTCCACCAGGATCTGCAGCAAAACGCCGCCGACGGGGGATGGGACCTCTGAGTCCACTTTGTC
>CAYFRG010000002.1:0-42228 GCA_964345535.1 uncultured Actinomyces sp. | reverse complement strand
CTTCTACGATCGGCTCGTCGACCTCGACGGTGTCACCGACCTGCTTCAGCCACTGCGTTACGGTTCCTTCGGTTACGGATTCGCCTAACGCGGGCATCTTAATTGACTGTGCCATCAGTATCTGTACTCCTTCGGTCGGTTTTAGTCGTGAGCGTGGAGGGGCTTACCGGCAAGGGCAAGGGCCGCCTCCCCAATAGCTTCGTTTTGGGTGGGATGAGCGTGGATCAAGGTGGTTAGGTCTTCAGGGTATGCTTCCCAGCCGACAATCAGTTCCCCCTCGCCAATCTGTTCACTGATTCGAGCGCCAATAGCGTGAAAACCGACGATTGGACCGTCTTTTTCCTGCACCAGCTTGATGATGCCAGGGGTACCCAGAATGTTTGACTTGCCGTTCCCGGCCAAGTTGTATTCCACGACGTTGACGTTGTCCTTGCCGAATTTCTCTTCAGCTTGAGCTTGCGTGAGCCCAACAGATGCAATTTCCGGTTCGCAGAATGTCACGCGAGGAATATTATCCTCGTCGATAACAGGTGGGTTCAGACCGGCGATCTCTTCAGCGACAAAGATTCCCTGCAAGAAGCCACGGTGGGCCAGCTGCAGCCCGGGAACAATGTCGCCAACTGCATAGACTCCTTCAACTCCCGTGCGGAGCCCGTCGTCAGTGAGAACGAAACCGCGGTCCATCTCGACACCGATCTCTTCGAAGCCAAGTCCTTCCGTGACAGGTCCGCGCCCCACAGCAACTAGTAGCACGTCGCCCGTGGCGGTCTTTCCATCCTCAGTGGTCACCGTGACACTGGCGTCGTCCTGAGTGTAGCTAGAGAAGCGCGTGTTGGTCATGAATTTGATCCCACGTTTGCGGAATGCGCGTTCAAGGACCTTCGATATCGATTTATCCTCATTCGGGACGAGGTTTGGCAGCCCCTCAATGATTGTTACGTCAGCTCCGAACGACTTCCAGATGGACGCAAACTCGACGCCTATGACGCCGCCTCCCAAGATCACCGCAGACTGGGGAACCCAGTCCATTGCTAAGGCTTGCTCCGAGGAAATCACGCGACCGCCAAACGGCAGAGGGGGCAGAGTCTTGGAGTATGACCCGGTTGCTAGGATCAGGTTTTTGCCTGAGACAAGTCGGCCCTCTACATCCACTGTGTTGGGGGATACGACTCGGCCCCAGCCCGGGATGACCTGGACATTGCGTGAAGCTAACAGGCCTTCGACGCCCTTGTATAGCTTGTTGACAATGTCGTCCCGGTACCTGCCCACCTGCGGCATGTCGATGCCTTGAAGGGAAGCCTCAATACCAAAGGTTCCGGCATCTCTGACAGTGTCCGCAGTTTCAGCGGCGTGCAGGTAGGCTTTCGTTGGAATGCAGCCGCGATGCAGGCATGTTCCCCCAACTTTATCGCCCTCAATTAGAGCAACTTTTAGACCCAGCTGTCCCGCGCGCAACGCTGCCGCGTAACCCCCTGAACCGGCGCCTAGGATAACGACATCGAAGTCTTGATCCGTCACGCTGACCTCTATTTCTTTTCGAGTGTAATTTTCTTCTCAACGACGAGTACTCGTCATGGGTACATTGTCCCACGTTTGAGATCTCATCGGGGAGCCTAGATGCCCACATTTAGGATAGTCCCGACACTCAGACCCTTCTTGAGCGAGACGGACGATACTGTCAGTATCGTCTGGCCTGTGGACTATTCTGGAAGACCAGAGACAAGTTAGAGAAGGCCAGAATAGAAGAACGGACCTTTGCCGTGCCCCCCATCCAAGCGGAGGGAGCTCCCAGCAATTCGCAGGGAGTTCAGGATGACCGTGGCCCCTCGTGGGGACTCGGTCGGATCGTAATGCTCCTGTTCTGGATTTTCGGTATCTTCACCACGATCCCCGCGATTGTCTACCTGATACGTGAGACCCAGGTGCCAATAGGCCCCCGTATCGTAGCGGTGCTGGCGGGTGTCACCTACCTGTTGGTGGCAGTGGGGATAACTCATAACGGAAAGAAAATGCGCCTGCTGGCTTGGTCTGCGCTGATAGCTTCCCTGGTCGGCCCATTTGTAATGGGTCTATTCGAACTGGGTATGGAACAGGTGAGCGAGGTTCCCTCAGCATGGGCGCAATTTGGCGCGTCCTACTGGTATGTACCGCTGCTCCTGCCGGTTATTGGGTTGATTTGGATGTGGCGGTCGAATCCGCGACGCATAGTTGTTATTGCGGAAGGAATCGATCGGCCAAACCGTTTCCCCTGGCATGACGGTTGAGTTGGCATAACGGCTGAGTCTATTGCGCCCCCGGGAAACCAAGTTGGCCCCAGGCCTCATACAGTGCAATGGAAGCAGAATTAGCTAGGTTCAAAGAGCGAATCCCCGGAAACATGGGGATTCGGATCAGTTCCTGGACGCGGGGATGCGAGAGGACTTCTTGCGGCAGCCCCGTCGGTTCCGGTCCGAATAGGAGACCGTCTCCGTCAAGGTATTGAACCTGGTTGTGCCAAGTAGTCCCCGACCCAGTGAATGCCCATATTCGACCGGGGATTGAATCGAATGCGTCTTCCAAATTGGGATGTACGGCTACGTGCGCAAGGTCGTGATAATCCAAGCCGGCTCGGCGGAGCTTAGCGTCCTCCATCTCGAATGCCAACGGTTCCACCAGATGCAGCATTGCTCCGGAGCAGGCAGCCAGGCGGATGGCGGCTCCGCTGTTGCCGGGGATCTTGGGTTCAAAGAAAACCATGTGTAGCACCCCGCTATCTTGTCACTGCCTGCCACTGATGGGAAATTCTGCGTTTTTCTACGGTGGCAGTGATCTGTCGGAGAGTGCTAGTATCCTAGAACGCATGTTCTATAAAGGGTTGATTTTGGCTAGATTTAGCCGATTGTGGCGGAAGGGGGAGCAGCGGTGAATGTGGCGCAGAAGGATCGATTAGAGATGGCCCGGGCCGCACTCCAGTTAGTTGAAGATAAGCAGGGTGTGCAATCGCGCGTACAAGCCAAGTTCGCGTCTGAATCCTCTTCGTTTGGTATTTATCATTTGGTCGAAAGCCCAGCGATGCTTGTGGCAGCACTCAAACAGCGACAGACAGAGAACTCTTGGATAGCACTTATAGGTGTAGAAAATTTTGGGTGGGAGGCTGCAGCGCAGCAGGGGTTAGATCTTAGGAGGATCTTGGCGGTGGACTCTCCTGTAGAACAGGCAGGGATGGTCGCCTCACTTCTTCTTGAATCGGTAGACACCATCGCGATTGGAAAACTTCTCATTCCATTCGCGCACCAGAGAAGTCTGCTGGCACGTGCTCGAAAAATGGGTAGACACATTTTTCTTACTCAGCCATGGCCGTCGATAAGTCGCTTATGGGTAGATGCGAGCTCTGGCTCTGTTCTGAGCGTTTCTGACAGGACTCCACTAGGAAGAGTGGTCTAGGAATGGTATCTGCATTTGTAGGTGGGGAAAGGAAAATTGTTCTCTGGGTTCCAGATTGGTCCGTGGCCTCTTTGGCTGCCTCTGTCCCACCTGGAAGTCCTGCAGCCACGGTGAAGAACGGTTCAATATACGAATGCACGCGAAACGCTCGCGTCTTTGGGGTTCGCCAGGGCATGAAGCGGACGACTGCGCAGCACATATGTCCGGACCTGCTAACCCTGCCGCACGACCCCATTCGTGAGGCTTCCGCATTCGATGCCTTGCTCCAATCTTTTGATCAGGTGGTCACTGGGGTTAATGCGGTTCGGCCGGGGTTGGCTTGGGCGCCATTGCCGCGGGGCCCTTGGGCGCAAAACGAAAAAGACCTAGCATACAGTTTGGCTGAAGAAATCGCACTTGAAACCGGGATAGAAGCTTTCATTGGTATCGGTGATGGGGTTGCAAGCGCTTTTGGGGCGGCTCGGCGTGGCATTATTGTCCCCGCCGCGGAAACTGCCGCTTTCATAGAAGAGTTGGCGTTACCGGAGCTGGTGGAGTTCTTGCCTAGGGAAGCCCGCACCGCGTATCAGGAAGCGTTTCGGGTCTTGCACCTCCTTGGTATTCGTATGGTAAAAGACCTGTGGGAGCTGGGTTCAACGCAGCTCATTACACGTTTGGGACAAGTCGGAGAATCAATTTGGACACTGTCCACAGGGGGTGATTTTTTCATCCCATCAACAGCAGATCTGCCGCAAGAGGTGAGTTCCACCTACCTTTTTGATCCGCCGGCAATTATGGTTGAACACTCTCTGGTGGGAGTGCGGATAGCTGCCCAAGAGTTAGTGGATCGACTGGCTGCAGCAGATTTTGCGGCGCAGACACTCACCATTCAGCTGCATTTCAGTGATGGGAATATGACGGAGCGTCGGTGGTCGCTGTTTGATATGTCTCAGAGCGCTCCCATTGCGCAAAGGACAATTTGGCAGATTCAAAGTTGGCAGGACCAGCGTAGTCACAAGTCGGACAAGGAAAACTGTTTAGAGACCGTCATCTTAAAAGCAGGAGATTTGCTGTGCGGGGGTAAAGCTGGGCTCCTTTGGGGTGAGCGCATAAATTTGACGCAAGTAGGGCAAACCGTTGCTGAGGTTCAAGCTCTGCTTGGAGATGAATCTGTTCGGCAGCCTCAGCTGCAAGGAGGAATGGCTCCCCGAGAGCGTGCTGCTTTGCACGTATGGGGGTCGACTGAAGACTTATCCCCCAGGGAAGGGGAATGGGCCGGCTCGGTGCAAGAGTCTCCGCTGCTTCTATTCGACCATCCACCGCTAGCAAAAGTTATGGGACGTCAACGGGACTCCACGTGGGGACAGCTAGTTGTTGACAGGCGTGGTCTTCTCAGCGGTGTACCGACTCGGGTTGCTGTTTTACAGGAGCGTGCTGAGTTACCTGCAGGGGGATACAACGTTGAGGGTGTAGAAGGTCTTTGGGCGGTCAAATCTAACTGGTGGGTGCAGGAAGGTTCCCGCTCTACCGGTAGAAGTTATTTGCGTCTTCGTATTCAGGAAAACGTGGACTTCTTACTTGTGCAAAAAGCAGGGGAGTGGACGGTAGAAGGTTTGTACGTGCAGTATCCAGTCCCTCCCGCCTAGGTAGAGGGAGAAAATGCAGTACGCGGAGCTTCACGCACACAGTGCTTACACATTTCTGGAGGGGACTTCCCAGCCGGGGGATTTAGTCCGGCAGGCCCAGGATCTTTCTTTGGTGGGACTGGCAGTTCTCGATGTGGACGGCTTCTACTCGGCTGTGCAAACTGCACAGGCAGCGAAGGAAATGGAATTTCCCACCGTGTACGGAGCGGAGTTAACCTTAGACCCGAAAGCCTTGGGACTAGAGGCAGGCGAAGGACTACCTTTAGGTAGCGAAAGCACCGCTCTCAGGCTTCCCCTTTTAGTAACTGGTCAGAGTGGCTATCACGATCTAAGTGGGGCTATCAGTGCTCACAATCTAGATCACCCTGATCGGCGCTCAGTGCCCTGGGATCTTGCAGATTTGGCTGGGTATCAGCACGGGAATTGGAAGGTGCTTACCGGTACAAGCCACGGACCCTTGCGGCGCATTTTAGATTCGCGCGGGGTAACTTCAGCTTTCCGAATGATAGAGCAGTTCCAAGAACTATTCGGACATGATGCAGTAGTAGTTGAGTCAGCCTTGCACGCGGGAGATAGTCCAGAGATCGCTAGGACACTAGCAGAGCTGGCTATCAAAGCAAACGTCCCAATTGTTGCTACGGGGGCGGTGCGGTGTGCAACCCCAAAACAGCAGCCCCTTGCCGATGTTCTTACCGCTACCAGATTGAATTTGACTTTGCCACAAGCCGAACCCCACCTTCCGTATTTTGGGTCGTTTTTGCGGAGCGCTCAAGAGATGCAACAAATCCACCAGGAATACCCACAAGCGGTTGGAAATGCTGCTGAAGTAGCGCAAGAGCTAGCTTTTGATCTGTCTTTGATGCGTCCACAATTGCCGCAATCAACGATTCCGCAAGGTCACGATGATGATTCATGGCTTCGCCAGCTTACTTACGTGGGAGCACGTGTCCGCTATGGTTCACGCACCCGTACGCCAAAGGCGTGGGAGACCATTGACAAAGAGTTGGCAGTTATTTCTGACCTCGGCTTTTCCGGGTACTTCCTCATAGTGAAAGACATAGTCGACTACTGTGCTCAGAAGAACATTTTGGCTCAAGGACGTGGATCGGCTGCTAACTCCGCGGTGTGCTACTCCTTGCAGATCACCGCGGTAGATGCGGTACGTCATCGGCTGCTGTTTGAGCGCTTCCTATCTTCTGAGCGATCGGAGCCCCCCGATATAGATATCGACATTGAGGCGGGTCGCCGCGAAGAGGTCATCCAGTATGTGTATCAACGTTATGGACGTGACTGCGCAGCCCAAGTAGCTAATACGATTACATATCGTCCGCGTTCGTCTGTGCGTGCCGTTGGAAAAGCTTTGGGGTATTCGGAAGACCTTCTTAAAGACTGGTCAAAAATGCTCTCAAGGGGGAGTCGAGAAATAACGAAAACAAGTCAGATTCCTGAATTAGTTCTACAGGCTTCTGCAGCATTACAAAAATTGCCGCGTCATATGGGCATTCATCCGGGAGGCATCGTGTTGACGCGAACGCCCGTGTCACAAATATGCCCGGTTATGTGGGCTGCCAAAGAAGGAAGAAGCGTTCTTCAATGGGATAAAGAAGACTGTGCCAGCGCAGGGCTAGTGAAGTTTGATCTGCTGGGTTTAGGGATGCTCACAGCTTTGCGGAAGGCTTTTAACTGGCTGGGGGAGTTGGGGGTGCGTGGTGAGAACGGAGAAAGCCTAGATTTGTACAACCTTCCTTCTGAGGATCCACGGGTGTACGACTTGCTATGTGCAGCCGAAACAGTTGGGGTTTTCCAGGTTGAGTCGCGTGCACAAATGAACACTTTGCCCCGCCTCAGGCCGCGTGAGTTCTATGACTTGGTTATCGAAGTGGCACTAATCCGTCCGGGGCCGATACAAGGACGGGCAGTCAACCCGTATTTACGGCGACGCTTGGGGCATGAACCTGTCACTTGCCATCCACTCTTGGCTCCGATATTGGAACGCACTTTGGGGATTCCTCTGTTCCAGGAGCAGCTGATGCAGATTGCAATAGTGGGGGCAGGGTTCACCCCCATAGAAGCCGACCAGCTTCGAAAAATCCTTGGTTCTAAACATCATGAGGAAAGAATGGAGCAGATTAGGCCGCGCCTTTTTCAGGGGATGAGTGAACGTGGTTTGCCGTTAGATCTTCAAAACCAACTATTTGAGTCATTACGGGGATTTGCAGAATTTGGTTTCCCAGAATCGCATGCCTTTTCATTCGCCTATTTGGTTTATGCGTCGTCTTGGCTGAAAACGTTTTTTCCCGAACATTTTTATTCCGCATTACTTGCAAGTCAGCCCATGGGATTTTATTCTCCTGCGTCTCTGTTAGCAGACGCGCGACGAAATGGGATTGAGTATGCGGGTCCATCAGTCGTGGCTTCCAGAGCCGAAGCTAGTGTAGAGAGGCGGGGACAACCTGGTTCCGACCCGGAAATATCTGAAGTTGAGGTGCCTTTTCCAGCCGGGAGCCTGATTCGGCGCCACGAAAACTGGAAAATCAGGCTGGGGCTAGACAGCATTAAGGGTTTGCCGGTCGCGAGTATAGAGAAGATATTGGCCGCTCGGAATGATTCTCCATTTGCAGGGTTGGAGGACTTTGCGCGCCGCACGAACTTGAGTGAGAAACAATTGGAACTTTTGGCGCAAGCAGGAGCGTTCACCGATCTGGGGGTGAGCCGACGCCAAGGAGTTTGGGCTGCCAGACAAGTGGCTAATCCGTCCGAGCGGCAGCCCTTTATTCCGGGCACTGAGCTGGGGACAGGGGTTCCGCACCTACCGAAAATGACCGTAGCAGAGACGATGGAGACCGATTATCAAGCCCTGGGTCTCTCTACCGGACCGCATCCGCTGTCTTTGATGAGGGGAAGCTTAGCTGCACAAGGGGTAGTCGAAGTGGCGATGCTACCTGGCTTGGTTGGTGAGAAAGTAGTGACCATTGCGGGTCTGGTTACTCACCGACAACGTCCAGGAACGGCAGGGGGAGTGACCTTCTTGTCTCTGGAAGATGAGACCGGTTTAGTGAATGTCGTGTGCACTCCCGGCTTTTGGAAAAGGTACGGTAGCATCGCACTTGCCCATAATGCTTTGGTTGTGACCAGCAGGTTGGAAATGAAAGACGGAGCCCACTCGGTTAGAGCTCAGAAACTTCAACCTCTGGTACTCCCAATGCGTACTCGGTCCCGAGACTTCTGCTAATCCTCTTTCGGGGAGTCTGCTGCGTCCGCGTCCTTCTTGTGTCCGTGTTTCTTGAACCAGTCAAGCTTATCTAAGCTCGGTAGCGCCGGGTCAGGTTTATCTTTCACTAACACGGTGGTTTGTGGGCGGACTGAGGGGAGTGGGCCTACTATCGGCGGGTCACGATGGTAAAGCGCGGAAAACACGGCCCAGGCGACTCCCATCAAAGGAACGGCTATTACCGCTCCCACGAGCCCGGCAAGAAGAGTACCTGAAATGACCCCAATGAGGACGACCGCTGGGCTCAACGAAACCTGCTTGCCCATGACAAGGGGCTGGAGCACGTGTCCTTCGAACTGCCCAATCAGGGCGATCCCAATTCCCACGAACACTGCCTTCCAAACCCCGTCCACCGCCAAGGCGACCACCATCGCTACAACCATCGCCGAGGGAGCACCGATAAGCGGAATAAACGCACCTATCATCACAAGGACACCAAGGGCTGGGGCCAGGGGAATGCCGACTAACTCTAGGAAAATCCACGCCATGGCACCATCCGAGACAGCGATGATGACGGTTCCGTGCGCGTAACCCGCGAAAGCGGTCCACCCCGCTTGGGCAGCAGTATTCGTCTTAGCTCTGAGGCGCTGCGGAAGCACGTTCAGGAACCACCGCCACATTTGTGCGCCCGACTGCAAGAAGAAGATGGACAGGAACATTGCGAGGAAAACGACAGTGAAAACTATGACGACAGTCCCGGCGTTGGACAGGACTTCTGTGACTAGTTTCTCCCAGTTTTGCTGCAGGTATTCTTGCCCGCGAGCGACGTTGGTTTGTAGCCAGTCGTTGACGTCATCAGAAGTAAGTGTGATGTTGAACGGGAGCGACTGGAGGAAGTCGATGATCATGTCCACGCCATGATTCAACTTGGAACTGAGTTGTTTCCACTGTCCCGCAACAGAGGTCACCACGAAGGTGAAGAGGCCAAGGAACACAAGTATGAAAGAGAATAACGAGATAATGACCGCCACCCAACGTTTCATGTGCTTTGCCATGGTGTTGGTTGCCGGGTTCAGCAACGCGGTCAGTACCAGCGCGATAAAGATCCCCATGAAAACCGGTGTCAGGCGCATTGTTGCGACGACTACGCCGCCGATTAGAACCAGGATGCCGATGAGGTACCAGGAAGAAGCGCCCGCCTTCATCAGCCAGGGGGCCACGGAAGAACTCCGGGTCGGAGTTACTGTGCCTGGGCCGACTGACGCCGCGGGCGATGCTTCGTTATCCATGCGCTCTCTTCCCTCTGAGGGTGTTTTCTCTTTGTTGCAGTTACTACTCTAGAGCAGCGCGATCCCCGCCAAAGATAATCGTGCGGCGCGCCCGCGGGCAACTGTCTGACAATGGTCGGAGAGAACCGCCTTGGTGCTGTCTGCCTCTTTGGCCCGAAACCAAGTAAAGTAGTGGGCGCCGCCGTGATGACCGCTTAGATCCGTCTTAAGGCAAAAACACAGGTGAAAGGGGATCACCAGAACCGTGGAACCGGACATGCCACTGAACAGCATCAGTGACGCCAACAATCGGCGTTCGCTGGCCTGGCGCGTCTTTTTTGAGGCGTCCACCCGACTTCAGGGCGTCCTCGAAACGAAGCTGAAAAAGGGGTCCGGCATAAACTTGGCGGATTACAACATCCTTCTCACGTTGTATGAGGCCGACGCGAAGTCTATGAGGATGGGTGAGTTGGCGGATCGCACAGTGTTTTCACCGTCGCGTCTCACATACTTGGTTTCGCGTCTGGAGAAGCGTGGGTGGGTTGACAAAGCTCCGGCTGACGGCGACGGCCGCGGATACGTAGCGACCCTTACTGCCAGTGGTGCTGAGTTAACTGAGAAGGCAACCGCGATCCACCAGGAAACAGTGCGAGAACTACTGCTGGATGATTTGACCGACGGAGAAATCGACAGGATCGTCGACGCATTCGAACGGGTCGACGACCAGTTCCGATCCTGAATTTCCGGCAGGGTGCCCGTTCATGGCCCTGCTCATCCCGAAGTCGGGATTTAGGGGAGGTTTAGCTGAGAGCGGATCACGGAAACCATTAGATCTGAACCCTTGATTTCTGCGGTCTGTTCAGACCCGACGACGCGCGTGTTCCCGTAGCCATCCAGCAGTTGCGACGCGCCCCCGTCAGGACCCAGCGGGACAACGACCCATTCTTTGGATGGTTCGTAGATGACGTCCGGAGAGCCGCCCTCAATCTGGGCTGCGATGTTTGCAATTGCGACGCGGGCCTGCTGACGCGCGGCATCCGCGCGCTTGGATTCGTCTATGTCTGCGACGTCCCCGACCGCATACACGTGCGGGTGCCCAACCAACTGTAGCGTAGGCTCGACTTCGATGGTCCCGTCCTTCGTGACCAGCTCCTGGTAGGGGGTGCCAAGCAAGTACCCTGTCGCAGTCGTTGAGCCGTAGCACTTGAACCAGACGTCGGATTCGATCGTGTCGCCGGAACGTGTGGTGACCTGGAACCTACCCAGTTCTCCAACCGAAGTCGGGGGAAGTGTTTCCAAGGACGTGCCTAAATGAACATTCACGTTCAGGTCGCTAATCTGCCTCACGATCTCATCACGAAATTCTGCGGTGTACCCGGGATTCGGGAGAATCTGGTCTTCTTTCTCAACCAGCTCAATGCGCATATCAGGAAAAGCGTGAGCCAACTCTCCAGCTAGTTCCAAACCGACGGTCCCTGCACCCACAAGCAAAGCGCTTTCAGCTTGAGCCAGGTTATCGTGCAATTGCTCGATGCGAGCCTTTGCGACCTTGTTTTCGCTTGAGGTGTGCTTGGCTGGGAAAGCGTAGTTTGACCCGGTGGCCAACACGACATAATCGGCTTCGATGGGGTCCTGGCCGAAAATGTACACGGTTGTCCCATCCAGACGGGATACCGTTCCGTGGACCACTTTCCCGCGCTGCAACAGGTACGAGTAGGACATGAAAATGGTGTCGCCCCAAACGGCGTCAACGGCCGCGCGTAGGGCGGCTGCGTGATGAACAAACTGGTCGCGCTGTTCGACCAGTACAACGTCGGCGATAGAGTCAAGCCCTTTCGCGACAGTGATTCCGCCGTATCCTCCGCCGACCACAACAACCTTAACCACGTTTTAGGTCCCCTCCCATTTCGCTGCTTCCTAGCCTACGCTGTAGTCCCGCACAGATGCGATCCCACAGCGTAGCGGGTGGCGTTGACGCACGTGGAAGCTCTCCATCTCGGTCCCAGTGGGGACAAAGGGCCTCGAAAATTGCCCCGGCGCCGGTGAGGTCCGGTCTATGGCTGACGATCGTGTTCTTCGTCTTCGCCTTCAAACAACACGTAATCTGCGTCGTCCTCAAGGTTGTCGCCACCATCTGGGGCATCATCATCGTCGACCATGTCGAATGGGAGTTCGGCACCGAATGTCGTGAAGAGCAGATCATCATATGAGAAGAAGGCGTCCTGCAGAAGCTGCTCCGCTTGATCTAGGGCTTCGTCGGAGGCTAGGTCTTCCAGCTGTGCGAGGTCGAAGTGTCTTTCGAGCGCAGCTATCAGCAGACTCAGGGCATCACGAACGTCGTTTGGCATAGGGACACTGTACCGCGAAGTCGGGGTGCCCTCCACCCACTGGAGGGCTTATCTGCCGCGCATCGATCCGGCTATGTCAGGTTCCGAAAAGTTGGGTCCTTTCAGGACTTTTCCATCTGAGCGGCGTTTGACTGACCCATCGGGCATGAGCTTGGAAAGGTTGGAACGATGCACCTCTGCGAGGACCCGGTCCAAGTCAATGCCCGCTTCTAGAGCCATCCCGTACACGACGTAAACCAGGTCGCCCAAAGCATCTGCTGTCTCAACGGGATCGCGTTCGTTTTCGTCGGGGAGCTCCTCGTAGGCGCTCAGTAGCATGGCTTCAGCCTGAGGCCCGTATACGGCACCGCAAAGCTCCGCAAACTCTTCTTTTATCAGGCTCATCCTCAAGCCGAGCCGAGAGAAGTCAACTGTGGGCTGGAAATCCGGACCAATGTTACTGGGAAGGTCGTACACTTCGTGGAACTCATCCACAAGATGTGAGGGCCTAGAACCATCAATTTGTTCGGCTGGGTCCAAGGGAATTTCTTCGGATATACGCGCCGAGCGCCAGAGCTCCTCAGCAACGTCGCCGCCGGGCCAAGACTCGGAGCCCTCCGCGCGGAATCCGAGCGCCCGAGCTTGACGCAGAGAAGAATAATCACCCGGAGGGCAGAAATGCACCAGTCGAGCAGGGCCCGTGTTTTCGAACCATGCCTCCAGGGCTTTGTCCAGGCCCCCCGGAACAGGATCGGACCAAGTAATCTCCCACGTGTTTGGGCCCAGGGGCCGAACACGTGCGGCTCCCTCCGCGGAAGAGTAGATTTCTGTCCAATCAGGCGTCATAGTCTTCTCCTACTTCTATGCGTTCTTGCCAGACAGCGTTCAGAATATTCACGTAGGCGGCTTTGGTCTGGGCGCCTTCGACGACGAAGGTCTCGTCAAGCGTGAGGACTGGTGGCTGAGCCACCCCAAGGTACAGTCCCAGCTCGTATGCCTGCTCTACCTGGATGCCCAAATACTCGTCTTCGGTTGCTTGTAGCGATTGCTTGCCGCCGACGTGTAGGTCCTGCGCTATCGCTACTAGGGTTTCGGGGCTCTGGATGTCGCTTCCCACCTCGAATAGCGCGCGCATGATCGCCTCGCTGAGTCTCAGCGCCAGAGAGTCAGGTCCCGCCGCGGTGCCTGACTCCTCATCCCATTGGACTGCTTGGAGGACCAGCTGTTGCGCAGCTTTTGTAGAGGTTGGCAACTGTGCGGCTAAGTTCGGGCGAATGCCTTCGGTTTGCGTCATTTTGGTCACATCATCGGAGAAGCTTGGCATCTCGGTCTTCACCGTGAGTCCGTGTTTTCGGCTCCGAAGGAACGGACGTGGAGTCACAGTCACGGACCTCCCAAAAGGCACTTCTATCAGCGCGGACCGTAGAGCATGTAGAGCCAGATAGCAGTCCAGACTGCCTAGGTCTAACCAGGCATCCGCATTGATTCGAGGCTGATGCATGGCCCAACCGTACCAGCCCGCAAACGGAGCCCGCGTACCATGATCACCATCACTGATCGGGTGAGTTCTTTGATTGGCGACGCTGCTCGGCTGCGTGCTACGGTTAAGCCGGTTCGCGCGGGTGGCGGAATAGGCAGACGCGCTAGCTTGAGGTGCTAGTCCTCGTATAGAGGGTGGGGGTTCAAGTCCCCCTCCGCGCACGCGAACGAGTTCGACCCCCACTCCGGGTTTCCCGGCTTGGGGGTCGTTCCGTTGTCTGCGTTGCCCGGCTTGACCCGCTCCTTAACTCTCTCGGTCGACGATCAGGCTGATGAATGCTTGACAGATGGACTCGGCTGCCGGAGGGAAGCTTGCTTCACGGAGCCTGTCTTGGGCTAGGCGGCGGTATGCGTCGATGGCTTCCTCGTGTGCTTTGCGTCCGTATTGGCCCATGATTTCGCGGACGGTGATCACCTGGGACTCCGATGCGGTCTCTTGGGAAACGTACACGTCGCGCAGAGTGGCCTTGGCTTCTGCAGGTGCATTTTCGTAGGTCAAGGCGAGTAGGACAGTCCGCTTTTTTTCCAGTACATCCCCACTCGCCGATTTCCCGATCGAATCCAAATCTCCAAAGACGCCTAGGTCGTCATCTCGGAGTTGGAATGCGATCCCGGCGGCCTCGAATATGCTTTCAAGTTTTCTGGCGACGCCCTCGGTAGCCCCGGCTTGTCGAGCTCCGAGAGATACCGGGTGCGCAACCGAGTACCGAGCAGATTTCAGCCTGACGATATCGATGATCTGTTCGGTGTTGAGGAACTCTGAGTCCAGCAGCATGTTCGATGCGCGCAAGTCCAGGTACTGGCCGAAGGCGACTTCTCCGGTCATAAGTTCAAACTGGCGCCGAAGCTCTATTCCTAGGTCGCCCGTAGCGGCGCTTTCCAGCGTGTAGGGACCTGCCGCGAGCAGGTAGTCGCCAGCCAGGATTGCTGCTGCGGTGCCAAAGTGGCCCGTATCCCCAAGCCAGCTGTTTGCCTGGTGGTGTTCGGAAAACTCTACGTGGGTTGCTGGACGCCCCCGTCTTTCGGATCCCCTGTCAATCACGTCGTCGTGGATCAGAGCCGCCGCCTGGTACATCTCCAGTGCTGCACCCAACGCCAAATTGGCGGGTGTTGCTGCGCGCCCGAGAAGATCCTCACTGTTGCTGTCCTTGCCCGCGCCCAAAGCTAGAGTGGTAGCTGCTCCGACAGTCGCACTGAGCGCACGAAACCGCTTGCCTCCGGCCAGCGAATTGTCGATGGCACGCGTGAACTCCTTGGCCCGTTGGTCGGGAGGGAGCCCGAAAGTCGCAAACGAGCGGTTCAGGGACAGCTCAATAGCGGAATCTACCGCGCTCCTCAACTGGGCGAAAGCAGGCAAAAGCTCGGTTTTACTAGGTGTCATGGGGACAGTGTAGCCGTTGTGATTCGGACTGCTTTTGTCCGTTACCAGCGAACTTACGCTCTCAATTTTCGCTGGCAGAGGTGCGGTGATATTATAATTGTTCGCAGGCCTATGTTCATAGCCTTCTTCCTGAGAGAGGTCCTTTAGTGTCTGCACCTGACCAAGCCGTAAATCCGTCCGAGACCACTGGCGACGAGAAACCACAGGTAAAGTCATCTCCCGCAAAGGCAGCGACTGCCGCAAAAGCGCCCGCTAAGAAAGCGCCCGCTAAGAGGGCGTCGGCGAAGAAGGCTCCTGCTAAGAAAGCTTCGGCCAAGGTTGCTGAGGCTGATGCAGCTGCGGAGGAAGCGCCCGCTAAGAAGGCACCCGCAAAGAGGGCGTCCGCAAAGAGAGCCCCTGCCAAGAAGGCTCCTGCGAAGAAAGCGGAGGTGGAGCTTGAGGATGTCCAGGAAGTCGAAGAGGACATAACAGAGAAGGACCTGCCCGAGGAAGAGCTCGACGCTGATGCTGAAGAAGTCGTTGATGATGTCCTAGAGGACGACGAGGCGTCGGACGAGCCTGAGAAGGACAAAGAACCAGAGGACGAAGAAGACGCTCCTGCGAAGAAAGAAGAGGCAACGGTTGAGGCCGAGGTCAAACGGAAGCGGGGTTTCGTAGTTTCTGATTCTGACGAGCGGGATGAACCCACTCAGCAGGTGACCGTCGCTGGAGCGACAGCCGACCCGGTGAAGGACTACCTGAAACAGATTGGGAAAGTGCCTCTACTGAACGCGGAACAGGAAGTAGACCTCGCCCGGCGGATCGAGGCTGGCCTATACGCGGACTACAAGCTGAAAGAGGAGCGGGCCACCCTTGCCTCGAAGGAACGGCGCGAACTAACACTTTTGGCCGCTGACGGTCAGAACGCAAAGAACCACCTGTTAGAGGCTAACTTGCGGCTGGTAGTTTCTCTTGCCAAACGCTACACCGGCAGAGGGATGCAGTTCCTCGATCTCATCCAGGAAGGGAACCTGGGACTCATACGTGCAGTCGAAAAGTTCGACTACACGAAGGGCTACAAGTTCTCCACGTACGCCACGTGGTGGATCCGCCAGGCCATCACCAGGGCCATGGCCGACCAGGCGCGAACCATTCGCATACCCGTGCACATGGTGGAAGTGATCAACAAACTGGCTCGGGTGCAACGGCAGATGATGCAGGACCTCGGCCGTGAACCAACACCGGAAGAGCTAGCTGAAGAGCTACAGATGACGCCGGAAAAGGTTGTTGAAGTACAGAAATACGGTCGTGAACCAATTTCTTTGCACACCCCGCTTGGCGAAGATGGCGACTCCGAATTCGGAGATCTAATCGAAGACTCGGAAGCGGTTGTTCCAGCAGACGCAGTCTCTTTCACTCTGCTCCAAGAGCAGTTACACCAGGTGCTTGACACCCTCTCAGAGAGGGAAGCCGGCGTCGTTTCCATGAGGTTCGGGCTTGGGGACGGTCAGCCGAAAACGCTGGATGAGATAGGGAAGGTGTACGGGGTTACCCGCGAGCGGATCAGACAGATCGAATCGAAAACGATGTCGAAGCTGCGCCATCCCAGCCGATCTCAGGTTCTCCGCGACTACCTCGATTAAGAGGAAAAGTCCCAGTTCCGCCAGCAAAGGCTGGACTGGGACAAAAAAAGAGAGGCCGGTTTTATTCCGGCCTCTCAGTAGGAAATTATCGGGCTAGGAGATCTCTTCTAACAACAGGTGGCGATCGTCCTGGACAAAGTTAGCAACGGCTTCCAAACCTTCCAGGCTCTTCGTTCCATGGTGTGCGCAGAACAGGAGTTCGGTCTCCCCTAAGACTGCTCGAACCCACGCCTTTGCACCGCAGGCGTCGCACCGGTCGAGCGAGGTCAACTCACGTCGCTCGATTGCTGGTCTAGTCAAAGTTTGATTCATGGCTTAATGAAACCACCTCCTAGGCCCTCCGGGGAAGCACATCTCAGCGCTTTCGCCATTGGCTCAACCAGGCTGTTTCCGACACGGGAAAGGGGCTTGGGAGGAAGTGTCGGTGCAACAACATAGGATGGCGACGTGAGTAAAGCTAACGAGTACAGCGCGCGACACCTCTCCGTATTGGAGGGCTTAGAAGCTGTTCGCAAGCGTCCCGGAATGTACATCGGGTCGACGGACCGGCGCGGCCTAATGCACTGTGTCTGGGAGATTATCGACAACTCTGTGGATGAGGCGCTTGAAGGCCACTGTGACTCGATCACGGTGACTTTGCACCCTGACATGTCCGTGTCCATAGAGGACAACGGAAGGGGCATTCCTGTGGACAGGGTGCCCGGGGTGGATCTCTCTGGTGTGGAGGTGGTTTTCACAAAGCTCCATGCCGGTGGCAAGTTTGGGAACGGCAACTACGCTGCGTCTGGGGGACTGCACGGTGTGGGTGCCTCGGTTGTAAACGCTCTATCGGCACGGTTGGACGTAGAAGTCGACCGGGCCGGAAAAACTTACGGCATGTCGTTTCGGCGGGGTGAGCCGGGCACATTCGACGACGCAAATGGGCGCACGCCTAACGCGCCGTTTGAGCCGTTTCAGGCAGCCCATGACACTCCGGTTGTGGGGAAGGCCAAGCGCGGCGTCACGGGGACACGAGTCCGCTTTTGGCATGACTTTCAGATCTTTCCGAAGAGTGAAACATTCTCATGGGAAACGTTGACAGAGCGTGCACGCCAGACGGCTTTTTTGGTCCCCGGGCTCACGATCGTGGCCAGAGATCTGCGGGGAGAAGAGCCCGCCGAAGAGACCTTCCACTATAAGGGGGGCATTTCCGACTTCGCGGACTACCTGGCCCCCGACCGAGCAATAAACAGCACGTGGGACATTCGCGGTGAGAGCACGTATCTGGAGACCGTCCAGCAACTAGGCAAAGATGGCCACCTCCGTCCAGAGGAAGTGGAACGAAGCTGTCACGTCGAATGCTCGCTCCGGTGGGGAATCGGGTACGACACGACCGTACGATCTTTCGTCAATATCATCGCCACCCCGAAGGGCGGCACGCACATGACGGGTTTCGAACAGGGCCTGCTTCGCACCGTGCGTAAACAGGTTGAAAAGCAGTCACGAAGGCTCAAGGTCACCGCAAAGGACGGCCGAGTGGAGAAAGACGATGTGCTGGCAGGATTGACGGCAATCGTCACAGTGCGAATATCCGAACCGCAGTTCGAAGGCCAAACCAAAGAGATCCTGGGGACTCCAGCTGTCCGTTCCATAGTGGCGAAAACCGTAGCGGACGCGATTGAGCTGAAGCTGACCTCGACAAAGAGAGCAGAAAAGCAGGAAGCTCAGGCGGTTCTGGAGAAGATCGTCGGGGAAATGAAATCGCGAGTTTCGGCGCGTCTCCACAAAGAGATTTCGCGCAGAAAGACCGCCCTGGAGACGTCTACTTTGCCCGCTAAGTTGGCTGACTGCCGTTCCAACGACGTTCAGAGTAGTGAGCTATTCATCGTGGAAGGTGACTCCGCGCTTGGAACCGCCAAGGCGGCTCGTTCCAGCGAGTTCCAAGCTCTGTTTCCGATACGTGGAAAAATCCTGAACGTGCAACGGGCAAGCACGGCCGACATGCTGGCGAACGCGGAATGTGCCAATATCATTCAAGTACTCGGAGCGGGGTCCGGACGGACCTTTGACCTCGACCAAGCCCGGTACGGCAAAGTGATTCTCATGACTGACGCGGATGTAGATGGAGCACACATCAGGACTCTTCTGCTGACATTGTTTTTCCGCTACATGCGCCCGCTTGTCGAAGCTGGCCGGGTATACGCGGCAGTTCCGCCATTGCACAGGATCGAAGTGAACGCGAAGGGCCGGGGCGCGAAGGAGACTTTGTACACGTACAGCGAGGCGGACCTGCATCGCGAACTCGCCAAGCTGAAGCGGCGGGGACGCACCTACAAGGAGCCGATCCAGCGCTACAAGGGCCTTGGGGAAATGGACGCAAAGCAGTTGGCGGAGACCACCATGGACCCGTCTTCCCGCTCTCTCAGGCGCATTACTCTTGCTGATGAAGAGTCACTGCGGGAAGCGGAAGAGATGTTTGAACTCCTGATGGGGTCCGTGGTCGCTCCGCGCAGGGAGTTCATTGTGGACCACGCCTATGAGATAGATCGCGAGCGGATCGACGCGTGATGTTTCCCGTGATTACACGGAAGGGAAGAAACCACTAGGGTGGGTTAGATGAAGCCAGTCGTCCCGCCGAGCCGGAATGCTCCAGACCCCCGGTCTCACTGGCGTGCCTTCGATCCGGATGATTTCCCATTGGTGCAGGATCTGTTTGGAGACCAGGGGACCGGTTTGTCTACCACGGCTCTAACGATGCTCGAAACCAGAGACGCAAGCACTTGGGACGCAGTGGTCGCCACCAGCGAGACTGGCGACATCCAAGCGCTGTCGCTAGTGGCCATGATCGATTCTGAACTGACTCACTGTGTAGGCCGTAACTTTGCGTTGCCCGGAATCCAGGGAAAGGACATTTGGCGGGAGGCTCTCTCTTGGCAGATGTCTGTAGCCCAACAGCTGGGAGATTCGCGACGTCCCGGTCAACGCGGCACGCTGGAAGTGCACGTGCACCCGGGACAGAACGGGTTGGACTCGGCGCTGCGTGCGTATGGTTTTTCTTGGTATAGCTCAACGATAGAGATGACTCGGGCTCTGACTGACCTTCCCGACCTCCCTGATTTGGGTCCGTACGTGAGCGTTGAGTCTTGGAATGAGCAGCATGAGCCCGCCTCGCGCCGCCTACTGAACAGGCTGCTGGTCGACGATTCTGAGAATGCTGCGCTATCACGTGCCCAGTGGGACGGACAGTGCGAAAGCGCCTATCCCGAGTGGTCGCATGTGCTAGTAGACCACGCGGGGGACCGACCCAACATTCAGGGGTTTGTCCTAGCCGGAGCGCCCAGCGACGCACTGCCCGTAGTGGGCGCCATCGACATGGTGGCCGTAGCTGAAAGCGCTCAGAGTTCTGCGTACTTCCAGGCGCTCACTTTGGCCAGCATGCTGTCTCAGGAGAAATCTGGGCTGACGGCTACGACCGTGACGGTCAACGAGCCGGGCGACCCATTCACGACCCAGATCTACCAAAGCCTTGGTTTTGAGAATTCCTATGAGGTACGCAGCTTTACAGCCACGCTTTAGCCGACGTGGGCGAACGCTCTTGTAACCGGAGTGCCAGAGGCGTCTCGACGCGTGTCAGAATCCGGTAGCGTCACTCGGCGCCCCGTAGCGTTTTCCGCTCGGGGTAGGTGCGGCCCGACCCAGGCTAATCCCAATGTGTCCTCGCCCTTCAACAGACGCTGGCAGCGCACCCCCTGGGTGGAACGTCCCTTTACTGGGAACTCCTCAAGCGGAGTAATCTTCGCTGACGTGAATGCTGTGCCAGCCAGGGTGCCAGAGGCCTGTGCCACGGTGAGAACATAGCTCTGATCTGAGGGCTCCAACGCCACGAAGGCGATGACACGGTCACCAGTGCTCAGTTTCATTCCCGCCATGCCTCCGGCGGCAACGCCCTGGGGGCGTACATTGGAGGCGCTGGTACGAAGGAGTTGGGCGTTTTGAGAAACAAACACTAGGTCAAAGCTGTCGGGAGCTGGCCCAAGTGCGACCACCGAGTCGCCCTCTTCCAACGTGATTATGGGCCAGGAGTCCTTGGATTCTGGATGCTCTGGGCGCACTCTCTTTACCGTTCCCGATGCGGTTCCCAGAGCGAGAACCTCTGGAGAAGAAAGCGAGAAGATACCGACCACATCCCGGCCTACTCCCAGGAGTTCGCGCGCGGGAATTGCTGTCTCCGCGACAGCCTTCGCATCTTGGTCTCCGGCGTCGGGGAGCGTAACCACGTCTACGCGGTGGGCTGTTCCATCCGCAGTAACTACACCGACCTGCCCTCGAGTACTGGCGGGTACCTCGCCCGCGGTAAGTAGCCCACCAGGAGTCCGCAACAGAGTATCTTGCGACCCTTCCGGGATTCGTAGAAGCGCACCGGAAGCTGTTAGCACCACAGTGCAGGGCTCGTCCGCAATTTCAAGGTCATGAGCCTTCAGCATTTCTGTGGCTGCCGCTGCTCCCTCGAGCCCTTCCGCGCCAAGCTGTGTTCGACGGGGATCTTCCAACTGTGCAGCTGCGTCCAAGAGATCTTTTGCTACTTCGGCCGCCAGGTTCTCCGAAGAAGCCAGGATGTGCCGGAGTTCGTTGATTTCTTCCGCCAGCTGTCCCTGTTCGTTTTCCAGTTCCAGCCGGGACAGTCGCGTTAAGCGCCGAAGCCGCAGCTCTAAGATGTATTCCGCCTGTGTCTGGGACAGATCAAAGGCGAGCATGAGGCGTTCCTGGGCCTGCCCAGCGTCGTCGGCAGCTCGAATAATGGAAATGACCTCGTCGATATCGAGCATCGCGATTAGGAGACCCTCAACCAGGTGCTGTCTTTCCAGTTTCCGTGCCAGGCGAAACTCAGTACGCCTGCGCGTCACATTGAGCCGGTGGTCCACGAATACCTGGAGCATTTCCTTGAGGGTCAGTACGCGGGGCTGTCCATTCACCAGTGCTACCGCGTTGACCGAAAACGTCTCCTCAAGAGGGGTGAGCTTGTAGAGCTGGCCCAAGACGGCCTGCGGGTTGAAGCCAGTTTTCACATCTATGACTAACCGCAGCCCGTGGTGTCTATCAGTTAGGTTCGTAACCGCTGATATCCCTTTGAGTTTCCCAGCGTTCACCGCGTCCTTTATCCGCTCGATGACCCGCTCCGGACCGACCATGTACGGAAGCTCCGTCACGACAAGGCCCATCTTTCGGGCGCTTATGCGCTCCTCACTGACGCGAGCTCGGATCTTGAAGGACGCCTTACCACTGCGGTAAGACTCAGCAACAGCGTCCAAATCCAGGATTATTCCGCCCCCGGGGAAATCCGGTCCGGGAATAAACTCCATGAGTTCGTCGGTGCTCGCATCGGGATTTTGCAGCAGGTGGAGCACACCGGCGATGGCCTCACCCGGATTATGAGGTGCGATAGTCGTCGCCATCCCTACCGCGATTCCAGATGCGCCGTTGACAAGCAGGGGAGGAAAAGCCGCGGGGAGTACTTCCGGTTGCTGAAACTGGTTGTCGTAGTTTGGCACAAAATCTACTGTGTCCTGGTCCAACTGCGCTGTTAGCAGCTGCGACGCCGAATCCATTCTTACTTCCGTATACCTGGGCGCGGCAGGGCCGTCATCCAGCGAACCGAAGTTGCCGTGACCGTCCACAAGAGGAACTCGCTGATTGAAAGGCTGTGCCAGCCTGACCAGAGCATCGTAGATGGCTGCGTCCCCGTGCGGATGGAGCTTACCCATCACGTCTCCGACGACGCGGGAAGACTTCACGTGGCCCCTGTCTGGCCTTAAACCGAGTTGGTCCATCTGGTACAGGATGCGCCGCTGCACCGGTTTCATTCCATCTCGCGCATCTGGCAGGGCGCGTGTGTAGATGACCGAGTAGGCGTACTCAAGGAACGAGCCTTGCATTTCCTCCGAAACGTCGATTTCTGAAATACGGTCTTCTGGGGTTTGCGCGGGCACGGATTTCTTGGACATGGGTCGATTATCCCGCAAGCCAAGAGCGGGGAAAAATACAGCCACGCCGGTCCGTGCACAGAACCGGACGTAGAATGGGAGGGTCACAACCCACGCAAAGGACGACCAGTGTATCCACCCGCAACTCCGGGCTCCCCTTGGCTAGGAGAGGTAATCCCCGCCGCGATCCACGCCATAACCGATGGCGAAGGGCCTTCCCCATTCGGATTGCCGAAGGCTACCTCCGCGATCGTAATACTGGTCGACGGCTTGGGGCTTCAGCTGTTGGATGAGTACCGCGGACACGCACGCACCCTGAGATCCTTGCTGCGAGAAGTGACCGAGCTGCAGACGTGCCTTCCTTCGACGACAGCAGCAGCTCTAACTTCCTTCGCAACCGGAGCTCTCCCGGGAGAGACAAGGATGGTCGGGTACTCGGTTCGACATGGCAGGGCGACGATGAACCTACTCAAGTTCGCCCTCGGAGTCGACGCCGACGCGTGGCAACCGGTCCCTACGTTCTTCTCTCGACTATCCGGATCGGGGATTACCCCGACTGTGATCACCTCCCCGAAGTTCGCCGGTTCCGGACTGACACAAGCCGCGTTCCGGGGAGCTAGATTCGTTGGACGGTTGACGCTAGCGGAACGGTTCCGAGAAGCACGACGCACCGCGCAGACCTCACCCAGCCTGGTGTATCTGTACTGGTCCGAGGTAGACCACGCCGGGCACGGGCACGGACCCGGATCTGAAGAGTGGTTGGCGCAGTTGGAAGAGTTTGACAGAGAACTGGGGCTCTTTCTGCGCGACGCCCCTAAAGATACGGCCATACTAATCACGGGAGACCACGGGATGGTCAGAGTCGACCAGCGCGTGGATATAGCGAGTATTCCGCAGCTCTCTGACGGGGTGGAGCTCATCGCGGGAGAGGGACGCGCCGTACACGTCCACGCTCGGGAAGGTGCCGCTAGCGCGGTACGCGCACGCTGGGAAGACCACTTCGGGGACGAGGCGGTCGTTGTGCCGCCCTCAGCATATCCGTCGGTCATCGGTGAAGGTCCGGGAGGAGAGGTGATTGGGGACGCACTGGTACTCCCTGGCGGCAGGTTCGTGATAGTAGACTCCAGGACCCAGAGCAAAGCCGCTATCGCACAGCGCGGGGTCCACGGATCGTTCACCGACGCGGAGGTGTTGGTACCGCTGCTGGTCGCTGCCCCCTAGTCGCCCCAGGTTGAGACCGGCAGGGATGCTCGGGGCAAGCTCGGGCACTCTGCATCTAGCAGCTTGCTCGCTCAGTCCGCGCGCGTACCGAAGACGATTTCATCCCACGAGGGCACAGAAGTGCGCTGCCCCCGTTTTTTCTTCTTAGGCTTCGGTTCAGGCACATCGGCAGTCTCAAAGAGGGGTTCGGTGAGTTCTTCGTCGTCCGCTTCTGCTGTTGCCGCATTCTGTGTGCTGCCCCCGCTGTCTTCGCCGTCGGCTTGCGGTGTCGGCTGGGCTGAAACCGGGAAGGGGATGGGATCGTCGGTAGCTTGTTCCGCTCCTGAGGAGACGTGCGCCGGGACGGATGCCATGCGGGCGGAGAAGTAGGGCAGAGAACTGGTGGAATCCACAGCGTCGGCTAGAACGTCACTGTCATCTCCATCGAAGACGTCCATCACCGGCTGACGCTTGCCACGCTGTGCGTTGAGCTGATCGATTAGAAGGTCAGTTTCTTCGCTGTCCGAGGCGGAGCCAGCTCGACCGTCTAGAGGGGGCATGTCGGCGAAGAGGGCGCGAACTGACTGAGAGGGATTGGCGCTTTCCGTCAACCAGTGGGCCTCTTGATCCATCGCTTCTAGCTGCTTTCCGTCAGCACTGAGCTGCCAAGTTGCCACCCTTTCTACTGCGCTCTGGATGAAGGTTACGGAAACCTCCCACTCTTTTCCGGGGTGTTTCTGCGCATTCCACTGAAGAGACGTCTGGTCCACGCCGCGCGTGGCTAAGCGGTTTATAACCAACTCCTCCAGTCGCGGGGTGCTGGGGTCTATCCCCACTGGGGCCCGCTGTGCCTGTAAAACGGCCCACGCTTTTTCTGCGGACACAGGGGACTCATAGCGGAGGACTGACTCTACTCTTAACCCGTACGTATCTGCGATCTCGCGCGCCTCGCGTCCCTGACGCAAAAGAGACTGGATGTCTGAGGGTCGAAGCTTTGTTTGGGCGGGGACAGGGGAGGGATCCTGGGTTCCTGTGTTGCGCCGAACTATCGTCCGGAGCTTGTCGTCTATGACTACCTGGAACCTATTCCCACCTTCATCGGTGAACACGACGCTTTGGCCGTCAGCTGAAGGACCCAGTAACTCTAGTTCAATCATTTTCCACCCTTCGCCGCCTCTAATGGTGCCAAACAAACGATCCAAATGCCGCGCGCTCGTCCGGTGTGTTCGATCGGCACGTGCAATCACCAGCCTAAGGTGTTACTATCCCCGCGCACGCAACTTGCAGTACCTAGTATTTTTCCGCGAGGAAGTTGAGAGGAACGCGATGGCAACCGATTACGATGCCCCCCGCAAGAATGATGACGATGTTGCCGAAGACTCCATCGAAGAACTGAAATCTCGTCGTGCGGATATAGGGTCAAACGAGGTCGACGAGGACGAGGATGCTGCGGCGGAAAGCTTCGAGCTTCCGGGTGCAGACCTGTCGAAGGAAGAACTGACCGTCACCGTTGTTCCCCCGCAGGAAGACGAATTTACCTGCTCCGAGTGCTTCCTGGTTCACCACTCGTCTCAGATTGCCTATCTGAACGACAGTGGCCAGCCGGTTTGCACAGAGTGCGCGGCCTAGACTCAGATTGACCTCGTAGGCTGAACCCGGCCTCGAACTGGCCGGTGTTTCGCATCGCGCGCTAACGATAGAAGGAAACGAACGTGGCACTCTTTGGACGCAGGAAGCGCTCTGATTCGCAGGAGCCGGAGCGAGATGAGCCTCGGGTGGCAGAGGTGCCTGCCGAGTCCGTAGAAGACAGGGTTGGGCCCCGCGACAGTGATGGAGAGCCAATTCCAGCCGGATACGTGGACCTCGGATCTCTTTTTGTGCCCCCTGTCCCCGGTATGCAGGTCAGAGCCCAGTTCGAGGCCGATGGTAAAACTCTTCACCGAATAATGCTTGTCCTTGGCACTTCGGGCATTCGAGTCTCGGTTGCTGCAGCGCCTCGTTCGGGAGGAGTTTGGGACGAGCTGCGGGCCCAGCTGGCACACGGGGTCGAAAATCAGGGTGGAAAAGTCTCAGAAGTGGAAGGTCGTTACGGCACCGAGCTGCGGGTGCAGCTACCAGTACAGCTTCCTAACGGGAGCCAAGGGTTCACACCCATGCGTTTTATCGGCGTGGAAGGCCCCCGCTGGGTGACGCGCCTTGATATTCAAGGAGCGGCGGCCTCTGGCGATGCGGCACAAGAAGAAGCTTGTGATGATGTCATTGATCGGCTTATCGTAAACCGGGGCGGCGAACCACGAGTGCGCCTCAGTCTTCTTCCACTGCAACTCCCACGCGAAGCGGCTGCCGCAGCAGAGCAGGCCTAATCGTGGCATTACTTGGCAGGTGGTTAAAGCCGCGTAACGCCACTGACGATGGAGCTCCGGATCCCTCTGAGGGCTGTGATCGGATCGCGGCTTGCGCTCCTAGGAACCGTGCAACCATCCACGGCCGCGTTACAAACGTGAGAGAGGACGGGACAGCTTTCACAGCGACCCTCGTCGACGGAAGCGGTCAGGTAGAACTCGTCTGGCCCGGACGTCAGTCCGTCGCGGGACTCGAAGAAGGTGTATTCGTGACCGCCGAGGGGACAATCAGGATTGGAAAAAATGGGCAAATGCAGATACTTGACCCCAAGTTCACAGCGTTGGCGAAGTGACAATGACCGAAGAGAAGGCAAGCAAACCCGGCGGGTCATGGTCCCAAAGCCTAGGTGAGGACCAGTTTTCCTTGTCCCAGGCCGTTGGGGGCGTCCGCGGTATGGTGGAGTCGCTTTTACCCGGTGTCGTCTTTGTCGTGGTGTTCGTAGTCACGCACAACCTGGCTTGGACGGTCGGGTCTTCCGCCTCCATTTCCGTGCTGTTCTGTATTGTAAGGCTCATTCAGCGTCAGCCCCTGACTCAAGCGCTCGCTGGGTTGATCGGGGTTCTAATCGGAGTTGTGTGGGCGGCGGGATCAGGGAAGACGGAGAACTATTTTGCCTGGGGCCTGGTTACGAATGCAGTTTATGCAGCTGCCCTACTGATTTCCCTGGTGATTCGTCAGCCACTTGGGGCTTGGGCGCTCATGTTTCTTTGGAGCCTGCCCAGGCAGTGGCTGAAGCAGAGATCGTCGGTTCTCTACCGGCGATCAGTGGCGGTGACGTGGGTTTGGTTGACGGTTTTTGCGATCAGGTTGGCAGCGCAGGTTCCCCTGTATTTCTCGGGTGCAGTCGCGCCCCTAGGCGTGGTTAAACTGGTGTTGGGGTTGCCTCTGTTTGGCTTGGCTGCGTGGCTGACTTGGGTGCTTCTTCGCAATCAGAAGCCCGCGCAACTCGACGACCAAGAAAACACCGGTGATTTCCCAGAAGCTGGTGATCTCTCAGTAGCCGGTGGTGCCCCGGACGATTCGATAGCGGAAGCGTAGACGCGAGAGATAGCTAACTAGGAGTCAGGACTCGTTGGAAAACACGGACTCTAACTGACTCACCAAATGAGAGTCCCCTTCTTCGCAGGTGATGATCAGTTCGTCCCCCGGGAGTATTTCTCCAGCTTCCGCAGTCGCTAGAGGTTTTCCTTCCCGGATGAGGGTGGTGATGACCAGCTCGGGGGGCCAATCAATATCGTCGGGTCCAAATCCGATTTGCGTAGAGTCCTGAGGGACCGTGAGCACGAAGCAGTCAACTTTCCGATCGGCGAGCGATATTAGGTGGACTGCGCGCCCAGTTGAGATCGCCTCTTCCACCAGGGCTGCCATCACCCGTGGCGTTGACGCCGGAATGTCTACTCCCCAAGACTCGTTGAACATCCACTCATTTCCCGCGTCGTTCACGCGCGCGACTACCTTCGGGACAGCGAATTCCGTCTTTGCTAAGAGAGAGACGACCAAGTTCACCTTGTCATCACCTGTCGCGGCGACAAGCGCGTCCGCCTCGCGCGCCCGTGCTTCCTCCAGGGCCGCCGGGGACGCAGCATCAGCCAGCACCCAGGTGGCTTGAGGGAGTTCAGAGATGTGAATGGCGCCCGGAGAAGAGTCAACGATCGTAACGTCGTGTTCGCGCGCGAGGAACTCCCGCGCGATAGAGATGCCCACGGAACCCGCTCCCACAACTGTGATCTTCACTGATCCCCTCCTTGCGGGGGTTGCGAGAAGGTGCGGCGCAGTTCCGTAACAGTGATCCCGCTCTGCGCGATGACCAGTTCATCCCCGTCTTGGACGACCATTCTCCTATCGGCTAGCTGCATTCCCGAAAGACGAGAAACGAAAACCACCTTGCACTGGGTAATTTTCTCGATCAGATTGAAAGGGGTTCCCAACCAGCCCGCGCTGGGCCGGACTTGGACGAGCGAGACCGAACCCGTGGGGTCCTCCCAAACCAAGGCCGAACTAGGGGGGAGCAGTCTCTTCATCACTGCGGCCGAGGTACGGGTCACCGATGCGACCGTCGGAATACCAATCCGCTCATACAGTTCCGCGCGTTCAGGGTCATAAATGCGCGCTACCACCTGCGTGACCCCGTAAACTTGGCTGACCGTGCGGGCGGCGATGATATTTGAGTTGTCACCATTTGTCAGGGCGGCAAAAGAATAGGCGTCTTCAATGCCAGCGCGTTCCAGTACCCCGCGGTGCAGTCCGCTGCCGGTGATACGTTGCCCAGAAAAGTCGTCGCCAAGTCGCTCAAACGCGTGAGCATCCCGGTCTATTACCGACACGGTATGACCCATCTGGTCCAGATCTGTGGCTATGCGCGCCCCAACGCGCCCGCAGCCCATAATGACAAAGTGCACATATTAAAACTACACCAAACCGGCATCACCAGCAGTACTCGTCAAGGGCGGTAGGCTAGCAGAAAGACGGAAGTTGGGACGGAGGGTTCAATTGGTGCGAAGAAGGCGACAGGCTCGGCCAAAACAGGAACCGCCGGCACATCCAGTGGAACTGGTACTGGAGAACGCTGCTCACGGGGGGGCTGTGACAGCGCATGGGCCAGATGGTCACATGTATTTCGTCCGATACGGGATCCCGGGTGAGCGCGTCCTCGCTCGCGTTACTTCCCCTCAGAGTAAGTTCAGCTGGGCTGAGGTAGAAACCGTCTTGGAGTCCTCGCCACTGCGGGTTGGAAACGAACGCGACAGCGTGGCTGACCTGCAGCACGTAAGCAGGCCCGGCCAACTCAGATGGAAGCAGGATGTCCTGACAGACCAGCTACGCAGAGTTGGGGGACGGCAAGTTCGGGAGCAGGTTACGCAGCTCTACCCCGGTGGCATGGTTCCCGTACACCCCGCCCCTGGAGATTCGGCGGAAGAGGCTGTGTGGGGCGCACGTACACGTGCAAAGTTCCGCGTGACACGCGCTGGTGAGCTTGCTGTGCGGGGCTATCGGTCCCACAGGCTGCATCCTGTCACGGATTACCCGCTCCTTGCCCCGACCTTTGCTGAGGCAGGGGTGTTCGCGGACCCTAAGTGGCGTGAGCTATGGCAGCCCGGCGACACGGTGACCCTGTTGGCTCCGACTGGATCTGCCCCTCAAGTGCTGGTTGGGCAGCGAGCATACGACCTAACCGGCGCGCCGGTGTCATCACTCGCGCAGTGGGACGTGAAGACACAGTGGGGGACCACCCGTTTCGAAACGAATTCGGCCGGTTTTTGGCAAACCCATCGGGAGTCAGCAGCCCTCCTTGCGGAGCGAGTGATTGCCGCCTCGGGCGATCTTTCGGGGATGAACATAGAGGAGCTCTATTCCGGGGCCGGATTGTTTACCCGTTTCCTTGCCGAGCAGGCGGGAGAGTTGGGACGGGTCGTGACTTTAGAGGGGTCGGAGCAAGCCGTGGCGGATGCGGAACGGAATCTACGAGGCCTAATTGGGGCAGCTCCCACTGAACTTTTCGTAGGAACCGTAGACGGAGAAACGGTAGCTGAGTTGGCGGCCCAGTTACCTGGTGGCCCGAACGTGGTCGTGCTGGATCCCCCACGCGAGGGTGCGGGTAAGAATGTTGTAGAAGCGATCGGCTCGCTGTCGTGCGCTCGGGTCGTCCTAGTGTCCTGCGATCCCGCGGCGGGGGCACGTGACTTGAAATACTTCGTAGATGCCGGGTACCAACTGGCCTCCTTGGAGGCATGGGATCTATTTCCCGGAACTCACCATCTTGAATTTATTGCGGGACTCGTGCGCTAATTCCCCCCGAAAACCGGGGAAATATCAACATATCTTGACGTCGAGATATAGTACGATTGAGCCGGTAGTCACAGGGGAAGGCTTCACGATGCCTTCTTCGATTGGGACGCATTTGGAGGAATTGCGCATGAGTAAAAACAGTTTTGACGCGCGTGGAACTCTTGAGGTTGGGGGCAAGGACTACGACATTTATCGTTTGTCTGCGGTTCCCGGTATGGACAAGCTTCCATACTCGTTGAAGATCCTTGGGGAGAACCTGCTGCGTACAGAAGACGGAGAGAACATCACAGAGGCCCAAATTAAGGCCTTAGCTAGTTGGGACCCGGCGGCTGAGCCGTCCGAGGAAATACAGTTCACCCCCGCACGCGTTGTCATGCAGGATTTCACCGGTGTGCCTTGCGTGGTGGACCTGGCGGTAATGCGGGAAGCGTACGCCGACATGGGTGGGGACCCGAATTTCATTAACCCGCAGGTCCCGGCTGAACTCGTTATCGACCACTCCGTACAAATCGACGTGTTCGGGCAGCCCGGGGCGTTTGAACGCAATGTCGAGCGTGAGTATGAGCGCAACCACGAGAGGTACCAGTTCCTGCGTTGGGGGCAGACCGCTTTCGACAGTTTCAAAGTGGTGCCCCCCGGAACGGGCATTGTCCACCAGGTAAACATCGAGTACCTAACGCGCGGTGTGTTTACAAGCGAAGAGGACGGGAAGCTTCTCGCATACCCCGACAGCTGTGTCGGCACCGACTCTCACACCACCATGGTGAATGGCTTGGGCGTCCTCGGGTGGGGCGTTGGCGGTATTGAAGCTGAGGCAGCCATGTTGGGCCAGCCCATCTCCATGCTGATCCCACGCGTCGTCGGCTTTAAGCTGACCGGTTCCATTCCCGCTGGCGCAACCGCGACGGACGTCGTCTTGACGATCACCGAGATGCTCCGTGAACACGGGGTCGTGGGTAAGTTTGTCGAGTTCATCGGTGAGGGAGTGGGCCAGGTTCCGCTAGCGAACCGGGCAACGATCGGAAACATGAGCCCCGAGTTCGGGTCCACAGCCGCCATCTTCCCGATAGATGACGTGACGCTTGATTACTTCCGGCTTACTGGCCGCAGCGATGAACAGGTCGACCTGCTGGAAGCGTATGCAAAAGAGCAGGGCCTCTGGCATGATCCGACCAAGGAAGCGGAATATTCGGAATACCTGGAATTGGATCTGTCCACGGTTGTCCCCTCTATAGCTGGGCCGAAGCGGCCGCAAGACAGGGTTGTGCTGTCCGAGTCGAAAGACGCCTTCCGCGCTGCTCTTGAGGATTATGTAGAGCACGAGCATGACATTCATGACTCGAGCCTCGACGCGGCCCTTGAGGGCACTTTCCCCGCCTCAGACCCGGTCAAATGGGACGATATGAGCGACCAAAACGGCTCCGCTCCGGATGAAGAGGTCGCACTCAGCAAGGACCGTCCTCATAAAGTTGTTCCCGTGACGCTGGCGGACGGAACAGAGACGACTCTGGATCACGGAATCGTAGCGATTGCCTCTATTACGTCCTGTACGAACACGTCTAACCCGTCGGTGATGCTGGCAGCAGGTCTCCTTGCTCGCAACGCGAACCGCAAGGGCCTGAAACCCAAGCCATGGGTAAAGACGTCGCTGGCGCCCGGCTCTCAAGTTGTGACCGGATACTACGAGGCCGCGGGATTGTGGCCAGACCTGGATGCTCTGGGCTTCAACTTGGTCGGCTACGGGTGTACCACCTGTATTGGTAACTCCGGGCCGCTTCCCGAAGCCGTTTCGAAAGTTGTAAACGACCATGACCTCTCCGTCGTTTCGGTCCTCTCTGGAAACCGAAACTTCGAGGGGCGGATCAACCCCGATGTGAAGATGAACTACCTGGCGTCGCCGCCTCTGGTGGTTGCTTATGCTCTCGCGGGAACCATGGACTTTGACTTCGAGACCGAAGCTCTGGGTCAGGACCAGGAGGGTAACGATGTCTTCCTCCGCGACATCTGGCCGGATGCCGCCGAGGTACAGTCGGTTATCGACAGTACGGTCACCCGGGAAATTTTCGTCGACGACTATGCGGACGTTTTCAAGGGGGACGATCACTGGCGTGCTCTAGAGGTTCCCGAAGGTGCCACCTTCTCATGGGAAGAGGACTCCATGTACGTGCGGCGCGCTCCCTACTTCGAGGGAATGCCCGACACGCCCGCCCCGGTGGAAGACGTACACGGCGCCCGGGTTCTGCTGAAACTGGGAGATTCCGTCACGACGGACCATATTTCCCCTGCAGGGTCATTCCGCGCCGACTCCCCAGCGGGCCAATACCTAGAGGAGCACGGGGTGGAGCGGCGGGACTTCAACTCTTACGGGTCGCGTCGCGGAAACCACGAGGTCATGATTCGTGGAACGTTCGCCAACATCCGGATACGCAACGAAATGCTTTCCGGCGTGGAGGGGGGCTTCACCCGTGATTTCACGAAGGAAGGCGGACCCCAGGCAAGCGTATTCGAAGCGGCCGAATCGTATTTGGCAGAAGGCACCCCCCTGGTGGTGCTCGCTGGGAAGGAATACGGATCGGGATCCTCAAGGGACTGGGCGGCCAAGGGTGTTTCTCTCCTAGGCGTCAAGGCCGTAATCACCGAGTCTTTCGAGCGGATCCACCGTTCGAACCTGATCGGAATGGGCGTTCTCCCGTTGGAGTTCCCGGCCGGGCAGACGCGGGACACGTTGGGATTGGATGGCACCGAAGTTTTCGATGTAGAGGGAGTAACCCAGATGAATGAGGGTTCCACTCCGAGTACGGTCAAGGTCACGGCCACCAAAGAGAACGGTGACAAGGTCGTGTTTGACGCGCAATTGCGTATCGATACGCCAGCTGAGGCCGATTATTACCGCAACGGCGGCATTCTGCAGTACGTGCTCCGCCAGCTGAAAGCGAAGGAAGATGCACTAACAGCGTAGTCAGAGACTGGCAGGGGCCTGAGATCGCGGACGCGATCTCAGGCCCCTGATCTATTGAGCGACGCTATTGGCCATTCCCCGGCAACTACTGTTGGAGTGTCGGGCGTTCCCCGCGGTTAACGATAGGAACTGGCACGGGGTGCTGCAGGGTAATTCCCCACAGGTCGGCGTAGAAAGACAGCTCTGTACGCCACGCCTGCTCAAGGGAGTCGGCTCGGACGAAGCCGTGTCCCTCGTTCTCGAAGACGACCAGTGCCACCTCTTTCCCGTCGGCGACTAGCGCGTCGTAGTAGCGCTGTGTCTCCTCTAACGTAACCACGGGGTCGTCTGCTCCCTGCTGCAGCAGCAGCGGTGCTGACACCGCAGCGGCGTTACGGATCGCTGAACGTTCATCCCATATGGGATCCGAAAGATCCTCGGTTCCGAGCAGCCGCTGAAGGCGGGCCACCTCCATCGCGGGGGCGGCCTCCGCAGCATGTCGTAGGTCGGTGAAACCGTAACGGGATGTCCCGGCCGAGAACTCGTCTGTCGTGGACAGGGCTGATAGGACTGTGACAGCTCCGGAACCAGAACCCGTAATCGCAAGACGGTTTTCGTCAACCAGTCCCTGAGAGACTAGCCATCTCACGCCATCCACAGAGTCAGTGACGTCCGTTACCCCAAAATGCCCGTCCAGGTGATCGCGGTACGCGCGCCCGAAGCCTGTGGAGCCGCGGTAGTTGATGTCCAAGACCGCGAAACCCCTGGTGGTCCAGTATTGTCGCGCCAGCGATAGGCCAGGAAGCGCAGAGTTGCCCGGACCGCCGTGCACCATGGTGATGAGGGGTGGAAGTTCCCCTTCCGGCCCGGTGTACAGCGGATTGCGCGGGGCGTAGTAGAAGCCGTGCACTAACTGGCCGTCACGAGACGGCCAAGACACGGGCTGGGCGATCGAGTTAAACTCCTGGTCAATTTCGGCGTCGTTCGAGTTGCGAATAACCTGCACGCCTGCCTTACTGACCCTCACGATGGAGGGATACTGCGTAGTCGAGTCGCCGACAAAGAAAACCCGGCCCCCACCGGCGGCGACGTTTCCAATGGGAGACCATCCGATGTCCCATTCCTCCAGCAGCCCATTGTTCAGCTGAACAGTGCCAAGGTGCCACTGGGACCCCTCCGACCAGGAGCAGATCAGATGATCGTGGTCCAAATTGTCATAGCTATGCATCCCGACGTGCCAGCGTGGGGGAGCAAAGCTCCGCGAACCAGGGTGAAGCACACGTGTGCGCAGGCGGGTTGCCCACGCATCTTCTGGCTCGTTGTCCTCACGCTGGAAACCCTCCGTACGGTACAGATTGGACCAACCTGTCGAATCGTCGACGTGGATAAGGTCCCCATCCAGGGTCCATCTGGGTTCCGTGACAGAGACATCTGCACGGTCAACTAGGACCACCCGAGTCTGAGCCTGGCCGACTTCATCCAGAGCTGCGACGACAAGCTTGGAGCGGGTCCACGGAAGCTCAGGCTCATCCCAGCTGATCCAAGCCAGCTTGGTGCCATCGGGAGAAAGCGTCGGAGAAATAGCATGGTCAGAGTCGCAAGCCAAGACTTTGATCAAGCTGTCGTCACGAGCCCCAGAACCGTCCAGGGGAATAGTGACGAGAGCAGTGGACACGGCATCGGGGTCAGAGCGGTCCTCACGAACCGCATAAACAAGTCCGCGTTCCAAGTCCAGTTCGAAGTCACCGTATCGGCACTTGTCCAGCTGCGTGAGCGGAACAAGAGTGCCCCGGGTGCTGCGGGTGTCGAAGTAGTAGACCCGATCATCCGTCCCATCAGAGACCACAACAACGCCGTCTTTGACCGCGTACGCACGTCCGGATTCTTCGTAAAGGCTCGTCTGGGCATGTACCAGGCGGCTTCCCTCAAGCAGCGGCAGGGCCTCACTGGTCTGGCCCAGAGCGTTGCGTCGAAGCAGAACCTTACGTCCGCCGCGTCTTGGGCTGCCCTCCACCCAATACACGTCGGTACCGTCGACGCGCAGCTGAGTTAGCATTACGGATCGCCCCGCATAGCTTTGGGCTGTTACCGGAGAGATCCAGGACCCGTAGGGGGCCACAGTTTTTGTCATTTGCTGCCTCGATTACCGAATAGTCTCTGGGCGGGCGTTCGCGCGCTAGTAGTGCCCAGTCTAGTAGATCGGGGCACCCGGATACTGCCGATCCTAAACGGGCGGCAGTTGGGTAGACTCTTGGCATGCCGAGTTCACAGACACAGCATATTCCGCACGCGATTAGTCGAATAGCGACACCGCGTGACCTGGACTCTCTTACTGCCGCTGAGCTGGTGGATCTGGCCGCTCAGATCCGCGAGTTCTTGATCGAGTCGGTGGCGAAGACGGGGGGACACCTGGGACCCAACCTGGGGGTCGTTGAACTGACGATGGCGTTGCACCGCGTCTTCGATTCTCCGCGCGATCTACTGGTTTGGGACACGGGACATCAAGCGTATGTGCACAAGATCCTCACCGGGCGCACGGACTTTTCTCAACTTCGTCAACCAGGGGGACTGTCGGGGTACCCGTCGCGCGAAGAATCTGAGCATGACATCGTAGAGAACTCCCACGCATCCACCGCCATTTCCTGGGCGGACGGGATTTCTAGGGAGCGTCACAGGCAGGGCGAAGACGGCTCCGTTGTGGCAATCATTGGCGATGGTGCCCTGACCGGAGGCATGGCGTGGGAGGCGCTGAATGATATGGCCGAGGATCAGGACAGATCCTTGGTCGTGGTAGTGAATGACAACGGCCGGTCCTACGAGCCTACCGTTGGGGGGGTGGCGCGGCACCTGGCAGGTCTGCGCACATCGGAAGGATATGAAAAATCTCTAGCCTGGGGCAAACGCAGGCTCCTTGCCATGGGAGAGCCGGGGAAGGCGGCTTATGACGCGCTACACGGCCTGAAGGCGGGGTTAAAAGACATGCTGGCTCCGCAGGTGCTCTTCGAGGAATTGGGTTTGAAGTATTTGGGTCCAATCGACGGGCATGACCTAATCTCAGTCGAATACAACCTGGAACTGGCAAAATCCTTTGGCGCCCCCGTCATCGTTCACGTCATCACCGAGAAGGGGCGCGGCTACGTCCCAGCGGAAGAAGACGTATCCGATCGTTTCCACGCGGTAGGACGGATTCACCCCGAAACAGGCTTACCCGTCGCGCCGCAGCGTTTCGCATGGACGGCAGTGTTCGCGGATGAGATGGTTCGGTTGGCCGCATCGGATCAGAAAATTGTCGGTATTACCGCAGCCATGAAGGAACCGGTGGGGCTTCTTCCCATGGCCACGCGTTTCCCGGACCGTGTTCTGGATGTTGGTATTGCAGAGCAGCACGCCGTTACCACGGCTGCTGGCATGGCGTTCGCGGGCGCACACCCTGTTGTCGCTCTTTACGCGACATTCCTAAACAGGGCATTCGATCAGTTACTGATGGATGCGGGGCTCCACAACGCTCCTATCACCCTGGTTCTTGATCGGGCCGGCGTAACGGGAGAGGACGGCGCTAGCCACAACGGTATGTGGGACCTGTCCTTGGGGGCGATGGTGCCGGGGCTGCGTGTATGCGCGCCAAGGGACGGCGCAACTCTGCGTCTGGGACTGCAGGAGGCCTTGGCGGTGGACGATGGCCCCACCATGGTGCGCTACCCGAAGGGCGCGCTCCCGGACGACCTACCCGCCATCTCCCGTTCGGCGGGGGCGGACGTGCTCTGGGAGGGGCGGGATGCGGATACATTACTGATCGGCGTGGGGCCCCTCGCTCACCCGGCAGTGCGGGCCGCGGAACGCCTGCGTGATATCGGAATCGAAGTGGACGTGCTTGACCCTCGTTGGGTGTTCCCCTTGAAAGAGGAACTGCTGGGTCATATGGCTGATAACTACTCGGTAGTCGTCACCGCTGAAGACGGACTTCTCGCGGGCGGCTACGGGTCCGAGATAGCCAGGAGCCTTTCTGCCAGGGGCGTGCGAGTCTCGACGCTGGGAATCCCTCGGGCTTTCCTTCCAACGGGTCGGCGGGAGGATTTGCTGCGCAGTTTTGGGTTAGATGTGGACGGCATGGTGAGCGCTACAGTCGCCGCTCATGATAGGCAGGTCACCCCCGAGTAGGGCCCTTCACACCCCCTTCGGGACTTTCGTCCTCCTGTGCTCTCTGGTGCCTTGTAACGGCTTTCTAGCTGTGTCTTTGTGAGCGTTCGCACCCGGCTTTTTCTAGCCTATTCCCCACTTGTTCGTAGAATTGAAATAGACGGGAGACCCCCGGCGAAAAGATCATTTAGGGAGTCAACATGGCGACCACTGCCGAGATTTCAGTAGCTGAACGTTCCACCGATGCCTGGCGAGATTTCCAGCCGGGACTGTGGGAAGAAAATGTAGACGTTCGAGATTTCGTGCAGAAGAACTACACGCCATATGAGGGTGACGCCGAGTTCCTCTCCGGTCCTACTGCAAGGACGCAGCGGGTGTGGGAAACCATCGCGGAGATGTTCCCAGAGGAGCGAGAGCGGGGTGTCTACGACATCGACAACAAGACTCCCGGCCGAATCACTTCTCACAAGCCCGGATACATCAGCGAAGACGACTCGCTCATCGTTGGCCTGCAGACAGACGCTCCGCTGAAGCGTGCGATGATTCCCAACGGCGGCTGGCGGATGGTGGAGGGCGCGCTGAAGACCTACGGGTATGAGGTCGACCCGATGGTCAAAGAAATTTTCACCGTGTTCCGCAAGACGCACAACCAGGGCGTTTTCGATGTGTATCCAGAAAACGTACGGATGGCTCGACGCTCCCACGTTGTCACGGGGCTTCCGGACGCGTACGGCCGTGGGCGCATCATCGGTGACTACCGGCGCGTCGCACTGTACGGCGTTGATCGTCTGATCACCGAGAAACAAGCTGACAAGGCCAACCTTGACCGAGACTTCTCCTCGGATGGCGTAATTCAACTCCGTGAGGAGATCGCGGAACAGATCGCCGCTCTGAACGAGCTAAAAGAAATGGCCGCCTCGTACGGGTACGACATCTCCGGTCCTGCTAGCAATGCGAAAGAAGCAGTCCAGTGGCTCTACTTCGCCTACCTAGCCGCGGTCAAAGAGCAGAACGGGGCCGCCATGAGCCTTGGGCGCACCTCGACCTTCTTGGACGTATTCATCCAGCGTGACCTTGCGGAAGGGACGCTCACGGAAGCAGAAGCCCAGGAGATCATCGACGACTTTGTCATCAAGTTGCGGATCGTGCGTTTCCTGCGCACGCCCGAATACGATGCACTGTTCTCTGGAGATCCGACTTGGGTCACCGAAACCATAGGGGGCTCCGGCCTTGACGGACGAACCCTGGTCACCAAGAACTCTTTCAGGATGCTCCAAACTCTTTACAACTTGGGCCCAGCCCCGGAGCCGAACCTGACCGTGCTCTGGTCAGAGGCACTGCCGCAGGGGTTCAAAAACTTTTGTTCCAAGGTCTCGATAGAGACATCCGCCATCCAATATGAATCCGATGCATTGGTACAGGAGCAATGTGGTGACGACGCCGGGATCGCGTGCTGCGTTTCCGCGATGGAAATCGGAAAGCAAATGCAGTTCTTTGGGGCTAGAGTGAACCTGGCGAAAGCCTTGCTTTATGCGCTCAACGGGGGCCGGGACGAACTCAGCGGCGTTCAAGCTGGTCCAGCCATGGAACCGGTCGGAAATGGAGTTCTGGACTACGACGACGTTCGCGCTAAGTTCGATATTTTCATGGACTGGCTGGCACGTACTTACGTCGACGCGTTGAACTGCATTCACTACATGCACGACAAATACTCTTATGAACGCATCGAAATGGCGCTGCATGACACCGAGATCCTGCGCACCATGGCCTGCGGCATTGCGGGCCTGTCTGTAGCGGCTGACTCACTCTCAGCGATCAAGTACGCGCAGGTGACACCCGTTCGAGATGAGACCGGGCTGATTGTCGATTACTTGGTAGAGGGGGACTTCCCCAAGTTTGGTAACGACGATGACCGTGTGGACGACATCGCAGTAGAGCTGGTGGAGACATTCATGGACAAGATCCGTGAATACCCGACGTACCGCGGCGCGACCCACACCCAGTCTGTCCTGACCATCACCTCGAACGTCGTATACGGAAAGCACACCGGGAATACCCCGGACGGACGTCGTCAGGGTGAGCCGTTCGCTCCGGGTGCGAACCCAATGAACGGGCGCGACCAGCACGGAATGCTGGCATCCGCACTGTCGGTGGCCAAGCTACCGTACGAAGACGCCCAAGACGGGATCTCCCTAACCAACACGGTCGTGCCTTCAGGTTTGGGGCGGACGCTGGACGAGCAGGTCGAAAACCTATCGGGGCTTCTAGACTCGTTCATGGGTGAAGCTGGCTTCCACATGAACGTGAACGTGCTCAATATTGACACGCTCTACGACGCCATGGAGAACCCCGAGAATTACCCGCAGCTGACCATCCGCGTTTCCGGTTACGCGGTGAACTTTGTTCGCCTCACCCGCGAGCAACAAATGGACGTCATCTCCCGTACGTTCCACGAGCGGGTTTAGCATTTGACGGACCGTGAACGTCTACGCGCGGACGGAGTCACGGGGGAATACCGCCCCAGACCGGCCTCGACTCCGACGCCACGTACCGCGGGGGCTGGCCTTGGCGCCATCTCGGTTGCTGACGCTAACCAGCGCCCGGAGCAGATAGCGCAGATACGTGCGGGCGCGCTCGCTTCCGTCCATTCGTGGGAGCTGGTAACCGCTGTCGATGGCCCCGGAACCAGGCTGACAGTATTCCTTTCGGGCTGCCCTCTTCGCTGTTTGTACTGCCACAACCCAGATACTCTCGAAATGCGGCGGGGGGAATCGGTCGAGACCGAAAACCTCATCCGGCGGATGCTGCGTTACCGGCGGATTTTTGAACGCTCAGGGGGCGGACTGACCCTGTCCGGGGGAGAACCGCTAATGCAACCGCAAGTGGTTGCCCGCATGCTCCGAGCCGCGAAAGAGGCGGGCATTCATACGGCGATTGATACTTCAGGAAACCTGGGCTCTCGGTGCACCGATGAGATGCTCGCCGATCTGGATCTTTGCCTGCTGGACATAAAGTCCGGGAGCGCGGAGAAATACCGGGAGGTTACAGGAGCGGAGCTTGGCCCGACAATCGATTTTGCACACCGTCTCTCCGCGGCTGGCATAGAAGTGTGGGTGAGGTTCGTGCTAGTTCCCGGGCTTACGGACGACCCCGAAAACATTGCCCGGGTGGCAGACATCGCTGCGGAAATCGAAACCTGCACGCGCGTAGAAGTGTTGCCCTTCCATCAAATGGGGCAGGACAAGTGGGCAGAACTAGGTTTGGACTACGAACTGGCGGAAACTCAGCCCCCCACGGAAGAAGCGACAGAGCAGGCTCGCGGCATATTCCGGGCCCGCGGGTTGACCACGTACTGAACGGGCCACGAACCGAATGGTCGCAGACGCTCTGATTAGTCCCCTTCTGTAAGGCGATCGAGCTTCTTCGGAGTTAGGGCGACCTGCTCCAGCAGCAGCTGCTGCTGCCACGGGCGGGCCTCTCCTTCAGTGAGCCGCTCCGTGAAGTGAGTCAGCGGGTCGTCAGCTCCCAAAGGCTCCCAGGCCATCGCCCTCTGAGTGGCTGGCAGAAGCACCATGTCCGCTGCAACACCAAGTGGCTCCGCCGCAGATTCTGTGAGCGAGCGGATCGACTGCAGTCGCTGGACAGCACTGGGCCGGGACCGCTTCCACGCCCTGAGTGGTGGAATCCCCTCATTCACGTGTAGGTCCGCTCTGGTTGGCATTTCATTGTCTGTGAGTCCTTGAGCGCGCCTAAGTGCGCGCCACCACTCCTCCGAATATCGGCGGGCCTGAGGGCGACGGAAAAACTCGATCGATCCCAAGCTTCTCTTCGTCTGCGGATTCTCTTGGGCGGCCGCCAGGATGCCTCGCGCATTTAACAGCCGGCCGGGTGAGACGTCCTGTTCTTTGGCGATTTGCTCACGTGTCTCCCACAATTCCCGAGCTACAGCAAGTTCTCGGGGGTGACGCAGAGAACCCACGCCTTTCAGGTTCTGCCAACGCGGCGTCCTGGCAACCACCGGGTGGGTGAGCGCGTGTGCGAACTCCTGCTCCGCCCACTCCTGTCGGCCAAGCTCATCTAGGCGATCAGATAGGGCCTCGCGCAATTGGGGGAGTACCTCAACGTCCATTGCTGCGTAGCGCAGCCACGAACGCGGGAGTGGGCGGACTGACCAATTCTCATTTTGGTGAGCCTTTTCCAACGTGAAGCCCAGCATCGTCTCACAGGCCCCCTGAAGTGAAAAATGCTCGACGCCCACCAGCCTGGCCGCAATTTCGGTGTCGAACAGGCTTTCCGGCACCATTCCCACCTCTTTTAGGCTGGGCAGATCCTGGCTTCCAGAATGAAATATCCAAGGGGCATCCAGAACAGCAGAAAGCTCGCTGAGATCCGGCAACGCGTTGGTGTCTATAAGAAACGTGCCGACATCGGGCCGTCGAACCTGCACAAGCCACGCCTCTGCACCGTATCTGAATCCCTGGGCTCGCTCCGTATCGACAGCTACGGGGGCGGAACTCTGCGCCAACTGTTCTACTGCATCACTAAGTTGCCGTTCCGTATCCACCAGGTCGGGGGTGCCATCCGAAAGCATACGAAGGACTGGGAGACTTTCCCTGTCTTCAGCCATTGCGTACCTCAAGTCCATAATCGTTTTCGTCGGGCACAGCAGCAACTCGTTTCAGGAAGTGGGTCCACCCCAAGAAGCTCCCCGAAAGATCAGGCTCTTCCTGGCTCATGATGGGGGTCCACGAGCAGCGCACCTCCGCGCTCAATGCCGCAGAGCGTAGCTCCAGCCCCCCGAAAGTCTCGCTGATTTCTCTTGTAACCGTGCCCATAAAGAGCTCTACGTCTGCGCCCCAGGAGGCGAGTTCCTCCCCAAGGAGTGCCCAGAGGACCTCGCCCAAGAGCGGATCACCGCTCATATCCTCGTCAACCGCGGTGCGGGCTTGACCAACCAGGCGAAAAGGCGAGCCCCAGATCTCTTCCTGATCCGGGTCGTAAAGTATAACCAAAGTAGCAGTGCAAGATGGGTTGTCGGCTGTCTCCGGGACCTCGGATGCAATCGCGGCTGCATAGGGAGCCAAATGCGCAGGAGCGGGGACTTCCCTGACACCGACTCCGACAGGTGGCTGCACGCCCCGCAAAGAGCGCAGGGCAGCTGCGAACTGGGGCGGAGGAAGTTCACTGATCACACGACAAGGCTAGGAAGAATCGCCTAGGGAAGGTAGCGACCACGCCGCTGGCCTGGTTATACCGGCGCTCCCGGCACCGTTTGTGTGAGAGCCGCCTCAGCTTCTGGTTTGAGATAGCCGGCGCCTTGCTGATAAAGTTCTATTCGTTCACGAGAGTGAGACGCGGATGTAGCTCAGCTGGTAGAGCATCACCTTGCCAAGGTGAGGGTCGCGGGT
>CAYFRG010000001.1:98418-175907 GCA_964345535.1 uncultured Actinomyces sp. | reverse complement strand
AGTCGTTCGGGATCGCGTTCGTGTAAGGTACTTCGATCGCGTTGTAATTGTCGTAGTGTTGGTAGTCGGTCTCGCTTCCGAGCGCCCTAATCAACCTGGAGGCCTAGCCACCACGCGCGACCGTGGTGAGTAGCAGGGCGGGGGCGTTCCAATAAGGGGCGGCCCTCGCCTTGCGGCCCCGGCGAGGCGGGCAGGTGGGTCCCTCTCCCCCAGACATGACCCCATCGCGCGCGCGCGTGAGAGGAGACAATCCCGATGATCGAAACTACGGAAATGCCCGTCAGCGACCTGCGGACCTTCCATAAGAACCCTCGTGTCGGCGACGTGGATGCGGCGCGCACGTTGGCTCGCCGCTTAGATGAAGGACTACCGGGCGACAACGTGAGCCACTCAGTTTTTTGAGGTATTCGATGGAGCTGCGTTTGGTTCCTGAAGGTGCTACAGCGCCGACGGAGGGTTCGAAACTTGCGGCTTTGCAGTCGCAGGTGGAAGCTCACCGGGCAGTAGTAGCCTAGTCCCCGAGCAAAGTGATAGCCCCACCGGAAGTTTGTTCTGGTGGGGCTACCGCGCGTCAGAAACAATCGAGAGTCAATTCGAAAGGGAGGTTAATCCAGTTCCCATTCTACCATCCGATGTCTAGACGACGTAACTTACGGGACCGTAACTTAGACGCTGGTGGCGTGCCGTTCAGCGCATACCACGGCGGTGCCCTGATTCGGAATCAGCCCTTGGACCCAGCGGACCTCTAGCTCTCCCGCAGCGTCATTTCTCTCCGTAGACAGCGGTTGGCGGCGTCCCAGAACTGCTTAAGATCGACGTCAATCCAAAATCCGTCGTCGTCGCCGCTGAGCACTTCGTAACTTAGCTCCACGAGATCGTAGTCATCGGCGCTCCCGTCGTCGCCCTCAATCAGGGGAACAATACCTTCACGGATAGCTTCGTCCCGGTCCTCATAGTTGCGGTCATCAACGAGCCTCTGGTTGTCCCGTAGTACTTGCCAAAAGTCAGACCGGCTTATTTCGGCTAGTCGGTATCCGTCATCATCGTTGCCTTCTAGAACTTCGTTGGCGACGGTGCTTAGGTAAAAAGCTTCTTCGCGTAGTCCTTCGCTTCGGAGCAGGGCGACTATTTCGTCCTGGGCGGCTTCGTCTCTGGTTTCGTAGGTTGGGTTGTTCATGGCAGCCTTCTTTCTGCTTGGTTCCGTCTTTGGATCCGTGCCGTGCCATGCCATACCGTGCCTGTTTGCCAGTGTAGCGCAATCACACTTCGCGCGCGTGAGGTGTTCAGACTTCGCGTGTGTGGACGAGTTTGAGGACCGTCCCATCATCGATTAGGCGCAGCAGGAATTGGCAGTCAAGAGCAAGATTAACAGTCGATTAACAGTCCATAAACGTTTCGAGAGGGAGCTAGACGCTGCGTCACCCGGAAGTCTTGTTTCGTTGCAATATGGCCCTTTTAGGGATGCGGTGAGAGATGTTGCTAACCGAAGAAACGGCACTTTTGTAAACCTTTGGTCCTGGGTTCGAGTCCCAGCGGGGGTACTAACCAGTGGTTTCTCATCAGCCAAGACTTTCGGCTTGGGAGCTTCCGCTACTCTTGCCCGGCCCATGGCCCCGGGATGCTGGGCTCAGCCTGCGACCACACCCTGCTGGGCTAACCACGCTTCCAGCTGGGGCTGCTGCATTGCTCCAACCTGGCGAGCAACGACGTTCCCGTCACGCAAAAGAAGCATGGTGGGAATGCTCATCGCTTGGAACCTGTTCTGCAACTGAGGGTTCTCATCGACGTTTACCTTTGCGATCTTCAGATTGCCCGCGTACTTCTTAGAAATCTTCTCTAGTATTGGGGCCACCATCCGACACGGGCCACACCACGGGGCCCACAGGTCGACCAGGACGGGCAGCTTAGTCTTGGAGGCCGCGTCAAACGAGGCATCCGTTGCGTTTACCAACCAAGGCAGTTTCTTCTTACATTTCCCGCACTGCGGCGTTCCCGCCGACGATTCCGGGACTCGGTTTTTCACTCCACACGAAGGACAGGCTGTAATACTCATGCACCCATTATCCCGGGTCCTTCCGTGCCGCGCCACGCCCACGTCATGGACCACCCCACGGGTGCTGTCGCCAAGTGTTACTCTCCAACTGTGAAACTGATCTCGGACATGGTCGCTAACGTAGCTCCGGTCACCGCTGGTGACGCGTTGAGCATTGCTATGCCCGGGGCGCGAATGCGTGGCGACCTTTCGAAGTAGAACGCCCTAGCACTTCCCGCGTTCAGACTTAAACGCTTCGACAGGTCGGTTTAATCAGCTGAGTGCTGACAGCAAGCTCCGCAATGCCCGATGCTCGTCCTATCCGGCTTCGAGTGATCGCCTTCGGATCGCCTCGCTGTCAACCGTGCCCTGTCCTCACCCTGGACCTTCCGGCGCGGTCCCTGCCCCACGCCGGTGACGGCTTCCAAACTGACAGATGGATCTACAATGCAATCCGACGTGCGTCCCCCTCACACTGTTTCCTTTGAGGTACTTCCACCCCGCAAACCAGAGCTGGTCCGCCGCTTCTGGTCTAATGTGAACCAGTTGCTAGCCAGTCGCCCCGACTTTGTTTCTGTAACCTACGGGGCCGGTGGCAGCGACAAGGATAGTTCCTGCCAAGTCGTGCGGGAACTTGTCCAGAACAGCCCCGTCGAACCCATTGCTCACCTGACATGCGTGGCAGCGTCGCGCAGTGACGTACGGTCTGTGATCACCCAGTACATGGATGCAGGCGTACGAACCTTCATGGCGCTGCGAGGGGACACGCCAGCGGGCAAAGAAAACTGGACTCCCAGTCCGGGAGACCCCGTCAGCGCCTCGGAACTCGTGACCCTAATGCGGCAGATAGAAACCGAGCGGAAGATCTCCCACCCCGGCAACGCGCTACGATCAGCGGTCAAACCTTTGACGGTGGCAGTAGCCACCTTTCCGGGCGGCAACCCCGCCGCGGGCACCACTCCGGAAGAAGAAGCAGAGAGGCTTCTGACCAAGGAAACAGCAGGTGCTTCCTTCGCGGTGACCCAGCTGTTCTGGAACCCGGACTGCTACCACTCGTTCGTAGAGCTTGCGCGCAAGATTGGCGTCTCTATTCCGATTGTCGCCGGCATATTGCCGCCCACCGACCCCCGCCGAGTCCGCCGCATGGAAGAGCTCACGGGAGTGGTCCCGCCGAAGTGGCTCCTGGACCCGTTGGATGTGGCCGCCACCCCAGAGGAAGCAGCGCGCATCGGCGTCCGCTTTGGCAGGCAGATTGCGGGAGAGGTGCTTGCAGCAGGATCTCCCGGGGTTCACGTCTACACCTTCAACCAAGCCGGCCCAGCCTTGGAAATCGTGAAGGACCTGGACGGCAACGCCGCGCAGGGTTTCCCAGCTACGGCGACACAGTTCCCCTGATTGACAGCAGGCGACACAAGACAGCCAATAAAGAGAACATAGAACAAAGCATGAGAAATAGGACGAGCCGCAACACGTCCGTCCTCCCCGTCCTTGAAAGGCAAAAAAGTGAACACGTTTTTTCCCACAGCCACCATCATCGGCTATCCGCGCATAGGTCCCCGCCGGGAGCTCAAGCGCGTGACAGAACGATACTGGCGGAACCAGGTCACAGAAACCGACCTGACGCAGACCACCCTAGATTTGAAAGATGACTCGTACCAACGCCTGGTGAACCTGGGCCTAGGCGCTGACAACTACTCAATCCCGGAGACATTCTCCCTGTATGACCAGGTCCTTGACACGGCCGTGGCAGTCGACGCAGTTCCACCACGCTACAGGGACCTCACCGGGCTGGACCGTTACTTCGCACTGGCGCGCGGCACGGATCAGTTGGGCGCACTAGAAATGACGAAATGGTTCGACACGAACTACCACTACCTAGTTCCTGAACTGAGTCCGGACACCAAATTCCACTTAGAAGACCGAAGCAAACTCGAAGAGTTTCGCCGTGCACTGGACGATGGCTACCGTGTCCGGCCCACGTTTGTCGGGCCCGTTACCTTCCTTGCATTGTCGAAAGCGGCTGCGGAATCCCCTGGGGACTGGAGCCCTCTAGACCTGCTGGAAGATCTGACGCGAGTCTACGCCGAACTCATTGAGGAGTTCGCCCAAGCCGGAGCGGAGTGGATCCAGTTTGATGAGCCGGCACTCACCTCTGACAACCTGGATGCCAGCCGCACCGAACTAATCGAGGCAGCTCGACGGACCTGGGATGTTCTAGCCAAGGTTGAAAGTCGGCCCAGACTTCTGGTCACACTCCCCTACGGAAACGGTACAGACGCCCTGAATTCTCTGGCAGAAACAAGCATAGAGGCGCTGCACGTTGACCTGCGACGCACGCCGGCCCTCGGGCCGGACACGGTCGCCAAACTGGGCGGGAAAACACTCGTGGCGGGTGTGGTCGAGGGTCGCAACATCTGGCGAGCTAACCTGCGCCAAGCGGAGCAGACATTGAGCGGCCTGCAGGAACAGGGTCTGGCGGCACTTTCCGCCTGCACGGCGACCTCCCTGCAGCACGTGCCGGTGGATGCAACCGCAGAGACGTGGAAGGACCCCGAGTTGGATGCGGCCCTACACCAGTGGCTGGCGTTCGCAGACCAAAAGGTAGAGGAGGTGGTTACGCTTGGCCGCGGGATCGCGGACGGCTGGGACAGCATCGAAGACGCGGTCCAGGAATCTGATGCGGCCATCGCTTCCCGGAAAGCCTTTCCAGGTGTGGTGCGTCAGGAGATTCGCGACGCCGTGGCCGGGACAGCCCCAGAGGACGTCGAAAGAGAAGACAGTAGGACCCGCCAGGAAGCTCAGGCGCGCGTATTGCACCTGCCCCCTCTCCCCACAACAACAATCGGGTCGTTCCCCCAAACCAGCGAGATCCGCCAGGCACGGGCAGCACATAACCGGGGTGAGATCTCCGAGGACGAATACCGCAAAGCAATGGAGGCTGAGATTGCTCAGGTGGTACGGCTGCAGGAGGATCTTGGCTTAGACGTTTTGGTGCACGGCGAAGCGGAACGCAACGACATGGTTCAGTACTTCGCGGAGCAGCTAGAAGGGTTCGCAGCAACGACACACGGCTGGGTGCAGTCCTACGGGACCAGGTGCACGCGGCCCTCCATTCTGTGGGGCGACGTGGCACGGCCAGAACCCATGACGGTCTCTTGGACCAGTTACGCAGATTCGCTCACGGACCGGCCCGTGAAGGGGATGCTCACCGGCCCAACGACCATGATTGCCTGGTCTTTCCCACGGGAAGACCTACCGTTCGCACGGGTTGCCGACCAACTGGGATTAGCCCTACGCAAAGAAGTTGAAGACTTGGAAGCTGCCGGGATTCACGTCATTCAGGTGGACGAGCCGGCACTGCGCGAGCTGCTTCCTTTAGATGAGGTGGAACATGAAGCGTACTTGGATGCATCCGTGCACGCGTTCCGCCTTGCAACATCCGGCGTCGACGCGGGCACGCAAATCCACACGCACCTGTGCTACTCCGAATTCGGACAGGTGCTGGACGCGATCCTAGCCCTCAACGCGGACGTCACCTCCGTCGAAGCAGCCCGGTCACGGATGGAGCTCCTTGGCGACGTGGACACCACCGTACTGGAACGAGACTTGGGCCCGGGCGTGTGGGACATCCACTCGCCAAGAGTCCCCAGCGTTGAAGAACTCACCGAGTTGATCCAAGCGGCCACCGACTCCGTCGCCGCGGAGCGACTGTGGGTGAACCCGGACTGTGGGTTGAAGACGCGGGCGTACCGGGAGACCGAGGCCTCCCTGCGGAATCTGGTCGAGGCGGCACGAATCGTGCGCAGCAGCCTGGCTGATACCTCCGCCTGACCGGCACCAGCCGACGGAGAGCTGAACCTTGACCAGCTCGACTTCAAAAGTGAGGGCCCGCGCCGTCTCTACTCCGGCGCGGGCCCTCACTTTTTTGGTCAGTCTCTTCTAGTCGAGTTCCAGCCAGGCGAACCCGCGCGCTGGAGCTTCAGCGCGCCACTCGCCGCGAGCGTGCTCCACTTGGGCGTTGCCAACAATCCACCGGACCGCGGTGTCAGGGGAAGTCTCGCCCAGTGACAGCACGGCCTCTTGGGGTTCAGACGAAAAGTTGAAAACGCAGAGGACGGAAGCGTTATCTCCCGCGGCTCGCCAGGACCCCCATCTCCAGAATGCAAACACAGCCGGGTTGCCCGTCTGGACAATCTCGAAGTGCCCATCCTGGAGCGAACGAGCTGCCTTGCGGGCGGCCAGAAGGCTCCGGACCCAGTTGAGCCAAGAGTCCGGGTCACTCTCTTGAGCAGAAACGCTTACCTCGTCCTGCGCGTAGCCCTCCCTGTCTACCAGCGGAAGGTAGAACGTTTCCGGGTCTGCTTCTGAAAAGCCGGCTCCCTCGGTTCCGTCCCACTGCATTGGGGTACGTACCCCGTCGCGGTCAGCGAGTTCGATGGTGTCTCCCATGCCGATCTCATCCCCGTAGTACAAGAACGGGGCTCCAGGAAGGGAAAGGAGCAAGCCGTACACCAGCTCCAAAGAGGGACGATCGGCGTCAAGGAGAGGGAAAAGGCGTCTACGTATTCCCACATTGGCTCGCATGCGGGGCTCCGGCGCATACCACTGGTACATCTGCCAGCGCTCATCGTCCGTCACCATCTCCAACGTGAGCTCGTCATGGTTGCGTAGGAACAGACCCCAGATGCCTCCGGCAGGTGGCACGGGAGTGTCCTCCCAAACGGAGGCCAAGCCGCTAGTCTCTTCTGTCTTGATAGATTTGAAGATCTGCGGCATCAGTGGGAAATGGAAGCACATGTGGCACTCCGGGGCTTCATCGCTACCGAAGTATTCGACCACCTGGTCCGGCGGCTGGTTTGCCTCGGCCACCAGGAGCACTCCCGGATATTCCTCATCGAGCATCCTGCGGACCTTGGCAACGAAGTGGTGCGTGGCCGGCAGGTTTTCTCCGTTCGTCCCCTCTTCTTCGTAAAGATACGGGATGGCGTCCAAGCGCAGTCCGTCGACCCCTCGTTCACACCAGAAGCGCACTATGTCTAGCATCTCCTGCTGGACCCGATCGTTCTCAAAGTTCAAATCGGGTTGATGAGAGAAGAACCGGTGCCAGTAATACTGGCCCCGTACATCGTCCCAAGCCCAGTTGGATTCCTCCGTATCAACGAAGATGATGCGGACGTCCGGGTATGCTTCATCCGTGTCGGACCAGACGTAGTAGTCGCCGTATGGCCCATCCGGATCAGTGCGGGACGCTTCGAACCACGGGTGGGCGGAAGACGTGTGGTTCATGACGATGTCGATGATCACCTTGATCCCCTGCCGGTGCGCCTCTTCTACGAACCGGTCAAAATCTCCCAGAGTGCCGTACCTGGGGGCCACATCCCTATAGTCGGCGACGTCGTACCCGCCGTCCCCAAGTGGAGACGGGTAGAACGGGGGCACCCAGACCCCGTCCACACCAAGCCAGCTCAGATAGCCCAGTTTGTCTGCCAAGCCAGAGAAGTCTCCGGTGCCGTCCTTGTTCCCATCCGCGAAGGAAGGCAAGACCACCTGGTAAAAAACGGCGTCGCGGAACCAGTCAGGTTCCCCCCGTAACTCCGCTGCCACAGAAGCTGCGTCTGTGGGGGCCTCGGTTGTGGGTGGTGCCTCAGTCATAAAGATCCCCTCCGTGTCAGTAGTTCTTCCCCAATTAAGCCTGAAAGCCTACCCCCGGTCGAGTCAGGCGCGACGGGGATAGGCGAAGGTCAGGCGAAATCAGTTGAACTGGTCGGGGTGAGGACCCGTGCGGTACCCACGTTCCAACCCGTCAATGGCCTTCATATCTTCGGGGCTCAGCTCGAAGTCAAAGACATCTATGTTCTCAGCTATGCGGGCCGGAGTCACCGACTTCGGAATGACGATGCGGCCTTCCTGCAGGTGCCAGCGAAGGACAACCTGAGCCGGAGACTTGTCGTGACGGGCCGCAATATCCTCAATGGGCTTCTCACCGAGCACTTCGCCCTTTGCCAGCGGGCTCCACGCCTCCGTGGCGATTCCGTACTCCTTGTCCGCGGCAATCACTTCCAAGTTCTGCATAGCCGGGTGGACTTCAACCTGGTTCACTGCCGGTGTCACTTCGCTCTGGTTCATTAGGTCAACCAGGTGGTTGGGCTGAAAATTCGAAACTCCGATGGCCCGGATCTTCTTCTGCTTGTACAGTTCCTCCAGGGCCTTCCAGGTTTCCACGTATAGCTGCTTCTGTGGGGTGGGCCAGTGGATCAGGTACATGTCCAGGTAGTCCAAACCCAGCTTGTTTAGGCTCTCCTCAAAAGCCTTCAGGGTCGACTCATATCCTTGGTCGTCGTTCCATAGTTTCGAGGTTATAAAGAGTTCCTCCCGCGGGACGCCACACTTGGCGACGGCTTCGCCAACCTGGGCCTCGTTCCCGTAAATCGCGGCCGTGTCAATACTTCTGTAACCGGCTTTGATTGCCTCCAAAACGACCTGCGTCGTTTCGTCATTCGGCACCTGAAACACTCCGAATCCCAGCTGAGGAATCTCCACTCCGTTGTTCAGCTTGATGTTCGGGATCTGCTTATCAGTCATTTGGTCCTCACTTAGTTTAGGTCTGCGGAAACCGGGGGTTGCCCCGGGGGCCACTGGGCTAAGTCTACTGGCCTGAGCTGCCAGCGCAGTTCGAAAGCGGCGAGCTACCCCGCATCTGCAAAAGCGCGCCTGTGACTGTCCAGCTCTGTGAGCTGAGAAAGAAGCTCCGTGTACTCCGGGTCCTCTGGAGACAGACGCTGCAGTCGCGCCCGCACACCGGCACTCTGCCGGGTGAGCTCTGTCCGCACCAGAGCGTGCATCGATCCCACAGCAAAGTCGCGGAGGCTGGCCGAATCATCCTGTGCTAGCGGAGCCACGGTTAACTGGCGCATGGCCTCGACCACCTGTTCCGGGACGCCTGCTGCTATCTCCTGGTGCCAGCGGCGCGCCGCCAAAGACACAGACTCTTCCCCGACTCCCACCTCAGCTTCAGCGCGTCCAAGCAGGTCCAGGTACAGGTCAAGGCCGCCAGCGGCTGCGACAGCGTCGTGGACAGCGCGGTGCACGGGCATCGAATAGCTCTCGGAGCTGAGCAGCTCAAATCCGGAGCCGATCAGGTCTATTGGGCGCTGAAGTAGCGACTCTAGGGCCTGGCGTTCCATTCGGACGATCGGGTCGTTCGCCGGAATGCCCCCCACGTGTGCCCCAATGGGAGTTCGCGGCCGACCCACGTTTTTCACGGCTCCGGACACCCTGCTCACATCCACACCCACCCACCCGGCGAACTGGCGTATGTACTCTTGTCTGAGCGCGATGTCCTTGATTCCAGCAAGCACGGGTGCCCCTGTGCGGACCGCTGCGACCCGGCCCTCAGCGGTGTTCAGGTCCACCTGGGTGAGGACGGAGCGGAGGACGAATTCGAAGAGTGGAACCCGGGCGTTGATCAGCTGACGTACGGACTCATCCCCCCGCTTTTGTCGCAGGTCGCATGGATCCCACCCGTGCTGCTCAATCGCTACGAAGGTCTGGGCGGCAAACTTCTGGTCCTCCACGTACACTTTTCGAGCAGCGTTCTTCCCGGCTTCGTCGCCGTCGAAGGTGAAGATGACTTCCCCGCCGTGAGCCTTCCCGCTGCTGAGGACGACGGCAGCCGCAGGATCCGCAACGTCGCCCAGGAGCCTTCGCACCAACTGCACGTGCTCAGCACCAAAGGCAGTGCCACAGGTGGCGACGGCGGTTGTTTCTCCCGCCAGGTGAGCGGCCATCACATCCGTGTAGCCTTCGACTATGACGACCTTTCGGGATCGAACGATGTCTTTCTTTGCTAGGTCGATGCCGTATAGAACCTGCGATTTGCGGTAAATCGGGGTTTCTGGAGTGTTCAGGTACTTTGGGGAGTTGGGGTCGTCGTCGAGTTTGCGCGCCCCGAAACCGACGGTGGCTCCCGTAAGATCACGAATCGGCCACACAAGCCTATTGCGGAAGCGGTCGTAAGGGCCGCGGTTGCCCTGCGCTGCCAGTCCTGCAGTGGTCAGCTCTTGGTCGGTGAAGCCCCTGCCCCGCAAGTGACGCGTGAGGCTATCCCAGCCGCCCGGCGCATACCCAACGGAGAACTGGTCTGCGGCTTTCTGGTCGAATCCCCTTTCAGCCAGAAAGGTTCTGCCGATCGAGGCTGCGGGAGTCTGAAGCTGGGACCTGTAAAATTCTTCCGCCACTCGGTGAGCTTCCAGCAGCCTCTGTCGTTTGCCGGGGTCCTCCCCGCGTCGCCGAGTACCGCCCGCCTCGTAGGTCAGGGTTACTCCGACTTGGTCTGCTAGATACTCCACGGCCTCGGCAAAGTCCAGGTGGTTGATCCGCTGAACGAAGTCGATCGTGTCGCCGCCTTCGCCGCAACCAAAACAGTGCCATACTCCGAGCGCTGGGCGAACGTGAAAAGAGGGGGTGCGCTCATCATGGAAAGGACACAGTCCCTTCATTGAGCCGGCACCTGCCGTCCGAAGAGTCACATGCTGGCTGACAATGTCCTCTATGCGGGTACGGTTACGGACCTCTTCAATGTCCTCACGTTTTATTAAGCCCGCCATGATCTGCATTGTACGCCGAAACGTCTAGGACCAGTCAGCAGCTGTGAACCGCCAACGCTCACAGCAGTGTGGACAGCATGCCTCTGAGTCTCTGGTGCCACCTAGAGGCCGACTGGTCGGTCAGGCAGGCAACCTGGTCTATAACGGCGCGCCTGCGTCCGGCGTCCGTAGTCGCGGCTTCCCACTCTTCCCTGAACGGGCCTTCTAGTTCCGCAGGACCCGCCCGGTACAGGGCATCCACCAGATCCAGGACCAGCGTGCGCTGCTGGTAGTAGTTCGGATCAGATTCCCTGGGGCTCATCACAAAGTTGACGGCGACTCCCTTGAGGAACTGAATCTCAGCCAGGACCTCACGCGGTACGACCAGGTTCGCCAGGTAGCGGCCCAGCGGGCGGTCCCCATACTCCGAACGGGTGGACTGTACGGCAGAGCTAACAAAGCGCCCTATCAGCTGGCTAGTCAAATCTTTCATCGCGGCGTTGCCCCGATAGGAATTGGCGTATTCGCGAGGCCAAAACGGCTGCTCGCTCAGGCGTTCTGCGGCCGCTACCAGCTCTTCCTCAGAAAACGAGTCCCCATACCACTCCTGTGTTTGACTCACGATCCCGCTCAGTCGAGAGGAGTCACGCAGCTGCTCCATCGTGGCGCGCCCGGTAACGACGGCATCTTCTAAGTCGTGGACCGAGTACGCGACGTCATCGGAATAGTCCATAATCTGCGCTTCCAAGCAGCGACTACCTTCGGGGGCTCCCCGGCGCATCCAGTCGAATACCTCCAGATCATCCTGGTACACCCCGTACTTGCGGACAGATTTCGCGGGGTCGGGCCCGTCCCCTTTCGCCCACGGATACTTTGTAAGAGCGTCCAGGGTCGCGCGCGTCAGGTTCAGTCCGGCTGAAACCCCGTTCACGAGAACCTTTGGTTCAAGCCTGGCCACCAGGCGGAATGTCTGAGCGTTTCCCTCAAATCCGCCGATATCCTCGGCTGCCTCGTTCAACGCTCTTTCCCCGTTGTGCCCGAACGGAGGATGACCTAAATCATGAGCCAGGCAAGCCGCATCAACAATGTCCGGATCGCACCCGAGCTCTTCTCCGATACCGCGGCCCACCTGGGCGACCTCCAGCGAGTGGGTCAACCTTGTGCGAACAAAATCGTCCGATCCGGGTCCAAGAACTTGAGTTTTTGTCCCCAGACGCCGCAGCCCAGACGAATGGAGGATTCGACCCCTATCCCTGTCAAAAGGGGTACGCGACGGGGCTTTGGGAGGTTCAGGAACAAAGCGCTGCGCATCGGCTTGTCCGTATACGGGTACGTAGGCGTCATCCAGGTTGTGTGGCACGCTTCTAGGTTAGTATGGGAAGGGTAAAAAGGCTGTCAGTGCCAGCGTTCTTACTACGGAAAGACTGCGAAGTGACCGATTCCGCACCTGGTCTGGGGACCACGAACACGATCACACGACAAGTCCACCGCGGAAGCCGAGGCGTAGGCTCCTGGTGGGACACTGTCGCCGTTTGCGACCTTCCCGGTTCCTTCGGGCCTCAAGACCTGCTCTCCATCATCGCAACGCTGCCTGCCATCCGACGGATGGGATTTGGCGCCGTGCTTGTCCGCTTAGCGTTGCAAGACGTCGCGCCCCAGCAGAACTACATCGCCAAACTCGTGGCTGGCGTACATGCCGCTGGCCTGCGCCTTATCGTGCGGGTCAGCCCCGACGACGTTACCGTTTCCCCGCTTGATTCCCCCCCTATGGTGGAGCTGGGCGACGACCCTGCCACCCTTGTCGAACGGACCAGGCTTCTTCTTGAAACAGGTATAGATGGTGTCGACCTGGGAATGATCGATGAGGCCGCAGATGCCCCCGATAGTTGGGAGCTGGCGGAAAAGTTTTCCGGCACGGTGAACAAGCAGTTGGCCGAGCTCGCCTCGGCGGACTCCACGGTCATCCTGACAGCCGAGGCATCGACCTCCACCCCGGCGCACTTTCATCGACATCTCCAAGAAGACTGGTTCCACCATCTTCGTGACGACTCACTTTTCCAAGCCCCCTGGGACGCGGCAGAACTGAAAAAGCGAATCGCAGATGCCTACTCTTCCCGGGCACCTCTTGGGCGCGCGGTAGCGTGGCGACCGGCATTGTCGCCCTGGCGGGAGGGTGCTACCTACCAGCGAGTAAGTGCCCCGGGGTCCTGGTCGGACGGCGCCAGCTCGCAGAGGGCAACCGCCTTCATCGTCTACGTGGCTTCTCTTCCGGGTTCCCTCTATCTGCCATTCACCAGTGTCGGCGGAGAGGTAATGCTCGAAGGTTCCGGTGGAACGGCGCTGCGTATCTCCCTGTCAGGGAAGTCCCAGGCTCGCTTCCAACACGACCTGACCACGCGGATGCTTCACCTGCGCAAACAAAAGGGCCTTGCGGACGCAAACCTGGCCAGTATTGACGGCCTCTCGTGGGCATCCCCCCAGGTGGCGGTGCACATAACCGGCCCCGTCATGGTTGTTCTAAACGCATCCGGGGTACCGGTTCGGGTCCCAGCGCACCACCAGCCGCTGCTCTACTCTGACGGATTCGTCGCCTCTGACGGAGACGCTACCGTTCTACAGCCAGAAACCTGCGCCTGGTTTACCCCTGCTGCACCCCGCACCCACGACCCAGCGGATAAAGACAGGTGGGATCCACACCCGCGCTAGGGTTGCCGGTCCGCGTCGAGCACTTCAGCTACAGAAAGCTGCCCAGAAGCGCTGGGCTGTGCCCCTACGGCGAACGTGAACGCACTGAGGCGGGCGGGGACGCCCACACGCGAGGAAGCACCCAGCGGTCCCATAGCTATTAGGACTGCTGGAACGGGCAGCTGCGCCGCCGCCCACCGCTGCGCTTCCAAAACTTGCTCCACATCCGACTCAGAGTTGGCTGCCCAGGCAATCTTCGCGATGCTTGCTCCGCCGGCAGCCATATCGGCGGCCAAGTCACGCAGCCGGACAGGGTCCACCGGCCCTTGAAGCACGTGGTGCGAGGCCACCACGGGTACTGCCGCTTCCTGCAAGCCAGCTACGAGCTCTTTTCGGTCCGGGGCGGCCCACTCCACATCCACCAGGTCAGCCCAGCCGAGCCCCTGCAGGACCGCCGCGCCGTACCCTTCCCCCGCGAAGCTCCCGCCCTCTTCCCTTCTGCGCACCGTGTACAAAACGGGTAGTGAATACTGCTCGCGAAACTCCGGGCCACTGCGGGACAGCCGCGGGTTGTCCAGGGCGTCGGCTCGCCACTCAACTAGGTCGGCCCCCGCCGCAGCAGCTAGACCCCACTGGGCCCGCACCTGTGGCACGTCCCTTCCCATGACGGGCACCGCGATCACCAGGGACGTGTCATCCAGCGTCACCCGCCGAACCCTGTCCCCGCCCACGCTAAAGCTCTTAGCCACCGGATCCTCCGTCTGCTTCCGCTAGTTGTAACAGGGCGCGCTCCGACTCCGAGACACTTCGAGACAGCAGCCAACCGTCCGGAACGTGGGGCTGCTTGGGCCTACCCGCCCTACCCCTGCGCCCACAGGCAGCGGCGGGGTATGGCTCAGAGCCGTCAAGTGCACCGAGACGCTGCTGGAGCTCTTGCAGCGTAGAAACCAGGGACAGCGACTGCCGGGTTTTCCCTCCGACGGAGAATCCGCGCAGATACCAGCCCAAGTGTTTGCGTATCTCCCTCATGGCGCGCTCCTCATCCCCCGAGCTGGCAACCATCAGGTCCGCGTGACGAAGGATCGTTTCTCGAACCTCTGAAAGCGTCGGCGGTACGGGCGCAGGCTGGCCCCACAGGTCAGCAGTGATCTCTTCAAAAAGCCAGGGCCTCCCCTGGCATCCCCTTCCGACAATGACAGCGTCACACCCTGTTTCTTGCATCATCTTGCGAGCGTCCACACCTTCGAACACATCCCCATTGCCAAAGACGGGAATGTTCACTCGCTCTTTTAACCGCGTGATCCACTCCCACCGGGCCACGCCAGAGTAGTGCTGCTCCTGAGTCCGCGCGTGCAGTCCGACCGCAGACACTCCGACGCTCTGAGCGATCTGGGCAGCCTCAAGGGCAGTTACGTGGTCGTCGTCAATACCGATGCGCATTTTCACGGTTACCGGTATAGCTCCCGGACCGGCCGGGGCAGCCGCATCCACCGCTTCAACGACCGAAACCAGAATGTCCCGGTAGAGGTCCTTCTTCCAGGGCAGCGCGGCTCCTCCGCCTCGCTTAGTCACCTTCGGAACCGGGCAACCAAAGTTCATATCAATGTGATCGGCCAGGTCCCGTTCTGCGAGGGTGCCGGCGGCAGCGCCCATGGTTTCCGGGTTGGTGCCGTAGAGCTGGACCGACCGCACTCGCTCCGCCGGATCCGGGGTGAGCATCCGCCAGGTTTCCTGATTGTTTTCCACCAGAGCGCGCGCAGTCACCATTTCCGTAACGTACAGGCCTGATGGCGCATCTACGCCAGGCCGTGCCGACGCAAGATCAGCCGGGGAGAGCGCGCGTTCCCCGAACTCTCGAGCGAGCCTGCGAAACGGCAGGTCGGTCACCCCCGCCATTGGGGCGAGGATGACCGGGGTCCACAGGCTAAGTGGACCAAGCTGCAGCCGCGCTGGTGCTAGCGCAGAACGTCCAAGCGGTCCAGGAGCCAATCCCGCACCTCCGAAACAGGAATGCGCACCTGCTCCATCGTGTCCCGATCGCGGATCGTCACCGCATTGTCTTCCAAGGAATCGAAATCATAGGTGATGCAGTATGGCGTCCCAATCTCATCTTGACGCCGGTAGCGACGCCCAACCGCACCCGCGTCGTCGTATTCCACGTTCCAAATTCGACGAAGGGACGCAGCCAGTTCTTTGGCCGGACCAACCAGCTCTTCCTTGCGGGACAGAGGAAGGACCGCAGCCTTGACAGGCGCCAAGCGCGGATCTAGGCGCAGGACAACGCGTTTGTCAACGCCGCCCTTCGTATTGGGTGCCTCATCCTCTTCATACGCTTCCACCAGGAACGCCATCAGGGAGCGAGTCAGCCCAGCAGACGGCTCAACCACCCAGGGTGTCCAACGTTCATTTTTCTGCTGATCGAAATAGTCCAGCTTCTGCCCGGACTTCTCCATATGGACGCCAAGGTCGTAGCCGGTACGGTTTGCAATCCCCTCCAGTTCACCCCAACGCGATCCCTTGAATCCGAACGTGTACTCGATGTCGACGGTCCGCTTGGAGTAGTGGGAGAGCTTTTCCTGGGGATGCTCATACAAGCGCAGGTTATCCCGGTTGATTCCCAGGTCCACGTACCAGTCGATGCGTTCATCAATCCAGTACTGATGCCATTCCTCGTCCGTACCTGGCTCTACGAAGAACTCGAGTTCCATCTGCTCAAACTCGCGGGTGCGGAAAATGAAGTTTCCGGGGGTGATCTCGTTTCGGAAAGCCTTACCGATCTGCGCAATGCCAAAAGGCGGCTTCTTGCGCGCAGCGGTCATTACGTTGTTGAAGTTGACGAAAATACCCTGAGCTGTTTCCGGGCGCAGGTAGTGCATTCCCGTCTCATCATCGACGGGACCCAAGAACGTCTTCAGCAGTCCAGAGAAAGCCTTCGGTTCAGTCCAATCGCCTCTAACTCCACAGTCGGGGCACGCAATCTGCGCCATTTCGACGTCAGTTTCCGGAACGTCATTCTTCTCCGCATATTCCTCAACCAGTTGGTCTTGGCGGAAACGGTGATGACAGTTCTGGCATTCGATGAGCGGGTCCGTGAAAGCCTCCACGTGACCGGAAGAACGCCACACCTCTGTCGGCAAAATGATGGAAGAGTCCAGTCCCACGACGTCGTCGCGCTCACGGACCATACGCGCCCACCACTGTCGCTTGATATTTTCCTTCAGCTCCACTCCGAGTGGGCCGTAGTCCCAGGCGGAGCGAGTGCCCCCGTAGATTTCCCCACATGGAAAGACAAAGCCCCTCCGCTTTGCAAGGTTGATAACCGCGTCTAAGCGAGAACTGTCACTCACGCTAACTCCTTCATTCGCTCATCGCACCTGGCTGGCGCGATAACTGTAAGCTCACCAGAGTATAGCGGCCGAAGTCGGTGAAGCCGCACCCGGGACACCTAGCGGCCGAGCAGAGTGAGTAGGCTGGCAACATGCATGGTAGCCCCAGACCTCACGCATCGCGACCCCCCGGAATTGGCTTATCCATCGCTAGCTGGCTGGCGTTTCTCTGGGGCTGGGCGCTCGGTCGCGGACGCGTGCACAAGCACGGTGATCTTTGGGTCCACGCGGGCCTACCCACATGGGCCTACGGTCGGGGTGGCACCTGCGTAGGAACCTGCCTGCTCACGACCAGCGAACCTGGTCAAGCGCTGATCCGCCACGAGCAGATACACGTGGAGCAGTGGCGGCGCCACGGACTAACCTTCCCACTGCGCTACTGGCTGGCGGGTCTTTCCCCAGAGAAGAACCGGTTCGAGGTAGAAGCCGGACTGAAGGACGGCGGCTACACCTCCGCGCCGTCAAGAAAGATGCGCTGAGGGGCGCTCAGTGTCCCCAAATCAACCGTGGGGTCTTCTTCGAGCACCAGGAAGTCGGCGGGCGAACCCGGTTCCAGCGCTGCAAAGCCCAAGAAGTCACGCGCCTGCCACGTAGCAAAATCAACTACTGAAGTCGCGTCCAATCCCATGTCCTGCCATCGGGTCAGTTCGCGCACCAGTTCCCCGTGGGGCTGATATCCGCCCGCGTCGGTCCCGGGCAGGAGCTGCACCCCACTGTCCATGAGGTCCTCCCACCACTGTTCTTTGCGTTCAAACAGGTCAGTCATGGTTTTCGCATAAACCGGGTACTTCTGCGCGGCCTTCGCGAACGTGGGGAACAGTTCAGCCTGCCCCAGCGTTGGGGTAACAGGGATACCCCGGAACGCAGCTTCCTGTAGCTGTTCCCGGTTCATTCCAGTGCCGTGCTCAATGGAATCTATGCCCGCCTCTAGAAGGTCGGGGATGGCTTTTGCGCCGAACGTGTGGACCGCTACGCGCGCACCGCCCTCGTGAGCTGCGGCAACAGCGTCTCGCAGCTCCGGTAGCTCCCACAGCGGATCCAAATCCGAGTCGGCTCCCTGCGATCGGTCGATCCAGTCCCCAACAAGCTTGACCCACCCTTCACCGAGTGCTGCCTGTTCTGCGACCACCGTCGGCAAGTCAGACGGGTTTGCAACCTCTATCGCGAGCCTTGGCAGGTACCGCATTGGCCGGGCAATGTGCTGCCCTGCCCCTACGAGCTTCGGAAAGGGAACACCACCAGGTATGGCACGCCCCGGCACTGGGTTGCCCATTTCCCGCAACGCCAATACGCCGCTGGCTATCTCAAGCCCTGCGCTTTGGAGTGCTTCCTCGTCATCGTCCGGTCCGGACGGGCCGATGCTCAGATGGTTATGGACGTCCACCATCCCGGGGAGAATCCACGGGCCCCGCTCCCCCGGCGGCGCATCTGCCTCAGCAAAGCTAAGTCCGGATTGCAAACCCGTGACGGTCCCAAACCTCCACCTTGGCCTGTCTCCGGGTGCCTCACGCCAGTACACCCATCCCGTAACGGAGTTCATCGCCCTCCCATGAGTCGGCGAATATCTTCAGGCAGATCATCCATTGTTGGGCGCGCAGCCGGTTGCTCGGGCATCCCGAACGCAGCTCCCGGCGCGCTAGCAGGTTCCTGCCCCTGCCTGTGTTCCTTAGGCAGCATGGCATCAAGCTCCTGTTGACGTCGCTTCGCCGGGTTCCCAGAACGAGCCTTACGGGCAATCCGCTGTTTGCGAGCTGCGGCCTGTTTTGCTTGCTGCCGAGCTTTGGTTTTCTTCCCGGGCCCGCCCCTGCCCTGCATAGCCTGCATGTTTGGCATGCCACCGGGTCCCCCAGGACCCATGCTCTTCATCATCTGCTTCGCGGCTTCGAACCGCTTTACCAGCTGGTTCACCTCAGTGACAGTCGTGCCGGACCCGCGAGCGATGCGTTGACGCCGTGACCCGTTAAGGATCTTCACGTCAGCGCGCTCCGCGGGCGTCATAGATCGCACGATTGCCTCTACCCGGGAGACTTCCGACTCGTTAAAGTTATCAAGCTGGTCGCGCATCTGCGCCATCCCCGGCAGCATCCCGAGGACCTTTTTCATGGAACCGAGCTTGCGTACCTGCTGCATCTGGGAGAGGAAATCGTCCAGTGTGAGGTCACCGGACATGACCTTTTCCGCGAGCTTCTCGCTCTCTTCCTGGTCGAACTTGCGTTCCGCTTCCTCAATGAGCGTCAGAATGTCGCCCATGTCAAGGATGCGCCCGGCCATACGATCGGCGTGGAAGCGCTCGAAGTCGTCCAGTCCTTCACCGGTAGATGCAAACAGGATCGGGGCACCCGTGACCCCCCTGACAGACAGGGCTGCACCACCGCGAGCGTCACCGTCAAGTTTCGATATGACAACGCCCGTGAACCCGACGCCGTCCCGGAAAGCGACGGACGTTTGGACAGCGTCTTGCCCAACCATTGCGTCCAAAACGAACATCACTTCGTGAGGGTCAATCGCATCGCGGATGTCGCGTGCCTGCTGCATCATCTCTTCATCGACACCCAAGCGCCCAGCAGTGTCGACGATTACCACGTCAATGCCGTTTTCGATCGCGTAGTTAACACCGGAGCGCGACACTTCCACGGGGTCTCCAACGCCATTGCCAGGCTCAGGCGCCCATACCTGCACCCCCGCACGCTCGCCCACAATCTCCAGCTGCGTGACTGCATTGGGACGCTGCAGGTCGGCAGCGACAAGGAGTACTGATTTACCGCTTTCCCGCAGCCATTTACCCAGCTTTCCCGCCAGCGTGGTCTTACCTGCGCCCTGGAGGCCCGCGAGCATGAAGATTGTCGGACCGCGCTGAGCGAACGTGAGCTCCCGAGTCTCTCCGCCGAGCATCTCCACCAGCTGGTCGTTTACGACCTGGACGACCTGCTGGCCTGGGTTGAGCACATCGGAACGTGTGGCCCCGTACGCCTCCTGCCGAACTTTGGCAGCAAAGGCCCTTACGACTGGGAGAGCAACGTCCGCATCAAGGAGGGCCCGTCGTATCTCCGACACTGTCTGGTCGACGTCGGATTCCGAGAGGACACCCTTGCCGCGAAGCTTCTTGAAAGTGGCGCCGAGGCGATCGGAAAGATTGTTGAACACTTTGGTCCTTAAGCTTGCTCTTTATGCTCGCCCGGCAAGGGCGTGCGCTTGGTCTTTACAGTACCGCAGACGTGGGGGACGCTCAGTACCCACCTACCGGTTGGAGTTTTCCCTACGCGGCACCGAGGATTTCATCGACGAAGGCGGCCGGGTCAAACGGAGCCAAGTCATCCGGTCCTTCCCCAAGACCAACCAGTTTCACTGGAACTCCAAGTTCGCGCTGCACGGAGACTACAATCCCACCTTTAGCGGAACCATCCAGTTTCGTGAGCACGATGCCCGTTATCCCGACAGCTTCGGCGAATACTTCCGCCTGTCGGAGGCCGTTTTGTCCAGTGGTTGCGTCCAGCACTAGGAGGACCTCCGAAACGGGGGCCTGTTTCTCCATCACCCGTTTGACCTTACCCAGCTCGTCCATAAGGGTTGATTTATTCTGGAGCCTGCCAGCGGTGTCCACAAGGACGACATCCACGCCGTCCTCTTTTGCCTTCGCGACTGCTTCAAACGCTACAGCTGCTGGATCGGCGCCTTCCCGATCCGATTTCACTACTTCCACTCCGACGCGTTCACCCCAGGTGGTGAGCTGCTCCGCGGCGGCGGCGCGGAACGTGTCCGCGGCACCCATCAATACCGTTTTATCTTCGGCGCGCAGAAGCCTACCCAACTTTCCAACGGTCGTGGTTTTTCCGGTGCCATTGACCCCTACTACCAGGATGGCTGCGGGGTTCTCGCCGGCCCCCTCAGTCGCCACTGCGCGGTCCATGTCAGGGCCCACCAGTTCAAGCAGACTGGAGCGCAATACTTCGCGCGCCTCTGCCGGGTCGACGCTTCCCCGCACCTTCATCTCCGAGCGCAGTTGCGACATTATCTCTTCTGTGGCGGGCAACCCGATATCGGCGACCAGAAGGGTGTCCTCAATCTCTTCCCAGTCAGATTCAGAAAGGTCGCCCCTGGACAGGATAGAAAGAAGTGCGTTCCCGATAGTGCCGCTTCGCGAAAGCCGCGAGCGCAGGCGGCCCATCCGGGTGCTGGCAGGTTCCGGAGTCTCGATCACCGGTTCCGGAACAACCTCTGCCTGTGGAGGAGCGCGCTCTTCTACGGGAGGCGCTTCTACAACGTCCGGCTCCGCTGGTGGTGCTTGGACGGGAGTTTTTGGCTCCGGTTCCGGCTGCTGGCGTTTACGTTTGCTCACACTCGCACGGATAATCAGGGCAACCACTATCAAGGCTGCCACGACTGCGACAGCGATGAGCAGTAGTGTTGTTGGGTCCATTGTTGAAGTCATGGATTAATCATTACCCATCTTGGGGCCAGTTCCAACTGCGACTCCGCGCTGTGCACCCACAGCTATGCGATGGACCGGTCATCCTTTGGAAGTTGGAAGCGCAAATCCGTCTGTTCCGCACTGTCCCCGTCTGCATCCACGGGCGAAACACGAATCCAATGTGACTTCTTGGGTGCGTATGAGGGAGGCATTTCTGCTGGTGCGGGCATTCTTCTGGGGGGCCGGACTGCTTCGGGGTCAGATGTCGGCGCCTCAATCGCTTTGCTAACCTGGACAGGCTGCTCCCGGTATTCAGATTGCTTTGGCGGTGGTCCTTGCACAGGACGCGGCTGTGGCGCGGGGGTCGGCTCAAAGCGCGGTGCGGGCCGAGTCTGAGCCTCGGGCGAAACAGAGACCGCAGTTTTCGCTGCGGCGGATGCTTGCGTTCCTGATGCGGACGCGTCGCCCTGACCGGATGTGCCGCGATGTTCCTCAATGAAAGCCTGTACTCGGTGCTCCAAAGTCGGTGGGAAACTCAGGTAGGCAGACCCGCTTTCTGACCGCTGAGCCCAAACCTCGTCAAAAGAAGCTTCCGTGGGCTCCGGCAAGGCGGATTCGTGTCCCCCCGATTTCTTCCAGGCCTGCTGAACTTCCTGAGAGGTCTCATAAACGCGCTTGCGCCACTGGTCTTTAGATTGTCTTTGCAACCCCAAGTAGACGATCACACCACTTCCGATCAACCCGAAAATAGCGGCCGCCAAGAAGATCCCCAATAGCGCGTTCATGCTTAAGATAATGCCCCAAGCGACCACCCCAACTCCAACGCAAACGCCGGTTCTCCCTCAGTTTTCAGGGGTTTGTGAGGAAGTGTACAGGCACCGGCCCGCGCGTGTTTTCGAGGTCACATGCGGTGAGAGACCACCTCTGTCACCCCGCCGTGCATGGTCACCCCGTACAGGGCGTCCGCTATCTCCATAGTTCTCTTCTGGTGGGTGACCATGATGAGCTGACTGTCCACGCGCAGCTCCTCCATGACCTCCAGTACCCTGGACAGGTTGATGTCGTCGAGGGCGGCCTCAACCTCGTCCATCACGTAGAACGGGGAAGGGCGTGCCTTGAATATGGCCACCAGGTAAGCAAGGGCAGCCAGCGAGCGCTCCCCCCCACTCAGTAAGGACAGGCGCGTCACCCTCTTCCCAGCAGGGCGCGCGTAGATTTCGACACCTGTCTCCAACGGGTTATCCGGGTCGGTCAAGCTGAGACTGCCCGTCCCACCGGGGAACAGCGTCCCAAAAACCTCGGCGAATTGTTTTTTCGTGTCCGCGAATGCCCGCTCGAAAGACACCTGAATCTTTTCGTCAACATCCGCGATTATCTCCAAGAGATCACGCTTGGACTTTCGGAGATCTCCGATCTGCTCCTGCAGGAACTTGTGTCTATCCTGCATGGCCTCGTACTCCGTCACAGCAAGCGGGTTCACGACACCCAGCCGCTGCAGCTGACGCTGAGCCTCTCGAAGCTGACCTCTAACGGACTCTCGGGAGTAAGCGACCGCGTCTCCGTTTTCGTCGCTCATTGGCCGGTCGGGATGATACTCCTGGAGCGTCTGCTCCCAAAGCTGGTGCGGCACGCCGGTATCGTCACCGGCTCCCTCTCCCGTTCCATCACCAATGTCAGCATCCATACCGGTACTTGAAACCTGGTCGCGCAGAATGCCTAAGAGTTCCTCTTCGGCACGCTCCTGGCGCAAGCGCGCTCCGGAAATAGCCACTTCTGCCTGCTGACGTTGCTCACCCGTGGCCACCTGCTCCCACCGGAGTCTCTCCAGTTTTTCTGCCGTGCGCGCGCGCTGCCTCGCCAACGACTCTGCCTGCTGCGCAACCCGCGCACGGTGGTCGGCAGCCTGCTGTCCGCGCAGGAGCGCCTCGTCTCGGGCGGTCCCCACCCGAGTCAAGATAGCGCGTAGCCGCTCCAGACGAAGGGCACGCTCCGCGTCTCTGCGCAGCCCCTCCTGACGGTCCTGACGGAGCTGCTCATGGCGTGCGTGCAGGCCAGCAGCTTGCCTCCGCGCTCCGCGCTCCCTTTCCTGGGCAGCAGAAAGAGCCAACTTTGCTTCAAGTTCCGCATTGCGGGCCTCGCCAAGGAACTCCTCAACCCGGGTCAGTCTGGCTCTGAAATCTTCCACCGGCTCCATCTTTTGGCGCTCCGCGGCAGCCAGGTGATCGCGCGCCCGCTGGGCTTCCTCCTTGGCTGTCGCGAGCTTGCGATCCCGGACCTCCAACTCTCGCTGCGCTGCGTCTTTGGCCGCTCTAGCGCTCAGCAGCTGTTGGGCCCACTCTTCTCTTTGCTGTTGCGCGCGCGCCCAACTCTGTTCAGCGCTGCGCAATTCGCCCAGGAGTTGCCCGGCCCGCTCGGAGGCCTCGCTCAGCGCTGCGGCAGACTTGGCCGTGACGGATTCGCTACCGCGCAACTCCGCGAGGACGGTTTTCGCAGAGTGTTCGGCTTCTTCCCACTGGGAACGAAGCTCCAACGATGACGGGGCCTGCCCGGCGCTGTTGAGTACCGTGTGGCGTCCCACCACAATCCCTTTCGGAGTCGCAACCCGCACCACCTGGGCGTCCGTCTCCAAAACGCGCCGGGCCGCGGCAATATCCGCAGCCACCCAAGAGCCCGTCAAGAGCTCCGCAACCGCCGCTTCGATCTTGGGAGCAGCCGCAACAACTTCCGCGGCCGGCTGTGACCCAGTCACCGACTTTGGAACACTGGGCACGCGCGCTCCTTCCGGGCCGTGCTGCTCTCCGTAGACTACGGCGCGAACATCTACGTCGACGGAAGTGGCTGAAGCATCCCCTGCGCCATCACGCACCGAAGCTTCTTCAAAATCCTGCAGCAGCGCAGATACCGCCAGTTCCCAGCCGCGGGGCACGCGTAGCAGCTGCTCCAGTTTCGGGCCTGCTGATGCCCCACCAAGCTCCTGAGCCGAATCCAAAGCTTGATGCAGCGCATCTGCACGAGCCTGCCACTTAGCGAGAAGCGCCGCTTTCTCACGTTCTGCGCCCCGCGCCGCCTCCAAAGACTCTCTGGCCAAATCTGAAGCGCGCTCAGCCTGGTCGTGGGACTCTCTAAGAACGTCCAGATGCGTCTGCTCGGCACTCTCACTACCAGACACATCTATCTTTCCTTCTAGAGCAAGGAGAGCACTGGTCGCCTCCTGGAGACGCCTGGAGCCCTCCTGCACCGCTTGGGTTTGGGTGGCGACAAGCGAGTCCGCACGCAACGCAGTCTCCCGACTTTGAGAAATGCGCTTACGGTGCCGATCAAGATCCTCCTGCTGCGCGCGAACTCGGGCCGCTAGTTCTCTGTGCTGCCCTTCCGCGCCGACCCGGGCCTGCTCCGCCTCCGCCGCGGATGACTCGGCTGCTTGCGCCTCCGCCTCCGCCCGTTCGGCCGCTGCTTCTGCTTCCAAGAGTCTCTGGGCTGCCGCTCCAACCGCTACCTCTGCTATGGCCCCCGCGGCTCCTTGCTCCTGCTCTATGCGCTCCCGCGCCAGCGCGGCAGACGAGTTCAGCCTCTCTTGAAGAGAATCGAACTGGTGAGCAATCTCTGTGACTTCCCCAAGGCGGCGGGAAAACCTGGATGACGCGTCGTCCAATTCACGCAGGGACTTCTCTAGGTCCCGCACCTTCTCCTCGTGTCCCGTCCACGTCTCGCGCAGCTTGCTGACCTGCTGCTCGTCGCGAGCGACCTGGGCCTTTGCCTGCAGATACTCGTCGACGTTGAGACGCAGTTGGGCCTCCCGGATTCGGTCGTGAATCCCTTCGGCAGCGCGGGCAGCCTTCGCTTGGCGGGCCAGAGGCTTCAGTTGCCTGCGAATCTCCTCAGTGAGGTCTACGACACGAAGAAGGTCTGCGTCCATCGAACCCAGCTTGCGAAGAGCCCGCTCCTTCCTGCGCCTGTGTTTGAGCACCCCAGCGGCCTCATCAATGAACTCCCTGCGCTCTTGGGGCGATGCCCTCAGGACTGCATCCAGCTGCCCCTGACCGACAATAACGTGCATCTGCTTGCCCATGCCCGTGTCGGAAAGAAGTTCTTGCACATCAAGGAGCCGGACCGGCGCTCCGTTGATCGTGTACTCCGAATTTCCACCCCGGAACAGGGTTCGCGCGATGGTGACCTCAGAGTATTCAATTGGCAGGCGCCCGTCGGAGTTGTCGATGGTTAGCTCAACCTGGGCACGCCCCAGCGCGGGGCGCCCCGACGTTCCAGCAAAAATGACGTCCGCCATGTTTGCGCCACGCAGGCTCTTGGCACCCTGCTCACCCATCACCCAGGTAAGCGCGTCAACAATGTTCGACTTCCCGGATCCGTTTGGCCCAACGATGCAGGTAATCCCCGGTTCAAACCGAAGCGTGGTCGCAGAAGCGAAAGACTTGAAACCTCTCACGGTGAGGGTCTTCAGGTACATGCGGTCTACTCCGGGTCAATTCTGGGCAGCAAGAATCCCTAATGGCTCAGGCGCTACGAATCAGGGGAGATGATTCCTTTTGCATCGTGCCTCAGGCACCCCTCGGGGCGGGCCCGGGACCTTGGCGCCCTCACCGTTTACTCGTGGTATTGCAGCTCCGGGAACCACAGGGATATTTCGCGTTCTGCGGAGGTTGGAGAATCCGAGCCGTGAACGATGTTCTCAATCCGACTGGTGCCCCAGTCGCGGGCCAGGTCTCCCCGGATCGTCCCGGGTGCAGCCAACGTTGGGTTTGTCGCGCCCATCATGTTGCGAATCCCCTCGATGACTCGGTCTCCTTCTGCGACGACCGCAACGACTGGACCTCCGGACATGTAGTCCACCAAGTCGGGGTAGAACGGGCGGTCCTTATGCTCGAAATAGTGTTCTTCGAGCAGCTCCGCATCGGCCTGCTTGATCTTCAGGCCCTTGAGCACATACCCCTTTGCCTCGATCCTCCGTAGGACTTCTCCCGTGAGTCCCCGCCGGAACCCATCCGGCTTGATAAGGATAAGGGTGTGCTCCGTTTCTGGATCCAACAGATCGGGTGTCGGCATGGTAACTACACTTCCTTCTTCCTTCCCCGCGACGCGGGGTCCTGGATTACCGGTCGAAACCGGCACTAATTGCTGCGGTCAAATTCATAACGGCTTCGTTGGCCTGCGGCCCTGACGCACCGACAGTAACGGTATCACCGCATTTGCGTCCCAGCGCGATGACCTCCATCAGGGATTTGCCATCTGCGCCATCAATCCAAATGTCCGCATCGAACACGTTCGCCATTTTCGCTAACTCAGCAGCGGGCCTAGCGTGCAGGCCCCCCGGATCCGCAATGACGGCGGTAGCGCTGATGTCGGGCTCGTTCTCAAGCACCTCTACGGCAGTTTCCAAAGACGGCGCAGCGGCGCGACTGGCCTCCCGCACCTGAACGGCAACCGCAGTCAGGCTGGCCTCCTGCTGTGCTGCTACGGCCGCGACGACTGCGGACTCCACCAGAGGAGCGTCAACCAGAACAAGCTTGTCCGGATCATCCGCAAACTCGATGACGGACTCCGCCACCATATTCGCTGACCCCAAATCGGTCAGTACTATCACGCCGGCGCCCCCGGAACTTGCAAGCGCCTCCTCACAAGCTTCAGAGACCCGGTCAAACGAGGTACCAATGCCACCGTCATCCCGGCCACCGGCGGGCATGATCGCCACGTCAGGGGCCATTTGCTGCGCCAGTTCAGCGACACCCTCAGCGAGCTTTTGGCTGTGCGAGACGATCACCAGGGATACCCTGGCACCGTCACTCATCGGCATCACCAAGGTTCTCCTGAGCCGCGACCGCGGCCGCTTCTAGGACAAGTGCGGTCGAGGCCGCTCCCGGGTCCTTGTGCCCCACGGACCGCTCCCCAAGGTACGAAGCTCTCCCCTTCGTTGCCTTGAGAGGAATGGTGTCCTCCGCCGCCTGGGCAGCGACATCGGCGACACTCCGCCAGGTCTGCGCGGCGCTCTTGCCGCTATCCGCACACGCCTTCGCCTCAGCCGCGGCGGGGAGTAAAACATCGACCATGGTCTTCTCCCCTGCCACGGCCTTTCCACGCGCTTGGACGCCGCCGACGGCAGCCTCTAGCAGCGCAGCAACGTCCTGCGAAGTAAGCTCTCCGTCCGGGAACTTTCCGGCAGCTCGTAGAAATGCCGTGCCGTAAAGGGGCCCGGCCGCCCCACCAACCGTGGACATCAGAGTCTTGGCGACGTACTTGAGTACGTCAGCACCGGTTTGAGCACTGTCCAGGCCCCCCTCGCGTATCACCGCAGAGAAACCGCGGTCCATGTTTTCCCCGTGATCCCCGTCCCCGATCTGCCTGTCCAAATCAATCAGGTACTCCCGGTTTTCCGACATGGCTGCCGCGCTGCGCTTGATCCAATCCCTGGACCAGTCAACACTTCCTGTCACGATTTCTCCTTATCTAGTGCGCGTCTGATGTGCTAAGTCTTCCGGTCGCCCTAGGCAACCGTCCATGCGGGGGTATGCGCTGGTGCGTCAAAAAGCTCGACCATTTCGTCGTCGAGGCGCAGCAGAGTGAGGGAACAGCCCGGCATCTCCAGGCTTGTCACGTAGTCCCCGACCAGAGACCGTGTCAACTCTAACCCGTCCTTCTTGAGGAGCTCAGCCACCTTCCGGAACACGATAAATAGTTCTGATTCCGGAGTACCGCCCATCCCGTTGACAAGTGCCAATACCCGCTCACCCGCGCTAAGACCCAGATCATCCCGGACCTTCACATACAGTTCCTCGGCGAGATCGTCCGCCGGTTCCATGTGTCCCCGCCGGTACCCGGGCTCCCCATGGATCCCAATACCCAGCTCTATTTCATCTTCAGCCAGGTCAAACGAAGGCTTGCCTGCGTGAGGCACGGTGCAGGCACCCAGAGCCAATCCCATGGACCGCATGTTAGAGTTCACTCGCCGCGCAATCTCCGCCACTGTATCCAGATCATCGCCGCGTTCGGCGGACGCCCCCGCAATTTTTTCCACTAGGACCGTTCCAGCGACACCGCGCCGACCGGCAGTGTATAGCGAGTCTTCAACCGCACAGTCGTCATCGACAAGGACAGACTCCACTCGGACATCGTCCATTTCCGCAAGTTCCGCGGCTGTTTCAAAGTTCAGGACGTCACCGGTGTAGTTCTTCACGATATGAACCACCCCCGCACCCCTGTCCACGGCTTTGGTTGCCTCAACTATCGGGTCCGGGGTCGGAGAGGTGAATACCGCGCCCGGGATGGCAGCATCCAGCATTCCCAATCCCACGTACCCGGCATGGAGGGGCTCGTGGCCCGACCCGCCGCCGGAGAGAATTGCAACTTTTCCATCTGGCTTGGGCTGCGCGCGCTCAACCCAGTCCGGCCCGTAGTGAACGGATACTAGATCTGGGAACGCCGCCTGGAAGCCCTCCAGCGTTTCCTTAACAACCTGCTGCGGATCGTTGATTAGCTTTTTCATTGGGACCCCCACTTTCGTGTCTGCGTGCACAACACCGTACCCATCCCATACTGCCACCATCAGGCGCCGGTGTCAGCGGCCCTTCCCCAGACATCTGTGCGGTCGCCACTACGCGGGCTGCACAGTTACCCGACTTGCCCGCAAGCTTTCCTCGAAATTTTCAGGACAACCACGCTGATTTGAGGTCGGCAGTCAGCCGAGTTCCTTGTCCGGGGACAAAAGCGCAGTTGCATCGCCAGCCAGGATCACCGAACCAAAGACAAGGATGCCCTTCTGGTCATGCAGAGCGGTAGCGCTGTCTACGAGTTCCGCTGCTTTGTCCACGGCCTCGTCCAACTGAGCCCGCTCGTGGACCCTGTCCGGCCCAAACACGTCAGCCGCGATGGTCATCAGGTCTTCCATGGGCATTGCTCTGGGGCCCTCCATCTGGGTTACGACCAGTTCGTCCAACACCGGCTCCAGCTCCGACAGAACCAGTTCAACCTGCTTGTCGGCCATGGCCGAGTAAACGCCAACGGCAAAGTCCAGGTCGAAGACCTCCTCCATCGCTGCTCGAAGTGCCTCCGCCCCAGCGGGGTTGTGTGCCGAGTCGACAACGACCATCGGTGATGTGCGTAGGACTTCCAACCTGCCCGGTGACCTGGCTGCCTGCAGACCCGCATCAACAAGGTCGGAACGCATGGGTTCTCCTCCCAGCATTGCCTCGGCAGCCACCAGAGCAGCACCGGCGTTACGTGCCTGGTGTTCTCCCCGCAAAGGCAGGTACAGGTCGGCGTACACGCCCGCGGGCGTGCGGACAGAAAGTAACTGGCCGGGCCCCTGAATCTGTCGGTGGAGTACTTCCCAGTCACGGCCCTCCAACCAGAGAACAGAGTCCGTGCTCCTAACGCGTGCCTCGATTACTTCCAAAGCCTCTGGTTCCTGCCGCTGCGCAACAACAATCATCTTCTCCTTGATGATCCCCGCCTTTTCAGACGCGATCATGCTGATGTTGTCCCCGAGCCACTGCTGGTGGTCCAGGCCAATCGAGGTGATCACACCTACGCCCGAGTCCACCACGTTGGTCGCGTCCCAGGTCCCTCCCATGCCGCACTCGATAACTGCAACGTCAACGGGGTAATCAGCCCAGGCAGCAAATGCCATGGCGGTGAGCACCTCGAAGAACGAAAGTGCGGGCTCTCCTGCTCGGCGCGAGGTCTCATCTACCATGTCCACGTAGGGCTCAATGTCCTCCCAAGCGGCGATGAACTGCTGCTCCGTCAAAGGCGCCCCCTCAACGGTGATCCGCTCCCGCACATCGCGCAGGTGCGGGGAAGTAAAGCGCCCCACCCGCAAGTCGAAAGCGCCAAGCAGCGCATCTATCATGCGGGCCGTCGAAGTCTTCCCATTCGTGCCGGCAACATGAACGCTCGGATAGGCGTTCTGCGGATCACCCAGCATGTCCACCAACCGTTTGATCCGATCCAGGCTGGGGGCGAAATCGAACTCCGGTGCCCGAGCAAACAGCTGCGCCGCCAATGCGCGAACTGAATCACGCAGCGCCAGATCTTCCACTTCTTGGTCTTGGCGCGCCTCCTCTTCCAGAACTAAGAACTCGTCGTCTTCTTCCTGTTCGAGGGCGTTCACCTCGCCCAGGAGCTCCGCGATCAGATCGGGATCAGGGCCCGCTAGGAGAGAGGTCTCCACCAGCTGACGCAGTGCCTGCAACCGCTGAGGTTCCTCCGCGTCCTCCTCGGTGCCTTCCAGGTCCTCATCCGGCTCGTTTGCGGCAACCAGGTAGGGAATCAACTCCGGATCGATGCCTGGGTATTCATTGTTCTGTTCCACGGGTGCCCTCTATCTAGATCTTTTCCACGTCAATCGTCAACTCGGCCCCGGGCGCCCGGGCGATAAGAACTTCTTCCGCAAGAGTTTCCGCCCCGATGAGCCCTTCGTGAGTTTCAGCGGCTCCCATGTGCTCGTCTGGCACGCCAAGGGTCAGCCTGATTCGGTCAGAGATGTGCAGGCCCGCATTCTTCCGCGCCTCCTGCACGGAGCGGATGACATCCCGCGCGTAACCCTCGGCGGCTAGCTCCTCAGTTAGAGCCGCATCAAGCACTACGAAAGCACCGGAGTCCAGGACCGATGCAACCTCGTCACCCCCTGCATCCACTTGGACACGGAGTTCAATCTGGTCCCCAGATAGTTGCAAAGGGCTCCCTTCGAACTCAACCCCGGGGAACAGCACGGAACCGTCTTCACGAAGCTCCCACCGCCCCTGCTTCTGAGCGGCAAACAGCTTGGAAGTAAGCGGGCGCCACGCGGGATCAAACTCGCGCGGGTTCAACGTGAGCTCATGATGCAGCGCAAAACCGGATTCGCCAGCCTCCTCTATGCGCACCTGCTTCACGTTCACTTCCCCGGCTATGAGGTCAGCAAATCTCTCAAGCTGGCCCGCGTTCTCTGTAACAACGGACATCGAAGCCAGCGGCTGACGCACGCGCAACCGGTTCGCCTTGCGCAACGAGTGCGCGGCGGACACCACTTCGCGGACGGCATCCATCGCCTCGACCAGCTCGGCGTCTTCCCAGCAGCGCGGAATCTGCGGGAACTCAGCCAGGTGAACCGACTCCCCTCCGGTGAGTCCGCGCCAGATCTCCTCGGTGATAAGAGGGAGAAGTGGTGCAGCCGCCTCGGCCATCACCACGAGCGCCGTGTAGAGAGCGTCGAAGGATTCCTGTTCTTCGTCCCAGAACCGCTGTCGCTGGTTCCTGACATACCAGTTGGTGACAACGTCCATGTGATCTCGCAGGAGGGCCGCGGCTCCGGGGATGTCATAGTCATCCATCGCGCGCCGCATTCCCGTCACCACTTCGCCCGTACGCGCCAGCAGGTAGCGTTCCATCTCCGGCAGATCTGCGATCACTTCTGGTGATGTCTGATCCAAACGGTTGAGGGTTAGCCCTTCCCCACCATTCGACACGTTCGCATACAGCGTCAAAAAGTAATACGTATTCCACAAAGGAAGCAACACCTGGCGCACGGAATCGCGGATGCCCTCCTCGTTCACAATCAGGTTCCCTCCCCGCACAACCGGGGTGCTCATCAAGAACCACCGCATCGCGTCCGAACCGTACGTGTCGAAGACTCCAAACACGTCCGGATAGTTACGAAGGGACTTGCTCATCTTTCGCCCGTCGTCGCCGAGCACAATTCCGTGCGACACGGCGTTGCGGAAGGCAGGACGGTCGAACAGTGCGGTCGCTAGCACGTGAAGGGTGTAGAACCATCCCCGCGTTTGGCCAATGTACTCGACAATGAAGTCCCCCGGGTAGTGATCTTCGAACCAATCCCTGTTTTCGAACGGGTAGTGCACCTGCGCGAACGGCATTGCCCCCGACTCGAACCAGCAGTCAAGAACCTCCGGGACACGCCTCATCATGGAGTTGCCGGTCGGGTCGTCCGGATTCGGGCGAACCAGCTCATCCACGTAGGGACGGTGCAGATTTATTTCCTCCACCGAGACTCCAAAGTCGTCAGCAAGCTGCTGGAACGACCCGTAAACATCCACACGAGGATAACTTGGGTCATCGGAAGTCCAGACTGGGATTGGAGCACCCCAGAAGCGGTTACGGGAAATCGACCAGTCGCGCGCTCCCGCAAGCCACATTCCGAACTGACCGTCTTTGATGTGGGCTGGCACCCAGTTGATTTCCTGGTTGAGTTCCACCATACGGTCGCGAATCTTCGTGACTTCAACAAACCAGGAGCCGACGGCCTTGTAGATCAGCGGTTCACGGCAACGCCAGCAGTGCGGGTAGCTGTGCGAGTAGGAATCCTGCTTGACGAGTCGAGCCCGGCGATCCGGCTGGATCTGCGCTAATGCCCCGGTTCCTTCCCTCATGTCTGCAATGATCAGGCGGTTTGAATCGAAAACCTGCACGCCCGCGTATTCTGGGACTTCACCCGTGAATTTGCCGCCCTCATCGACCGGCACCCGAGTCTTGATGCCCGCCGCTTGGCACACGGTCATGTCGTCCTCGCCGAAGGCCGGAGCCATGTGAACTAGACCCGAACCGTCTTCCGTGGTGACGAAATCACCCGAGAGGATCTGGAAAGCGTTCGGATCCTGGTCCGCAAAATAGGGGAAAATAGGCTGATAGTGCTTGCCCAGCAGGTCGTGCCCCTTCATCCGAGCAGTTACCTCTAGCTCAGCAACATCTTCCACGCCTAGCTCGGCCACGTAGTCACCCAGACGTGCCTCCGCGAGAATGGCTTTCTGGCCCGCTAGTGGTCCCGAGGTGGGCGCAACCTCAACGTAGTCAATGTCAGGACCGACGGCTACAGCCAGGTTGGAGGGCAGCGTCCAAGGAGTCGTGGTCCACAGGAGAACCCACTGCCCTGTCGGCTCCCCGTCCCCGTTCAGAAGAGCCACCGCAACGGTAACGGTCTGGTCGGTGCGCTCCTGGTAGACGTCGTCATCCATTCGCAACTCGTGGTTGGACAGTGGCGTTTCATCGTTCCAGCAGTACGGAAGAACCTTGTACCCCTCGTACACGAGGTCCTTGTCGTAAAGAGTCTTGAACGCCCAAAGGACCGACTCCATATAGTCCGGGTCAAGCGTCTTGTAATCGTCGTCAAAATCGACCCACCGGGCCTGACGGTTAACGTAGTTCTCCCATTCGCCCGTGTACTTCAGAACTGAGCGGCGACACGCATTGTTGAAAGCTTCAATGCCCATCCCGCATTCGCCTTCAATTTCGCTCTTGTCGACGATGCCCAGTTCCCGCTCCGCTTCCAACTCGGCAGGAAGCCCGTGAGTGTCCCAGCCAAAGCGACGCTCCACCCGATGCCCAAGCATCGTCTGATAGCGGCCTACAACATCCTTCACGTATCCGGTCAGAAGATGACCGTAGTGCGGCAGCCCGTTGGCAAACGGAGGGCCGTCGTAGAAAACGAACTCGTTTTCTCCATCTTTGCCAGCCGGACGTCGCTCAACAGACTTTTCGAAAGTCTGGTTGTCCGCCCAGTACTGCAGAATCTCATCTTCCATCTTTGGGAGATCCGGCTTGGGGTCCACTTCGGCTCCGCTGCGGTGCAGGGGAAAGTGCTGGTGAGACATCGGGCGGTCCTTACTCTTCCTCGGTCGCGAACTTCTTCGGCGGCCTCACCTTCCGGTCAGGCCTATCGAGGACGACGGAATACCGCCGCGGTACCACCCCGCTTAACCGGGGAGTCCCCGGCCCACTCAAGACAGCTGTGTCGGGCTTACCCGCCGGGTCTACTGGGGCGCTGAGGCCTGTTCTTCCGAGAGCTCCCCGGGGATACCCGCGTTCGCGGCCGGATCATTGCTGGGTTCATGCTAGCTGAAAACCGAACGCCCTGGCGTGTACGTTCGCTCGCAGGCGACAGCAGTGCGGGAAACCTGTCCACAGATGCCCTCCGCCGGGTGGTAGAGGTCACCACTGCCCCATAGACTTGTGACAAAACAGACAGGGCAACACGAAACGCTTCAGGAGGCACCAGGTGAGTTTTCGAGGTCACGTTACAGGGGCAATCGCTAACCCGGTACTCAGGTGGACCGGGCAACAAAGAGCGGTCCTAGAGGTGCGGATCCACGCGACGGCCGCGGCAAGGGACCGTGATTCCGGGCAATGGCAGGACGTCGGGGATCCCCTGTGGATAAGCGCTAGCTTCTGGGATCAGGAAGCTCAGAATCTGGCGGACCTGCTGGGTCAGGGTGACAGGGTTACCGTAGAGGGAACCCTGGTGCTGGAAAGCTATCAGCGCCGTGATGGTTCTCCCGGCGTGGCATACAGTCTGCGCTCTCCCCGATTCTTGGGCGTTATACCTTCGCGTAGATCCCAGCAAAGCTCCAGCACCGACGACCTGCCTTCCACTGCGCCAGGCTCTGACAACGCCCCATTTTAGTCTTCAGCCGGTCAAGTCTTCAGTCCGCCGGGGATCCGTCGAACGGACATCGCCGAAACGTCTCCCTCAACAGATTGGCCTGGAGCGGTTGGCCTATAGACAGCTGTCGGACCTGTTCAGCCCAACATTCGGCAGAGAAGTCACCAACGCCAAGGGGACCAGCTTTCGCACCTAGGCCCTGAAGCTCTCGGCAGTCAGCTACCCGCCCCAGGCGGCCTAACCAGCCCCCGCCAAATGAAGTCAGATTCACGCCGGGCGACAATTTGTTTGGCACCACGTCTGCGACGGCCGACCTGCGAAACCGAAGGATCCGCACCACACCAACGGTGCCTGAGAAGGGGAACTGCCCAAGAAGAGGAATTAGGGACCGTGATGAAAAGAGACGGGCCCGCGCTAGCGGACCCGTCTCACCCATCACCACAGTGTGAGTCCCGGAGGTCAGGCGCACGACCCATTTCGGGACTCGTTTACGAGCATAAGAACCAAACATTGGAGGGACCTGTGACGGACCTGCTGCGACGCTGAAAACCTGCACGGGACCCCTGCTCCGGCAAACCACGATCAGACGACAAGGCTGACGTATCCGTCGTAACATCGAATTCAGATGTCTTCTTGGACCCCCGCCCCGGACGGAGAAACAGGTGAATCTGAAGAGGATCCGCTCGACCGTGAGTACCCGAAGCTTCCGCATAGGGTTATCAGTGGTGATGGTGGCGCTCGTGGTGGTTGTCCTCGCCCGTGAAATCAAGCCAAGCGAAATAAAAGATGCGTTCCAACACGCCAAACTCTGGTGGGTCGTGGCCGCGGCCGGAGCTTCGGCACTGTCCTGGGTTGGAGCAGCGATCCCCCTTAAATCGCTTGCGGACATCCGAGTTCCGTTCTTCCAAGCCCTGCTAGTCCAAGTATCTGCCTCCTTCGTGGGCGCGGTTGCTCCCGCTGGCACCGGCCCCATCGCACTGCATCTGGAATACCTGAAAAAGCGGGGAATGACCGCCGCATCTGCGGTAGCAGTCGTCACCTTCATAGAGCTTGCCCAAGTGGTTACCTCGGTTGCGATGCTGCTGGTAGCGATACTGTTCGACCACACGCTCCCCCACGTCTCCTTCCCTTTACGCAAAGTTCTGCTCATTGCAGGAATAGTCATCCTCCTGGTCGCGTCACTGCTGCTGGTGCCCAAGATTAGAGCCCAAGTGGAACAAGCTCTCAAGAAGGTCTGGAAACAGGTGCAGCCCCAGATTGCGTGGGTACGCAGCCACCCGCGAGACCTGGTGTTCGCACTTTTAGGGGCCGTTCTGCAAACTGGGTCTTACGCGTTCGCGCTCCTGTTTTCCCTTTACGCGGTGGGCCACCCCATATCGTTCGCCATGGCCATCACTGTCTACCTGCTTGGGAACGCAATTAGGGGAGCAGTACCAACCCCGGGAGGCATAGGCTCTACGCTGGCAGCAACGGTTGCTGCCCTCACCGTTATTGGCGTCCCAACAGCACTAGCAGCATCCGCTGTAGTTCTCTTCAGGTTGGTTTCCTTCTACATGCAGGTACCCATCGGATGGTTGGCCTTCACCTACATGCAGCGCAAAAATCTGTTCTAGTAGCTCGGTAGCCATCTCTCTGGCGCCTAGAGAAACGGAAACGGGCCTGCTTCCGCAGGCCCGTCCATCCCATCAACACAGTGTGAGCCAAACGGGCCAGGCGCACGGCCCTTTTTTGAACTCGCTTGCGAGGATAATTGGGTTACTTTGAGGCTGCCTGCAACAAAGCTGGGAGTTCGCTGAGAGTTTTTCCGGATTTGTCGCGCTCGACCAGGGGCACCGCCCGTTCGACGTCACCTTTCCCCGCGGCCACGCCGATGTTATCCGGTCTTGTCCCCGGCAACGTCCCCGGAGTGCCATCCGGTATCTGCACGAAGATCTCCCCCGGACAATGCCGAACTAGGATGAACACATGAAGAAGACACTCAAAGCCGAAGTTATCGACCCCTCCGCCCAGGATCTGACGGTTCGTCCTCAAGACGATTTCTACCGCTACATAAACGGAAAATGGCTGGACCAGCACGTTATTCCTGCTGACAGAGCCTCAGATGGGGCGTTCTACGCACTCCGAGACACCAGTGAGGAAAACTGTCTGGCCATCGTTGAAGACGCCACGAAAGAAAAGATAGAGGGAGAGGACGCGGCAAAGATCGCGACCATATACTCCCAGTTCATGGATCAGGAAAAAATAAACGAGCTGGGTGCTAGCCCTCTGGAGCCCTTCCTCACCTCTGTGTTTGTTGCGCTGACACACGACCAGCTAGCAGGAGTGTTAGGAAGTCTGGGGCAGCTGGGCATCTCAGGTTACTTCGCGGAGGGCGTCAGTACCGACCTGAACGACTCCGACCGCTATGTTCTGTACCTGGAGCAAGCTGGATTGGGGCTTCCTGACGAGGCCTACTACCGGGAAGAACAATACGAGCCTCTGCGGGAGCTGTACCGAGGATACGTGGCAGGGATACTCGCCCTTGCGAACGTCGTTGAGTCGGGCGAGGAACAAGGGGCTGCTGAAGCCGTTTTCGAGTTCGAGAAGAAACTAGCAGCCCTGCACTGGGACATCGTCCGCAACCGGGAGGTAGACCAGCAGAACAATCCACGGACATGGGACGAAATAAAACATGAAAACCCTGAGTTCGCATGGGACACGTGGGCGGAGGCGGCCGGACTACCCTTGGATAATATCCCGTCGTATAACGTCAACCAGCCGGACTATATGGCAGCCGCGTCTCGCGTATGGGCAGACACCGACCTGCACGTTTTGAAACTGTGGCTTTCCCGCAAAATAATTGGCTTCGCAGCTCCGTATCTGTCTGACCTTTTTGTGCTCGAGCATTTCAACTTCTATTCGAAGGCTCTTGGCGGCGTTGAAGAGATGCGGCCCCGCTGGAAACGGGGTGTCACTCTGGTTGAGGGGCTAGTGGGAGAAGCTCTGGGACGCCTGTACGTGGAGAGGCACTTCCCCGCTGCCTACAAGCAGAGGATGCAGGAACTGGTTTCCCATCTGACAGATGCCTACCGATCGTCTATCTCCAATCTTGACTGGATGACGGAAGAAACCAAATCTCTAGCTCTGGACAAGCTCGACAAGTTCACACCCAAGATTGGATACCCGAACAAGTGGCGGGACTATTCGGGCCTGGAAATAAGCAACGATGCCACCCTCCTGGAGAACATTGCCGCAGCAGCTAGGTTCGAAACGGAGTGGGAGTACAGCAAACTGGGAGCCCCCGTGGATCGGGACGAGTGGTTGATGACCCCTCAAACAGTGAATGCCTATTACAGTCCCCTGATGAACGAAATCGTGTTCCCCGCTGCGATACTGCAACCACCATTTTTCAACCCCGCGGCGGATGACGCAGTCAACTACGCAGCAATCGGTGCGGTAATCGGCCACGAAATCGGTCACGGGTTCGACGACCAAGGCAGCCAGTTCGACGGTGCTGGAGAAATGAGGGACTGGTGGACAAGTACGGACCGGGACCAATTCGAGCAGCGCACAGCCGCACTAGTGAACCAGTATGACGCGTACTCGCCTGCAGAGCTCGGAGACGAGCACCGCGTGAACGGCGCCCTCACCATCGGAGAGAACATCGGAGATTTGGGCGGTCTGACCATCGCCTGGAAAGCCTGGGTACAAGCCCTGGCTGAGGAAGGACTGACCCCTCAGACAGCGCCAGAAATAGACGAAATTCCCGCAATCGAGCGGTTTTTCGCATCGTGGGCCAGAATCTGGCGGGGCAAACACCGAGACGAATTCGCCGTCCAGCTCCTGGCGATCGATCCTCACTCACCTGCAGAGTTTCGATGCAACGGGGTCCTCGCCAACTTCGACCAGTTCGCCGACTACTACCAGGTGGCAGAGGGAGACGGCCTTTGGATCGATCCGGAAGAGCGCGTGAGTATCTGGTAGGCGCGCCCTGAGCAGCGCAGTATGATTGTCGGCGTGGTCGGCCCAAAGGTCGGCCACGCCGAACCATTAGACGCGATGATCCTCCCAACGAGGAGGCCGACGGAAAGAAGGTCACATGCCCGGGCTGAACCTCACCCAAGTAGAAGCTGCAGAGCGTTCCCAGAACGTGAACCCGAGCAGCTATCAGGTCGAGCTGAACCTAAACACTGGAGAGGAGACGTTCCGTTCCAAGACCACTATTGAGTTCTCTGCCACTGACGGCACCTCAACGTTCGTTGATCTGGTGGCCGCGCGGATTCACGAGATAACTCTGAATGGAACCCCACTACCCGCCCAATCGTACGTGGACAATCGCATTCTGCTTTCTGATCTAGCTCACGAAAACACTCTGGAAGTGGATGCGGACTGCTTCTACATGCACACCGGGGAGGGCCTACACTCTTTCGTCGACCCCGCGGATGGGCTACGCTACTGCTACTCCCAATTCGAAGTCCCGGATGCTCGGCGCGTGTTTGCCACGTTTGAGCAGCCGGACCTGAAGGCCACTTTCCAGTTCTCCGTGACAACGCCGGAGAGTTGGACAGTCCTGTCGAACTCCGCGACCCCTGTGCCCGAGGTAACGGAGTCCGGCCTGCGCTTCGAGTTTGCCGCCACACCGGTCATTTCCACCTACATAACCGCCATTATCGCTGGCCCCTACGTTGGGAAGCTCGGGTCCCTTACGTCTATCGACGGAAGGGAAATCCCCCTGGGTGTCTACTGCCGTCAGTCCCTGGAAGAGTATCTGGACGCTGACGCGATAATGGACACGACGCGGAAGGGCTTTGCTTTCTTCGAAGATGCATACGGCATTCCGTATCCGTTCGACAAATACGACCAGATCTTTGTCCCCGAATACAACGCGGGCGCAATGGAAAACGCTGGCTGCGTCACCTACCGCGACCAGTACATATTCCGATCGAAGCCGACCGCGTGGGAACTGGAGACGCGTGCAAACACGATTCTGCATGAGCTAGCCCATATGTGGTTTGGGGACCTGGTGACCATGCAGTGGTGGAACGACCTCTGGCTGAACGAGTCCTTCGCCGAATACATGTCGCACCTGGCCCTGGCTGAGGGAACGGAGTGGAAAGACGCTTGGATCGGTTTCATGTCCCGCAAAGAATGGGGCATGAACCAGGACCAGCTCCCCTCCACTCACCCCGTCAAGGCAGACATGCCCGACTTGCACGCGGTCGAGGTGAATTTCGATGGGATCACATACGCCAAGGGGGCATCGGTCCTAAGACAGCTCGTAACTTACGTCGGTAGAGAGAATTTCTTTGCAGGGCTGCACCAGTACCTAACGAAACACGCTTGGGGCAATGCGACGTTGGAAGACCTACTAAGCGAGTTGGAAGCAACCTCCGGACGAGACTTAAGCGCGTGGTCAAAAGTGTGGTTAGAGGAGGAAGGTGTCACGACCCTGCGTCCGGGCCTTATTATCGGCAAAGACGGGACAATTGAGCGACTCAGCGTGGTGCAAGAAGTGTTCACCCCTGGGTCCAGTCTCCGTCCGCACCGTCTGGCGGTGGCCGGATACGACCTTCAACAAGACGGGACCGTGAAGCAGAGTTTCCAGATAGAACTTGACGTAGACGGCGCCGAGACGGTCGTCGAAAAGGCAGCTGGACTACCTCTTCCCGACCTTCTGCTGGTCAATGACGGAGACCTAGCCTATGCCAAGGTGCGCTTGGATCCCCAGTCCCTAGCCTTTGCCACGGAGAATATTGGCAGCATCGACTCTGCGGTCACGCGCCGCACTATCCTGTCGGCGGCTTGGGATATGGTCAGAGACGCTGAGTTGCCTGCTACTGAGTACATCGAGTTGGCTTTGCGCGCGGCCGCAAAAGAGACGAACACCAGCACGCTCACGTCGATACTGCAACGGGTGGAATACGCGGTCACCCACTACACTGCGCCTGAAAATCGGGCTGAGCGCATGGGCGCTGCCGCGGAGCGTCTTTTGTTCTTAGCACGCACACTGCCTGCTGGAACGGACGCGCAGGCTCTGGCTGTCCGGTCCTTGGCTCGCGGCGCTACGCAGGAAGACCAGTACGCGGCGCTAGAGGCGCTATACACGGGAACGGATACGCTTCACGGGCTTGATGTTGACGTGGATCTGCAGTGGAAGCTACTAACCGCACTGGTCAGAGGTGGCAAGGCTGGCCCCGGCGAAATAGCTGAGCAGCTACAAAGAGACCCCACCCTGACCGGGGAGCAGAATGCGGCCCGCGCCAGAGCGACGATTGATTCTGACACCGGCCGTCAAGAAACGTGGCACTCAGCCCTGTTTGATTCAAGCATTCCCAACGATACCGTCTGGGCCATGTTGGAGGGTTTCTGGGCGCACGCGACCACGGAACCGCTCAAGTACCTTCGTTACGTGGAGGAGTATTTTGACGACGTTGTCCGGCTTTGGGAGAAGCACACGTTCCAAATGGCCTCCCGTCTCATTGAGACGGCTTTCCCGCTCCTGCTATCGGGGTATCTGCCGGAAGTTGACGTAGTTGGGCGCGCACAGGAGTGGCAGGACGCACACCAGGGTGTTTCTCCGGCGTTGGTCCGAATGATTGTCGAGGGCCAGGCCGACGCAGCTCGGATGATCGCGGCTCAGCAGAGGGACCTATTGGGCTGAGATCACACTGGAGGCAAACGCGATCCAAATTCCCGATAAGCGGCGCCGGAGGTGGCTTTTCGCCACTTCTGCGCCGCTTTCGTGTGTCCGTTCTCTCTGCGAAACGCGCCAGCACCCGTGCTAATTTTTAAAGTAGGAATTTCCCCAGGCAAATGGAGGACACCCGTGGAACAGCCCTCAGTCATCGTCGACGGACTCGGTGGCCCGGAGAACATCAGTATCCTAGAGCCTTGCATCACCCGGTTGCGGGTCGAGGTAAAGGACCCAGAGCTAGTGGATGAAGGCAAACTGAAGGACGCTGGCGCCTACGGGGTCGTGTTGGTCGGCAACACAGTGCAGGTCGTGGTGGGTCCTGACGCAGACAGCCTGGCCAAAGAAACAAACGCGCTTCTATAGAGCGGAAGTTGGAGAGCCCCTTGTCCCAAGAGTTCCGAATCTCTGCGCCACTAAGCGGGAGTGCCCATACTTTAGCTGATGTCCCAGACCGTGCTTTTGCTGATGGAATGCTAGGCCCAGGCATTGCAATCTATCCCACGATCGAAGGCAAGGTAACCGTCCACGCTCCGGCATCCGGACTAATCCGCACTATCCACCCGCACGCTTTCGTGTTACAGGTTTCCCCAAAACTCGCGGTGTTGGTCCACTTGGGCGTGGACACCTACCGGGCCGACGAACAGCAGTTCACCCCACAGGTGGAGCAGGGCCGCTACGTCAACTGCTGTGACCCCGTGATCGAATGGAATGTTGCGGAGACGGTGGAGGCTGACTTTCTTCCCTGGGTCGTCGTTACACTTTTGGGTTTTAAGCGTGACGATATGGACCTTGTGATAGCGGTGGAGCCCGGAGACATGGTTTCCCAGGGCAGTGATCTACTCTTCCTGACTACGGGATTAGAGGACTCCGCCGACTAGTGCGGAATTTCTTCTCGCATAACCCCGAAGAGACGTCGTAGGTCCTCTCTTTCGGATAATTCCTCCAGCCAGATCGGATCCCCATCAGCGTCGCATAGTGGAACGCGCCAGTTCGGGTATTCATTTTGAGTCCCCGGGAGATTCTGCGGCTGTTTCTCCCCAACAGCGTCCACCAGGGCCGCAGCTACCAGCCGCGACGGCGTGCGACAAATGAACCTGTGGAGTGCCTCAATCACCTGGGCATTGTCCGCGTCCGGCGGAAGCAGATCCATTTCGGCCAGACGTTCGCGAATTCTCCTTTGCTCCTCAACATCCGCTTCCATTACGTCTTCTACCGGATCGACAAGGATCCCAAGTTCTTCGCGCAGCCGGGTATGCGTGCCTTCCATGTAACCGGCGGTTGGAGGAAGGTCGTGAGTGTTGACGGTAGCCAGCACGCCGGGGCGGTACTGGTCCGCTCGCAGCGGCCATCCGCCGCCATCTTTTTCAAACCAAAGCACGGATGTGCCGAGTACTCCACGCTCGTCTAGGTATTGGCGGACCCAGGGCTCGACCGTTCCAAGGTCCTCTCCGATCACAAGGGAGCCGTGCCTGTGCGCTTCAAGGAGAAGGACTCCGACCATAGCTTCGTGATCGAAGTTCACGTAAGTGCCGCGGTTAGCGCGTTCACCTTCGGGGATCCACCACAGTCTGAATAGCCCCAGGATGTGGTCTATCCTCAGAGCTCCGGAGAGTCTCATCGTAGCGGCAAGAACCTCGCGCAAAGGCCGGTACCCAGCGCGCTCCAGTGCTCGCGGATTCCACGGGGGTTGCGACCAGTCCTGCCCCTGTTGGGAGTACATGTCCGGAGGAGCCCCAACAGTCATTTCCTGCGCGAACTGCCCGGGGTCGGACCAGTAGTCCGCCCCGTACCGGTGAACCCCAACAGCCAGGTCGGCCATGATTCCAATGCGCATGCCCAGGTCGGTTCCGACCCGGTTAGGCAGGTGGCACTGTTTGTTCGCCACCCACTGGCACCACGAGTAGAACTCGATCCTTCCAGCCAACTTCGGCTCCAAGGCGAGAACCGCCGGCTTCTCAGGACCGCCATATTCGTCGGGAAGATGACTCGTCCCCAGGTGCTCGGTTAGCGCACACCAGAGCGAATAGTTGTAAAGGCCCGAACCGTGCTCCTCTTTGAAGCGATCGAACAAAGCCTCTCGACTTATGGAGCGCGGCCGAGCATAAATGATTTCCAGTGCCTGTCTCTTCGCTTCCCACGTCGTATCCCGATTCAGCCCGCCTCCCCTGGTAGGCGGTGCGGCTGCGGCCCGTTCGCGAAGTTCGTCAATACGCGCCTTCTGCCTGGGTCCAACCGTCGCGTACTCAGGGACCAACTCAGGACGGATATACGACAGATTGAGCCACCGACGAGAAACCGGTAAATACGGGGAGTCTTCGACCGGGAGGGTTACCTCGGCAGCGTGCAGCGGATTCACAAGCACGAAATCGGCGTCCTCAGCTGCACAGATGGCGGTCAGGTCCGCCAGGTCCGCTGCGTCCCCCACTCCCCACGAGTTCTTACCCCTGACGGAGTAAGCCTGCACATTGACACCCCAGAACCGGTCACCCTGGGGTTGGAGAACCGACGGGTCCAGCCTGTTTGGCACCACCACCAGATCGCTCTCGTGAATAGAATTCGGGGCACCTGGCTCTTCCACGCTCGCCACTATGCGGTGGTATCCCAGGGGCAGCCCCGGGTCAATGCGGAAAGTTGCGCGCCCCACCATCCGCCCGTCAATGTCCTGCGGTTCGAAATACCAATCCAGTTGTTGCAGTGCTCCGCGGCCGCCACACTCCAGGTCCACCCACACGTCAACCCGTCTGCCGTCCGGGACGTGCACGAAGACCTCGGCACCCTTTCCTTGCCGGATCACGGTGAACTCGGGCAGTGTGGTGCGCCACGGCTTCTGGTTTGTCCACACGATGGCGGCTTCTATGTCGTCTCGCGTGGAATCCTGATCAACGGGAACACCCAGAGCTGAGAGGACCCTCAATAGGGTGTTTGCTGACACATTCTGATGGTTGCCACCCCAGTCCCAAAAGCCTGTGGAGACGCGGTTAATGTCAGCCAGATGCCGGAGGCGTTCTTCATCCTCGACGCTCAGAATACTGTCCGTCATTGTTGTTCACCAACTCTTCTTGGGTGCTTGGTGGGGGTGCCCTACTACAGTCCAGGATAGTTCATTTCAGGCTCCCGCCCGACTTGGTTTGCCCTGATCACGGAGGGGACAGACGTATCCGGCAGCTGCCCTCACGTGTAATCCCCCAGCGTTTCGGCGCACAATGGGCTCATGACTATTCCCGTTTCCATACCGACAATAGACGGGGAGCCACTAGCTTCTGTAATGCGCTCTCTTCAGCTCACCTCGGCCGGTCGTGACAGCTTCTTCGCCCACTCGCTTCCTCAGATTCGGCGCGTTTATGGAGGCCAGGTTATTGCCCAGGCGCTGCTTGCGGCGGCAGCCACCGTGGAAGATCCTGAACGTCTGCCCCACTCTTTTCACGCCTATTTCATGCGAGGCGGTGACCCGGACCGACCGTTCAAACTGCACGTGGAGCGGCTCCGTGATGGACGCTCGTTCTCAAGCAGGCACGTATCGGCTTCTCAGGACCAGAAAGAGCTCCTGTCCCTGAACGCTTCTTTCCAAGGCGCCGAGGCCGGCCTCACCTTTTCGGGAGCGGCTCCCGATGCGCCGGACCCCGAGGGATTGCGATCTGCACTGGAAATTTTTCGCAGCATGGATCATCCAGTAGCCAAGTTCTTGGGAAAAACCGCGGCTTTTGATGTGCGTCACGTCCAATCCTCCCTGTACACCGGCCCGGATCCCACACGAGCCGATAGCCAGGAACTGTGGATGAAGCCGCGCAACCCGCTGCCTCAGTCCATGCCCCAGTTGCTCCACCGAGCGCTGCTTGCATACGTTGTCGACCAGGTGATGCTGGAGCCTCCCCTTAGGGCGACGGGCCTCAGCTGGCTCACGCCAGGAATGTCTTTGGCTTCCCTGGATCACTCAATGTGGTTCCACAGGCCGGTCGACATCGGTGATTGGCTTCTCTTCGTCGGCAGGGCTATCTCGGTCAGCGGGGGCAGAGCCATGGCGGACGTGAACATCTTCAACCGGGAGGGCAACCTAGTCGCATCTGCCGCACAGGAGGGAATGATCCGCATCCCCGCCGCAGGAACGCAGGGATCAGGAAAATGGGGGTTCACCGCTTAGCCTGGATAGGGCTAGGTATGGCAAACGCCTCGGAGACCCAAGGGGTTGGCTCCGAGGCGTTTGTGGTCGGTTAGTCGCGCGTGAGCTTGCGGTGCGTGACCCGGTGGGGCCGCGCTGCATCTTCTCCCAGGCGTTCGACCTTGTTGCTTTCGTAGGCGTCGAAGTTCCCCTCAAACCAGTACCACTTGTCCGGTTCTTCCTCTGTGCCCTCCCAGGCCAGGATGTGCGTGGCTACCCGGTCTAGGAACCAGCGGTCGTGCGTCACGACAACCGCGCACCCGGGGAACTGTTCCAAGGCTTTCTCCAAGGACCCCAGGGTCTCAACATCCAAGTCGTTTGTTGGCTCGTCAAGAAGCAAGAGGTTTCCACCTTGCTTGAGCGTGAGGGCTAGGTTCAGTCGGTTCCGCTCCCCTCCAGAGAGAACGCCAGCTGGCTTCTGCTGGTCTGCACCCTTGAAACCGAAAGCACTCACATACGCCCTTGAGGGGACCTCAACTTGACCAACCTGAATGTAGTCCAGGCCGTCTGAGACCACTTCCCAAAGACTCTTTTCCGGGTCTATGCCCGCACGGTTCTGATCGACATAGGAAATCTTGACGGTCTCCCCTATCTTCAAATCCCCGGCGTCTAGGGGTTCCAACCCTACAATCGTCTTGAACAGCGTTGTCTTGCCCACGCCGTTTGGCCCGATCACACCGACAATGCCGTTCGGCGGAAGCGAGAAATCCAGACCGCTAATGAGGGAGCGCTCGCCAAAAGCCTTCTGCAGGTCGGTAGCTTCCAGAACCACGCTGCCTAGGCGGGGACCGGGAGGGATCTGGATGTCTTCAAAATCAAGCTTGCGGGTGCGTTCGGCTTCCGCAGCCATTTCCTCATAGCGCTCCAGGCGCGCCTTCGACTTCGCCTGCCGACCCTTGGGGTTTGTGTTCACCCAGTCGAGCTCGTCCTTCAGGCGCCTCGCCAGCTTCTGGTCCTTCTTTCCCTGTACCTGCAGGCGTCTCTGCTTCTCCTCCAGGTAGGTCGTATAGTTCCCCTCATAGGGATAGAGACGACCGCGATCAACCTCTGCGATCCACTCGGCTACGTGATCCAAGAAATACCGGTCGTGAGTAATGGCGATGATCGCACCGGGGTAGGAGTTCAGGTGGTGCTCCAGCCACAGCACCGATTCGGCGTCTAGGTGGTTGGTCGGCTCGTCAAGAAGCAGCAGGTCGGGTGCCTCAAGAAGCAATTTGCAGAGGGCCACGCGTCGACGTTCCCCTCCGGAAAGCACCGAAACGGGAGTCTCCGGGGGCGGGCACCGGAGCGCGTCCATTGCCTGTTCCAGCTGGGAGTCGATATCCCACGCATTGGCGGCATCAATCTCGGTTTGCAGCTTGCCCATCTCCTCTAGGAGCGCATCAAAATCAGCGTCCGGGTCAGCCATTTCCTCAGATATCGCGTTGTACCGATTCAGCTTGGCAAGGATGTCCCCCACACCTTGCTGGACGTTTTCCAGTACCGTTTTATCCTCGTCCAACTTGGGTTCCTGCTCCAAGATGCCCACGCTATACCCCGGTGTGAGACGAGCTTCGCCGTTGGAGGGCTCGTCAAGTCCGGCCATGATCTTCAAGATCGAGGATTTACCAGCACCGTTCGGTCCCACCATCCCGATTTTCGCACCCGGTAGGAACGCCATGGTCACATCGTCAAGGATTACCTTGTCGCCGTGGGCCTTACGCGCCTTGACCATCGAGTAGATATATTCAGCCACTTCTCTCCATTCCGCATAACCCGTCACTATCGGGCCTGTCCCATTGTCCCGAGGTGGCTCCTCCCGGTCAAACGCTTCTGCCGCAAGGACAGGCACAATCCCTGCCGTGTATGCGTTCTCACAGAGACATGTTGCGCCAAGTGCCGGGAATCACTGGACATCCGAACCCAGCAAACTATACTTCATAACTTGAAGGACTTATTGCAAAACCTGAACTACTTTAGGAGGGGAGCCGACTTGACACCGGAATCGGTCATCACAAAAGACGGCCCCACCCGCCTAAGCGCGGGCCAGCTGCTCGACTCAATTCCCTCCACAAACCAGTACGTTTCAGAACTGTGGAGCCGCCTCCCGTCCCACTTTTGGGTGGCCGCGCGTGAACAGACCGCGGGCAGGGGTCGACTGGGCCGGACCTGGGACTCGGCTCCGTCCTCTTCCCTGCTGATGTCCATTCTTGTTCCAATGCCAATCAGAAAAGGGGAGCCCGCACTCGCAACCATGGCCGCGGCATTGGCAACCCGCTCGCTAATCCTCCAGGAGCTGCCGGGCGCCGACGTCCAGCTGAAATGGCCCAACGATGTGCTGCTGGGCGGACAGAAGGTAGCGGGAATCCTGGCCGAGTACGCGGGGCGTCGCGGCGACGAACACCTTGTGGTTGTCGGAGTAGGCCTGAACCTGACAGTCGATACAGAAGCACTCTCCCACTACGGTGCAACCTCTCTAGCTCAAAATGGCTGGAGCCGAACTGGAATCCGTGTTCCCGATTCCGAAATCATACGGCTGAGTGCCAACCTGGCAGACCTAATGAAACGCGCTCTCAGCGAAGACTCAATTGTCTCCCGTTTCCAAGAGCACTGCGCAACTCTGGGGCAAGACGTCACCGCCTTGCTGCCAGGAGGCCAGTCCATCACCGGATGGGCCGGCGGAATCGCCGCGAACGGAGAGCTCCTTGTTGGGGATGTTCCCGTGCGCGCCGGAGAAGTTACCTTGGCAAAAACCGTCGATCTGAAGGAGCTCTCTTGAGCAAACTGAACACCGTTTTTGTGGCAAACCGCGGGGAAATTGCTCTGCGTATTGTGCGCGGCATTCACGACCACGGGCTCAGCTCGGTGGCCGTGTACGCCGATTCCGACAGGCAGGCTCACTATGTCCGCGAGGCCGACGACGCCTATTCACTGCAGGGGCAAAGCGCTGCGGAGACGTACCTGGACGGAGCTAAGCTCCTTGACATAGCTAAGCGCTCCGGGGCGGACGCACTTCACCCCGGATACGGATTCCTTGCGGAAGACCCGGCATTCGCGGCGGCGGTGGCTGAGGCGGGGATGGCCTGGATCGGTCCCTCCGCGCAGTCTATTCGAGCCTTGGGCGACAAAGTTCAGGCCCGACAGGTTGCCGAACGCGTAGGAGTCGCACACGTTCCTGGGACCAGCGCTCCTCTGAAAAGCAGAGCCGAAGTCGAAAGCTTCCTAGAAGAGAACGGCTATCCCGTCATCTTGAAGCGCGCAGATGGGGGTGGCGGCCGGGGAATCAGCGTCATCGCAGATCCCTCCGACCTGGAGTACTTCTTCACGGGCAGAGACGAAGAGAGCCTTGGAGCCTATTTCGTTGAGCGCTACATTCCGCGTGCTAGACATTTGGAAACACAGTGCGGTCGCGACAGCCACGGAAACTTTACCGTCTACTCGACCCGCGACTGCTCCGTGCAGCGCCGGCACCAGAAGCTCATCGAAGAGGCGCCGGCTCCTTTCCTTGATAGCAAAGCGTTGGCTCTGCTTACCGATGCCTCCCTCAGACTATTTGAAGGCGTTGACTACGTAGGACTAGGCACCTGTGAATTCCTGATGGACACTGACGGCAACATCTACTTCCTTGAAGTGAATCCGCGGCTCCAAGTGGAGCACACGGTGACCGAGGAGGTTACGGGTGTAGACCTGGTAGCCGAGCAGTTGAAGATTGCAGCCGGGGAAGCGCTGAATGCCGGGGCAGAAGTGCGTGGACACTCGCTGGAGTTCCGGATCACCTCTGAGGATCCGCGCCGGGGCCTCACGCCTTCCCTGGGCACGCTGGACCAGATCGTCTGGCCCACCGGGCCCGGCATCCGCATCGATACCGGTGTCGAGGAAGGAAACGAGGTCACGCCCGATTTCGACTCGATGATAGCGAAACTGATTGTCACCGGCTCCGATCGGGAGCAGGCCCTGCGCCGTTCAGAGCGGGCCCTGCGCGAACTACGTATTGACGGTGTCGGAACCCCAACCAGCCTCTACCAGCTAATTCTGGATCGTCCAGAGTTTGCGGGTTCAAATGGAGACCTGACCATATGGACCCGCTGGTTAGAAGAGGAAATCCTTCCCGGCTACCTGGCCGAATTCGAAGGCGAAGATCTTCCCCCCGAGGAGACGAAGCCACCGGCACAACCTGCACTCACCCACTTCACCATTGAGATTAATGGGCAACGCCACGAGCTGGCACTGCCAACAACCATGCTGCAGCCGACTCCGAGTGCCGCTTCCGAGCCCAGACCACAGCAGCCGCTGCGGAGCCAAAGAAGCGACCGGGCAGCAGCTCAAGCAGAAAGCTCAGACCCAGACACAGTCGCTTCTCCCCTGCAGGCGATCGTCGTCCGTGTGGGGGTCGAAGAAGGACAGGAAGTAGCCGAAGGCGATCTTCTCTTGGTTCTAGAGTCCATGAAGATGGAAAAGTACGTCCACGCGCACCGGTCCGGAACCGTTGCCTCCCTGCTGGTCGCCGCTGGGGACAACGTCTCCCCGGGACAGCCCCTGGTTTCCCTACACCCGGAAAACGCTGCCGCGAAGAAAGCCGAGTAAACACGATGACTCTCACACTGCCACCTCGCACCCCGAGCCCCATCGACCCAGCCCGTCCCCGGGAGGACTACATGAACCACCTCGACCACCTGGCTCAAGAAGCCGAAAAACGCGCCACGGCGCGCCAGCACCCCCTTGGAAAACTGACCGCCAGGGAACGCCTGAACGAGCTCCTTGACCCCATGTCACTCCAAGAGATCGGACGGTTCGCGGGCGGCGATGTTGGAAAAGACTTCCAGGGTGCCGCCGTCATCACCGGACACGGAACCGTGAATGGCCGTCGAGTCGCCGTCTACGCCCAAGACTTCTCCGTAAGAGGGGGAACCCTGGGACGGGCCGAGGGTGACAAGATTCTGCATCTCATCGACCTGGCCTTGGAAATGCGGATCCCCATCATCGCGCTGCTGGACTCCGGCGGGGCGCGCATTCAGGAGGGGGTCGTGGCGCTCACCCAGTATGGACGAATCTTCCGGAAGACGTGCGAGGCGTCAGGAGTTGTTCCGCAACTGTCGCTCATTTTGGGGCCGTGCGCGGGCGGCGCCGTATACTCCCCAGCCCTAACCGACTTCATCATCATGACCCGCGACAACTCGCACATGTTCGTCACCGGGCCGGATGTCGTGAAAGCTGTCACCGGTGAGGACGTTTCGTTCGAAGAGCTGGGAGGCGCGGAATTGCACAACTTCCAGTCCGGCGTTGCGCACTATCTAGCCGACTCAGAAACAGATGCACTGGAATACGCCCGAGCCCTCCTGTCTTACCTCCCCTCTCACTCCGGGGAGCGTCCGCCGGCCTACGCGTACGAGCCGGTAGCCCAGGATCTGGTGAACGCAGCCGAACTGGATGCGCTCGTCCCCTCCTCATCCAGACAGCCCTACGACATGGTCCAGGTCATCGAAAAGCTGGTTGACCACGGAGAGTTCGTGGAAGTCCAAGAAATGTTCGCGCGCAATATTGTGGTCGGGTTGGCCTGTTTGAATGGCGACCCCGTGGGGATCGTTGCGAACCAGCCAATGTTCGATGCGGGCACCCTGGATGTGGATGCGTCAGAAAAAGCTTCCCGCTTCGTGCGTTTCTGCGATGCGTTCGGCATTCCGATCGTAACCCTTGTGGATGTCCCCGGGTACCGGCCGGGCACCGAGCAGGAGCAGGCAGGGATCATCCGGCGCGGCGCAAAGATGATCTTTGCGTACGGCAACGCCACCGTCCCCATGATCACGGTTGTCCTGAGAAAAGCTTACGGCGGCGCCTACATCGTCATGGGCTCCAAGTCTTTGGGTGCCGACATGAACTTTGCCTGGCCAAACGCTGAGGTTGCCGTGATGGGAGCAGAAGGAGCCGTGCAAATCATGCACCGGCGCACACTGAAAGCCGCCTCAGAAGACGGTCAGGACGTGGAGGAAGTCCGCGCAGAACTCGTCGACCAGTACACGCAAGAGAGTGTCAACCCGAATTTGTCCGTCGCAGAGGGAGAGTTCGACGCGATCATCTCCCCCGCTGAAACACGTCAGGCCCTTGTAGATGCCCTGGCTCTCCTAGCCACAAAGGACGTGAAGTTCGAAGGCGTAAAGCGCCACGACAACGGCCCCCTGTAAACACTTCCCACTTCCGAAGGTAGCCACCGACTCCGCAGGCAGGCCCCGAGCCCCAAATAGAATCCCGGCTCCATCCGCGGCCGCCCCAGCCGATCTATCGCACCACCTCAGAAAGAAGCTCATGACTACTGCAACTCCGATTTTCAAAACCCTCGGTACCTCCGAAGGACCCTCCTATGCACTGCTCTTTGCGGGTCAAGGAACCGCTTGGGTGGAGCAGCTAGAGGACCTAAGAGCCGAGCCTTACGTGGCTCGCTCAATTGAAGAAGCCTTGGATGCCGCAGAAACCCTGCTGGCACCCGTCGCTAAGGATCTTGCCCTAATCGGCAACGGCAAGTTCGCACTGGAAAATGCTTCCGACCCAACCCCAACGCATTCCATGCCCGGAATTCTGTCGGCACAGTACGGAACGCTCATCGATCTTGCCGAGTCGGGTTTTGACACTCGCGAGCAGAGTCCCGTGGCCGTCGAAGGGCACTCCCAGGGTGTCCTAGGGGCAGCCTTGTACGAAGCTTGGGCTAGTGGCGATGAAGAGCTTGTCGCTCAAGTGTTCGCTATCGCGCGCCTGTTGGGAGCGGCGACGGCGCAGGCCGTTCGCACCGGTGGCACAGGCCCGATCGACGGGGCAACGCCAATGCTTTCCGTGAGGGGGGTTTCCAAAGATGAACTGAACTCCATGCTGGAGGCGGCCCCCGCCTCGGTCTCACTGTCACTCGTGAATGGGCTGCGACGTTTCATACTGTCGGGGCGCCCCGCAGACCTGCAGCGCGTCGTAGCGGCCGCGCAGGAATGGGCAGCCCAGGACGCGCGCGCAGTGGAGTCGAAGGTGCGAGGCGGCGTTCCGTTCTCCCCGCAGTTCGATTTCCTTGACGTCTCGGCGCCTTTCCACTCCCCTCTGCTTCGCTCCGCACTGGACCAAGTTATCGACTGGTCGCATATTTGCGACTTGTCGGCGCCTCTGACCAAATCCCTTGCGTCCCACGTGCTCACCGAGCAGGTGGACTGGCCGGCTCAACTGCGCGAAGCGCGGGGCGCTGGCGCACAGTGGTTCCTCGACGCAGGTCCTGGCGACACCTTGGCCCGGATCACGCAGGCAAACCTGGAGGGCACCGGACTGGGTGTGCTCCCCGTGGGAACAGCGACTGATCGCGACCGCTTCTTGACTTACGGTTTCCACCCGGAGAAGCCGGTGAACTGGAGTGACTTCGCACCGCGTCTGCTCACCCTGCCTGGCGGCAAGGTCGTAGCCGACACCAAGTTCTCTAGGCTCACGGGCCGGTCCCCCATTCTCCTGGCCGGAATGACCCCCACAACGGTCGACCCGGAAATTGTCGCCGCGGCGGCGAACGCTGGACACTGGGCCGAACTAGCCGGTGGCGGTCAGGTCACCGAAGAAGTTTTTGCGGAAAACCTGAAGAGCTTGCGCGAACAGCTCCACCCCGGTCAGACTGCTCAGTTCAACGCGATGTTCCTGGACCCCTACTTGTGGAACCTTCAGTTCGGCGCGCAAAGCATCGTGCGTAAAGCCCGCGCCGCAGGTGCTCCGCTGGAAGGTGTCGTCATCTCCGCGGGAATCCCCGAACTGGACGAGGCCGCTGAACTGGTACGCGACCTGAATGCGGATGGGTTCCCCTATGTTGCTTTCAAGCCGGGTACCACCGCTCAGATCCGCCAGGTACTTGCAATCGCCAAGGAGCTCCCGGATTCGGACCTGATCGTACAGGTGGAAGACGGCCACGCCGGTGGACACCACTCCTGGGAGAACCTGGACGACCTGCTGCTGACCACCTACGCGGAAATCCGCGAGCACGACAACGTGGTGCTGTGTGTCGGTGGCGGAATTGGAACACCTGAACGTGCTGCCGACTACCTGAGTGGAGAGTGGGCGCTTGCTCACGGCCAGAACCTGATGCCCGTTGACGGCGTCCTGGTGGGTACAGCGGCCATGACTGTGAAGGAAGCGCGCACGACCGATGAGGTCAAGCAGCTTCTACTGGACACGCCCGGCGTCCCGGGTGCCCCCGCCGATGACGAGCAGGGCGGGTGGATAGCCAGCCAGGACACTCGCGGCAACATGACGTCCGGACTCTCGCACCTACGCGCGGATATCCACGAGATCGACAATGCTGCGGCAGCGTGCGCCCGCCTCATTGCCGAGGTCTCCGGTGACGACGAGCAAATCGAGGCGCGCCGCGAGGAAATCATCGCCGCGCTTGACGCCACCTCGAAACCGTACTTTGGCGACGTCGACTCTATGACGTATTCGCAGTGGGCCCGCCGTTTCGCCGAGCTGTCCTTCCCGTGGGTGGATGAAACATGGGCCGACCGGTTCCTGGACCTGCTGCGTCGCATTGAAGGTCGGTTGACCTCAGCGCAGCACGGCGAAATCCCCACTCTCTTCCCCGATCTGGACTCCGTGGAAGATCCAATTGCAGCCGCAGAACTTCTGGAAGAGAACTACCCGGCTTCCCTCCACGTCCAGGTTGCGCCGACAGATGCCGTCTGGTTTGTCGACCTGTGCCGCAAACACCCCAAGCCCATGGGATTCGTTCCCGTCTTGGACGATGATATTCTGCGCTGGTGGGGCCAGGATAATCTGTGGCAGTCACAGGATCCGCGCTACAGTGCAGATGAAGTCCGCATCATTCCCGGACCAGTCTCCGTCGCGGGGATCGACCGCATCAACGAGCCCGTCGGTGAGCTGCTGGGGCGTTTCGAGCAGGCTTGCGTTGACCGCGCCGCCGCTGCCGGTACTAAGACTGAGGTCGCGGCCGCCCGACAAGATGATGCGCGAGACCCAGCCGCTCAAATCGCCGCTGCCCCCCACATAATGTGGAGCGGCAACCTAGTGAACAACCCGGCTCACCAGTTGCCCCCTGAGGTCCTCACGATCACCCGGCAGGACGGCGACCGCGAGGTTTACGACGTACGAATCAGCTTCGATACGTACTGGGACGAGGTTCCTGGCGGCGAGGCAAACCACGCGGTCCGGGAGCTCACCATTCCGCTCCATTTGGGCGCCGAATCCACTTCCGGAGCGCTGCCTGTGGTAGACCGGGAAACCCTACCGCAGAACATGTTCGCGCTTCTGGCCGCGACAGCCGGTGTCGGGGGAGCAACCATAACAGGGGATCCGATCACCAACCTTCCGGTCATGGGCCCCAGTGAGGATTCGGTGTTCGGAGAGGCAACCTGGAAATTCACGGTTGACGAGAACCTGTCTGCTCTGCACCGCTCCGCCACTGCTGAAGCGCTCTCCGACGACTACCAGGTTGCGGCCTGGGTGCCTGACGCACTGCTGGGACTGTGCTGGCCGGCCATTTACGCCGCGCTCGGATCGGCTCTAGTGGACGAGTATCCCGTGATCGAGGGGCTGCTCTCTGCGGTCCACCTGGACCACACCGCCCGTTTGGATGTGGACATTGCTGACCTAGTCAAGGATGGTCCGGTTGAGCTGACCGTCGTTGCCCGTACGGTAGATGTGCTCGAGTCGTCCTCGGGACGTGTCGTCCACGTCGTCGAAACCCTAAAGCTCGGCGACCAGGAAATCGGTGAGTTCTCAGAACGGTTCGCCATCCGCGGCCGAATCGGCTCCGATGAGGTTCCCCCTGCAGTTTCTAACGCGGCGGGCCGTGCCGGGGACATGCTGGATACGCCGCGTTCCCCGCTGCGCCGCACGAAGGTGACGGCGCCCTCCGATATGACGCCGTTCGCGAACGTCTCCGGCGACTTCAACCCGATTCACACTTCTCACCACGCAGCCGTAGTGGCGGGCCTTGAGGCACCACTTGTCCACGGCATGTGGCTCTCAGCCGTTGCCCAAAACCTGGTTTCCGCCGAGGGGCCAGACGGAGAAGGTTGGCCGATCACCGGGTGGACGTACAACATGTACGGCCTGGTGAATCTGAACGACGAGGTGGATATAACCGTAGAGAGGATTGGGCGTCTGCCCGGCGGCGGCCTGGTTCTAGAAGTAACCAGCAAGATCGGCGGTCAGGTTGTATCCCGCGCGACCGCAACTACCGCCGCTCCCCGCACCGCCTACGTGTACCCGGGGCAGGGTATCCAGAGTCAGGGCATGGGCCTTGACGAGATGGAGACCAGCCCAGCAGCTCGCGATGTTTGGGAACGCGCCGATCGCACTACGCGCCAGAAGCTCGGCTTCTCAATAATCGCTGTTGTGCGCGACAACCCCGCAGAGATGACGGCGCTTACCGCCAACGCGGAACAAACGTGGCGTCACCCTGATGGGATCCTGAACCTGACTCAGTTCACGCAGGTCGCCCTGGCAACAGTGGCATTTGCTCAGACGGCGCGCCTGCGTGAGGCGGACGCGCTGGTTGAAGGCGCCCACTTCGCGGGGCATTCCTTGGGCGAATACACCGCTCTTTCCTCTTACGGGGAAGTGTTCCCCCTGGAAACGGTCTTGGAGATCGTGTTCCACCGCGGCTCCACAATGCATCACTTGGTTGAGCGTGACGAGCTGGGCCGGTCAAACTACCGGATGGGTGCCCTTCGTCCGAACCAGTTCGGTGTGGACAACGATTCCGTTGTTGCGTATGTCGATTCCATCTCCGAGGAATCGGGAGAGTTCCTGCAGATCGTGAACTTCAACCTGGCTGACCAGCAGTATGCTGTCGCCGGCACCATTGCCGGTTTGGCCGCCCTGGAGTCCGATGCGAACGCGCGGGCGACCGCCGCCGGAGGGAAGCGTGCCTTCATGTACGTTCCCGGCATCGACGTGCCGTTCCACTCCCGCGTCTTGCGAGGTGGGGTTGCCGAGTTCCGTGAGAAACTGCTGCAGCTGCTCCCCGCGGAAATCAATGCGGACCGCCTGGTTGGGAAGTACATTCCGAACCTGATTGCCATTCCTTTCGAGCTGACACGTGAGTTTGCCGAGACAATTCTGGACGAAGTTCCCTCTGAACCCCTCCGAGAGCTCCTGGAGACCCCAGGGGCTTGGGAGAATGCGCTAACCCGCCCCGGCGAGCTATCTCGCCTGCTTCTAGTGGAGCTGCTCTGCTGGCAGTTTGCTTCTCCGGTTCGCTGGATTGAAACCCAGGACCTGCTGTTCTCGCCACTGGCCGACGGTGGGCTGGGAGTACAGCGCTGCGTTGAAATCGGACTGGCTTCGTCTCCGACATTGGCTGGACTGGCAGCAAAGACCCTCCAGCTGGCCGACTTTGCGGGGGTGAACGCCGCGGCTCTGAACGTCCAGCGGGACGAGGCCGTGGTCACCTGCACCGACGTGCGCACCCTATTCCAAGGGGATGATGACGAGGACCTTCAGCCGCCCGCCCAGAGCGCTGACAAATCGGCGGCTGCCGGTGGTTCGGACGCCGTGTCCGAACCCGCTTCCGCTGACGCGCCCTCTGAGGCCGTCGCAGCCACGCCAATCGCGGCCGCATCGCAGGTCCCCGCGGGGAACACGGCCGCCAGCGCGGAACGCCCCGACGATCTTCGGTTCACGGCCTCTGACGCTGTTCGCGTACTCATGGCTTACACCAACAAGCTCCGTGAAGACCAGATCGCTGAAGCAGACACGACAGACACGCTAACGAATGGCGCGTCCGCACGGCGCAACCAGCTCCTGATGGATTTGTCTGCTGAGCTTGGGTTGGCCTCTATCGACGGGGCAGCCGATGCGACTGTTACAGAACTGTTCGCAAGCGTTGACCGTCTTGCGTTCAACTACAAGCCCTTCGGGCCGGTTCTCACGGAAGCTATCCGTGACCGTTTGCGCCGCGTGTTTGGCGGTGCTGGAGTGAAGCCCGCTCGTATTGGGGAGAGGGTCACCGGCACCTGGCAGCTTGGCCAGGGCTGGGTGGACGCTGTTACCGCACAGATTCTACTCGGCACCCGGGAGGGAGACTCCGTGCGCGGAGAGGCACTGGCAACGCTGCCCTTGGCGGCAAGCTCGGCCTCGGAAGCAGACGAACTCATCGATCAGGCCGTACAGCAGGTAGCTGCAGGTAGGAGCATCGCTGTGGCGCTGCCCCAGGCCAGTGGTGCAGGCGGCGGCGAGGTCGTTGATTCGGCTGCACTCGGCGAACTTCGCGAACACTTGCTGGGTGAATCGGGAATCATGGCCGGGGCAGCTCACCGACTCCTAGAAGCCTTGGGCCTGGAAGGTTCCGCGCTTCTAGCCGAAGGAAACGACGAGGAAGACTCCGATGTAGCCCTTGGATCCGAGGCTTTGGAGACCATCGCTGCGGAGCTCGGCACCGGTTGGGTGGACCAGGTCCGCCCGTCCTTCGACCCTGATCGCGCCGTTTTGCTGGATGACCGTTGGGCCAGTGCGCGCGAGGACCTTGCTCGTCTGGCGACGACCGGAGATCTACCCGAGACCGCCTCGTTCATCGGAGCGGGACAAGCCGTTGCCGACCAGGCAAACTGGTGGGTCGACCGGGTGGATGACGAGCTGCTGCGAGGGCGCCTACAGCAGATCGCAACCGATGCGGTGTCAGAGGCGGTCCTGCCCTACGTCGGCGAGGTCGCGCTGGTCACCGGAATGACACCCGCCTCCATCACTGGTGGGGTTGTCGCAGGTCTCTTGGCCGGCGGGGCAACCGTCATAGCCACAGCGTCCCGCGTTGATGCGCGCCGCCTCCAATTCGCGAAGAAACTGTACAGGGAGAACGCTGCCCCCGGAGCAAAGCTGTGGCTGGTCCCAGCGAACCTGTCCAGCTACCGCGACGTGGATGCGCTGATCGACTGGATCGGCACCGAACAGACGAAGGTAGTCGGGCCGGTCACCACCGTGTTGAAACCGGCGCAGGTGCCCGCCCTGTTCTTCCCGTTTGCGGCGCCCCGCGTGTTGGGCTCACTCGCGGAGTCGGGCAAGGACTTCGAGGCGCAGTCTCGCCTGCTACTTTGGAGTGTTGAACGCTCTATCGCGGGACTGGCCAAACTTGCGGGGAACTCCTCTGGCGCACCGCGCGTACACGTGGTCCTGCCGGGTTCTCCGAACCGAGGAGTCTTCGGTGGGGACGGCGCTTATGGTGAAACGAAAGCCGCATTTGATGCGATCACCAACCGGTGGAAGGTTGAGAAGACCTGGGGCGACCACGTCACGTTGGCGCATCCCCGCATCGGCTGGGTGCGCGGTACAGGGCTTATGGGTGGCAACGACCCGCTGGTCGACGCTGCTGAAGCCGCAGGCATCCGCACATACAGCACCGACGAGATCGCGTCCGAGCTGCTGGACCTGTGCACGCAGGAAGCTCGCAGCCAGGCTGCAGTTTCTCCTATCCAAGCGGACCTGACAGGCGGTCTTGGAGATGACATTGACCTGAAGGCTCTGAAAGACAGTGCGGAGGCCTCGTTCGCGGCGGAAGACGACGCCGAACAGAACCAAGAATCTGAGAAACCCGTCTACACTCCTGCGCTGCCGACCCCGGCAGCTCCGACCCTGCCCCAGTTCCAGTCCGAGCTTTGGGAAAACGGAACTGCCCGCCCCGAAGACATGATCGTGATTGTAGGACTGGGTGAAGTCGGCACCTGGGGATCCGGGCGCACCCGCGCCCAAGCCGAGCTCGGTATCAGCCCAACCGGCGAGGTCGAACTGACTCCGGCTGGAGTGCTTGAACTGGCCTGGATGATGGGCCTGCTGAAATGGCAGGATTCCCCGAAAGCCGGCTGGTATGACGCAGACGGGAACCTGGTTCCTGAAAATGAAATATTCGACCGTTACAGAGATGAAGTAGTTGCACGTTCCGGCGTCCGCTCCTTCGTTGACGAGGCGGCCATCGAGGACTTGGGAACCTTGGAGGAGGCAGCCGTGTACCTGACGGACGACCTCACCTTCACTGTTCCAGACAGGGAAACCGCAGAATCCTATTTGGCTGAAGACCCGCGCCTAACCAGGATCACCAAGACTGACGACGGTGAATGGGAAGTCACCCGTCTAGCAGGAGCCCAGGCTCGCCTGCCACGGCGTGCCACCCTCACCCGCACGGTCGGGGGACAGCTACCGACCGGCTTCGACCCGGCTCGCTGGGGCATCCCCGCCTCCACAATCGAATCGATGGACCGGATGACCGCGTGGAACCTGGTTACCGCGGTGGACGCCTTCCTCTCGTCAGGGTTCACGCCATCGGAGCTCATGCAGGCCGTTCACCCGGCTGACGTGGCCAGTACGCAAGGCACCGGGTTCGGCGGAATGACGTCCATGCGCAAGCTGTTCGTTGACCGCTTCTTAGGGGAGGAATACCCTTCCGACATTCTCCAAGAAACCCTTCCAAACGTAGTTGCCGCACATGTAATGCAGACCTACGTCGGCGGGTACGGAGCGATGATTCACCCGGTGGGTGCGTGCGCCACCGCGGCGGTTTCTGTCGAAGAAGGCGTCGACAAGATCGCCACTGGAAAGGCCAGCTTCGTGGTAGCCGGCGCCATAGACGACATGGCGGTGGAGTCAATAGTGGGCTTCGGTGCCATGAATGCCACTGCAAACTCCGCAGAGATGGCGGCCAAGGGCCTCGACGAACGCTTCTACTCCAGGGCCAACGACCGGCGCCGCGCGGGCTTCATCGAGGCCCAGGGTGGAGGAACCATTCTGCTCGCGCGCGGTGACGTCGCGGAGGACATGGGTCTGCCCGTTCTCGGGGTGGTTGGATACGCTCAGAGCTTTGCTGACGGTATCCACACTTCCATTCCCGCACCGGGCATTGGCGCACTCGCGGCAGGGCGCGGTGGCCCCGAATCGCGACTTGCACGCGAGCTCGCAAAACTCGGTGTGAGCGCGGACGACATCCAGGTGGTGTCCAAGCACGACACGTCCACAAACGCGAACGACCCGAATGAGTCTGACCTCCACACGCGGCTTGGCCGCGCTCTGGGCCGCAGCGAAGGCAACCCAATGTTCGTTGTCTCGCAGAAGACTCTTACCGGTCACGCCAAGGGCGGCGCTGCAGTATTCCAAGTGGGTGGCCTGTGCCAGCTATTCACAAGCGAACAGGTGCCTGCGAACGCGTCACTCGACTGTGTCGATGACGCGCTGTCGGAAGAGCCCTGGCTGGTCTGGCTGCGCGAACCGCTCTCCCTAACGGGAACTGGCCAACTGAAAGCTGCACTGGTCACGTCTCTTGGGTTTGGTCATGTCTCCTCTCTGCTAGCCGTGGTGCATCCGGGGGCCTTCGAAGCCGCCGTTGCACGGGGCTCCGGCGAGGAAGCCCGCGCCACGTGGCGTGAGCGGGCAGCCACACGGCTGCGGGAAGGAGCACGCCGCCTTGAAGCGGGCATGCTCGGCCGGACCGACCTGTTCGAACCAGCCACCGGACGCCGCTTCGAAGCCTCAGCAGACGTGCACGAATCAGAGGCCGCAATGCTGCTGGATCCGGAGGCTCGCCTCAGCCTCACCGGAAACTACGGAGGGTAAAACAATGAGCGTCCTTGGGATGGGAACCGACGTCGTCGACGTTCCCACATTCCAGTCGCAGCTGGGGCTGCCCGGCTCCCGCCTTGCCGAGGTCTTCACCGGTCAAGAACGGCGCAGGGCCAGTCGCAGGGCTAATGAGTCGGGAGCCGCTCAGGCGGAAGACGGTTCGGCTGGGTCGCAGCACCTGGCAGCCGTTTGGGCGGTGAAGGAGGCCTTCATCAAAGCCTGGTCCGCTTCCCTGTACGGTACGGAGCCCCCTCTGGGACGCGACGCTGTCGATTTCAGCGAAATCGAAGTGCGCCACGACCGGTGGGGACGGCCTACCATTTCGTTGCGCGGTGAGCTGCGCAGTGTCCTAGAGACGTCTCTTCACACCCCAGTGAAGCTGCTTGCCAGCGCCTCTCACGACGGAGACGTGGCATGCGCGGTGGTGGTCCTGGCTGGGCCCTAGTTCTCTACCAACCTGACCGTGGCGGTCTCAACGCCGTCTTCCGCGGGGGACGCTGCTGGAGCTTTAGCTTCGGGAGCGTCCCCTTCCGCTGTTACGTCTTCACTTTTGTTAGCGGATCCGGGCTCATCGCCCCCTTCCTGGCCCGGCGTAAGGTCCTCCGTAGGCGGCTGCTCCCGGAGAACGCGCGCAAACGTGCTGACACCGCGGGCCAGGTCGTGCCCTATCGCAGAGGCGTTGATCGCTATCTCAGACGCCACCTTGTTCTCCTTGCTTATCCATCCCTGCGCAGAGGGGCGCCCGACCACCACAACCGGATGGCCTTTACGTAGAGAGTGGTGCATGTTGTGCGCCAGATTCCCCCAAGCCTTCACCGTGTACCAGCCGCCCTCTTGTTCTTCCCAGGTGCCCTGGTCATTCCACCTGCCGCGGGGAACGACTAGGCGGAAACGGGCGAACGCGGCCCCGCCTTGCTGGTCCTGGTGCATTGCGATGTCTGAGCCGACGCGCCCGGTAAGAATTGCGGTTGTGCGCTCCATGAGAGTGATCCTTTCTTAGCTGTCACTCTCAGTGTTTCTACAGAGGCTTTCCGTGTCGCCTCGGCCGCCTGGACCTGTGGATAACCACGCTGGGATAGCCTGTGGACGAAGAAGGCTTTATTTCATCTGTGGAAGGTTCGCTACCGACTCCGCTATCTCTACGTAGGTTCCGGAATTCGGGTTCAGATGCGCAGGAAAAAGCGCGCGGCGATAGTACTCGAGTTCCCGGATCGATTCCGTTATGTCGGCCAGCGCCCGGTGGCCGCCACCTTTGGCTGGCGCACAGCCAAATACGCGCGGATACCAGCGCCTCGCTAACTCTTTGATGGTTGATACGTCTATGACGCGGTAGTGCAGATAGTCAACGACCTCGGGCATATATGCCTGCAAGAAAATTCGGTCTTGGCCAATCGTGTTCCCCGCAAGTGGGGCCGTTCCAGGCTCCGGAACGTACTGCTTGATGTACTCCAAGGTGAGGCGCTGAGCTTCCTCCAAGTCCAGCCCCGCATCAAACTCTTCGATGAGCCCGGACTCAGTGTGCATGTTGCGCACAAAATCGTCCATCGCCTGGACTGCCTGCGAGCTTGGCTTTATGACCAAGTCCAACCCTGGACCCTGGACGTTTAACTCGGAGTCGGTAACAAGGACCGCGATCTCTACCAGTTCGTCCACCCGGGGATCCAGCCCCGTCATTTCACAATCAATCCACACCAGTGGGTTCTTCACGTTCGCTCACTTCCGTTTCGGCTTTCACAAGTCTACGGGAGTCAACCGCTGGAAGGAGCAGACGAAACCGAAGCGCCAGACCTAGACTGGGCGGGTGACGAACACAAGTCCCTCCCCCCTGCCCGTCGATGCTGGCGCGGTAACCAGGGCTGAAGCCAACCTGCGAGGCATAAGCCGGGTCACCCCTATCGAACCTTCCGCTCGGCTAAGCGCGGTCGCTGACATGCCTGTCTTCCTTAAACGGGAAGACCTGCAAGTTTGCCGCTCATTCAAGGTCCGGGGGGCGTACAACCGTATCTCCCAACTAGACGCCTCCGAAAGAGAAGTGGGCGTGGTTTGCGCTTCAGCTGGGAATCACGCGCAGGGTGTGGCGCACTCCTGCAAGAAGCTCGAGATCCACGGGACCATCTACCTGCCCGTGTCCACTCCCCGTCAAAAGCGAGAGAGAATCCGAAGCCTTGGAGACGGGTGGGTGGAGTTGAAGTTCGTTGATGGAGCTTTCGACCGCGCCCAAGCAGTAGCACTCGAGGACGCCGCACGCACCGGGAGAACATACATTCACCCCTACGACGACCCCGCAGTAATCGCGGGGCAGGGAACCGTCGCGGCCGAAGCTTTCCGGCAGCTCGAGGGCGCCATAGGGACCGTCTTGGTCCCCGTAGGTGGGGGTGGACTGGTTGCAGGTATGGCCGCCTGGTTGAAAGAAGTGAGGCCCGGGCTGCGGATCGTCGGGGTGGAGGCCGCCGGGGCGGCTTCCGCGCGAGCAGCCGCCGACGCCGGAGCTCCGACCACCCTTGCCGAACTTGACTCTTTCGTTGATGGAACAGCCGTCGGCCGGACCGGGGACAAAACATTCCAGATGATCAAGGCTCTGGTGGATGAGATCGTAGTTGTTGACGAGGGCGCAGTATCCTCGGAAATGCTAGACCTGTATCACCAGGACGGGATCATCGCTGAACCCGCCGGCGCGCTGGCGTCTGCCGCGATCACCGCAGCTGCAGCCGGTCGCATCCCAGACTTGAACCTAAGTGGACCAGTGGTCGCCATTGTCAGTGGCGGCAACAACGACCTGTCGCGGTACGCCGAGGTAATGGAGAGATCCATGCACTACGAAGGGCTGCGACACTACTTCCTAGTGTCCTTCCCGCAGCAACCGGGAGCCCTCCGCCACTTCCTAGACAAAGTCCTTGGGCCGGAGGACGACATAGTTCACTTCGAGTACACAAAGAAAAACAACCGCTACATGGGGCCCGCACTGGTCGGAATCGACCTGCACAACCCCGAGGATCTGGCAGGCCTGCTGGCACGCATGGACAGCTCCCCGGTTACAGTAGAACAGATACCAACTGACTCAGATCTGCTGCGCCTACTGATATAGGCGGGGCACACTCTGACCGTAAGGAGCACCAAAATGAAAACGGCAGAGGAGAAACGGGAATCCCTCCCCGGTGACTTTTCGACGGTGACCGATCCGAAAACCGAGAGCACCACCCTCTTCGTCCTTCTGCGTTCATGGAGGCTCTTGAGACGCGGAGGCGTGCCTCTCTTATCGACACTGCTGGCCGTGAACATTGCGATTGCAATTGTGGTTTTTCCCGTCATTCGCTGGCTGTTCAAGGAAGCCGCACGTTCCGCCGGCATGGTGGCAATTGACCTGCATTCACTTCATTTGGGCCGCAATGTTGCGCTCACCGCGGTGATACTGCTTTTCCTTGTGGCAATTGCCTTTTGGGCTGCGGCGCTTCAGCTCCTGATCACCGCGTTGGCACTGCGCCGCGCAGAAGCGGGCCTGGTCGCGGCCGGAGAAGGCCTGGTCCGGGACATCCTCCGTGTCCTGCGAAAACTCTTCAACATTTCGGCGTGGCCGCTTTTGGTCTACCTACTTCTGTTGCTCCCACTCTCCGGATTCGGATTCACCACGCTGGTCGCGCAGAGGGTCGCTATCCCTCCGTTTATCACCGGGGAGTTCATGAAGGAACCCGGCGTCGCCACGGCCATGCACGTTGCTCTGGTCGTTGCTTTGTACGTGAACGTGCGTTTCGCGCTGGCGATCCCTATATTTGCTCTCACGCGCCAGTCCGGCGGGAAGGCAATGCGTACTTCTTGGCGGTTGACCCGAGGACGACGGATCTTCCCTCTGCTAGTAGGAATCGTTGCCTATCTTGCCGCAGGTGCCGCGGCTACTTTCCTCCTTGTAGTCGTTTCCTTGGGCCCAACGGCCCTCACGGACTGGTTAGTGCCTGCGGCCTCACCCTTTGTTGCCGCCTACACGGTCGGCGCGGTCCACATGCTCATGCTGCTGCTCACCTCAGTGGTGGTCGCCGGCATTATCGGCGTAGCAATGTCCCAAGCGCGGCTGCTGGATCCCTCCCTGCTGAACGAACGCGTCCCCGTGTCGGAGCAACGCATAACCCGGGAGAAGGTCCACCAGCGCTCTGCAGCATTCATGGCTGCGGCGCTCCTAGGTGGGACCGTGGTACTGGGAATTTCCTGGACGTCAGTGATGCAGCAACTGGACTCCCACCCGGACACTCTCGTCTTGGGGCACCGCGGCTTCAGCGACGTGGGCGTGGAAAACACTATCGGTGGTCTAGAGGGGGCAAATGCTGCGGGTGTAGACCTGGTCGAAATGGATGTCATGGAGACGAAAGACGGCAAGTTCGTGGTCATGCACGACACCGACTTGAAGCGTCTGGCCGGGGAAAACGTGAAGGTTGGGAACCTGACTTTGGAGGAACTCCAGCAGGTGACGATTCACGACAAATACGGTCATGAGGACACTATCCCGTCACTGGAAGACTACGTTCTCCGCGCTGCCGCACTGGATCAGCGTCTCTTGATAGAAATCAAGCTGGGAGGAGCCGACACCGAAGATCACGTCGACAGGCTGGTCGCTGAACTGGAGGAACTGGGGGTTGCAGACCGGAATATCTACCATTCCCTAGACTTTGACAGTGTCGAGCGACTTAAGGAGCTGCGCCCGGACCTTACCGTGGGCTATATTCTGCCCGTTGCCGGCCTGGGAATACCGGAAACGAGTGCTGACTTCGTTGTCGTAGAAGAACAGTCGGCGTCTCTGTCTTTGCGGGACCAAGCAGAAGATGTGGGCAAGGGCTTTCTAGTTTGGACAGTGAACGATAAAGAGAGTCAGCGTCTGTGGATCCACCAGGGCGCCGACGGCATCATCACTGATCACCCAGACACGGCGATAGTGGCCCGCACAGACATTGAAGAGAAACAGGGAATGGTCAGCACCTTGGCTGACATACTCAAGAGCTTTGTCGTGGTGCTCTAGACTCAATGACCCGCACCTGCTGAGGGCTTGTCAGCCTCCTTGTTAAGGAGTCCTTTTGACGGGGGTCGATTGGGCTTCTCGGTGAGCCGACCTGGCACGGTGCATTGCGCTGTCTTCCCAATGATTAAAGACGGCGGCCTCCATGACCCACCCGAATCAGCCCAAGCCACTTGGCGAGCCACACAGAGGCCTCCGCTGTTGGGGCCGAACGCAGTGGCGGGCCCGACCCACCCAAAGGTGTCGCCGAGCCCGCCAGGTTCTGTCGGTTGAACTTTATCCCTTCACGGATCCGGAGGAAAGGCCCCGGACGAAGAACCTCTGCAGTCCGATGAACACTACCAACGGCACCACCATAGACAGGAAAGCACCGGCGGTGAGTAGTTCCGCACCTTGCCCCTGTGTTCCCAGAAGCTGCTGCTGCTGGACGATGATCGTCGAGTTTGCGGGTTGCAGGAACAGCTTCGCAATGAGCAGGTCATTCCAAGTCCAGAGGAACTGCAGCGTAGCGAACGCCGCGATGGCCGGTATGGACATCGGGCCCACTAGCTTCCAGAAGATCTGGTAGTCGCTGGCACCGTCGATCTTTGCTGATTCCACAACGGAGTACGGCAGGGTCGACATGTAGTTACGCAGGGTGTAGACACACAGCGGCATTCCAAACCCTGTGTGGAGCAGCCAAACCGCGACAAACTGTCCCGAGATACCGATGCCGTAGGGTCCGAACAGGTCCAAAAGAGGCTGGAACGCTACCTGCACCGGGACAACCATGACCGCGACGATCACCACGAAAAGGACTTCCTTACCGGGGAACTCCATAAACGTGAATGCGTACGCTGCGAAGGCTGCAAACATTATCGGCAGGATCGTAGCGGGCAAAGCCACCACGAACGTGTTGAGGAAGCCGGTGCCCATGTTGGCGCCGCTCAACACCCCGATGTAGTTGTCGAGCGTCCAACCTTGCCCGCCTGGGTTGAATAGCGCCGTCCACCAGCCGGAGGTCGCAACGGCCTCCCGGCTTCGGAAGGAGCTCACCAAGAGTCCAAGCGTCGGCACAGTCCACAAGAGCACCAGCACTACCATGACGATGATCGACGTCCACGAACGGTGACGACCATCCTTCATGCGCGATGGCTGCCTCAGAGACTTCTTTGAGGGTGCTTGAGCTACTGTTGCACTCATTGTCCCTGCTCCTTCCGGTAGTGCCGCACCTGATAAATCAGGACCGGCGTGACAAGAATCAGCAGGATCACTACGATCGCGGAAGCCCGTCCTGCTCTCCCTGCCGTGAACAGCTCCTGGAAGAACATGAGAGCGATTACGTTCGTCTTCGCCTGTCCGTTCGTGAGCACGTATATGATGTCGAAGATCTTGAGCACCAGGATCACTATGGTGATGAACACCGTGATCACCGTTCCCTTGATCTGCGGGGCTATCACCTTAAAGAAGATCTGCCGCTCGTTAGCACCGTCAATGCGCGCCGCTTCGAGCGTCTCTTCCGGAACACCCTTGATCGCCCCGGAGAGGAGGACCATTGCGAAGCCCGTTTGCATCCAGATGAGGATGATCATCATCAGGAACGAGTTCAGCCGGAAGTTGTCGACTCGGATCCAATTCTCGGTAGTTCCCAGGATGGCGTTCAGTAACCCAACGTTTGGATCCGCGCCGTATACGAGCACTCCCCAAATTGTCGAGGCCGCCACGAAGGAGATAGCCATCGGTAGGAATATGAACGACTTAGCGACCTTCTCTCCGGTTGCCGACAACCTGTCGGCAAATAGAGCCACCCCGACACCTAGGGCGACGGTCACCGTCGGAACAACTATGAGCCACAGGGCGTTGTTCGTAATGGCTACCCAGAACGCACTATCTGTAAGGATTTCGCGGTAGTTGCGCAGCCCCACATACGCAGTGGAATCGTTGTTTGCGAAGCTGTAGTTGATCGTCTGGATCGTCGGGTACAACAGCATGAGCGTTATCAGCGCAAACGCCGGCAGTATGAACGCGTATGGGAGCAATCCCGCTCGCATCCGGCGCGGGAGTGCCTCCACGAAGACGTTCATGAAGTAGAACAGCAACGCTGCCCCACCTATCCCGACCACCATTCCAACGATGGCCATGAGAACGCTGTTGTTGAAGTACCAACTCGGGTAATAGGCGAGGGAAAGGAAAGTATTCCCTATCACCCACCCGGTGACGAACATCCCCAACAGCCCAAGGAAAATCTTCAGCGGATTGGAGTCCTTCACTGTTTCGCGCCCGCTAAGCGCCGGGGGCGCTACGGCCTGTGTTGTCATTCGTCTGACTCTTCCGCGGCATCATCTGCGTCGTCCGCAGTGTCGTCTTGCGGCCAACTGTTCTGAATGTCAGTGGTTACCTGCTCAGCGGTCTTCTGCCCGGTCAGCCACTCGACCATGCCGGTCCAGAAGGTGCCTCCGCCAACGGCGTTGGGCATTAGGTCTGAGCCGTCAAAGCGGAAAACGTCCGCTTCAGAAGCGATTTCAGCCGTCCGACGAGTTATGTCGTTTGCGTAATTGCTGGAGTCAAATGTCTTGTGGGGCGACAGCCAGCCGCCTCCCGCTGCCCACTCTGCACCGAACTGATCCGACGTGATGTAACGCATGACTTCGATCGCGTCAGGGTCGTCTCCGTTCATCAGGGCAGCCAGATCGCCACCGCCGAGCATCGGCTGAAGTGTGTACTCCGAGCTCTCTCCCGCCGCTGGGAACACGAACAAGCCCACCTGATTGTCCAGGTCGCCTAGGACCGCGTCAGGGAAGAATCCGGTCACGAAGTTACCCTGCCTCTCCATCATGCAGCCGGGGTCATCCTCCCAAGCGGGGAGCATCGCCTCACTAAACGGGGTGGCTATTACGCCGGAGCGGCCGCCGTAGACATTGCCGTCGATGTCGAGCATCTCCCCCAGGGCGTCAAACGCAGCTATAACGCGTTCGTCATTGAATGGAATCTCGTTGGAAACCCACTGGTCGTAGACCTCCGGCCCCCACATACGCAGCATGTACTCTTCGATCCAGTCCGTACCGACCCATCCGGTGCCCTGGCCCGATTCCCACCCCATACACCACGGAGTGAGGCCATCCTCGCGCATCTTCTTGGCTATCTCAGCCAGTTCGTCCAGGTCCTTCGGATCCGTGTCGTAGCCGCCGGCCGTGTATGCCTCCAGCGGATACCAGACGACTGACTTCACCGCCATGCGCATCGGGGCGCCGTAAACGCGGCCGTTCAGCCTGACCGACTCCAGGAAGCCGGGAATGAGAGTCCTGTCAATTTCGTCGTAGTCCAGGTACGTGTCAATCGGTTGTATGTAGCCTTCCTCTGCTAGCTCCAGCAGGCCACCCGGCTGAGGGAAAATCGCAATGTCCGGTGCTTGGCCAGAGCTCGTGCGCAGTCGGATCGTGTTGGTGAAGTCTTGGTCAGACGTGTACTCAACCTTAATCCCGGTTTCTTCCTCGAAGCCCACGAGCGACGCCCGGAACAGGTCTGCTTCTTCACCTCCGAACGCCCCTAGGATCGTAACGACGCCGTCGCCGTCCACCTCCGTGTTGTCGGCGAGCTGCTCTCCTCCGCCCGCAGCGCCGCTGCCTACTTTGTCTGGATTCTGCAGACAACCCGTCAGGAGTATTGCTCCTGACAGTAGTCCGGCCCCGGCCGCTAACAGCCGTCGCCCTGTACGTTTCATCTTGACTCCTTCATCAAGTTGGGAAAGCTCCCGAAACTCCCGTGGCATGGTGACGACGCTCTCATTACGCGTCTCGCGCCCATCCTACCCACGATGTCTCGCATATACGGCCGGTAGCTATAACGATTTGGCAACATACCAATGTCAAAGGCCCACCTCAACCCATCCGTGGAGAATCCGGCACTTTTCCGCACGCTGACCCGGGCGCCCTCGGAACTCTGTCGGCCGCGAGCCCTGCCCTGGCGTCAGTATGCATTCCAGGTGACCCTTCAGCAAGGAAGCGACGTCGTGTAGCATGAAGGAAATTCTTGAGAGGAGCGTCACATGGCTGGTAAGGGATGGGCCGACAAACTAGAGGGCACTGCGAAGGAAGCAGCCGGTAAGGTCACCGGAGACAAAGACCTGGAGGCAGAAGGCAGAGTGGATAAGGCTGAAGGGAAGGCCAAAGACTTCGTCGAAGACGTAGCTGCCGACACGAAAGCTGTGGCCGACAAAGTGAAAGACAAACTCCAGGACGACTAAAGTAGCCTAAATGACCGGGATTACAGGTCGGCCCACACAGCAGCTGGGCGAGTGACAGCCGGGCGAGTGCCAGTTGGGCCCTTGGGCAACTTACCTTTTGGCGGGGTGTGGCAACGCGGTCGACCTCACTAGTCTTTTCGTTTTTCGTAAGCGGGACAAGGCCGCGCGCATGAACGCTCCGATTGAGAACGTAGTATTTAGCTATGGACTGGTTTCGAGATTCCCCTGAGCAGGATCAGGTACCCCTAACAGAGCTCCTCTTGGATGCGTTCGACCCGGACGACCCCTTAGACACGATGACGGCCGCTAGCGAATTGGCGGCATTTGCGGAGGAGCATAAGGAGAATCCTCGTCGGCACCCAGACTCCCCCGACATCGACGCCGTCGTGGAGACCTTAGCTCAGGCACGCACGCAAGAAGCGGATCTGATGCTGATTCTTTGGGATCTCTTTCTTGACCCCTCCCCTTTGACCGAATTCCAGCGTCGACTTATCACGCGGCGCACCAAGGCCCCCGCGTGGGTGGCCTCTTTGAACCAGGCCAAGCCAACCCGTGCGGTTCACATCGGCCCGGTGACTGGCGAGCTAAGACTGATCGGAATCGAGATACAGGGACCGGACGGCCCAATTACGGCAGCGGTCGACATTTTCTATTCGGGAATTGCCATGATCCGTGACGGATACGTCTATCCGGGCTCCGTTTCAAACCTGGTCCGAAGAGCACAGTCCTGGGAAGACGAGGGGATCACGGTAGAAGACCTTGCACTGGAGGACGCCCGAGCTGAGATCGAAGACGCTATTGAGTGGACCGAGCGGTACATTGATGCGCCTGAAACTGAAACGTGGCCATCGACTAAGCCTCTCTTGCGCTGGATGCTGCGTCTTCTGCCAGACGGCGGCACGGGATACGAGTATCCCGAGTACACCGAAGAAGAACTAGACGCTGAGATAGCAGCATTTATGGCTTCTCCTCACGCAGCAAATCTGGGCAAGGACGCCGCCGGCCAGGCCGGTTTCCTTCTGAATTTGGCGGACAACTACGGGTCTGGGGATGTCCGAAATTGGAGCAGCCAGTTAGTTGAGCGTGTCCTTTTGGATCTGATCCCCCGAAAGCTGATCGCGGCGGACGAGCATTTCAAACCTATCCCCAAGGTCCTCGAGGCACTTGTTGTGTACTGCCACGAACAGCTTGAGATCCCGTCCTTCATCACGGACGAAGTGTTGCACACCATCGCTGTAAGCACACCCGAATATAGACGGCTCACGAAACCGAGCTACTACGACCCGGGCATTGCCGGATATTCCTTGTACGGGTACTCGTGGGGGAAAGACATTGGGGGCGCTGAGGCAATTGACTCCGTCAATACGAATCCGCTTCCGGTAGAGAAGTTTGACTCGAAGGGCCTTAGCCGAGAGGTCGGTAAGCGTGCCAGGTCGGTTGCCCAGGTGATCGAGGAGAGCGCCACAGAGTTCTTCGGTGATCCGGAGCTGACAACCGCCACGCTGCGCCTTCTGCGGATACTCTGCGACGAGCACCCGCAGTACTTCACATATAAGAGCACCGCGAAGGCAATGGCTGCGACTCCCTGGGAAGCTAATGTGGCAGCTTCTTTGTGCTGGCTGATAGGAAAGTCGAATAACTGGTTCCGTCAGTCAGACCCGAGCCGAACTGTGAAAGCCCTGATGAAAGCTTTTGGAGTGAAGACACCTCCGAATGGTCGAGGCGACACCATCGCTAAGTGGATCCCCACCGCTCAGATGAGCTATGGCGGCTGGCAGCTGGGGAACCCATCGCTCCTCACGAGCACTCGCCGAGAAGAGATCCTCTCGCAAGCCGCCCGGGACCTCCGGTAGTCGACTAGCCGACAAGGCGACTAGCCGACAAGGCGGCAATGTGTTGGGTGTCAGCGACAGCCATTTCTTCGCGCACCTCATACGTGGTGCGCAACAGTGCGGTGGCGCCCCCGACAGGACTCGAACCTGCGACCTAGGGATTAGAAGTCCCTTGCTCTATCCAGCTGAGCTACGGGGGCCGTGGCAAAAACGCCTATATGAGAATACCCGCTCCTTGGCGTCGGCCAAAATGCAGCGGATATGAGAATTCCGGGGACCCAGCCACAGGTCGGGCCCCCGGAACCTCGGCACCGCACCTCAAGAGAAGAGAGGCACGCGCACCGCCACTAGATGAAGAAGGACCGGACGACCTGAACCAGACCGAGAGCGATCGCGGAAATACCCACAATGACCCACAGGACAATGGCGGAGTACAGGGGCGAGAACAGAAGAATCAGTCCCGCAACGATGGAAAGTATCCCGTAGAAAACCGCCCAACCCTTTGAAGAAGCGGAAGAGATCGTGGTGAACGCGGTAACGCCCTCCACGACCCAAATGGCGCCGATCATGATCGTCACAAGGATGACCAGGATCGCAGTCGCCGCCTGAAGGTTAGTGAAGAAGACTATCGCGGCGATGACATAGAGGGCTCCCAGAAGGATGTTTCCGACCCGGGACCAGCCCGTGCGGTCCAGGGAGGCAAACCCGACGCCGATGTAGGCGAGGCCAGCAATAAGGGCGTACACGCCCAGGATGGCGGCCATTACGTTGGCGCTCATCTGAGGCCAAACAAGAAGTGCGACACCGACAAGAATGGAGACAAGGCCCCCAATGAGCATGGCGGAACGCAGGTTAGAACGCAGATGCGTTATTCCGTTAGTTGACATGTAATTCTCCTAGAAAATAGAAAGTAGTTGGAGTGGGCGCCAAGAGAAAGCCCGTCGGGCGCCTCACTGCTCAGGTGTTCTTACGCGTAGCTGGCATCTCTTAGCCGCAGCTACCCGAGGCTCAAACTTCAGGCTACTATTCGGCTTACTGCCCTGCGCGCCGGAACACGACATTTCAGGACTTGTAATAATTCACACTAGGTTTCTGCGCATTAGGACTAGGTAACCAGCATTTCTGTGGTCAAGTAAGCCAATCCAACGCACCTACCGAGCATGAAAATAGCCCAAGCGATCTGCTCGGGCCATGTTCGATGAAGATCTTCTAGTCGTCGAGTTCGACCAAACCGCGCTGGTATGCCTTTGCTAGGCGGCGCGGAACGCGGACCTCACGGCCGTTCACATTCGTGTTCTCGAGCGTCGTTAGGTTCGCCTTCCAGGACGAACGACGGGTACGAGTGTTGGATCGAGACATTTTCCGTTTAGGTACTGCCATGTCCGATTCACTCCTCTCAAAGTCTCAGGGCCCGCCGACGGACGAGCATTCTGTTACGTACGTGCAAGCAGCCATTTCCGGCGCAAAACACAACGGTTCAACTTTGCCACGATCAAGCCGCTAATTCCAGCCGGTGGCAAAGCCATCCCTGTGACATCCGACCCAACCAGGCCGCGGACAACCCCGTGCATTCCCACACTGGAGCTAAAGCACTTCACCCAGGCACACCCTGGAGCACCTTCGACGCGCTGGCACTGCCCCTCACGACATGCACCTACCGCTGGCTCTATTGACATGCCTTCCGAACTGTTTCGCACCCAAGGGCTATCGTCGTCCACCGCTTCGCTTGTCGTTTTTGGCCCGCAGGATTTCCTGAGAGGTCGCCAATGCTGGGCCTCGTGGGAGAATAGCATTATGAAGACCGTGCGCAGGGACTCAATAACTGAGGTGGAACTTGAGATCAAGCGCTCCCGATTTCTGACTGTTCTTGCGCGAACAGAGACTCAGGAAGAAGCTCGGACGGTTATCGACGAGCAAAAGCAGCTGTACCCTGATGCCCGCCATCATTGCAGCGCCTACGTTATCCAGTCGGGCCACGTAAACGCGCTGCAGCGTTCCTCTGACGACGGAGAACCAGCGGGTACAGCAGGTAAGCCCATGTTAGACGTGTTGGTCCACGCTGGTTTGGGTGACGTCACCGCCGTAGTGACCCGATACTTTGGGGGCACCCTGCTTGGCACGGGCGGCTTAGTGCGGGCCTATGCGGGTTCGGTACAAGCCGCGATAGACGCCGCTCCCCTAGTGCTGGTAGAACCATTGGCACTTCTACGGACTCGGATAGACCTCGCGGAAGGCGGAAGGGTAGAGGCAGCGCTGCGGACTTCCGGCTGGACTGTGGTGGACACGCAGTGGGGCTCCGACCTGCAGCTAGACATCGCCGCGGACCCAACCAAGGTCCAGGAACTCAATTCGCAGCTATCGACCTTACTTCAAGAGGACGGGGCGTTCCAACAGGTGGGAGAAATCCAGGCCGAGGTCGACTTCATCCCCGACCAGCCATAGACTCCTAATCGTGAAGCAACATGTCCTGACCCCAGTGCTCGGCGCGATGTCGCGAGCACGCGTTTGCTTCTTGGCCATCTGTTTGTAGGGACGGGGGTCCTAGACCGGTCGTTCGCGGCCGTCCCCAGTCCCAGCAGTTCCTTCCCAGTACTTCTGAAACCGTTAAGGAAAAATCATGGCCACAATCTACAGCAGCATTGACGAAACAATTGGGACCACCCCTCTCGTACGCCTACGCACACCTATCGCTGGCGGCGCGGACGTGCTGGTGAAAATGGAAGGGTTCAATCCTGGAGGTTCCGTAAAGGACAGGATAGCCGCGTCCATAATCGATTCCGCGGAGGCTTCCGGTGATCTCGCTCCGGGAGGCACGATTGTCGAGGCTACCTCGGGAAACACAGGCATCGGCCTGGCACTGATCGGTGCGGCCCGCGGGTACCGCGTCGTGATTGCAATGCCCTCGTCGATGAGCCAGGAACGGCGCGACCTGCTCCGCGCCCTGGGGGCCGAACTAAACCTAACCGAGCCTTCCCAGGGTATGGCCGGCGCCGTCAAAGCGGCGGAGGAACTCGTTGCGGAAACCGAGGGGGCGGTCTTGGCTTCCCAGTTCACAAACCTGGCGAACCGGGAAGCCCACTACGCCACTACCGGACCCGAAATCTGGGAGGACACGGACGGTCAAGTTGACATACTTGTTTCGGGAGTGGGCACCGGTGGAACCATCTCCGGGGCAGGCAAGTACCTGAAAGAGAAAAAACCGGACGTTCAGCTGGTGGCCGTCGAACCCGCCGAATCGCCGCTCCTAACGGGAGGCCAGGCCGGACCGCATCTAATCCAGGGGTTGGGAGCGAACTTTATTCCCGAGGTTCTGGATGTCGACCTGGTGGATGAAGTCGTCGACGTCCCCGGCGAGCTGGCTATTGAAGAGGCACGCCGGGCCGCCAAAGAAGAGGGACTCCTTGTGGGAATTTCTTCCGGGGCGGCAATTGCGGCGGCTAAGCAGCTGGCAGCTCGCCCCGAAAACGCCGGGAAGACTATTGTTGCGGTACTCCCGGACACCGGTGAACGTTACCTGAGCACGGTGTTGTTCGCGGAGGCTGACAAGTGAGATCCTCTAGGCGCCAAAGACCGGGGCTTCTGGCAATACTGCGAGAAGATCTTGAAACAGCTATGGCTCAGGACCCGGCTGCTACGTCGATGCTTGAAGTGGCCTGTACCTATCCCGGAGTGCACGCAGTGTGGGGGTACAGGATAGGGCACTGTCTTTGGCGCCGCGGGCTACGACTCCCGGCCCGACTGCTGCAGAACTTTATCCGTTTCACAACGGGCGTTGATATTCACCCTGCGGCCAGAATCGGGCGCCGCCTATTTATCGACCACGCGTCGGGCATTGTCATTGGGCAGACTGCTGAGGTGGGCGAGGACGTCCTCATTTTCCACCAAGTGACCCTGGGTGGGGTGACCATGTCACCCGGAAAGAGGCACCCCACTGTCGGAAACGGAGTAGTGATAGGTGCCGGGGCCAAGGTGTTGGGTCCGATTACTTTGGACAACCACTCGCGAATTGGAGCCAACGCCGTCGTCATCGCGAATGTTCCGGAGGATACGGTGGCCGTTGGTGTTCCGGCGAAGATCAAGCGACCTAAGCCCCTAACCAAGGGCCGGCCCCTCATGGAGGAGCCTGAACTATACATTTAGGCTCCCGACACCGCGGCTCATAACGGTGGCCGCGAAGCCTTTTTTGACATAGCCTTGGCATATGGCACGCATCACACTACAAGCGGATTTGGGGCAGCTGGAACCGCCTGCTGCAGCCGGTGATCTGGAACTGGCTACTCTGACCATGTACGACGTGCCGGCGATGGGCTCCTTGAAGTTAGTTGCCTACGGGGAGCCGATGACGTTCGAGTCGCTACTGGAATCAAGCGACGAGATGCGGATGTCATTCGACGGAGCGTTCGGAACCCCCAGAGACGATTCATTCGTCGGAGCTTGGGTTGGCGGACAGCTGGTCGGCGCCGCCATGGTTGTTCTGGATGCTCCGTGGGACGACGTCCCGCGGGGCCCATTTGTCACCGAGCTTATGGTTGATCCTGAGTTTCGCAGGCAGGGCATCGCCACCGCTTTGATCGGAGAGATCGCTGCACGCGCCGCGGAATGGGGTTACGACTCTCTCACACTACGACTAGACCTTCGTCAAAGTCCCGGAGCGTACGGACTGTACCAGGAGCTCGGCTTCACTGTCGTAGAGGACTAGGAAAAACGCCAGTAGCTTCTTGTCAATGCGAATCCTTTCCCGAAAACGGGAGTGTGCAACGGTTTGTGTCTGGCGATCTACGTGGCATGCACTTCAAGCCGCACCGACCATGCCTCTGCGGGTACGGGCTCCAACGGATGCGCAGGCGGTTCATCTAAATGATGGGCATGGGTTTACGCGGCGTAGAGACAGCATTCGCCAGCGGCCGCAGGAGTTCCTCCTTGCTGCTCTTGTTCCCTCCCCGCAAACAGGTACCCTCCGAGCTGGGTTTGTCTAGGTCACTTATAGGAACCGGACCCTGGTAGTAAGCCCCGCGCAAGCAAAGATGCTGCCAACCTCAGGAGACAACACCGCCGTGCTCAGATGAACCTGACCAACATAAGTTTTGGTGGACAAATCATTTGAGCTACACGAATTTCCTGACTTCTTATCAAGCCGATTTGTGACATTAGTGCCGGACATAGGAACGGTATTCTCAACAGTGATTACACTCCGGCACCCCTTCCAGACGGGCACCCCTTCCAGACGGGAACTCCTTCCAAATCGGAGCGCGACACCCTGCTCTGCTCTCCCGGTTTCCGCGCCAAACCCCACGAAACTGCAAATTTCTTTGGAAAAGCGGGGTCGATCCGCCAGCAGACCCGTCACGATTGGGATTGCCTGATGCTCATTGGAACAGCCTATTTGCGTGAGCTACTTTCGTTTTCTTCTTCAAAGCGGAAAGAGTTTGCATTAGGAAACGCCAAACCAGCCACTACGGTGACCAAAGAATAAGCAAAACAAGCGATTGACACCCGGGCACGCTTATCCGCGCCGCGACACCGTTTTAAAGCAGAAACTAAAGTCTAACGAACGAGCGCCTTAGCTAGATTTCTTCAAGATTCG
>CAYFRG010000001.1:0-98318 GCA_964345535.1 uncultured Actinomyces sp. | reverse complement strand
GAACGTCGATAAGATTTATAATGAAACAGGAAATACTGCACCAATCAAAGTGAAAACCCATCACTAGTACAATTTCTGCAGAGTTCAATGTCGTACCGCAGCCTAGAAATGGTCCTTGGGCCGACAAGGCTCGCTCTGAACGCTGCTGCCTGTAGAGTGATCGAAATCAAGGGACAAGGCGTGGAGACGTTAGAGCAGCTAAGCGATCGCCTAGGGGTAGTCGTGACGAACTGGACCACCGCTACGATGGCTGTCGCAGCCGATAAGCGGGGCCTCACCATCACACAGGGCAAAGACATTCGAACCATAGTTATCGAATCTCCTGGCGGCCGCAAGATAGTTTTTCGAAATGGTTGGACTACCTGGAACAGTCCTTTGGCACGAAGACTAGCAAAAAACAAGGAGGCGACGGCTGCTCTCCTTGCGGGCGTCTCGATCGAAGTCCCGGAAGGACACGTGTTCAAAAAGGGGGAGGTAGAGCGAGCGTGGGAGTTCGCCCGGAACTGGGATAAGTCCGTGGTCAAGCCCGTGAACTCACGACAAGGAAAAGACGTGTACGCGGGTCTCGATAACGAAGAGACTTTCCGGGCTGCTTTTGACAAGGTGGCAGAAGGTCACCGCAGGATCTTGGTGCAGGAGTACGTATCGGGTGTGGAGCGCCGCTATCTGGTTGCAGGCGGTAAAGTCGTGGCTGTGTCAGAACGCCGACCAGCGTCTGTTCTTGGCGACGGAATCAGCACCATCCAGGAGTTAGTGCAATCAAAGAATCAATCACGTCCGCGACTTCACTCACAGCTCCGCCTGGACAAGCAGGCTTTGGACCTGCTGCGACAAGAAGGCAAGGACGCTGAGTCGGTACCTGCAGACGGCGAGAGAGTATTCCTCAGAAGCCACCTCAACTACGAGAGGGAAGAAAGCCCCAACACCGTGCCGGCAACGGAAACTGCACCCGAAGACGGCCCGGTGCTGCTCGAAGCGCGCCCCGTTGACGAAGGCGGGGATTTCATCGATCGGACTGATGAGGCCGACGCGGTAGCCATACGTGTCGCGGAGAAGGCAGTAAGAGTAATGCCTGGGGCGCGACTAGTGGGAATTGACCTCATAGAACCTGTGGACCAGGGCCGGGCTCCCACCGTACTTGAGATCAATTCGAGCCCCATGCTTTCTAGCCACTATTTCCCCGCTGAGGGGAAAGAACGCGACGTCTCAAAGGACATCGTCGACGCGATGTTTCCAGCACCGGTGAAGCAGAAGTCGATTCTGGATAAGATGCGCCAACGTTTTAAGGTCCGGTGACGGGCGGGGCCTCTGCTGCGGCCGTGTTCGTGTTTGTTGTTAGGGCTTGCCCTATTCGGCGCGGACAGGGATAGCGCGAATCCTCGAAAGCCGCGGGTAGGTCGCACTTGACGATAGGCACTGAGCAACGCACTGGCGTTGTCGCTGAACAGGCGATCGACCACGCATTTGCAGCATTGCCGTTCAAAGATGTGCAGCCAATTATTTGGTGATCGCTGCGCCTGCATCAACGCCATCCCAGACAGATCCAAAGATGAATTCCAGCGGTACCCTGGCACCTTCTGCGCACTGGGCTCGGGCACGCCAATTAGACCGGGAACCGCGCCGCACGGTCACAACAGGGAAAGAAAGACCCTAATCGACCTATTGCCTGAGCAGTCTCCTATCCGAGATGTAGCTGCCTCAAGACGTATTGCACCTACCGCTGACAGGTCGGACACCAGTAGAGGCGGCGGCCCTTCATCTGTGCCATTTGCACGGGGTTCCCGCAGTGCAGGCACGGCCTTCCCTGCCGGTGATAGACGTACCAGCGGGCTGCTTCTGGATCTCCGACATCCACGCGCACGTCCTCTTCGTCTACCGTGCTTATGTATCCCTCCGCGACCCCTTTGCGCATCAGGTATACGAACTCTCTCCACAATTGACGCAGTCGCACTTCGGAGACGTTCCGCCCCTGCCGATTTGGGGAAATACCGGCCCGGAACAGTCCTTCCGCTCGGTAGATGTTGCCAACGCCAGCACTGATGGACTGGTCCATGACCAGATCTCCGACCGGGCGACTGGAACTGCGCACTCGGGCTACGAACTTATCTTCTAAAGCGCCTCTCAGCGCAGAAGGAGCCAGCGGGTCCGAGCCAAGCTTTTCCTCCACCGCCGATTTCTCATCTGCTGTTACCACTCTGCACTGGTTCGGGCCGTTCAGGTCCGCGACCGCGTTCGGAGTCAAGATGCGCAGCCTCACCAGGCCACGCGGCTCCGGAGGCCACTGATCATTTGTGGACTCCGCCAGCTGGTATCCCTGGTCTGGATCGGATATTCGCGGGGCTCCGATGCTGCTGTCCGGGGCCGCTCCAGCGAAACGCCAAGCCCCGTAAAGGCCTAGATGCGTATGGATCCACCGGTCAGGATCCCCCGATTCTTCTGGAGAGAACCCCAGGAATAGGTGTTTTCCAGTTGCACTGGCGCTCACCATTGTTTGTCCGTCCAGCAGGGCCGCGCCTGCGGCAAACCGTCCCTGCGGAGAAGACAGCTGCGCGGGGCGTCCGACGAAGCTTCTGTCGAAGGCGTCCGCCAGACGTCGAATAGAGTGACCCTCAGGCATTGACTATTCCCGAGGCGGGACGACGTTTACCAGTTTTGGCGCCCGAACAATAACTCGCATCGGCTCGCGACCATCCAAGAGCTTGGCAATCGGTTCGGCCGCCAGCGCCGCTTCCTGCAGGTCTGCCTCTGATATATCGGTCGGCACTTCCAGTTTGGCGCGCACCTTGCCGTTCACCTGGACGATACAGGTGATCAAGTCTTCCTCCAGAAGGGACTCGTCCTCTACAACCGGGAACGGGTGCGTTGCCAGCGGCTCGCTGTGACCCAGTTTTTCCCAGAGTTCCTCCGCCAGGTGCGGCGCTGCCGGAGCCACTAGCAGCACCAGTGCCTCAACGGACTCGCGGGGAACCTCCTTCAACTGCGTCAGGTGGTTGTTTAGGACGATCATGCGGGCGATCGCGGTGTTGATCCTCAGGTTGTCATACTCCTGGGTCACCTGTGCGATCGTCTGGGCGGTGAGCTTCTTGGTGGCTTGATCGGCTGGGGCGTCCGATACCGTGACCTGGCCGGTCTCCTCGTCGATAACATTACGCCACAGGCGCTGCAGGAAGCGCTGCGCACCGATCACGGCGCGGGTTTCCCACGGCCTAGACACATCCAGCGGGCCCATCGACATTTCGTAGAGCCGGAACGTATCGGCCCCGTAGGCCTCACACATTTCATCGGGAGTCACAGAGTTCTTCAGGGACTTCCCCATCTTCCCGTACTCGCGGGCGACCGGCTCTCCGTTCCAAGTGAAACCGGACTGTTCATCACCGATGACTTCCTCAGCAGGAACGTACACGCCGCGGCCGTCCTTGTAGGCGTAGGCCTGGATGTATCCCTGGTTGAACAGTCGGTGGAACGGTTCGGACGCACTCACGTAGCCAAGGTCGAATAGCACTTTTTGCCAGAACCGCGCGTACAACAGGTGAAGTACTGCGTGTTCCACTCCACCGACGTACAGGTCAACGCCACCGGCAGGTTTGGCGTCGCTCGGCCCCATCCAATAGTTGTCGTTCACGGGCTGGATCAGCGCATCTTCTTCCCGGGGGTCCACATATCGCAGCTCGTAGTAGCAGGAGCCGGCCCAGTTGGGCATTGTATTCGTGTCCCTGTAGTAGGTTTGAAGTCCCTCCCCTAAGTCCAGTTCGACCTCCACCCAGTCCCCCGCGCGTCCCAGAGGTGTCTCCGGGTTCGACTCCGCATCCTGAGGATCGAACGTGCGGGGAGAGAAGTCGTCCAGGTGCGGCAGGGTCACGGGCAACTGATCATCCGGCAGTGCATGGACGCGCCCATCTTCCCCGTAGACGATTGGGAAGGGTTCCCCCCAGTAGCGTTGGCGGGAAAACAGCCAGTCGCGCAGGCGGTAGGTGGTGGTCGCCTCGCCGTATTCTTTGCCTACCAGCCAGGCCGTGATCTCGCGAATCGCCTGCGCTTTATCCATCCCATTCAGGTCGATTTCTGCGTTCGCGGAGTTCACAATCTGCCCGTCACCGGTCCAGGCCGCTTCCGCGACGTCAAAGCCCTCTTCCGGCTGGATCGTCGGAATGATGTCCAGGTCGAATTCCGTGGCGAACTCCCAGTCACGCTGGTCGTGTGCGGGCACGGCCATGATCGCCCCGGTACCGTAACCCATCAGGACGTAGTCGGCAGTGAAGATCGGGACCGGCTGCCCGTTCACAGGGTTGGTTCCGAACAGTCCGGTAAAGACACCGGTCTTCTCCCCCGCCGCTTCCTGGCGCTCCCTGTCTGTGCGCGCAGACGCCCACGACTTGTAGTCAGCGACCGCACTGGCCGGCGAGTCTTTACCCCCGGTCCAGGCGTCACGCGTCCCTTCGGGCCAGCTCTGTGCGAGGTCCCCTTCCAGCAGGGGATGCTCGGGCGAGACAACCATGAAGGTAGCTCCGAAAAGAGTATCCGGACGTGTAGTGAATACCTCAAGGTCACCGCGCTCATCAACCTGGAAGGTGACGGTGGCGCCCAAGGATTTACCTATCCAGTGCCTCTGCATGGAGCGGACCTTATCCGGCCAGTCGATCTGGTCCAGTGCCGTTGTCAGGCGGTCGGCGTAAGCCGTGATTCGCATGTTCCACTGGCGCAGGCTCCGCGTGAAGACAGGGTAGTTGCCACGCTCGGAGAGCCCCTCCGCAGTGACTTCCTCATTGGCCAAGACCGTGCCCAGGCCAGGGCACCAGTTGACGGGCGACTCAGAAACATATGCCAACCGGTACTGATCCAAAACTTCGGAGCGCTCCACGGGTGTCAGGTCGGACCAGGGCTTACCACTGGGGGTTTCCCGCTTTTCCTCCTCGAACTCTTCCACGAGCTCCGATATGGGGCGCGCCTTGCCCATGCTTCCCTCGCCGTTGGGCATGTCCGGATCGAACCACGATTCAAAAATCTGCAGGAAAATCCACTGCGTCCAGCGAACATAGTCGTCATCAATCGTTGCGAAAGACCGGCGCGGATCGTGAGACAGACCGATACGGGCCAGCTGGGCAGACATGTTCTGGATGGCAGCTTCGGTGGTGATGCGCGGATGCTGACCCGTTTGGATAGCATACTGCTCCGCCGGCAGCCCGAAAGCGTCGAAGCCGAGCGTGTACAGGACGTTCTTGTCGCGCATCCGCTGGTACCTTGCAACCGTGTCTGTGGCTATGTACCCCAGCGGGTGACCCACGTGCAATCCCGCCCCTGAGGGGTATGGAAACATGTCCATAACGAACCAGGGTTCCAACTCCGCCCTTGGGCCCGCTAGTTCCCCCACGGGGTTGTCCGCATCAAAGGACCCCCGCTCCTTCCAGATCTCCTGCCATTTGCGTTCGATCTGCCCGGCCAGTTCCGCGTTGTAGCGGTACCGGGGTTCAGTGGTTTCAGCCATCACACGCACCTTTCGTAACCCAACAAGGTTAGCGCAGTGAGGCCACCGCCCCGGCCCTCCAGCAACCTTTCGGGACCATTTTCTGCTCAGGCGTGACCGATCACACCTCAGGGGGCATGATGGGTGCATGAGCACTGTTTTCGAGATGATTATTGACGGCAAAATACCGGGGCGTTTTGTCTGGGCGGACGACGAATGCGTCGTCTTCGCCACGATCGAACCGGTGACAAGCGGACACATGCTGGTGGTTCCGCGTCAAGCGATCGACAAGTGGACCGACCTACCCGCATCGTTGCTTTCACACATGTTCGAGGTCGCCCAAATTGTTGGCAAAGCACAGGAGCATGCTTTCGGCGTCCCGCGTTCGGGGGTAGTGATTGCGGGGTTCGAAGTGCCCCACTCCCACATTCACGTTATCCCCGCCAAGAGTGAGGCCGACATCCGCCTCAGCGGTGCGCAGGCAGCATCATCGAGCAGTCTTGACGACGCCGCGAACGCACTGCGGGACACGCTCCGCCGCGAAGGCTACTCTGCGCACGTCCCAATGGAATTGGGCTCCCCAGCGCTTCCCTAATCTTTCAGAAAAGTGCGGCGACCTGAGAGCGCAGTACGATGACGATGATTAGCACGAAGATCAGCAGGGTACCCAACGCCACCAAAGCCCAGTAACGGCCAACCGCTTTGCCTGTCGCGATCTGCTTCTGTCCTACCATCCCCTGCGCGAAAACGTTTGCCCAAACAATAACGAACGCGGCGACGGTGGCTACCCAGGTGAGCATGCAGTACGGACACAGCGCAGCAAACACCGTCAGGGACAGGTACAGGAAGTACAGGACGTAGAAGAACCCGACGGTCACACCGGCCGCCAGCGCCCACCACATCCATTTCGGCAGTCGGGCCCCAGTGGCCAGCACTGCTGAAAAGGCGGCCAGTGCAACAAATGCGGCCAACCCGATAACGGAGTTACTAATGCTGAACAGGTGCGCCTGTGGGGCAAGAAGCGAATCGGAGCATCCGACCAGCGGATTTATGTCGCATGCCAGGATAGCGTCCGGGTTGCTGAGAATGTTGAGTTCCGATGCGATGAGCATGAAGGAGCCGTATATGCCCAGCAGGCTGAACGCGAAAAGCCAGAGGGACCTCCACATTGGGGGCGGCGCTACTTGGGTCTTCTTAGACACGGTTTCCCTTTCATCCGGTAACTCGATGGTAACGTGCACCGTAGTAGATGGACGATACGGTCTCCTAGTGCGTTGTATCTGACACATTGGGCAATCTGGTTTGCACAGAAGGCGTCAGGTCCATTAGAGTTTTCGTATCGCATGACGCGCCATTAGCTCAAGTGGTAGAGCAGCTGGCTCTTAACCAGCGGGTTGGGGGTTCGAGTCCCTCATGGCGTACCAATTAGCCGCGTGACTGTGCGGATAAGGTACACCTCTCCCACGCAGAAACAGAACTGGGTGGGTCTTCTCTAATTACGCCTGATCACGAACCGTTTGTCGGCGGTGCCATATCCGTATTGATATCGCCCCAATTGATATCGTCCCAGACGTGACTTCTGGGATTTTCGGTCACTGGGTATTTAGGTCACTGGGCAGTTGATACATCTTACGGTGGTGTGGGCGTGCCGAAGCAGCCCAAGCCTCGCAATACTGATCGCAGTCCAACCTCATCCCGTACCCGGTCCACCTCTTTCTCGCGCAGAAGTGGGAACTAAGTCCTGTGCGTCCACGGCTTTGAATGCTCGGCGAAGTCTGCCGAAACCTGTTCCAAACGAGCTGGCTTCTTGCGGTTAGACTAACGCGCCTGCCAACGCGGAGCGCACAGGCCCTACACTGCTGAGATGACTACTGGCACTGGACCCGGGCCTGTCTACACGATCGGCCACTCCACCCGGACCTTCGCTGAGGTGATCGGAATGCTCCGCAATTTTGGAGTTGACACGCTGGTGGACGTGCGGTCTTTCCCGTCTTCTCGCAAGTATCCCCAGTGGAATCTTCCACGGATAGAAGAGGCTATGCCCACGGACATGGACTACCTTTAGCTTCGGGACCTAGGCGGGCGCAGGCACACCCCCGCTGGAACGCCCAGTCCGAACGACGGTTGGCAGGTGAAAGCATTCCGTGACTACGCGGACTACATGTCCACAGATTCTTTCAAGCGAGGCCTTCGTGAACTCCTAGAAGTGGCGGAAAAAAGCACCCCCGCGATCATGTGTGCAGAGGCCGTCCCCTGGCGCTGCCACCGCAGACTAATCGCTGATGCGCTGTTAGTTAAAGGCATCCCCGTCTACAACATAATGTCCGCAAGCTCAATAAAGCCCGCGTCCCTGACACCATTCGCCCAATACGCCCATGGTGAGCTCACCTACCCTAAAGAGATCTGATCTGAGGAGTTGAGGTTGCCTCACTGCAGTCAGGCAGCGAATATAGCCGTATAGCTGCGTCAGCCGAGTGCTTTCCCGGGTCTGGGTGAGGGGGTCAGCCAGGGTACTCCCGCCAGTTTGGAATCCTCTTCGTAAGCGCCTCAGTCAAGTCGATGGACTCGCCGTCACGCCCACCTTTGCCCAGAATTAGGGGTGGGGGCGACGGCTCGGGATTCACCCCGCGCAGTCCCTCCACTAGGGATAATGGGGCCGTTAGCAGGTAGTACTCGCCCGCACCGTCCATACCCACCGAGCGATCTTCCTTCAGATACCAGCCGGTCAGTGGAGTTCGTGCCTTACGAGACGTTCCCGGACGAGTCACAACCAGGGGTTCTGGTTGCAAGCCCGTCGCCTTGGCAGCCGCTGCGAACTGGCGCAAGTAACCTGCAGCGACTTGTGACTCTGCCGCCTCTTGGGCTCGTAACAATTCGGAGCGAGCAACAGCATTCTTTCGCCGCTGCTCAGCCCACGATTCCTCGCTCATACTGCCTCCCCGACCATGCATGCGCTAACCATCTCTAGGTCGTCTGCGCCTACCTTTTATCTGCACTCACCCTATCCGCTCCACGTCAGGGCCGAAGCCGAAATCTGTGGGTAGGCTGATCGCAACTAGTCCCTGAGTCCGGCACGCAACTCTAGGAGTGCTATGCCGGCGTTGCGAAGCGTCTCTCTGTCTAGATCGTTGTTTTCAAGCGCTTCCACAAGCCCGCTAACAAGCGCCTCAGCAAACTCCACAGCACCCTCGGCCCCCGCACCCCCAACGTCCAAAATTAAACCGGAACCAGCGTTGATAGCCTCGACTGCGTTGCGTACGGGATCTTCCAACTCGGGGTCCCCCGACTCTCGCAACATTTTCATATCGTCAGTGACTATGACGCCTGTAAACCCCAGCTCGTCACGCAGAATCCGATGCCACGTCGGGGATATCGAAGCAGGTTCGGAAGCAATCTTCGGGAAGACCAAGTGCCCCATCATCACCATGTCCGCTCCGGCCTCTATCCCAGCTTCGAAAGGTACAGCCGCCGAAGACAGCCACCTTGCTTCTGATAACTGGGCGACAGGTGTCCCTTTATGGGAGTCGGCCTTCACGGTCCCGTGCCCCGGGAAGTGTTTCAGTGCGCTTAGGACCTCTCCACTTTCCCCGCGCACTGCGGCCGCTACTTGCTGGGCCGCCAGGTCTGGGCTGGACCCCAACACCCGCGTCCAGATAAACGAATCCTGATCGTCAGTGGTATCCGCGATCACCCCGAAGTTCACGTTAATCCCAAGAGAGCGGAGGTACTCCCCGCGCTCGCGAAAGGCTACCTCGGTAACTTCCGGATCGCCGTCGCGCAGCTCCACTGCCGAGCGCCCCGGGTCATGCTCCAATCTGCTTACCACGCCGCCCTCCTGGTCTATGGCAACCAGCAGCGGCAGTTCGCCCTGGTTAGCCCACACGGGGATCTGATTGGTCAGAGAAGACTCGTCATCCGGGATGTTGTCCTCCATGAGAATCATTCCACCGGGCTGGAGCCTGTCTACGAACTCGGCTAGCGCCTCCGTATCGGTTCCCGGGTAGTGCAGCATAAGGACACTGGCAACTTGCTCTTCAGGTGCCAGCTCGTCCCACCACGATTCGGCATCCACAAAAGTAGGGGTCTGCGTCGCCTCACTTTGAGGTTCTTCCTTGCCCGATTGAGAGTCGCTTTCAGAGGGACGCAAAGGCCCCCGGTCCCCCGTGGAAGAAGTACAGCCTCCCGCGAGCACAGCTAAACAGCCAACCAGCGCCAGCGCCGCCATGCTGCGCGTGCGAGTCGGTAAGGCCCCCAGAACCGCGTTAGGGGACACGGTAGACCCACTCCGGTGAAGAAAACTTCTCATCGGCCCGGGCCTGCGCCACCTGGAGATCTTCCTCGGTTAGGGCACCTTCCACTCCCGCGTACTTTTCCAGGAAGTGGTCCTTCAGTACCTCGATAATAGCTTCCCGTTCCATACCGGTCTGGCTGCGCATCGGGTCGACCCGTTTCACCGCTGAACGTAGCCCTTTGTCTCGGATCTTCTCCTTTCCTATACGCAGGCACTCATTCATCTTGATTGCGTCAATGTCGTAAGCCATCGTCACGTGATGCAGCATGTAACCGTTAGCGAAGCGTTTCTGCGCGGCTCCGCCGATCTTCCCCTTATCAGAGGATATGTCGTTGAGCGGGATGTACGTTGCTTCCACCCCCACTTTGCCTAGGGCTTCCAACACCCACTGATCCAGGAAGGGATATGCGTCCTCAAAACTAAGGCCATCCACAAGCGCGGTCGGAACCACAAGGGAATATGTGATGCAGTTGCCAGGTTCCATGAACATGGCCCCGCCACCCGAAATCCTCCGGGACACAGTAATCCCGTGTTTCTCGATCCCTTCCTGGTTGATCTCATTCTCATAAGACTGGAAAGACCCCATCACTATCTGAGGGCCGTTCCACTCCCAGATGCGCATAAACGGTTTCCTGCGTCCCGCCGCGACATCCGCCACAAGAGTCTCATCCAAAGCCACGTTGATCACCGGGGCTACGGAAGGGCCATGGATGACCTCAAAGTCGATGTCGTCCCATGAGAGCGCCTTTCCAACGGCGCGGCGCACCGCAATGCCAACTGCTTCCGGCGTCACTCCCACCAGAACGTCCGTTGGTTCTAGGGCGGTGTGCATCAGCTCCGCAAGTTCTTGACCGCTTGCTGAGGCCGGCGCACCAAGCAGTGCACCTTGCATCCGAAAGAGGGCCTCGTCCGGCTCGGCGAAGAAATCACCACTCAGCGTGACCTTCGTAAATACGTCTTCTTCCACTTCCACATCGGCAGCGACAAGTTTGCCACCGGGTACTTTGTATTCTCCATGCATAGATCCAGTATCTCAGGATCACTTGAGTTAGCGGCGATGCGACCAACACGTGTGTGGTCAGCGACTTCGGTGCACCATTGGACACCGCGTCGCCCAGTCGAGTTTGCGCGAACATGGGAAGCGTGTGGGAACCGGGCGGACGCTCGGCGACTGGTTGCGGCGCGGGTGGGCATTGTGGCGAGGTTGCGCCTGTCCCTCTTACACTGGAGGGTGCTTGTGAGTTCGTACTCTATAGGAGGAAACAATGCCTCGGCCACTGCGTTCTGCTACGTCCACCATGGGACGAAATATGGCGGGTGCGCGCTCTTTGTGGCGCGCCACCGGGATGAAGGATGACGACTTTGGAAAACCGATTATTGCCGTCGTCAACTCATTCACAGAGTTCGTACCGGGCCACGTACACCTGCGGAACATGGGCAAGCTTGTAGCCGAGTCGATTGAAGCGGCCGGCGGTGTCGCCAAAGAGTTCAACACCATCGCGGTCGACGATGGGATCGCGATGGGACACGATGGGATGCTCTACTCCCTTCCGTCGCGTGAAATAATTGCGGATTCTGTGGAGTACATGGTGAACGCTCACTGCGCAGACGCCATGGTGTGCATCTCCAACTGTGACAAAATCACCCCCGGGATGCTCTTGGCGGCGATGCGGCTGAACATACCCGCGGTGTTCGTCTCTGGCGGCCCTATGGAGGCGGGCAAGAACATTCCGAAGGACGCGATCCTGGGTGGCTCCAAAGACGGGCACGGAAACCTGATCACCGTCATGAACGCGACTGCAGATGAGAGCATCTCGGATGAGGAACTGTCCGAAATCGAGAAACTAGCTTGCCCAACCTGTGGCTCCTGCTCTGGGATGTTCACAGCAAACTCGATGAACTGCTTAACGGAAGCCTTGGGACTGTCGCTACCGGGGAACGGCTCTACGCTGGCTACCCACGTGGCCCGAAAGGCCCTTTTCGAAGAGGCAGGCGCGTTGGCAGTTGAACTTTGCCAGCGCTATTACAACGAAGATGACGAGTCCGTGCTTCCGCGAAACGTCGCGAACGAAAAGGCCTTCCGCAACGCTATGGCGCTCGATATGGCAATGGGGGGATCATCCAATACGGTCCTGCACATACTGGCTGTCGCCCACGAAGGCGGCATCGACTTCGATCTAGAGGACATTGGGGAAATCGGGCAGAGGGTTCCCGTGCTCTCAAAAGTGGCTCCCAACCACAACGACTACCACATGGAGGATGTGCACCGAGCAGGAGGCATCCCGGCACTCATGGGTGAACTGCGCCGCGGCGGGTTCCTTGACGAGGACGTCCACACAGTTCACTCCCCCGACATGGTTTCCTGGCTCGACAAGTGGGATATCCGAGGTGACTCCCCCAGTCCGGAAGCCCTAGACCTGTTCAGTGCAGCACCTGGAAACGTTCGAACGACGGAAGCCTTCTCCACTGATAACAGGTGGGCCACACTCGATACCGACAGGGAAGAAGGCTGCATTCGGGACGTCGAACACGCTTACACAAAAGAAGGCGGCTTGGCAGTACTGCGCGGGAATCTCTCACCGGATGGGGCGATCATCAAGTCCGCTGGTGTCGATCCCTCCCTGTTCCGCTTCGAGGGATCCGCTCGCGTAATGGAGTCGCAGGACGAGGCCATTGAGAAGATCCTAGACGGGTCCGTCAAAGCAGGCGACGTCGTCGTGATTCGCTACGAAGGCCCCGCTGGCGGGCCGGGAATGCAAGAAATGCTCTACCCCACCTCGTTCCTGAAAGGAAGAGGTCTGGGTGCAAAATGTGCGCTCATCACAGACGGCCGCTTTTCCGGAGGAACGTCTGGGATCTCCGTCGGCCACGTATCCCCCGAAGCAGCTGCAGGGGGAACAATCGGGCTGATCGAAGAGGGCGACCGCATCCTCATCGACATTGACCAAAACCAGCTGGAACTAATTGTAGATGACCAGGAATTAGCACGCAGGCGCGCCGCGCAGGAAGCGCGCGAAAAGCCCTGGACACCAGTGGAGAGAGATCGGAAGGTCTCCCCCGCGCTGCAGCTCTACGCAGCAACCGCTCTATCTGCGGATCGCGGCGCAGCTCGCGACGTATCCAAGGTCCTCTAGGTAGTGCTCCGCGTAGAGGGAGTGGCCCGCAGTTATGACTGGGGGTCAACCGACAGGATTTCTGAGTTCATTGGGGAAGAGCCAGGTTCGTCGCCGCTGGCGGAACTGTGGTTCGGGGCGCACGCGCTTGGCCCTTCCCCGACGGACCAGGGCCAAGATCTGCATCAGCTGATACAGGAAGAGCCCGGCTCCCTCCTGGGGCCTTCCACCCGTTTCATGTTCGGCGACTCACTGCCGTACCTGGTTAAGCTGATCGCGCCGGCTGCCCCACTGTCGCTGCAGGTTCATCCAACCAAGCGTCAGGCTGAGGCCGGATACGCTCTTGAGGATCACCTGGGCATCGATCTAGAAGCACCGAATCGAACCTACCGGGACGCCAACCACAAGCCAGAGCTCCTCTACGCACTCACTGAGTTCTCATTACTTGCGGGCTTTGCCGTGCGCAGACAGGCGCGAGCGCGGCTAGAAGGTCTAGACACACCTCTGGCCACGAAGCTGAGCATCCGCCTTCGCCTTGCAGCCGGACGCACCGTCAAACCCGTCGTGAGTTGGCTGCTAGACCCCGATAGCGCGCCCAGCGCAGAAGAGATTGAGGAGTTCGCCCAGGCGTGCCAGGACCGGCTAGCTGCGGGCAAATCCCCACTACCGCGCGTAGACAAAACCGTGCGGGACCTTGCTTCAGCCTACCCGGGTGATCCGGGAGTCATAGTCGCATTCCTCATGAACCAGACAGAACTCAAGCCGGGTGAAGCGGTGTTCCTCCCCCCGGGGACGCTCCACTCCTATCAAAGTGGCCTGGCCCTAGAGGTGCTGGCAAACTCCGACAACGTGATCCGCGCCGGGCTCACCAAAAAGCATGTCGACCGCACCAGTCTGGTTGAGATAGGAGAGTTCGACGCCCACCCCACGGTGAGGATTGCCCCCGAGCACCCCAGCCCCGGCATCAGTCGTTTTTATGCTCCCGTAGAAGACTTCGAACTGACAATCCTGGAGCTATCCGGTGACACCCTTCCGCTGGTAGGAACAGGCCCTCGCCTGGTCATCAGCCTTGCGGGAGCCCCGACGGTCATGACTCGTGAAGGCGAAGTGCAGCTGGAACGCGGGCAGTGCGCCGTACTCACTGCCGCAGAGGGGCCAGCACTTAGCTCAGGCGTTGGTACGCTGGCGCAAATCGCCGTACCTTAAGCGCCGGAAGGTACGCTCCGGGGGTTAGAGAAGTCCCAGCAGCTCTGGTTCATACTCAGATACACTGTTCCCACGAAGCGCTTGCCCCGCACGGAGTCGGCAGCAAGTCGCTGACGTACGCCGCGATCTCAGTATCGCCTTCCTTGCAAAGCAGCACATGGTAATCGGGAGCCCACCGCGCCGCCGCCCCCTCACGGCCAGCAAGGTCGACCAGAGCGTGAACCAGGTCTGGATCGTGGCTCCAATGCGTGTGGAAAACTCCTCCAGCGCAGAAAGTTAGGTTGCTTCCAGCGGACTGAATCCCCTGCACAGGAACCCAGCGCCCGGCACGGGCTAGACGCAAGTGGAGCGGGTCTAGGTGATGCCCCTTTGCGACCAGCCGACACGGCGGTTCTGGAAGCCGGATCACCTCTATCACAGGAACAAACCGCGACGAGCTACCCAGAGCAGTCACGCTCTCCTTACCTCCCACACTCAAGCCCCTTTCGCAGGCCAGGTACGCTCACCGGCCTACGTGTGTGGCCAGCCTTCGAGATTTCGTTCTCAGGCCAGGCGGTACATCCAGCCATACCGGTCAGGTAAAAGTCCTCTTTGGATCCCGCTGAGCTCCTCATGGATGCTGGACGTGAGGTCGCCGCCCTGCAGCTCAACATCAAATCCGTTGCCCGCGATCCGCCCAATCGGCGTGACCACGGCTGCCGTGCCACAGGCGAACATCTCCGTAACAGCGCCGGAGGTGATGTCCTGCGTTAGCTGATGAAGGTCAACGTCAGTCTCCTCCACGTTCACCCCGCGGTCCGCAAGCAACCGTAGGATCGCTGCCCGAGTACCGCCCTCAAGGATTGTCCCCCCAGTCTTAGGAGTCTGAACAGTGCCGTCCGCCCGGACAACAAAGACGTTCATGCCGCCAAGCTCTTCCAACTTTGAATTGGTCGCGGCATCCAGGTAGCAAACCTGGTCGAAGCCCAGTTCGGCTGCCTCCTGTTGCGGCATCAGAGAAGCAGCGTAGTTGCCCCCGGTTTTCGCAGCGCCGGTGCCGCCCGGAGCAGCACGGTGGTACTGGTCCGTAACCCAGATAGAGACCGGCTTGAGTCCACCTTTGAAGTAGGGGCCCACCGGGGATGAAAGAACCAAGAACATGTACTTGTGTGAGGGGCGAACACCCAAGAACGGCTCGGTAGCGATCATCATGGGACGCAGGTACAGGGCCGAGTCGGGGGTGCTGGGAACCCAACGTTCGTCCGCGCGCACCACCGCGGCTATCGCTCCCAGAAAGTCATCACGAGGAAGCTCAGGCATAGCTATGCGCCGTGCTGACTGGTTAAACCGAGCAGCGTTGAAAGCGGGCCGGAAGGTCCACACGGAGCCGTCAGCCCAACGGTAGGCCTTGAGTCCCTCGAAGATCTCCTGACCGTAGTGCAACACGGCAGCCGAAGGCTCGATCGGCAGCGGTCCGTAGCCTACTACCTGAGGGTCATGCCAGCCGCGGTCCGCATCCCACTCGACCGTTGCCATGTGGTCCCCAAATACGGTCCCGAAGTCTAGGTCTCCCAGCGCCTCCTCCAGCTCCTCTTCGCTGGCGGGGTCGTCTGCGGGAATCAGGCGAAAACGTTCCTGGACCTGGCTTGCTGGGGGAAGATCGGCAGAAGCCGCAGTCTCCAACTCAGTTTCGGCGTCGGTTCGTCTTGTACTCTCTGTCATCTCTGCTTCCTAAATTGCGAGGTTGCGGCTAGTTCAGCGCGGCAAGGACAGCGTCGCCTACCTGCTTGGTGGTCCTCTGGGGATTGCCGTCTTGTGCGCGCCATTCCATGTCTTTAGCGATGGCAGCTCGCACCCGGGCGGCCTCCTGCCCGAAGCCGTTATTGTCCAAGAGCAGCTCCACGGAACCGATCGCAGCAATTGGATCCGCGATGCCCTTCCCTGCTATGTCAGGCGCAGACCCATGAACCGGTTCGAACATGGAAGGGTACGCACCGTCCGGGTTTAGGTTCGCCGATGCGGCCAAACCAATGCCACCTGACACAGCGCCGGCTTCGTCCGTAAGAATATCCCCGAAAAGATTGTCCGTCACGATGACGTCAAATCGTTGGGGATCAGTGACAAGGTAGATCGTGGCGGCGTCAATGTGTGCGTAGTCAACGGTAACCTTCGGATACCGCTCGCTCATCTCCGAAACGCAGCGCTGCCAGAGGTTCCCCGCGTGTACTAGGACATTTGTTTTATGCACAAAAGTCAGGTGCTTCCGGGGCCGCGACTGCGCAAGCTCAAATGCGTAGCGGACCACTCGCTCAACCGCATAGGCGGTGTTCATCGAGACCTCTGTAGCGATCTCAGCGTCGGTTCCCTGTCTGACTACGCCGCCGTTACCGACGTAGAGGCCCTCGGTTCCTTCGCGTACAACCACCAGGTCTATACCCGCGGGGTTCTTCAGGGGTGATTCGACCCCATCAAAATAGTGTGAGGGTCGCAGGTTAACGTACTGATCGAAATCAAAACGGAGCCGTAGAAGCAAACCTCTTTCCAGCACCCCGGGTTTCACTCTGGGGTCCCCGACAGCACCGAGCAAAATGGCTTGGTTCTCAGAAAGAGCCACCAGGTCAGCATCGGTCAGGATCTCTCCCGTTTCCAGATAGCGGTTAGCACCCAGGTTGAAGTACTCCAGCTCCAAGTCCGCTTCGGACCCAGTCAGCGCGGCCGTGAGCACCCGAACAGCCTGCTCGGTTACTTCCGTCCCTATGCCGTCCCCCGGTATGACGGCAACCTTAAATCGGGTCATGTACAGCTCCTCGACGATTGGTTGGGTGGGCGGCTTGTGCTGCCGCCCACCCGAAAAACACGCTTAGCGTGCGGCTGAGCCGTCCACGTAGTCGGCGTCTTCCTGGGTCCAGCCAAAGTTCTTGCGCAGCTCCTGGCCAGTCTTTTCGATCGGGTGCCCCTCACCCTCGGCGCGGAACTCCTTGAACTCGGGCGCCCCTGCATCCTGGTCTGCGATGAAGCGGCGGGCGAAGGTTCCGTCCTGAATGTCATCGAGGATGGCCTTCATGCTGGCCTTCACGTTCGCATCAATGACACGCGGCCCGGAGACGTAGTCCCCGTATTCAGCGGTGTCAGAAATGGACCAGCGCTGCTTCGTGATTCCACCCTCGTTGATGAGGTCAACGATGAGCTTCAGCTCGTGCAGAACCTCAAAGTACGCAATCTCGGGCTGATACCCGGCTTCCACCAGCGTCTCAAACCCCGCCATGATCAGCTGGGACACCCCACCGCAAAGGACTGCCTGTTCACCGAAAAGGTCAGTCTCGGTCTCTTCCGTAAAGGTCGTCTCGATGACCCCGGCGCGCGCGGCCCCAATTGCGGCAGCGTAAGACATGGCCAAATCCCAGGCTTGCCCGGAGGCATCCTGTTCCACTGCGATGATGGCGGGAATCCCCTTGCCTTCCAGGTAGGTTTCCCGAACCTTGTGTCCAGGGCCCTTCGGAGCAACCATGCAAACATCATGGTCATCACCCGGCTCAATGTAGCCGAACCGAATGTTGAACCCGTGCGCGAAGAACAGTGCGGCTCCCGGCTTCAAGTTCGGCTCAATCTGCTCCGCGTAGAGGCCGCGCTGGTGCTGGTCCGGCACCAGAACCATTACGACGTCTCCCTGAGCAACAGCCGTAGGCACGTCTGCGACTTCAAGCCCGGCTTCTTCCGCCTTCTTCCAAGACGAAGATCCAGGTCGCAGGCCGACGACCACGTCGACCCCGGAGTCTTTTAGGTTGAGCGCATGGGCGTGCCCCTGCGAGCCGTAACCAATGACGGCAACCTTTTTCCCCTGGATGATGGATAGGTCGGCATCATTCTCATAGAAGATCTTCGCCATTAGTACTTCTCCTTAATCTGATCTGTAATCGATTTGGGTCCGCGGCCAATGACTACAGCCCCGGACTGGGCCAGCTCTCTAACCCCGTAGGGCTCTAAAGATGCCAGCAGTGCTTCCAGTTTGTCACGTGAGCCAATGGACTCGACTACTACCGTGTCAGTTTGGACATCCACGACGTGGGCGCGGAAAAGGTCAACAATCTGTAGGACAGCAGTTCTGCAGCTCTGGTCCGCGTTCACCTTGAGGAGCAGCAGTCGCCGCTCAATCGACTCCCGCGGATTCATCTCAACAACCTTCAGGACGTTGATCAGTTTGTTCAGCTGCTTCGTCACCTGTTCTAGCGGAACCTGAGCGGCGTCGACAATGATCGTCATCCTGGATATACGCGGGTCCTCGGTCTCCCCAACCGTGAGCGAATAGATGTTGAAGTTGCGCCTAGCGAAAAGACCGGCAACCCGGGTGAGAACGCCCGGCTTATTTTCAACCAGGATTGACAGTGTGTGCAGATTTTCCATGGGTCAGTCCTCCACGTCCCACTGCGGGGCTAGGCCTCGCGCGTAGCGAATATCATCGTTCGAAACACCGGCGGCGACCATCGGCCACACCATCGCATCCTTAGAGACTCGGAAGTCAATCAGGACCGGACGGTCATTAATAGACAGGGCCCACTCGATCGCCTCGTCCACCTCGCTCGGGTCGTCCACGCGCCGAGCAGCCATCCCGTATGCCTCAGCCAGCTTCACAAAGTTCGGGATCTGGTCGTCGTTATCAACGTTCAGGTTCGTGTGGGAGTACCTCTCCCCGTAGAACAGGTTCTGCCACTGTCTCACCATCCCCAGCACCTTGTTGTTGATCAAGGCAACCTTGATCGGAATATTGTTGATGGCGCACGTGGCCAGCTCCTGGTTGGTCATCTGAAATGAACCGTCCCCGTCAATGCACCAAACGGTGTTCTCCGGATTCGCGACCTTTGCGCCCATGGCTGCGGGAATACCGAATCCCATGGTCCCCAAACCGGAAGACGACACGAAGTGGCGCGGTTTTTCCAGATCCAAGAACTGAGCCGCCCACATCTGGTGCTGACCCACCCCTGTTGCCCAGATAGCGTCCGGGCCGGAGTGCTTGCTGAGCTGTTGCAGCACGTACTGCGGTGCCATTTCGCCGTCAGATGGTTCTGTCCAACCCAGCGGGTAGTGTTCCACCAGGCGATTCAGGTAACGCCACCATCCCGACAGATCCGGCTTGCCATATTTGGCTTGCGCCTCCGGCAGATGCTTGTTCAAAAGCTCCAAGACCCTGGGAAGGTCCCCCACGATCGGAATATCAGCGGTGCGGTTCTTAGAGATTTCCGCGGCGTCGATATCTACGTGCACCACGCGGGAGCGAGGTGCAAAAGAATCCAGGTTCCCCGTAACCCTGTCATCAAAGCGCGCGCCGAGTGCGACCACAAGGTCGGCCCGCTGGAGAGCCCCCACCGCGGCGACGGTTCCGTGCATTCCGGGCATGCCCATGTTGTGAGGGTCGGAGTCGGGGAATGCTCCCCGCGCTGTCAAAGTTGTTACTACAGCTGCGTCGCTAAGCTCTACGAGTTTTGCCAGTTCCGCGGAAGCACCCGACCGGGTAACCCCTCCACCAACGTACAAGACAGGGGCTTGTGCTTCACAGAGAGCTTGGGCCGCAGCCTTCACCTGTTTCACAGAGGGCTTCCGCGGCACGCGGTATCCGGAAATGTCCAGTTTCGGCGGCCAGGAGAACTCTAGTTCCCCGACTTGCGCAGACTTTGCAATGTCAACCAGCACCGGGCCGGGCCGTCCCGTTCCGGCGATCTCGAAGGCTTCGGCTATCCGCATCGGAATATCCTGCGCCTCAGTGACCAGGAACGAGTGCTTGGTTACGGGCATGGAAGCTCCGACGACATCGGCTTCCTGGAACGCATCCGAGCCGATAAGCGGCGCTGCGACCTGTCCCGTAATAACGACGATCGGCACCGAATCTATGTTGGCATCCGCCAGCGCGGTCATCGTATTCAGGGCAGCCGGGCCAGAGGTCACTATTGCCGTGCCCACCTTCCCACTGGAGATGGCGTACCCTTCCGCGGCATGTCCCGCCCCCTGCTCATGGCGGACCAGGATATGGCGGATGCTGGAGTCCATCAGTGGATCGTAGGTCGGCAGGATCGCCCCGCCAGGCATACCGAATACATCGGTCACACCAAGGTTTTCCAGGGAGCGAACTATCGCCTCCGCCCCCGTTATAGTCTCAACTTTCGTCACTGCTCTGATCTCCATCTATCTTTGTCTTCGGCGGCATGAAAAAATCCCCAGCCGGGCTCAGCATGGGGATAAGCGTGCGGTCCACCTGTTAGACAGCAGGAGCCGCACGCCCGGGTACGACTACGACCAGGCGAAGAATCACGACTCCAAGCGGGTTTTGCATGTTTTTATGCTAGGGGACGGATTCGGATTATGCAGCGCGTCTCACAGTCTGGGTTTCTTCCCCACCCCACCGGAAACGGGTTAGGGGCCAGCTCAGCCACTTGAACCGCGCTGAGGTCGAAGCTCTCGCGAAAGCGTACGGTCCTCCTACGCGTTAGAACGCGGGAAAACTCACCTCTTAGAACCGTTCCTAACCAGCTCGTTGGGACTTTCGGTAGGCTTATCTTTGGGGTTGGTAAGGCTACTCTTTCAGTGGGGCCAGCGGTCCCATGGCGCAGACCCCGGACAGTGTTGGGGCTAGACAAACAGAGACAGGTACTCAGTGGTAGCGATATTTGAGTTTCTGCAGAGCCAGCAGGTTCTGCTCGTATTCCTTTTGGTCGGTCTGGGGATGGCCTTCGGGCACATCAAAATCAAGGGAGTCGGGCTGGGCGCAGCCGGTGTCCTCTTCGTTGCCATAGCGTTCGGTGCTTGGGGAACATCGATGGGCGTTGACCTGCACGTCGAACATTGGATTGGGCACCTAGGCCTGGCTATTTTCGCCTTCGCGATCGGGATAAACTCCGGCGCATCCTTCTTCCATAACCTCAGAACAGCGCTGGGACCAATCTTGGCGATGATCGCCCTGTTTGCCTTGGCTGCAGCACTTGCCTGGGTCGTGGGAACCTTCGTGTTCGGCTTGGACTCAGCAATGATCGCCGGTACCTTTGCCGGTGCAACAACCAACACTCCGGCTTTGAGCGCCGCCGGTGAGGCATCCGGGGATCCGCAAGCGGCAACGGTTGGCTACGCGATTGCCTACATCTTCGGTGTGCTTGGCATGATGGGTGCGGCACTTGCGGCACTAAACTATGGCAAGCGAGACACTGATGCGCCCAGCCCCCTAGCGAACCGCACTATCCGCGTCGAAAGGGAAGACGGGCCGTTTATTGGGGACCTCTTCGAGAAGTTTGGCTCGCAGGTAACGTTCTCGCGTCTGCGTCGCGGCGAAACGGGCCCGATCACGCGTCCCTCAATGTCGGACACGTTGGGTGTCGATGACCTGGTAACCGTCGTGGGTCCTCAAGAGATGGTTGCCAAAATGGCCAAAGAACTTGGCCACGGATCTTCGCACTCCCTCATGAAGGACCGCAGCTACCTGGACTTCAGGCGGATCACCGTTTCTGACCCGAAGATCGCAGGCCGCACGGTTGGCGACCTGGAAATGTCGAAGAACTACTCGGCCACGGTCTCTCGTGTTCGCCGCGGTGACGTGGACATGGTGGGCGAACCGGATCTGGTTCTCCAGCAGGGGGACCGGGTGCGGGTAGTGGCCCCCACCTCTAAGATGGCCGCGATCACCAAGTTCTTTGGGGACTCGGCGCGCGGACTGTCCGACATCAACCCGATTGCGCTGGGCTTGGGCATCGCGCTGGGGGTTGGCTTGGGTTCCATCCCGATTCCTCTTGGCGGCGGGCAGACCTTCACCATCGGTGCGGCCGCAGGCGCTCTCATTGTTGGTCTCATCTTCGGTAAAGTGGGGCGCGTTGGAAAAGTCGTGTTGGCCGTCCCCTTCACCGCCTGTCAGGTTCTGATCGAATTCGGACTTCTCATCTTCTTGGCGCAGGCCGGTAGCAACGCCGGCGGCCAGATCCTAGAGGCCTTCTCTGGCGGGGTCTGGGTCAAGCTGCTTCTCCTGGGAATGCTAGTCACCCTGACAATGGGCGTGGGCTTGTACATCGTTATGCGGTGGATGTTCCACATGGGCGGCACGAAGCTTGCCGGGCTCCTTGGCGGAGCTCAAACGCAGCCGGCTGTCCTTGCCTTTGCGAATGGGCGCACCAACTCTGACCCGCGTGTAGCCCTGGGGTACGCACTGGTCTACCCGGTGGCTATGATCGCGAAGATTTTTGTTGGCACCATTCTGGGCAGCCTCTAGCAGATAGACAAAACCGGGCGCCCCGCGTGGGACGCCCGGTTTTCTCTAGCCTAGAAGACTAACTCTTCCGCTTCAGGACCCAGATCCTCTTGATGGGCGACTTCGATTGACTCCAAGCTGGCAACTGATTTCTTGACAGCTTTGGACACTGAGCGTGCTACGCGGTCGTCAAAAACTCCAGGAATGATGTAGTTCGCATTCAGCTCATCAGGGTCGATGACTTCCGCGATGGCCTCCGCAGCAACTCGCAGCACTTCTGTCGTGATCTGCGGAACCCTTGCGTCTAGGAGTCCCCGGAACAGGCCCGGGAATGCAAGCACGTTATTGATCTGGTTCGGGAAGTCTGACCTGCCCGTGGCCACAACGGCAGCGTGGCGCGCCGCCGCAACGGGAGAAACTTCCGGTGTTGGGTTCGCCAGTGCGAAAACAATCGCATCCTCAGCCATGGTCGCTATGTCGTCCCCGGTGAGAATGTCTCCCTTTGAGACTCCGATGAATACATCCGCATCGGCCACACCCTCTTTGAGGCTGCCCGTGACTCCCCGCGGGTTGGTGTTCTCCGCCAGCCAGCGCCTATCTGGATCCATGCCCTCTACATCACCGGCGTGGAGTGCTCCCTTGCGACCGTACCCGACAATGTCTGTGGCACCCTGCGCTTGGAGAAGATGAATGATGGCATTTCCTGCCGCGCCCACACCGGAGACAACGATCCGTACATCCCCAATATCTTTTCCAACAAGCTTCAGCGCGTTTATGAGCGCTGCCAACACAACTATTGCGGTCCCGTGCTGATCGTCATGGAACACGGGGATGTCCAGTTCCTCACGCAGGCGTCGCTCAATCTCGAAGCACGCCGGGGCAGCAATGTCCTCCAAGTTGATCCCACCGTAGGCGGGTGCGATCGCCTTCACAATAGAAATGATTTCCTCAGGGTCCTTAGTGTCCAGTGGCACCGGCCACGCGTCGACCCCACCGAAGTGCTTGAAGAGCACTGCTTTCCCTTCCATTACCGGCAAGGAGGCTTCCGGGCCAATGTCTCCTAAGCCCAGGACAGCGGTGCCATCGGTAACAACCGCGACTGTGTTCGCCTTCATGGTGAGGAAATGAGCTTTCGACGGGTTGTCATGAATTGAAGTGCATACCCGAGCCACGCCCGGGGTGTATATGCGCGACAGATCATCACGGTTCCGAAGCGAGACTTTCGGAGCTATCTGGAGCTTCCCCCCGATGTGATCCATGAAGGTCTGATCAGCCACCGAGCTGACCCTTACGCCATCCAGTTCTTTCAACCGGTGTGTCAGCGAGCGGCGATGGTCGGAGTCCCTCAAATCAGCCGTTAGGTCAATAGCTATCTTCGGTCCGGATTCTGCGACGTCTAGGCCTTTGACGAAAGCTCCCGTATGGGACACAACGTCGACAATATCCGAAACTCGCACCTTGGCCTGGTCAATGTACAGCCGGTACGTTGCCGTGTATGAGGGTGAATATGCCATCTAGATTAATGCCTCGCTCAGGTATGGTCCGAACAGCCCCGCTCAGACTCTTGAAAAATTATATCCCGAACAACAAAAGGTGGGGCCCACCTGCTATAGGCTGGCCCCACCCCACCGTTATGCGCTCTCGCTAAACGCCCAGTTTCTCTGACAACAGTTCCCGAACACGGCCGGCGTCAGCTTGGCCGCGGGTCGCTTTCATCACGGCGCCAACCAAGGCGCCGATGGCTGCGACTTTCCCGCCCTGAATCTTCTCCACGACGTCTGGATTCTCGGCGATCACCTGATCGACAGCGGCTGTGAGGGCCCCATCGTCAGAGACGACCTCCAAGCCCCTTGCCGCAGCGACCTCTGCGGGGTCGCCTTCCCCGGCAAGAACACCTTGGAGCACCTGGCGCCCCAGTTTGTCGTTGATCTTCCCATCGTCGATCATCTTCTGCAGTTGAGCGATCTGCTCCGGACTGACTGGCAGCTCCACCAGCTCGACCTCGCGGGCGTTGGCGGCGCGCGAAAGTTCACCCATCCACCACTTGCGAGCCGAGGCAGGTGTAGTTCCCGCCAGTACTGTCGCCTCGATAACGTCCAAAGCCCCCGCAGAAATCACGTCGCGCATCTCCAGCGCACTGAACCCCCACTCCGCGTTTAGGCGCTGCCTCTTTGCCACGGGCAACTCCGGTAGAGACGCCCGGATCTCTTCTACCCATTCGCGAGCGGGCTCAAGTGGGACCAAGTCTGGTTCGGGGAAGTAGCGGTAGTCATCAGCGTCTGACTTTGGGCGCCCGGACGACGTGGAACCGTCCTCTTCGTGGAAGTGGCGCGTCTCCTGGAGGATCGACTGTCCCTCATTGAGCAGCGCCGCCTGCCGACCGACCTCGTATCGAACAGCCCTCTCGATGGACCTGAACGAGTTCACATTCTTCGTTTCGGTACGCGTCCCGAGTGGATCCTGCGGTGTCTTCCGCAGCGACACGTTTATGTCCGCGCGCACGTTGCCGCGCTCCATGCGGGCTTCGGACACATCGATGGCGCGGAAAATATCCCTCAGAGTCTGGACGTAAGCTGCAGCGACCTCTGCGGCACGGTCCCCAGCCCCCTCTATCGGGCGGGAAACGATCTCCACCAGCGGCACGCTGGAACGATTGAAGTCCACAAGTGAGTATTCGGCGCCATGAATCCTGCCGTCAGCTCCGCCGACGTGAGTGTTCTTCCCGGCGTCTTCCTCCAGGTGTGCCCGCTCAATACTGACCCGGAACACCTCTCCATCAGAAAGCTCCACGTCCACCCAGCCATCGTACGCAATCGGTTCGTCTGATTGAGAGATCTGGTAGGCCTTAGGCAAGTCCGGGTAGAAGTAGTTCTTCCGAGCAAAGCGGCAGCTCTCAGCAATGTCACAGTTCAAAGCTAAGCCAATGCGGATTGCGTACTCGACGGCCTTCTCATTTGTCGTCGGAAGGGCCCCGGGCAATCCCAAGGAGGCCGGCGTGATGAACGTGTTTGGTTCCCCACCGAACTCATTGGGCGCTGCATCGAACATCTTGGTTTCTGTACCGAGCTCGACATGCACCTCGATACCCATGACCGGGTCGTACTGACCGACAGCAGTTTCAAACGGCAAAACTTCACTCATCAGCTATTCTCCTTCAACTTCACTGTCAGCCCACGTGTGGAGAGGCTCCTGCCCCAAAACGTCGTCAGAGAGGTTCTCCACGAGCTGGGCGACACGGTACATGCGTTCGTCTTCGCGAGCCGGCGCAATAATCTGGATTCCCACGGGCAGACCATCAGAAGTTATACCGTTGGGCAGTACCACGGCCGGTACTCCAGACAGGTTCGCGGGCACGGTCGCAGCGTCATTGAGATACATGGCGATCGGGTCGTCCATGTGTTCTCCCAGCTCGAACGCCGGGGTCGGTGTCGCAGGAGAGATCAGAACGTCCACGTCGTTGAACATCCGCTCAAGATCTCGCTGCACCAACGTGCGCACCTTCTGCGCCGAACCGTAATAGGAGTCGTAGAAACCAGCCGAAAGGACATGCGTGCCCAGGATGATGCGGCGCTTCACTTCGGGGCCAAATCCCGCGCCCCTGGTTGCCGACATGACCGACTCGGAAGTAACGGGCCCCTCGGTCGGCTCAACGCGCAACCCAAAACGCATTCCGTCAAAACGAGCCAGGTTCGAAGAAGCCTCGGCAGGCATGATCAGGTGGTAAGCCGCCATCGCGCGCTCGAAAGAAGGCGCTGACACCTCGACTATCTCCGCACCCGCTTCGCGCAGCTTCTCAACACTGTCCTGGAATGCCGACAGGACCTCCGGAGCATACCCTTCACCCGAGAGTTCCTGAATAACCCCGACTCGCAGGCCAGAAGCGTCGGTTCCCTCGCCAACTTCCGTCACAACAGCCGACAGGTCGGGAGACTCCCCATGCAGCGAAGTCGCGTCATACGGGTCGTGCCCCCCGATCAGGGATTGCAGCGCCGCCGCGTCCGCGATGTTGCGGGCGACGGGGCCAACCTGGTCTAGGGACGAGGCGAGGGCGACAGCGCCGTAGCGGGAGATCGCTCCGTATGTCGGCTTCACGCCGACCGTCCCGGTGAACGCAGCAGGCTGACGAATAGAGCCACCCGTGTCAGATCCAAGCGCCCACGGGGTGAGATACGCCGCGACAGCCGCGGCTGACCCACCTCCGGAGCCTCCAGCGGTGCGCGCAGGATCCCACGGGTTCTTCGTCGGACCAAAAGCTGAGAACTCGGTGGAAGACCCCATGGCAAACTCGTCCAGGTTAGTCTTTCCCAGGATTGGGAGGCCCGCCTCGCGAATTCGAGCAATGACTGTGGCATCGTAGGGCGGTACCCACCCCTCCAGGATCCTCGACGCGCAAGACGTGGCCAGTCCCAGGGTGACGATGTTGTCTTTGATCGCAATAGGCACGCCCGCCAGCGGGTGCAGTTCCGCGCCTTGAGCGCGTAGCTCGTCAACAGATGCCGCGGTCTTTAGTGCCCCGTCGCGATCAACCGTTATAAAAGCGTTCATCTCCGGGTTCACGGCGTCAATCCGATCAAGGAACTTCTCTGTCAGCTCGGCAGAACTTATTGTGCCTTCTCGCAATTCGGCAGCCAGTTCCAGCGCTGACTTTCGCAGTAATTGATCCATCTTTCAGTCCTCCTCCAACATCTGCGGCACCGCGAACTGCCCGTCTTCGGCGGCAGGAGCTGCCGCGAGCACGCTCTCCCTGTCCAGAGTTGGGCCGACCGTGTCGGGGCGGACCACGTTGACCATGGGAATTGGGTGCGAGGTCGGGGGCACATCGTCCGCCGCAACCTCCTGTATTTTGTCGACGGTGGACGTGATCGCCTCGAGCTCCTCAGCTATCTGAGCGATCTCCTCATCCGTCAGAGAAATGTGCGCCATTTCGGCCAGGCGCTTGACGTCTGCAGTGGAGAATTTTGACATGTACGCCATTCTAATACCCCGATCCACACATGCGTAAACGACCGTATTTGCTTCCCGTGTATGAGGCAGGGGCACATTGTTCTTCTTCGTCTCCTAGACTGTCCTCATGGCCAAGACTCTCACCCACCCGCCCCGCAAGATCCGAGCTTCCAAACTGTTCAAGATGGCGATCGGCGCTGCTGCTGCGGCTCCCGTTGGTGCTGCTACCGCTGTCATAGCTTTGGACAACCTACGCAAGAAGCGGGTTCCGGGTGGTGTGGAAGGTTTCCCTGCGCTTCCCCCCGCAGACTCGGAAGTTGCCGACTCTGCCCTGCGCAGTTACACGGAGGGTCAGAGCCTTTACGCCGACATGCTAGAAGCCATCGATTCCGCAGAAGACTTCATCTTTTTCGAAACATATGTTTGGCGATCTGACACGTGGGGTCACAGGTTCAAGGATGCTTTGGTTGCCGCTGCTAAACGCGGTGTGCGGGTCTACATAATTTACGACGGGTTCGGCAATCTGAAAGAGAGTCCCGCTTTCGGGTTCTTCCCCAGACTCCCGACGTTGCACGTTCACAGGCTGTCCGCGATCCGCATCGGCCTGCTCACCCTGAACGCGCGGCGTACCGGTAGAACGCACCGCAAGGTCCTAGTCGTGGACGACCGTGTAGGTTTTGTCGGCGGTTTCAACATTGGAGACGACTTCGGCAACGAGTGGCGCGACACTCACGTTCGCATCGATGGCAAGTCGGCTGAGGCCCTCTCTGGGGGCTTCACCACTTACTGGAACGTACTGCGCCGCAAAGACGAACCGGAACTTCCTGACAAATATTTCCCTCCCTGGAGTTCGGACATCAAAGCCGTGTTCAATCTGCCTGCCCGGCTGCTCTTCCCAATCCGAGGGATGTACCTGGATGCTCTCGACCGGGCGGAGCGCTCCATCCGATTGACCACACCGTATTTCATTCCGGACCGAGATTTCTCCGAAGCCCTTGCCGCGGCTGCTGCGCGCGGTGTCAAGGCTCAGATTCTCATCCCCGAGTATTCCAATCACATAATCGCCGACTGGGTTTCCAGACCGTTCCTTGGAGCTCTGCTCCGAGCCGGCGTCGAAATCTGGCTCTACCAGCACGCAATGAATCACTCCAAGACCATGACAATCGACGGCACTTGGTCCACTGTGGGAACAGCAAATATCGACCGCCTCTCCATGATGGGAAACGCGGAAGCCAACTTGGAGATCCTGTCTGAGGAGTTCGCAGGCAGGATGGAGGACATCTTCGAAAACGACCTGACCAGTTCCAGGCAACTCACCCTTGACGAGTGGGAAAGCCGGTCCTTCCTCACGAAATTCACCGAAGTTCTGCTGGGCCCGTTCAACGCTGTCGTCTAACTTGGGATGGCTGCAGCGCCTTCCGCAAGCAACCGATCGAAGTCTTCCTCACTCAGAATCGGTACCCCGAGTTCTTCTGCTCGGGCCACCTTAGATCCGGCCCCGGGACCCGCTACTAAAACACTCGTTTTCTTGGAGACCGAGCCTGCCGCGCGTCCCCCACGCTCCGCGATTGCTTGCTTTGCCCCCTGCCGGTCGTACCCCGGCACGGCCCCGGAGACCACTATGGTCAGACCCTCAAGGTTTTGAGGAATAACCTGCTGCGGCTTGTCTTCGAATGTCACGCCTGCCGCGCGCCATTTATCAATGATGCGCTGGTGCCATGGGATCGCGAACCAGTCGGTGAGGGACTGCGCTATTACCTGGCCCACGCCCTCGGTCTGCGCCAGCTGCTCGGCATCGGCTTCTTCCATTGCCGCGAGTGACCCAAACCTACCTGCTAAGGCTTGCGCGGCCGTCGGACCGACGTGCCGCATTGACAAAGCAATCAGTTTGCGCCAAAGCTCTGCTCCTTTTGCTTCTTGTAGCTGCCCCAGGAGCGTTGTAGTCCCCTTGCGAGGGCGACTGGGTACAGGAACTGCCGTTCCCCCCTGTTTTCGGTACTGGCTGGTCCAGAAGAACGGTACTTGTTTCCAGTTGCCGGTACGGACTCCTTTGACGCGCACGGGACGCCACACAGTAACATCGCGGAGGTCATCGGCTGTCAAATCGAAGATATCCGCTTCAGAGGTCAGGACAGGTTGTGCAGGTTCCGGGAGCAGTTCGTCTGCCCGCAAAGAAAGCTCCCCGTGCGGAACGTCGTGACGCCCGGTAAAGCGCAGTTCTTCTCCTCCATCCAACGTGACCGTTCCCCCGCCAACCAGTGCGGCAACCACTTGGTCCCGTCCTGCCTCTGGCTGGGTGAGGGCCAGCGCCGCCTCGTCACCCAACCCGTCCACATCCAGTGCGCCGCGCGAGCCCAAGTGGCTTATCCGCTCTGTTATTTGCGCGGGGCAACCCGCGGCATTGGGGCAACGCAGGTCGACGTCACCTTCCTTTGCCGGCGCCAACAACGTTCCGCACGAGGGGCAGAACTCAGGCATAATGAACAGTCGTTCGGAGCCATCGCGGTCCTCGATAACCGGGCCGACCACCTCGGGGATCACGTCTCCCGCCTTGCGTACGACGACCATGTCCCCGATGCGGACGTCTTTTCGTTCCACTTCACTGGCGTTGTGCAGCGTCGCGTGCTGAAGATAGGAGCCGTCCACTAGCACTCTTTCGAACACCGCGTAGGGTGTTACCCTCCCGGTGCGGCCAACCTGAACTCTGACGTCAAGAAGCCTGGTGAAGACCTCGACTGGCGGGTATTTATAAGCTACGGCCCAGCGGGGTGTCCTAGATGTCTCCCCCAGTTCCCTCTGCTTTGCCAAATCGTTCACTTTGAAGACGATGCCGTCAATCTCGTGGGAGATCTGGGAGCGTTCTTTCCCGACACCGTCGATTAGCTCAACGAACTCTTCCGAGGTGGAAACCAGCCGTGTGTACCCGGAAGCCGGAATCCCCCACCGTTGGAGCAACCGGTACCAGCCTTCTTGCGTCGAGGGGGCATCGAAACCATTCGAACTGTCCACGAAGCCCACCCCGTGGGCAAACATAGACAGCGGCCGGCTCGCGGTTGCCTGCGGGTCCTTTTGTCGTAGGGACCCGGCGGCAGCGTTTCGAGGATTCACGAACGCAGGCTCGCCACGTTCTTGGCGCTGCGCATTGGTTAGAGCGAAATCGTCAAGAAGGAAGAATACTTCCCCGCGAATCTCTACGACAGCGGGCCAGTCCTCACCCGCTAACACGTGCGGGATCGTCCGAATCGTGCGAACGTTGGCGGTCACGTCTTCGCCAACTTTGCCGTCCCCTCGAGTTGTTCCGCTGAGAAGGCGACCCTCCACGTACGTGAGGTTCACTGCCAGCCCGTCGATTTTGACCTCCCCGGTGAACTCTAGGTCTTCCTCCGGCCACCGCGCTGCCAGCTTCGCACGCCAGGCCACAACGTCCTCCACGCTGAAGACGTCCTCCAGGCTGAACATTCTCTGCCTGTGTGTGACCGAGGCGAACGCGCCCTGCGGGGTGCCCCCAACCGTCGCTGTTGGCGAGTCCTGGGAGGCTAACTGCGGGTGTGCCGCCTCTAGTTTTTGCAGTTCCCTGAAGTATGCGTCGTAGTCTGCATCAGAAAGCGTCGGCTGGTCCATGTCGTAATACCGGTGCCTGGCGTCTTCGATTACTTGCACCAGTTCCCGCCATCGCTGCGCCGCCTGCCGGGTCACATCACTATCGTTCATGGCGCCATTGTCTCATTCCCCCGCTGCAAGGCAGCTTCATCCAACGCGGGCCATCTGGAACGAGACAGAAGATGGGCTGTCCACAAGTCATCTGTAGCTCATTATCCACAGAGCCATTTTCGGGGGTTGCGGCGGCGACAAGCTCAGGCGACCGTTTGGAGTATGCCCAAAGAGCTGCTGACACCGGCTGGGCGCGCTCTGCGCTGCCCGCAGCATTTGGCCTGCGTTAGAGGACCCGATTTGGGCTGTGTGATCCCACTAGAACCCGGCGCGGTGGTGGGCAGACAGACCATGCGATGGCTCTCCGATTCGGTGCTCCCCCGACTCGGGTGGATCGTCTCCCAGGGGCGCGGGCAGACCCTGGAGTTGCAACCCGTTTCGGGTGCGGGTACTGCAATCCCCCTGCGCATAGGGAGCACGGTTCGACTGGGCTCTGGAGCCTGGCAGGTACGGAGTCGTCCGGGACGCCCAAGCTGGCCTCTTCCAAACACGGATGGTCGGAACAGAAAGTGGCTGCGATTCTTGCCCCTGGTTTTGATAGTTGGCCTGCTGCTCCGTTTCTTGCCCGGTTCGTGGGTGCTGAAAGGCGGCCTGCTGCTATCGGGACTCCTGTTGGTGGTGACGGGACTCTGTGTGCGCCGACTTCGGCAACGCAGAGCCTTCGATGGGGCTGCTCTGGCGCTCTGCGCGGAGACGAAGGCCCCTAACTCAGTCACTCCATCTGTGTCCGCGGCTGCGGGGAACCGGCCTTGGTCGGCGGGTCCCGCGACCGTATATCAGGGCAAATGGGGTGGCCGCAGGGTATCGGTGGGGCCGGGCGAAATGCTTGCTGTCCTTGGCCGGGAAGCGCCCCAAACGGCAAGGTGGCTCGGTGCCCAACTGCTGCTCTCCACATCTGAAGTCCCTCTGGTCGCCCCGGCCAAGGGACGGTGGGAAGAGGCCCTTGAACCCGGACAAACCGCGGTGCTTTGGGGAGAGCGGTTGGAGGACTTTCCATCGCGTGTCCGGCAGGTGATTCCCGCTAAAGCTCCCGTGAGCGGCAAGTGGCTGCTGTCCGGCCCATTCCCGGCCTATGACAGCGCAAGAGACGGTGGCGTCCCGGAAGCAGTGTCGCTGGACCGTGTCGGGATCCCCGTGTCTTCGCAGGACATTACTAAGCGGTGGGAGAGTTTCACCTACACGTGGAACACGCCGGTGGCAGCACGGGCCGGGGGCAAACCGGTGTACCTAAGTCTGCCAGCTGATGGTCCTCACGCGCTGCTGGCGGGAGCCACCGGCAGCGGGAAAACAGTTGCCTTGCAGACCTGGTTGTGGTCACTGGTCACGCATGCGCCCCCTCACTCTTTGCGGCTGGTGCTGATCGATTACAAAGGCGGAGCCGGTCTTCTACCTCTAGCAGACACCCCGCACGCAGAAGTCTTCACCTCAGACCTTGACCCCGGAAGGACGGCGTGGGTTCTGCGCCGTTTAGGCGCGGTCCTTCAGGAAAGGAAAGACCTGCTACGAACCGCCGGGCTCGCAGAGATCGGCCAGTGGGAAGCCCGTTGGGTACGAGGAGTGCAGGCCGAGCCACCGCCTCCGCGAATACTGGTGGTCGTGGATGAGTTCCAGGTTTTACACGAGGAGCACCCGGACCTCATGGGGGCTTTCACACGCCTTGCAGCTCAGGGTCGCTCGCTAGGCTTGCACTTGATCTTTGCCACGCAGCGTCCGGGGCAGGCTGTCGGTGCGGACCTGCGCGGAACGGTCGACCTTAGGGTCGCCCTGCGCTTTACAGAAGCTCTAGACTCACAAACGATGGTCGGAAACGCAAAGGCAGCGCGATTGCCTCCAATTCCGGGGCGCGCCATCGTGGCCGACAAAGAAGTGCAATTCGCGTATGGTCCCGCCCCTGAACTGCCTGTGACAAGCTACGCGGGCCCGCGCCATTGGCCCGAACCCCTCCCGGACAAGCTGGACTCCTTGAAGCTGCCTGCCAAGTCCTTGGGCGTGCGAGAAGGTACAGGTCCGTGTAGCCCGCTCCGGCAGGTCCCGCTTCCGCGCGGCGCTCTCCTTTTTTCCGGTCCGGGCTTGGAAGAGCTAGCCGATGTTTCCTTGTGGACCGCCCAGCGTATGGCCGCGGTGACTGGCATGAAGCTGGAAGCAATTGTGCCTGGGGAACTTGGTCTGGCGGAGGTCTCCCTTCTGCTGACCCAGGCAGCGCGGTCCGGCGCGCCCGCACTCTGGGTGTCTGACCTTTCAGAACTGGCAGAAGAATTCGAGTTCCACGGTTTGGGCCCCGAATTCGCTCAGCTCTGGCGTCATCTTGTCGGACGCGCAGAACGAGAATCTATGCCCCTCGTCGCGTGCGACTCTGTGGGTTCTCAGTTTGCCCGAGTCCTGCGGCAGAGGCTAACGCGCATACCGTCAGCGGAGCACTGGCACCACCCAGCGGTCCTGCGAACTGTCCCCCAGCTCCCCCGTCTTGGCACTTCCCTGGCAGGCGCGTCCGCCCTAACCCGGGAGGAAGCCGTGTGCTCCGGTACCGGGCGCTTTGTCGCAAGCGGTTTTCCTTTCGAACGACCCTTTTTGATACAGACAGCGACCAACCCAGTTCCGGGCTCTACATCCCCAAGGCCTTCTTTTTCTGCCCCCAATTGCATTCCGGGAAGTTGGAGTCGTGACGGGCCGCTAGGTCACCGCGAAGTTCCCTCCCGGGTGACAGCTTTTGGGACAACGGATCAACAGGTGCGCTGGCTGGAGACACTCGGCTGGAAAGTCGATAACCAAGAGGCGGCGAACCCGCTTCTGGCTCTGAGCGCGACTCAACCCTGGCTGTATGTACGACCTCCGGTCGAGCTGCTCCGGGCACTCGCGGGCCGTCACCCTGAGGATGCACTCTGGTTGCGCGCACTCTACCCCTATCCGCAGGGTCAGGGTGTTCTGGTGACGGAGGCCACCGTGGAGCCAGTTTGTTTGCAACCCCAAGTGGGAAATGGGCAGAATTTTAAGCCATGTCACACGGCAATACCCTTGCCCGCCTCCCAGAACTAAACCAGACTGGTTGCAGTGACAATTTTCGCTGCGAATAATTATTTTGCAGCCAATTCGAGGAGCCTGCCAATGGACTGGCGTAGCAAAGCTGCGTGTTTGAGTGTTGACCCGGAACTGTTCTTCCCCATAGGGAATACGGGCCCGGCAATAGCCCAGGCAACGGAAGCTAAGCGCGTGTGCGCCTCCTGCGAGGTTCGCGAGGTCTGCTTGCAGTGGGCAATCGCAAACAACCAGGATGCTGGTGTGTGGGGCGGACTGGGTGAGGATGAACGGCGTTCCCTGAAACGCCGGGCTGCTCGCGCACGCCGAAACCTGTAGCCAAGCGTATTTAGCGCATTTGTGGGCCTGTCCGATAAGGACGGGCCCACGTATTTTTGGGCGTCCGCTAAGGGGCTTGGCAGCTATTCGGCGATATTGAGATGCAGCGTGACCCTGGTGCCCCCCTCCTCGGGGGACTCCCAGTCGATGGTTCCTCGGAGCTCACCGGTGACCATCATTTTCACGATTTGCGTACCCAGCCCGGCGGTGGCGGCGCCTTCCTTGATTCCAACGCCGTCATCCTCCACGACCACTTCTAGATCCTGCCCCGACCGGTTCGCGCTGATGACTATCTTTCCGTTCCGGTCTTTCATTCCGTGCTCCACGGAGTTGGTGACCAGTTCAGTTAGAACCGTGGCAAGCGCAGCCGCAGCATCTGCTGGCACCAGGCCGAACTCTCCCTGCGTCTCCACCTCCACGAAACTGCTAGTCGAAGCAACACCTGCGGCCATACGTAAAATCGGAGCAGCGACCTCATCAAAGGGGACTATCTCATCAACGTTTTGGCTGAGGGCTTCGTGGATAGTCGCGATCGCCTCGACCCTCCGTCCTGCCTCGTGGAGCGCCTGCTTGACCTCGCTTGAATCTGATCGACGTGACTGCATTCGCAAAAGAGCGGAAACCGTCTGAAGGTTGTTCTTCACCCGGTGATGAATCTCCCGGATAGTAGCGTCCTTAGAGATTAGTTCCTGTTCCCGGCGCGTCGTCTCGGTTATGTCCCTGGTCAGCAACACCGCCCCCGTGCGGATGCCGTCCTTGTACAGGGGCAGCGCCCGCAGCGCGATCGTCGAACCGTGCCCCTCGACCTCCACCATCCAAGAGGCTTTCCCGGTCGCGACGACAGCCATCGCCTCGTCCACAACCTGGTTCTCCCGGATGACCTCGGTCAGTTTTTCCGCCAGTGAGATGCCCTGCAGCCTTTCCGCGACGCCTATCCGTCTCATGCAGGAAGTGGCGTTCGGGGTTGCCTCCAAAACCGTGCCCTCTTTCTCCAGTAGCATGGCACCGTCATTGACGCGGGGCAGACCGCGAGAGGACACGGACGGGCCCGAAGCATATGGATAGGCCCCCTGCGAAATCATCGTGCAGAGGGTCTCAGCTGCTTTGGAAGCCCAAGCCGTATGCGGGCCGGAGTTCACGAAAGATGAGAAATTCCCCTCCCTGCTGAGCACCGCGATGGGACGCCCCGCGTGGACCACTGGGATAAACGCCGCGGACGAAGAGTAAGACGCCGCCCACTGTATTTCCTGCTGGCTGACCACCTGGCCTGTTTCATAGGCTTCACGCAGTTGAGCTGCGCGCGTCGCGGGAGCCTGCAGACCCACCAAGTCCTCCAAATGGACGGTGCTCGAGGTCCCCGAGCGGCACAGAGCTACGGCCACAAAGCCGTCTTCTCTTGTCGGCAACCAGAGAACCAGGTCGCACGCTGACAGGTCCGCAAGGACCTGCCAATCAGACATTAATAGGTGCAGCCAATCGATGTCCGACTGATCCAGTGTTCCCGTCGAAAACTCCGCAGCAAGCTCAGATAGGGTGCGCATAACGCCAGCTTAGCGGTGCGTGTAGAACTAGTGGAAAGCCTTCCGCCTTCGCCAGCGGCAAGGACCTTGGCTAGGGTGAGCGTATGAGTGTAAACGTTGACCCAGATTTTAATCCTGTTCCTTCCTTGACTTCCCCGACCTTCGTTACGGTCAGTGACCAGAGCTCCGACGCACCAACGATAGTGTTCGTCGCGGATGATGAGCACCTTCCTGACATCGATGGTTTATCCAAGGACTTTTCCGGCGCCCTGGCTGCAGCGGGTTTCACCGCCAAAGCGAACCAAACCTTTATCGTTCCGGGCAAGTCGTTCAGTGTTCTGACGGGCCTGCCGGAAGGCGCGACCCTCGACCAGGTGCGGGAAGCCGCCGCGGCAGCAGCATTGGCGCTCCGGAAGGCCCCTGCCATACAGGTAGACCTGCGCGGCGTGAGCACGGAACTGAGCACGGACGACCTAGTCTTGGCCGTGACCGAAGGTATCTTGCTTGCCCGGTATTCCTATACCCCGCTTCAAGCTGATGCAGAAGTCGTCATCCTGGACGATCTCCACCTGTGGGTTGCGGAAGGGGACGTGGCCACCGCTTCTGCGGCTGCCTCCATGGCGCGCATCCTGGCCCGCACAACAAACCTGGCCCGGGACCTTGCCAACACTCCCCCGCGCCACTTGAACGCCGTGGACCTGGCCCGGGTCGCAGAGCAGATCGGTCCTGAGTTCGGGCTAGAGGTAGAGATTTCCGGTCCGGAACAGCTGGAAGAAATGAAGATGGGCGGACTGCTGGGCACGAATGCCGGCAGCACGGAAGAAGCGCGCCTGATCAAAGTCATGTACCGACCGGAAAACTCTTCCACTCATCTTGCCCTGGTTGGTAAAGGGATAACTTACGACTCCGGCGGGATCAGCTTGAAGCCGTCAGATCCGATGCACGCTCTTATGAAATTCGACATGTCCGGCGCCGCAGCTGTGCTTGCTGCCATGACCGCTCTGGCTGATCTAGAAGTAAAGGGAGCCGTAACTGCGTGGCTGATGGCCACCGACAACATGCCCTCGGGCAGTGCGACAAAGCTCGGGGAGGTGCTCACCATCCGGGGCGGCAAGACCGTCGAAGTCAAGAATACGGATGCAGAAGGGCGGCTGGTTCTAGCTGACGGCCTAGTCTTGGCGACAGAAGAAAGCCCACGTGCGGACGCCATTGTTGATATCGCGACCCTCACGGGCGCCGCGCTGATGGCCTTGGGTTCAAGGAACGCTGCCTTGTTTGCCAACAACAGAGATTTGGCGGCGCAAGTTGAAGCTGCCGCTGCGCTCACTGGTGAGACTGTGTGGGAGCTCCCACTTGATGAGCGTCTCCGGAAACAGCTGAAGTCCAACGTGGCGGACCTGCAGAACATCGGCGGCCGTTTCGGGGGAGCTATCTTTGCCGCGCTGTTCCTCAGTGAGTTTGTCCAGGACCGGCCATGGGCGCATTTGGACATCGCTGGGACCATGCACTCTGAGACGGATGACTTCTGGCGGGTCGTCGGGTCCACAGGATTCGGGGCTAGGCTGCTCACGCGTTTGGCCCAAGACTTCACGGCACCGGAAGAACCAGAAGTATAGGTCCGCCTCTGGCCCGGCCCTCTTCTAGAAGGATAGTGCCGGGCGGTACAATTGGGCCTAACCCGGCGCTGGCAGGCAAATTAGTGCACCGCAGCCAAGAACGTGACCGCCCTAGTTGGTCCCGATCCGGCGCCGCCAAAGATTTTCCTGTGAGGAAGTGACCCCGGTTAGCCCGGTAGAGGCTGCCATTAGGAGAGGAGCAACTATGACCAAGAAGGCTGTTTCCCCGACCGGACTCTTCGTTGAGCGGATTGGTCCGCGCCAGTACGCGGGAGCAAACTCGCGCGGCGCCACCATTGAGATCGGGTATGAAGAAGGACAGTGGAGTCCCGGAGAGCTCCTAAAGATGGCTCTCTTGGGTTGTAACACCTTGTCTGCGGATGCTCGCCTAGCCCGCAGCTTGGGCGATGACTTCGAAATGGGAGCGGGTGTGGACGGCGTCTACAACAAAGACCAAGATCGCTACGAGTCTTTGACCGTGGAACTGGTCCCAGAGTTCGGTGATGCCGACGAAAAAACCGTTGCCGACGCGATCAAGTGGGGTCTGCGCGGAATTGAACGGTACTGCACCGTCGGGCACACACTGGACCACGCCGTCCCGCACACAACCATCATCACGCAAGAGGACTAGGGAACGTGACGGTCGACCGGCAGTATGAAGATCTCTTGGCGGACATCCTGGCCCATGGCACCCTTAAAGAGGACCGGACAGGAACCGGAACCCTTTCTGTTTTTGGGCGCCAACTGCGCTACAACCTGCAAAAGGGTTTCCCGGTTGTCACTACGAAGCGCGTCCACCTTAAGTCGGTCATCGGAGAGCTTCTCTGGTTCCTGAGTGGAGACTCGAACGTCCGCTGGTTGCAAGATAATGGCATTCGGATTTGGAACGAATGGGCCGACGAGAACGGAGACCTGGGTCCCGTGTACGGGGTGCAGTGGCGCTCCTGGATGGGCGCTGATGGTGAAACCATCGACCAGCTGGCCCAAGTAATGGAGCAGTTGCGCACCGACCCGGATTCGCGGCGCATGATCGTCTCTGCTTGGAACGTAGGCCAACTCCAACAGATGGCTCTGCAACCGTGCCACGCTTTTTTTCAGCTGTACGTGGCGGATGGGAAGCTCAGTTTGCAGCTGTATCAGCGAAGCGCGGACATGTTTTTGGGTGTGCCCTTCAACATCACGTCGTACGCGCTGTTGACCCACATGCTGGCTGCTCAAGCCGGGTTGGAAGCGGGAGATTTCATTTGGACAGGCGGAGACTGCCATATCTACTTGAACCACCAAGAACAGGTGCAGCTACAGTTAGCCAGAGAACCGTTCGCGTTCCCCGAACTGGAATTAGCTGAAGTACCGACACTGTTCGACTACGGGTTCGAAGACGTGCAGGTAATCGGATATGAGCATCATCCGGCTATACGCGGGAAGGTGGCAGTATGAGCCCCAACAAGATCAAGTTCGGATCGGTCTGGGCCCAAGACACCAACGGCGTCCTGGGCTCCGGCGAAGAGATGCTGTGGCGGGTGCCCGCGGATCAGCAGTTCTTCAAAGTGGTCACGATGGGAGCCCCTATAGTTTTCGGGCGGAGCTCATGGGACGCTCAACGAGGCGCCCTGAAGGGCCGGACCAACATCGTCATAACCCGGGACCTAAACTTCGAAGCCCCGGGGGCGGTCGTTACGCACTCCATCAACGACGCGCTGCAGGTGGCAGCAGACCAGGCTCGCAAAGATGGGCTGTCCCACGCGTGGATAACCGGTGGTGCGCAGATATACGAGCAGACCATGGACGTGGTGGATGAGCTAATCGTCTCCGAAATGGACCTGACGTTACCCGAGGTTGGCCCGCGCGTGTTTGCCCCGGAAATCGACCCTGCAATCTGGAAGGTGGACCCTGAGCGTTCCGACTCGCAGTGGCGGCCCAAATCTGGGGACGCCCGGTGGAAGGTTGTGACTTACGTTCGGCGCTAGGCGACATCTCACTTGAGGAGATCCCCCCTGAAGATTCGGGTTTGTTGCGATGATGGGGTCATGTGGAAACAGTATCTTGACGCAGAACCAGAAATCACTCTTGTCGCTTGTGACATGGATGGGACTCTTCTGGATGCCAACTCAGAATTACCGGCCGAGTTTTGGCCACTCCTTTCCCAACTGCAGGCCCAGGGCATCACGTTTGTCCCCGCCAGTGGCCGAGGATACGGGGCCCTAACGCGAATGTTCCCGGCAGATGACCTTGGTTTCATAGCGGAGAACGGCAACCTGGTCATGCTGCGCGGGGATGAGGTCTTCTCGGCTGCAGTGGATCCGCAGGTCGTGAGAGAGACCGTTAACATACTGCGGGACGTGAAGGGGCGCGATTTCGGAACGGTGTATTGCAGCAAGGACAGGGCATACACGGAACGAAGCGACAGCGCATTCCTAGATGAGGCACGGAAGTACTACGCGGCGTTAGATGTGGTCCCGGACCTGACAGAGCTGCGGGATCCCTGTTTGAAGATTGCCGTCTTCGACTTCGATTCTTCGGTCCCGATCTACGACGCACTGTCCCCGCTGCAGCGGCACAGCCAGGTTGTACTGTCCGGGGAGAACTGGGTTGACGTGATGCGGCCCGGCGTCGATAAGGGAACCGGCCTCAGTGAATTACAAAAGCGCCTGGGCGTGACTCCCAAAGAGACGGCTGTGTTCGGCGATTTCCACAACGACCTCCCTATGTTCGACCACGCTGAGCACTCTTTCGCCGTAGAGAACGGGCACCCGGACGTACTCGAAGCAGCGGACTGGACGATCCCGTCAAACCGGGAAGGTGGGGTACTTCAGGTCCTAGAAGCTCTCCTGAGATTGCCTCGAAAGTCCGGGTAGTAGCCGCAAAGTGGACATCGGGGCGCTGGACGCTCCCTTTCGGGGAAACTGCTGGAATGAAACAGGTCACGGTTTACGACACAACTCTTCGCGACGGCGCCCAAATGGAAGGGATCTCCCTGTCCCTTGGGGACAAGTTGCGAATCCTTCCGATCCTGGACGATCTTGGAATTGGAATTGTTGAAGGTGGTTGGCCGGGGGCAATTCCGAAGGACACGGAGTTTTTTGCCCAGGCCAAGTCAGTTCCCCTGAAGAATGCGCAACTTGCGGCGTTCGGCTCAACGTGCCGCGCCGGAGCGGTGGCGTCCGAGGATCCCCAGGTGCTGGCCCTGCGGGACAGCGGCGCCCCGATCATTACGCTTGTCGCCAAGTCCGATGTGCGCCACGTTGAGGATGCCTTGCGCACGACGACCGACGAAAACCTGAGAATGGTCCGGGACACCGTGGAGTTTCTTGGGCAGGACGCCCAGGTCATGGTGGACCTCGAACATTTCTTCGATGGCCTTGCCGTGGACCCGGACTACGGGATCGACGTCGCCCTGGAGGCGGCGGCAGCCGGAGCAAGCGCGGTCATCTGCTGTGACACGAACGGGGGCGGTCTTCCTGAGCCGGTGGCCGAGGCGACACGTAGGGTTCGTACGGCTCTTGATGACGCGGGATACCCGGACGTAGAAGTTGGAATCCACGCGCACAACGACACCGGGTGCGCGGTCGCAAATACTCTGGCAGCGGTCCGTGCCGGCGCCACGCAGGTGCAGGGGACCATAAACGGGTACGGGGAGCGCACCGGAAATGCGAACCTGCTTACCTGCATGGCTAACCTCCAGCTAAAGATGGGATACCCTCTGGTCGATGCAGAGAAAATGCAGACCCTTACCGCGGTGTCCCAGAGGGTCGCGGAGATAGTGAACCTAGCGGGGTTCGCCAGGGACCCCTACGTGGGGCAGTCCGCCTTCGCACACAAGGCGGGCTTGCACGCTTCCGCGATTCGAGTCGACCCTGACCTGTACCAGCACTTGGATCCGGCAGATGTCGGCAATGACATGCGGATGCTGGTATCCGAAATGGCCGGGCGGGCTTCGATCGAGTTGAAAGCGAATGAACTGGGGATCGACCTGGGAGATTCCGCCACACTGACTGGTCAGGTCGCAGCACTGGTCAAAGAGAAGGAGGCGGAGGGCTACACGTACGACGCCGCTGACGCCTCCTTCGAGTTGCTACTTCGGGAAGTCCTAGGGACCGCGCCGTCGTTCTGGAGAGTCGAATCCTGGAAGGTGACCACGCGGGAGATGACTAACGATGACGACATTGTCTTCGCGGAGTCCGAGGCAACGGTAAAGCTACGCGTGCGTGGCAGGTCAATCTCAACCGCCGAAGGAAACGGCCCGGTTAACGCGCTTGATCGAGCCCTGCGCGCTGCCCTGGAAGACGTGTACCCACAGGTCACCCGGTTCCACTTAACTAACTTCAAGGTGCGAATACTCGACGAGGATCGCGGTGGTACAGACGCTCTGATCCGCGTGCTCATAGACCAGGAGGACCCTCAGCTCGGACGACGGTGGACGACGGTGGGCGTTGCCACGGACGTCGTTGAGGCCTCCTGGCAGGCTCTGCTCGAATCGCATCGATACGGGCTGCTCATTGCGGGGGCAACCCCGCTCTCACCCGCCTAGCGTCTGAGGAGCTCCCACATTCCCTTGGGCGATCTCACGGCTTCCAACGCGAAGTCAAACAGGTCGGTTCGAAGAGAGTACTCAACATCCAGGGGGTCTGCGTTTTCTGCGCCAAGCCCCAACGTGAACTCCGCTTCAGTGCTGGTACGAATGGCGCGCTCTACCTCCAAGGCATCCGGAGTGAGCCCCGAGTAGAGGTCGTTGATGTACTGAGCCGTCCACCAATCATCGTTTCCCGCTAGGGTCCTCCCCGGCCAGGACCCCGTCACGACGTAGTGGGGCTGGCCCAGGTCCGAAGCCGCTACAGCGCGGGCCGTAGCCGAAGCTGTGACAAGCGCAGCCACCCAAACTCGGTCAGCCGAAGAACAGGCCACAACCCCTCGAGTACCTGCAGTAGTTCGCTGGACCAGGGTGCGCCCGCGAACATCCGCTTCGCTCATCTGGACGGGGGAATTCGTGAAATTGAATCCTTGCACGCGCTTTCCGTGGTTCTCCCCCATTGCCAACCAGTGCGGGTTCTGGGCTTTGACAGACAGAGCCTCTTCCACAGAGTCGACTAAGTAGATTCGCTTGGCACCGCCCGCGAAGGCGTACGCGGCAGTGGTGAATGCACGCAAAATGTCGACCACCACCAGGGCCCCCGTCAGTGGGGGCGCCTGGAAGCGGTCGACAAACAGTCCTCCTGGAACAAAATCTTCGTTGTAGATCATGTCTCCAGGTTAGCCTGGCTCAGCCTCGGTGAGTCAGTCGCCCTTGTGGCCCTTGGCCACCATGCGCATGATCATCAGGTTGAATCCCATGAACTTAATGAATTGCAAGAAGATGTTCTTGCGTCCACGCAAGGTCTTCTTGGTTGGAAGCGGCGCCATCGAGAGGTCCGCAACTGGCCCTTCAGTCATTTTCGTCTCCTCGTTCTCTTATGGTTTTCGGGGGCGGTTGGCTCACTCTGGAATCAGGAACCAGAGCGGGTACGCCTTCGCCTTGTAAATGAACAGATGGTGGAGCATCAGCTTCACCCAGTGGCCGTGCAAGCCGATCTCTCCACGAGTGTCCTGTTCGTCGCGACCCGTCCTGTATCTCTCGAAGTCAGGAACAACCGGCATCATCGTCATAGCAGCAGCGGACCCCTTAAGCAGGCCCGTCCCGGAGGACGCAACGCAGGCCGCACCCATGTTCGTCATGGAGGCCTCGCCCGCCGGAGCCGTGTCGCCCTTCTTGATGCGATCCACGATGGTGAGAGCCGCGGTCTTGCCCATCACGCCGGAAGGCATGCCGGTGCGAGGTGGTGCGGGGGCTATCACGGTCCCGTTCGGGTTCGTGCGAGGACGACTAATCTGGTGGGGTGGCGCAAATGCGATACCCACTGCGAATATGTTGGAGAAGCCCGGGACCTCGTACGTCCGTGGCCAGTCCGCAGCACTCCACTCCTCGAACGGCTTCGGCGTGTAGTCAGCGTCGACCTTCATGAAACCCGACGGCGCGAACAGCCTCTCGGTGATGTCGTTCCCGTTCTCATCCGCAGCCTTAATGTCCTGGCCCCGGAAAGGCGGCAGGAGCATAGCGAAGTCGAATTCTAGTTCGTAGGTATCACCGGCAAGGTCCTCGTACACAATCGTATTGCCGTCGATCCGGGTGACCGCGGTGCCCACGATTGCTTCAACTTGACGTTCCTTGAATAGGGACTCCGTCCATAGTTGTGAACTTGTCTCAAAGCCGCGTTCGGTGAACGTCATGCCCCCCACACCGAAGTCGCCCAGCTCCGCCTCATTCGTCAGGTACACCAGTCGCACGTTATCGCGGACGCCCGCCTCACGCAGCTCGTGATCGACGTTGAACGCGTATTCGAACGCAGCTCCCTCGCACGTACAAGTACCGTGGCCGGTACCCACGACGACGGTCTGTTTCTCCCCGGTCTTCGCAGCAGCAATGATGCGCTCCAACTCCGCTGCGGCATGCACCGCATGGTCGGCTGTGCAAACTGAAACCGTTTTACCAGCGTCGGGCCCCAGCCCCTCAGTCGCCTCAAAGTTGAGTTTCGGACCCGTCGCGTTTATCAAGTAGTCGTAGGGGATTTGGGCAATCTGCCCCTCTTTTCCTTGGCCAGTGTATTCGACCGTCACGTGAGGCCGTGATTCGACCTTGTCCCCATATGGGTGGATCTCCATGGCCTTAGCCTGTTCGTACCCGATCCGCTTTCGCTTGTAGATAGGGGCTAGAGGGAACACCACCTTGCTCATCGGCATCACGCCGACCCCAACCCAAATGTTCGACGGGATCCAGTTCCAGTCTGCGTTCGGGGTCACTACGGTCACCTTGTGCCCGCGCCCCAGCTTTCTGCGCAAGTGGAGAGCGGCTGTGTGACCGGAAATGCCGCCTCCCAACACAACAACGTCTGCCATTGTTTCTCCTAGCTAGTTCAGTGGTTGAAGGGGTCCGCAACCTCGCGGAACATACCACTTCTGAATATACCCCTTCCGGTATCTACTCGCTCAGTGTTCACGAGATCCCGCCAAGTCGGGGCACCTGGAAGAAAAGTTCTCGTTTCACGAGCTGACGAAGGTCCCACAAAGTGAATCTTTTTCGCAGCTCGCCCCGGGTTAGATCTTCGACGCAAGGGGTCAAAGAGGCGCGGGTTTGTGGGCGCACGCGAGCACTAATAGATGAGGCGAACCCGCGGCAGCGGGTGTAGGCCTCTCATCGATAGAGAAAGGTACAACGTGAGTACAAGACTGAGCCGCGGAACCCGCGGTGCTCTAGGGGCCTTAGCCACCACCGGAATCCTCCTGGGCGGCCTGACAGCTACCGCTAGACACGCAGCAGCGGATACTTCACCCCAATCAGGAGACATCGGCGTGGTCCAGGATGACCCTCCCACGGAGGCTGAAATAGAGCCGCAACGAACGGAGCAGAACACTGGCCCGCAGGTGGCATCGGAGGTGCCCCCGGCGGTTTCTCAGGACCCAGCACCGCGCAACAAAGCCCTTACTGCGGCAGCGGCAGAGGGTGTTTATTCAGGGGATTACCGGACAGTGTTCCCGAAGACCTATTCCAAGGCCTTTAACCTGGATAGCCAAGGGCGACTGACAATAAACAAGTCGATGGTTGAAGTCTCCATGGAGTATCGCCCACCGGACGGGACCGGCCCTCAGGTTTCTTTCAAGCTGACAGTAGACCAGGATTTTTGGGATTTCGTGGAGTTCTCAGGTCTGCAACTCAAGAACGCGGACGGCGTAACACTGGCGACAGTCAGTGCAACGAAGTCAACGCTGACACTTACGCCTACGGACGCGGCCTCCCGGCTGGAAGACGTCTCAGGCACCTTTACTTTCTTCGTTGACCCAAGGATCACAACCGAGACGAGAACCGGAGTTCTCGACCTCTTCTCCCCTAGCGGATCAAAGTTAGGTCCGGGGGACACATATCAATTCGCGCGTAGTCTGCCTAACGCGACAGGCGGGTTCCTGGTGCCGCGAGTGGTCTCGGAAACGGAGCTGGCTTTGTTCGCGCAGCCGCAATTCGTCGACAAGTTGGACCCCTTTGACCCTCGTTCATTCTCCGCGATCATAAAACCGCTAACTGAGGGCGCTCTCCCAATCTGTGACAGCTCCGTTTCCGTCGGCCGCGGCTGGTGGATCGACACGGATCGTCGGCTAGCGAAAGACACAATACCGGTCACCACGAAGTGTTCGGGCACCAGCATGACCATAACGATTCCCTCATCACAAGTCGCTCCGGCAGGAACCACCGGGGTGCGCGTCGAAGGCCCGTTCGTGGTCGACCGACCCCTTTCTGACTACACGTTCGAATACACCATGAAGTACGGATCGGAAAGCGTCACGGTGGAAAGGACTGCAGAGTCGGGTGTGCTAGACGGCGTAGCCGCAGGTCACTTACGCCCCGCCCGCACGGATTTATCCATGAAGTCCGTTCTGCCAAAATCAGGGAGGATCACAGCCGGAGACCAATTTGATTACCAACTAACCACCCGCTCTGCTGAGACTCTGCGGACCGCCTACGCGCTGGTTACCAAGCAACTACTTCCAAAGGGAGTCGACTTTATCTCCGCGACTAGCGGCGGCACATTCGATGCAGCAACACGCACAGTAACGTGGCCAGCTCGTGATCTGAAGGCGGGGGCGGACGACGCGTACACCGTCACTGTCAAGGCGACGACAGCGGCAAGCGGCACGTTGAAAAGCGACGCGACTAACTCCGGCGAGAACACGTGCTACAAGGGAGACACTACCGGCTCGGTATGTGCCGCAAACGTGGAGAACGTGATCGCCAAGCTGGACATCTCTCTCAAGAAGGCTCTGGTAGAAATCAAGGATAGTAATAAGAACGGTGTGCTTGGAGACGCGGGAGACACAGTCTCATACAGCCTCAACGTTACAAACAAGGGAAACACGCCAGAAGCATCCATCTTGGTGACCGATGCTCTCCTTGGAATCTCCAAGCAGGAGTGCCTGGCAAAACCTCTTGCCGCGGGCGAAAGTGTCGCCTGTGTTGGATCCTTTGCGCACAAGATCTCGGCAGAGGAGGCGACGTCCGGTCGCGTCCTGAACACAGCAACGGCGTGGATACCCGGCGGCCCCGAGGCCACTGACGAACTGGAAGTGCCAGCAGTGGACCCCAGGTTCTCACTGGAAAAGGAAATAGTCGAGGTAGCCGACGCCAACGAAAATGGGCTCGTCGGAGATGCTGGCGACAGGATCCACTACCGATTCCAGGTGAAGAATACCGGCACGTCCGTCCTCGAAAAAGTTCTCATTACCGATCCTCTTCTTGAGGTGGCCGATACAGAATGCTTGAAGGCCCCCCTGAAGTCGGGTGCCACTGCCACGTGCGTTGACAGTGATGCCTACTGGTACACAATCACCGAAGAAGACGCCAAAAACGGACACGTCAACAACGCCGCCACGGCAACCAGCCCCGGCGCACCAAACCAAACAGACAAGGCCACAACACCCGTCTACGCCCCCGCCTTTGACTTCACCAAAGAAATCCTCGAAATCGAAGACACCAACGGCAACGGAATCACCGCAGACGCAGGAGACCGAATCCACTACACGTTCACAGCTACAAACACCGGCAACTCCCGCCTGGAAACCCTGCTCATCACTGACCCCCTCCTAGACATCGAAAACAGCGAATGCCTAGCCGAACCCTTAGAACCCACCACAGAAGGCGAAACCCCCCGACTAACCAAATGTGTTGACAGGGACGCCTACTGGTACACAGTTACGGAAGAAGACGCCACAAACGGACACGTAAACAACACCGCCACAGCAACCAGCCCCGGCGCACCAGACCAAACAGACACAACCAAAACACCCGTTGACAAAACACCCGTTGAGACTCTTCCAGGCGATGATGCACCCGCACGACTAGCTAGAACCGGGCTCGCAGCATCGCTGCCGCTCTTCCTAGCGGCGGCCATTAGCGTGACCACTTTAGGAGGTATTCTGCTGTACTTGACTCGCAGAAAGAAGATGTAGCCCGGGCCTGTGGTGGGACCGCAGGGTCCCACCACAGGCACTGCCTGGAGTACCTCGCAAATTATGTCTTGCGGCTCAGCAGTCCTACCGTGTCCCTACGGTAAATGCTGGAGCTGGTGGGGTCTGCTGCTCTCAGAGCGAAGCAGCACATCCGAAACGTCTGTGAACACCCCTGTGCACCCCCAGTTGAAAAGCTCGTTGGCCCTGCCAGGATTGTTCACCGTCCAGACGTTGACACCGAATCCTGCGTCCGTGATCCGCCGGATCGCATCTCGGTTCAGGCCGCGATCCTCCAAGTGTGCATACCTAGCTCCGCATAGCTCCAGAACGGACAGCCAGTCGTCCCCGAAGGTGCCCGCTTCGTAAAGAACCGCCAAAGCGTACTGAGGGGCCTGCTGGCTCAGGTGCATAAGAACCGGCTGGGAGAAAGAAGAGATGATCACCTCCCGGTCGGGGTCCAAGCGTTCCAGTTCGGCAAGCACAGAGTCAACCAACTGCCGGGAGCGACCCGCTCCTTCTTCGTTCCTTTTGATCTCAATGTTTGCGTTCAGACCACTTTCGTTTAGAAAATCGACCAGGTTTCGAAGCGTCGGGATACGTTCTCCTTCGAATTCCGGACCGAACCAGAAACCAGCGTCTATGTTCTCCAAGTCGGCTGCTACCAGGTCATAGACGCGCCCTGATTTACTGGTGGTCCGGTCAAGCAAAGTATCGTGCAGGAGGATCGGCGTCCCATCGCTCAGAATATCCACGTCTGTTTCGATCCAACGGGTCCCCTCACTAGCCGCAAGCCTAAAGGCAGCCAGTGTGTTCTCTGGAGCTCTAGAAGACAATCCTCTGTGCGCGATGATCTCCCGATCTAAGCGCGGAACGTGAACTGTTGGGACCGGGGCGGACATTGAGACTCCTTGGCTAGCTTCTCAGAGTTTACCCCCTCCTTTGGCCCCACAAGGCACTCACGGAACGTCATCGTCCACGCCTCAACGGAACCGGCCTACGCCGCACACGAGCACAGAAAACCCGTCACCATCCGATTTGGTGGTGACGGGTTTCCGCGTAACACAGAGGCTAGGCAGCAGCCCCTGAGCGACGCTTGTTGTAAACGTCAAAGGCGACTGCAAGCAGCAGCACAGAGCCCTTGACCATCTGCTGCGTGGAAGTGGATGCACCCATCAGCTGCATACCGTTCGAAAGAACAGCCATGACCAAGCCACCGATTAGCGCACCTGAGATCCGGCCGATACCACCAGTCGTGGAAGCACCACCAACGAAGCAGGCGGCGATCGCATCCAACTCGAACATGTTACCGGCAGAAGGCTGGGCACCATTCATACGCGAAGAGTAGAGCACACCGGCAACGGATGCCAGGAATCCCATGTTCACGAATACCCAGAACTGCACCTTACGGACGTTGATACCCGACAGGGCAGCAGCCGTCTTGTTCCCGCCGATGGCGTAGATGTCACGGCCGAAAACAGTTCTCTGTGAGACGAATCCGTAGACGAAGATCAGGATGCCCAGGATGATGAGCACAATCGGCAGGCCTCGAGCACTTGCAAGCTTGTACGCAAAGGCCATTACGACTGCCGCCAGCAGAAGCATCTTGATGGCAAAGATCGGCAAGGACTCAACTGTTTGTCCGTACTTAATCTTCTCGGCCCGACCCCTGTAGGAGAAGTACACGAATCCGACTACACCGACCCCGAAGACAACCAGGGTGAATACGTCTATGCCATATCCACCAAATAACCCGTTCAGGAACCCGTTTGCGATGTTGTAGTACGTCTTCGGGAAAGGCGAGAGAGAGACGTTGTCCAGCACCTGGTATGTCATCCCGCGGAAAAGCATCATCCCGCCAAGGGTGACGATGAACCCTGGAATACCGACGTAAGCTACCCAGAACCCTTGGAATACGCCAACCGCAATACCGGTGGCCAACGCAGCCAGCACGCCTACCCACCATGGCAAGCCCTGCCGGATAACCAGTACGGCAGAAACCGCGCCGGTTAGGGCGACTACAGACCCGACCGACAGGTCAATTTGGGCCAGGATGATCACGAAGATCATGCCGATTGCCAAGACAAGGATGTACGAGTACTGAAGAACAATGTTCGTCAGGTTGTTAGCGCTTAGGAACGCCGGCTTGAGGATGGAGAAAACCAGCACGATCGCGATGAAGGCCACGAAAATACCTGATTGGCGAATACTGGTCCCCATGGTGTTTCTGAGGAATGTTCGAGCGCTCACGCGACTTTCTCCTTCTCCGGTTCAATTGTCATTAGTCTCATTAGTTCTTCTTGTATTGCATCAGCGGTGGCGACTTCACCAGTGACGCGACCATAGGCAAGGGTGTAGATGCGGTCAGTGATACCCATGATCTCTTCCAATTCGGAGGAGATCACTATGACGGCCTTGCCCTGCGCCACCATCTCATTGATAAGCGTGTAGATCTCATATTTCGCCCCGACATCGATGCCGCGTGTGGGCTCATCAAGGATGAGGACGTCTGCATCCGTATACAGCCACTTAGACAGGACGACCTTCTGCTGGTTCCCACCGGAAAGGGAACCAGCGCGCTGCAGCACGTTATTGGCGCGGATGTTCATCGCGTCCTTGTACTCCGAGGCGACAGCAAGTTCTTCGTTGTCGTTGACAATGCCTCTAGGCGAGTGTTTATGGATCCCCGCAATACCGATATTGTGTCGGATGTCGTCGATCAGATTTAACCCGTAAACCTTGCGGTCCTCGGTGCGTAGGCAATCTTGTGTTTGATTGCGTCCGAGACTGTGTCGGCCTTGATCAACTCGCCGTCTTTGTAGAGTTCACCTGAAATGTTGGACCCGTATGACTTACCGAAGATGCTCATTGCTAACTCGGTCCGCCCAGCGCCCATCAGTCCGGCAATGCCGACGACTTCGCCACGTTTGACGTTCAGAGCGGCATCTTTCACGATCACGCGGTCCGGCTGGGTCGGGTGGTGCACGTTCCAGTTCTCCACGCGGAAAAGCTCTTCCCCTGGATGGGATTCCCGATCCGGGTAGAACTGGCTGAGTGTACGTCCAACCATCAGGTTGATGATCGTGTCCTGCGTCACGTCAGGGTCGTGCATGTCGACCGTACCAGCGGTCTCACCATCACGAAGCACCGTGGTGCGATCTGCAATCGCCTCGATCTCATTCAGCTTGTGAGAGATTATGACAATCGAAACGCCGGAGTCACGCAGCTGGCGTACCAGTCCCAAGAGGACTTCGGAGTCGTTGTCATTCAGAGCGGCAGTAGGTTCGTCCAGAACAAGGAGTTCTACGTCCTTAGCAAGGACCTTCCCGATTTCCACCATTTGCTGCTTGCCAACACCGAGCTGGCTAACCGGCGTCATAACCGGCTCATGCAGGCCGACGCGCCCCAGCATCTTGGTGGCCTCAAGGTTCACCTGGTTCCAGTTGATGAGCCCCATGGTGGTGGGCTTTTGCGAACCAAGGAACAGGTTTTCCGCAATTGAAAGATAAGGGACCAGGGCCAGCTCCTGGTGGATAATACCGATTCCTGCGTTTTCGGAGTCCTTCACCGAAGAGAAACGGGCCGGCTTTCCGTTGAATATGATTTTGCCGCTGTAGTCGCCGTACGGGTAGATACCCGCCAAGACTTTCATAAGAGTAGATTTGCCGGCGCCGTTCTCACCGCAGAGGGCATGGACCTCTCCCCTGCGAACGTTAAAGTTCACGTTTTTGAGCACCTGGACGGGGCCGAAACTCTTGCAAATGTCTTGCATTTCCAAGATGTTGTCTGTCATTACGCTACCAATTTCTACGAGTCCTAGTTACCGCACCCGGCAGCCTTTCGCGGCTGCCGGGTGCGGTAATCCCTAAGGGCTGGATTACTCAGAAACGCCCTTCTCAACCTCGTCCATCGTCCAGTAACCGGACTCAACGACGGTCTGTTCAATGTTGTCCTTGTAGACAGTGACAACGTCGAGCAGGTAAGAGGGAACAACGATTACGCCGTTGTCGTAGTCCTCCGTGTTGTTGGCTTCGGGAGCCTTGCCACAGGCAAGGTCCTGTACGACCTCAACCGCGCGGTCGGCGAGCAGGCGGGTGTCCTTGACGATGGTGGACTGCTGCACGTCGTCCTTGATTAGCTTCACGGAAGCAATCTCGGCATCCTGGCCGGTGACGATGGGCAGAACGTCAGCGATCGTGGGGCCAAGGTCGGCACCCTGCAGGGCGGTGATGATGCCGCGAGAGATGCCGTCATAGGGCGACAGAACACCCTTCAGCTCTGACGGATCGGAGTAGGTGGAGCTGAGCAGGTCTTCCATGCGCTTCTGGGCGGCTTCCTGAGACCAGCGGAGCGTGGCGACCTGGTCAAAACCGGTCTGGCCGGACTTCACGACGAGTGTCCCATCGTCAAGGAAAGGCTGGATGGTATCCATCGCACCAGAGAAGAAGAACCCTGCGTTGTTATCGTCAGGCGAACCGGCAAAGAGCTCGATGTTCATCGGCCCCTCGGGAGCGTCAGCCGCAGGAGAGCCGTCCTCTTCCACGAGGCCTAAGCCGTTGAGCAGCGCGGTTCCCTGTGCGACACCAACCAAGTAGTTGTCGAAGGAGACGTAGAAGTCAACGTTCTCGTTGTCGCGGATCAAGCGGTCGTAGGAGATAACCGGGATGCCTGCCGCACCAGCAGCGTCCAGCTGCGAGGAGAGGGCCGTCCCGTCGATCGAGGCAATGACAAGGACGTCAACGCCGTTTGTGATCATCTGGTCAATCTGTTGGGTTTGAGTGGAGATGTCGTCGTTCGCGAACTGTTTGTCGACGCTGAATCCAGCTTCGGTCAGTCCGTCTTCGACGGCTTGGCCGTCTGCGATCCAGCGCTCAGAGGTTTGGGTGGGCATCGCGACGCCAACTGTCATACCTTCGCCGCAGTTTGGATCCGCAGCTTCGGCGTCGTCGGTTGTTTCTTCAGTCGCAACCTCATCGGCGGACTCTGCTGCATCTTCTTTCGCGGCACCGGCTCCCCCGCCACCACAGGCGGAAAGAGCGATGGCGCCTACAGCAAGCATGGACATGCCCGCTACTAGCTTGTTCTTGAAGGGAACTCTCATCTCTAGGTTTTCCTCATCGAGGTCTTGTGGAAGAGAACTTCCGCTTCTTACTGCTCTCAAGGAGACGACTTCGATCAAGTCTAATCACCTTTGATTGCATTACCACTTATGTAAGCGCTCACCAAGTCATTGAGACAACAGATGGGGCACCTCCGTACCCATTTGTGACCACTTCGTTACATACCTTTCCGAAAACATGTCGCTGGGCAAGCTGATTCGTGCATTCGGTGCCACCCGGGGCTACTCCGACGCGAGAATATTCCGTGAGGCCCGGCACTCTCGCGAGCTGCAGGTACTCTTGATCCATGACTACCCCCGAACCGGAATGGCACCAGGAACCCGAAAAACTGGTGGACGGCGTGGACCGGCGCGACGTGCGCAGGCAATTCGCGGAAATGCGCCAGATGCTAATGACGTACGGGTTCGCCCTGGACACGATGGTGCTCAAAGTCAACCTTTTGCGAGAGGATTTCCACCTGCTTCGGGACTACAACCCTATCGAGCACGTGAACTCACGAGTTAAGACTCCTCAGTCAATCCTCGAGAAGGCGCGGCGCAAAGGAGTGGCGTTTACCCCAGAGATGCTGAAAAAGAACCTGCTTGATATTGCCGGGCTGCGGCTTACCTGTTCTTTCAGAACTGACATTTACCAGGTGAGAGACCACCTGCTTAGACACGAAGACGTGCAGCTGGTGGAAGAGAAAGATTACATTGAGAACCCCAAGCCGAACGGATACCAAAGCCTGCACCTCATAGTTAAGGTACCCGTCCACCTCAGCAAGGGAATCCAGTGGGTGCCTGTAGAGATCCAGTTGCGCACCGTCGCTATGGACTTCTGGGCGTCGCTGGAACACAAGATCTACTACAAGTACAGGGGCGATGTACCGCGCCATCTGACTGACTCGCTGAAGTTGGCAGCAGACATGGCGGCCACGATGGACACAACCATGGAAAGACTGTATGAGGAGGTGCGCAATCTGACGCCTTCGGAAGAACCGGGAACAGCCGACCCGTTGTTGCCGCTCTTTAACGCTATAGAACAGACCGCGCTCTCTGGTGAGTTCTACGCACCCAATTAGACTCCTACCGAACCTGTGTAGAAGCATCTACACAGCCAAGCCGAGCATCCCCTACGTGGTGCCCAGCCCGCGAAACCGAAGGACCCGCACCCCCTATGTGGTGCGCAGCCGGACAATCCGCTAGAAAGTGGAGTTTGTCAGGCCTCGGTCAGTCTTGGTCTTTGCCGTACTTAGCGACCATGGCGTCCAGAGTTTCTTTGTGTTCCTCGACGAACACTTCTTGCATTCGCAGGTAGGCGTCATCAGCCCGCTTGTCGTACTGCACCTGGTCAGCGCACTTCCAGTCGGCGGTGGCTACGTCAATCTCCTGCTGTTGCAACGCGGTCAGTTCTTCTTGAGAGAGTTCGCTCCGATCTGGGTCCATCTCACTGATCAGGTATCCCATCAGTTCCGGGAGCAGATCCTCCTGCACGGTGCCGCGCGAGGTGGCGCCAGGGTAACCGGCTGTCTTCATGCACGCGGCCCACTCGCCGTCAATTTTTGCGATCTCGCCACCTTCTTGGCGTGCCTGCTCATCCACGAGCTCCAGGGCATCGAACAGGTCAGTGAACTCCGGATCAGTCCAGAGATCGTCCACGCCCCCATCGTCGTTGCCGAGCTGGTGGTCGGCCCAACCCCAGCACCCGTTATCCTCCCAGCGGTAGTCGTCTTCGCCTTCATCAAAAAGGTCCAGTGTGCCGCCGTCTTCGAATTCCTCAAAGACGTCGTCCTCATCGAATTCACCAAAAAGTTCGTCATCGTCGTAGCCTTCAAATTGGCCGAATTCATCCTCTTCGAACTCGTCCCAGTGGGTGTCGCCATCTACGTCCCCAAATAAACCATCGAGGTCTGTCTGGTCCCCCCACAGGGCGTTGTAGTACTCCTCCAGTTCAGAGGCTGAGAGCCCGCTGGTGTTTGGGTCTTCAAACTCATCGTCCTCAGCGCTGCCTTCTTCGATAGACCAGCTAAGCAGCCCGAACCCATATTGTTCGGCAAATTCAAGGGAGCCCCACTCAGGGACGCCCTGCTCGGACGCGCCCTCTTCGGCGGAATTGGCGTAGATGTTGGGAGTGTAGTCAAAACCTTTTTCTGCCATGCATTGGGAGATTAGCTCCTCGAGCTGTTGTTCCCGCTCCGAAGACCCATCTCCGGCCCAGTCCCCTTCAACACCTAACTGCGCCCAGTATGTATCCAAGGGGGCCGCGCCTAGTGCAGCATTGGAACCCGTGGTGGTGTCCGCCGGATCAGATTGACCGGACTGGGACTTGCTAGAGGCACAACCGGCCAGCAACGCGACTCCAATAGCCCCGGCCGCCAGACGAGCCAAATTTGTGTTTCGCATTTCTAGGTCCTCTTCCCGTGTGAAACTCTCCGAGTAAACAGGCGATAGCCGCCGTGTCTCAGTAGCTCTTCTAATTCTACCCGTGCCCCATTAGGCCCAGCGCAGCGCGGTATCTCTCAGCCAGTTCGGGGCGCGGAGGATCATTCTCCAAATTCACTAGAAGGTCCGCGCGTTTGACCAGTTTCGCGTCCTCATCCTCAGAGTCAATGATGGCTCGGATGTAGTCCAGGTAGCGTGTGTTCCTTTCCCGGGCTAGGAGTCGCAGGGTGGACCACTGCTGCGGGAAGAGTTCTTGGATCTCCCCCTCATACTCGGGATGATCTTCAAGAAGGTCATGGAGCCAAGCGACGATAACCGTGTGTTCTCCGGCCCCGGGGAAAGACTGTACCTTTTGGGCTACCAGGGCAAGATGAACCATGTAGGGATTTTCTCCCCAAAGATCATTCCGATGGCCGCGAGCCGCTAGCCGCACTGCGTCTTCAATTCCTAATGCTGGCATGGCCCCTTCCTCCCCACTGCCCATCGTACGGGTCTCCTAGGCTCTGAAGTCCAACGTCCCCGCGGTCGGCACCGGAAGTGGATTAGGCTGATCAAGGAGACAGGAGCTCCTGCCTCAAGTCTGCCAGGAAGCCGGAGGGTATTGCAGGTGAAGCATGAGCGGGGAACTGACACCGGACGAATAGGCGTGATCCTGGGACAAGTGGGAGCACCGACCTCTCCAGATGTCGGTGAGATCCGACGATATCTGAGCGAGTTTCTCTCCGACGAAAGAGTCATTGACCTGCCCCGCTGGCGGTGGCTGCCCATTTTGCACGGCATTGTCTTGCGGACTCGGCCCCGCGCTGTGCGCGAAAACTACTTGGATATATGGACGGAGGAGGGTTCTCCTCTCATTGAGCTGTCCAAGGCTCAAAGAGATGGCCTGGCACAGAGACTGGGGCCGGATTATAGGGTTGAGCTGGGCTTAGCCTACAGCTTTCCCAGTCCCGCACAGGCCGTAAAGCGCCTAGAAGCAGACGGTGTCGATGCTCTGGTGGCCCTGCCCATGTTCCCGCAGTACTCCACGACGACGACCGCCTCTTTCTTGGACGCGGTACTGCTCGCTGCTTTGGGCAGAGACAGACGCGGACGCATAGCAGAGAAAAAACCGGCCCCAACCGTCCGCACGGTGTCTCCTTACTACGACGATCCTGCTTACGTAAAGATCCTGGCCGACAGCATAAGGCGCCAGATCTCCAACGGTCCCAAGCCCGACAAAATGATCGTGAGTTTCCACGGTCTGCCCGCTCGCTATGTCCGCGAAGGGGACCCGTACCTTGCTCACTGCCGAAAAACAGCGGCAATGCTGGCCGCGGAGCTCGGCTGGCCCGAAGACTATTACGAGGTGGCGTTCCAGTCCCGGTTCGGACGGGAGGAGTGGCTCAAACCGTACCTGCAGCCCAGGCTCACAGAACTGTATGGGGATGGGATCCACCGACCGGCAATTGTCTCGCCTGGGTTCACCACCGACTGTTTGGAAACACTGCACGAGCTGGCGATCGACGGTCGCAAGCTGTTTGCGGATGGGGGCGGGAACCCGGAGGACTATCGCGTTATATCCTGTCTCAACGCCGAACCGGAGTGGCTCGACTACCTTGCCGACAAAGTCCGCGAGAACAGCGTAGGACTATAAGGGCGTCCGATCATTACAGCCCGGAGTCGCTCACTTCAGGGGGAGTTCGAACAGCTGAAAGTTTTCGTGTTCCAACCCTTTTTCTTCAAGTTTGTGTGTACCCACGTCCACGAACCCGTAGCCTCGGTAAAGACGCAGTGCGGGAGTGTTATCCGCGAAGGTCTCCAGTCGCAATGCGGTCTTTCCCAGGCGCGCCCCCAGAGCGACCGCCTGCGCCAAGAAAAAGCGAGCCACACCTTTCCGCAAATGCTCGGGGCTCACACCCAGCGCGTGTAGCACCAGAGATTCTTCCGCTCTGGCCCCAGTGGGCCACGCGACATGTTGGTAGCCCGCCGTGGCAACTCCGTTCAGGAAACCCGCTCCTGCAAGCTCGGATCCAAGTGGGGCCGCCGCGACGTTCACGACCACGTATAGGTGACCAGCGCGAATACCGCGGGTTACTTCTTTCGGAGAGGGGTGGCCATACTTGTGCCAGCGAGCCGGGTCTCCCGTCCGACCCGCGTGGTCAATTATCTGGCGATAAAGCTCCTGGACGGCTGGCAGGTCGCGCTGGTCAGCGCGCCGAAAGAGGAGCCTGGGTCGCGGTGAATCGCAGGAAAGCCCCGAACTCGACGGATCGGTAGCCGCCTTGGCTGGGGCAGCCGGAAACCCCGGGGCAGCGGTTGCCAGCCCCGGGGTCTTGCTCGCAGCCCTAGTAGAGGGCAGCACCGTTGCTTCCGATCACGTCACTGTACCAATCGAAGGATTTCTTCTTGTATCGGTTAAGCGTGCCAGATCCGTCATCATTTCGGTCGACATAGATGAACCCGTACCGCTTGCTCATCTGCGCGGTAGAGGCGCTGACCAGGTCGATCGGCCCCCACCAGGTGTAGCCGAGGACGTCGACACCGTCCTCAAGGGCCTCCCCCAACTGGACGAGGTGCCCGCGCAGGTAATCAATGCGATAGTCATCGACAACGGTCATTTCACCGTCCACCTCCACTAGCTCATCGACCGCGCCCAGGCCGTTCTCGACGATGAAGAGGGGTTTTTGCCACCTGTCCCAAAACTCGTTGAGGACAATGCGAAGCCCAACAGGGTCGATCTGCCAGCCCCATTCGCTGGCTTCCAGGGTCGGGTTGGGAACTCCCCCAAGGAGGTTTCCGCGCCCCTGCTCCATCTCGGAACTATTGGCTGCCTCGCACACACTCATGTAGTAGCTGAAGGAGACGAAGTCGACCGTATTCTTGAGGATTTCTCGGTCCTGCTCCGTTATGTCCAGCTCAATGTTCTTCTCACGCAGGGTGCGCTTGAAGTATCCGGGATACTCTCCGCGCACGTGCACGTCGCCGAACACGTAGTTGCCCTGGTCTGCTTGCAGTGCGGCGAGGACGTCTTCCGGATCCGGGGTGAGGGGGTAGTTCGGCATTGCCAGGATCATGCATCCCACCTGAACCTGCGGAGCCACTTCGTGAGCGATCTTCTTCGCTAAGGCCGAGGCAACCAACTCGTGGTGGATCGCTTGGTACAGGTCCGCCTCGGTCACCTTCCCAGCATCCGCGTCCACTCCACCGCTCATCAGGGGAGCATGCAGCAGCGAGTTAATCTCGTTGAACGTCAGCCAGTATTTGACTCGGTGGCCGTACCGCTCAAACAGAACCTTTGCATAGCGGGCGTAGAAGTCGATTAGCTTCCGGTTTGTCCAGCCGCCATATTCCTCGGTGAGCGCCAGAGGCGTTTCGTAATGAGAAATGGTTACAAGCGGTTCAATACCGTGTTTCTCTAGCTCGTCTAGCAGCCGGTCGTAGAAGGCTAAGCCTTCCTCGTTGGGCTCCTCTTCGTCTCCGCGCGGGAAGATGCGGCTCCATCCGATAGAGAACCGGTAGACACTGAACCCCATCTCTGCGAAAAGCTCAATGTCCTCCTTGTAACGGTTGTAGTGGTCGATCCCAACGAGCTTCAGGTTGTCTTCCGTCGGCCCTGCCGTTCGCGGTTTCCCAATTCCTCCATGGGGCATTACGTCCTGGACGGACAGGCCCTTGCCGTCTTGGTCGTACGCGCCCTCCAACTGGTTTGCAGCCGTGGCACCTCCCCACAGGAACGAATCCGGGAACGGAGTCTCTTTGGTTTGGATATCTGCCATTCGTATCGCCTCTCTACTTGTTTGAAAGCTCAGGTTCGACCGCGCCAACGTAGTACAGCGGGTCGCCGTGTGCTACAGCGCCTGTGGCGGTAGCTCCGGTGAGCGGATGTTTCGCACTGTTAGTAATTATCACCGGAGTGACTAGCGAGTACCCCGCTTCACGGATCGCTTCCGCATCGAACTCCAGGAGAATGTCCCCGACCTCCACCTGGTCGCCCTTCTTGACCTTCACATCGAAATGCTGACCTTTAAGGTTCACCGTGTCGATCCCGACGTGAATCAGCATCTCGGTGCCGTCCTCCGCGCGCAATCCAAACGCATGCCCGGTTGGGAAGGCAACCATCACGCTCCCCGCGAAGGGAGCGAACAGGACGCCGTTCTTCGGATCGATGCCAACGCCCTGTCCCAGGGCTCCGCCAGCGAAGGTTGCGTCCGGAACCTCCTCCAAGGGCACAACAGTCCCGTCCAGTGGGCTAAGAACTTCCAGGTCGGAGCCTTCGGCGGGGATCTTAGTGTCTTCTTCGGGGTCTTTGAAGCCCACGATCACGGTGAGAAGGAACGCAACCAGAATCGCAACGATAATGCCGATGATCGCCATTGCGGTGCTCCCGTGTTCGAGCAGTGCCGGTATCGACAGGACCGAAGGGAATACGAACGAGTTCGCGGCAACCTGGCCTGCGCCAATGATGGCACCGCCGATCACACCACCGGTGATTGCGAAAGCGAAGGGGCGCTTCAGTGGCAGAGCGATGCCGTAGATGCCAGGCTCAGTGATACCAGCGAGGAAGGCCGAAAGAGTTGCCGGCGCAGCCAGTTCGCGGAGTTTCTTGTTCCGGGTGCGAACCCAGACGCCCAACAGTGCGCCGGCCATGCCCAAGACAGCAGCGAAGAGCGGGGCCAGAATGAATACCATTCCGGTTTCCTGCAGCTCCAGAGTAAAGAACGGGACGAAGCCCCAGTGCAGCTCGAAGATAACCAGTACCTGCCACAGTCCGCCCAGAAGCGCGCCACCGGCCCAGGGGGCCATTTCGAAGATCCAGTTGATACCGTCGGCTATTGCACCGCTGAGAATGTTAGCGATGGGGCCGATAACCAGGAAGGTGAGCGGCACAAGGATAAGGACGACGATCATCGGGGTAACGAAGCGTCGGATGGCTGCAGGCAACCATTTGTACAGGTACCTCTCCATCCACGATTGCAGCCAAACGATGATCACGATCGGGATAACCGAAGAGACGTAGCTGATCATCGTCAGCGGCATTCCAAACAGTGTCAGGTCCGGTTCCCCAACCAACGCGGTCATAGTCGGGTAGACCAGCGCGCCAGCTATCGCTAGAGAAGTGAACTGCTCGGCCTTGAAATACTTGGCAGCCGTGATCGCCAGTGCAAGGGGCAGGAAGTAGAGGAAAGCATCAGAAAGCGCATACAGAACCGCATAGGTAGAAGTCTCGTCGCTCAGCCAGCCGAACTGCGTTGCCGCCAGCAGGAACGCCTTCAGCAACCCCGTACCAGCAAGTGGCCATACGAACGGCTGGAACAGTGAAGAGATCATCTTGATGAAACGGTTGAAAATGTTCCCCTTCGGGCTATCCTCCGCCGCAGTGGAGTCTGCCGTGCCTCCGAACTTGGAGATCTCCCCCATAGCTTGGAAGACTTCCGGCACCTCGTTGCCAATGACGACCTGGTACTGGCCGCCACCCAAGGCCGTCGTCACGACCCCGGGGATAGCCCTGATCTTCTCGGTCTGTGCCTTGTCCTGGTCTTTCAGGACGAAGCGAAGCCTGGTAGCGCAGTGCACCACCGACTGAACGTTTTCTTCACCGCCAACACCGGCTAGGACGCCGGCCGCTGTCTTCTTGTAATCCATTTTCGCCTGTCTTTCTGCCGCTCCCCTGCGGCGCCGCGCCTCCCCGGGACGTTTTTGGGTACAAAAAAACCTGGCCTCGCGCGCCACACCAAGTGGCTCCGAGCCCAGGTTTTGCCTGCTAATCCAGTAACAATCCAGGGAGCATCTGAAGGGAAAATCCCTACGGATCTCAAGCTAACACGTTTGACAGCCTTTCGATATGAACTATAAGGTACAGCACTTCTTCGTCCGGCAACTGGGTGCTGGTTTCCATCTCCAGGAAGTCCGCGGCGGCCCTTGCCACCTCGTAGGAGCGCGGGTATGTTTTCGAAGCGACCGTAAACATCGTAGAGTCTGTGCCCACCAGTAGGGAGTCACCGGCAATTCTTTGCAGTAAGAACTTCATGTGCAAAAGGAACCTGGCGTAGTCGTAACTGTCCGGGTCGACTTCAGCGTGAAGCCCCCGCAATATCAGCCCGACTACCGAATGGAGGCGGCGGAAAAGTACCGCGGAGTTAGACGACGGTTCATCGCGGGTGGCGTTCAGCAGATGCATCGTGAGGAAAACTGTCTCCTCTTCCGGCAGTGGCCGCTCTAGCGCCGCAGCCATCACCTGGCGCATGGACTCCGCAGCGGCGAACTCTTCCGGGAACAGGATCTTTAGTTCAGGTTGCGGCGCGGTCGGAATACGGATGCCCTGATCCAGGCGCTTCAGCAGATACTGCAAGTGGTCGATGACCGAAACGGTCAGACTGCGGGACAAACTGCGTCCCAACTCGCGCTCGGCCCTGGCAACCGCGTCGCTTGCGGCCTCTACCTGTTCAAAGGGGGTGTCGCGCAGCAGGCTTTGCACAAACCCACTTGCCTCCCCCGGATCCAAAACGAAGGTCTTTTGCACGTCTGCAGTTAGGACTGTGTCTCCCGCTTTGACGCCAAATCCCAAGCCCCGGCCCATGAGCACACGCTCTTTGCCGGAAGAGTCAAGGGAGACGACAACGTTGTTATTGAGAACGTGCCGGACCTTTTCTGTCCCACTACGTTCAGGTGCCGATGCCATGACGAAAGTATACCGGACCTTGCGTTTGCCACCTGGGCACCAAAGCGCGAGCACCCTGAAACGCCGCTACCCAATGAGCACCGCAGGTTTGCCTGGATATACTTAGGCTGGTTTGCCGTGGCTTTCGGAAAGGTTCCACGCGGCACGAAAACCTCAAATGGAAAGGCCCTCAATGCGCATCCTGGTGACAAGCTCTCGAAACCCATTCGCGCTGGACATGATTCGCAAACTCGGGAGTAGCGGGCACACCGTCTATGCCTCCGACACTTACGACGGAGCCATGGGCAGCCACTCGAAATACGCAGCCGGGCATACCGTCACTGCGTCCCCCACTTTTGATTCCGACCAGTTCATAGACGACATAAACAAATTTGTCGAAGAGAACCAGATCGACCTCATCCTTCCTTCGTTCGAGGAGGCATTTTATCTTTCTGCTCGCCGCGATGACCTGGTTGACGGAGTAGAGGTCTACACGGGCCCGTTTGACAAGCTGGCCGTCTTGCACGACAAGGTCAGTTTCCAGAAACTGTGCGAAGAAGCCGGCGTTCCCATCCCGGAAACTGTTGTTGCCACCGATGATGCTTCACTGAAAGCTGCGACGGAAAAGTTCCCCCAGTATTTTGCGCGCGCCGCTTTCTCCAGAGGCGGGGTCGCCCTGCTTACCAACACCGGGCCCTTGGCAGGCCAGCTTAAGTTGGAGGACTGCCACCCCACAAAAGAGCAGCCCTGGATCGTCCAGCCGTTTACTGACGGCCCCATGGTGTGTACGTACTCGACGGTCGTGGACGGGAAGGTCACCAGCATGGTCACCTACCGGGCCCCGGAGCAGTGGGCGCACTCCACCGGCATTGAGTTCGTCGCGGACGACTCCACTCAGACGCTGGAGTACACGCAGAAGATTGTCGACACTTTAGACCCGACGTTCACCGGGCAGCTGTCTTTCGACTTTGTGGATCACGAAGGTCAGATGATGGCGATCGAGTGCAACCCGCGGTCCACGAACGGTGTCCTGATGCTTGAAGCGGAAGACTTCTCCAACGCGTTGCAGGGAAACGGCGACGAGGTCGTCATGGCAGTCCCGGGAACCGAACGTGAGATCAAGATAGCGGTCCTGGGTAACGCTTTCACGCCGCACCTGAAGACGATTCCGGACACGATCAAACACGTCTTGAAGGGCACGGACACCGGTAAGGGCTGGCACGACAGCTTTACAACGATGTGGGCTCCGGCGACGCTGGTGCACGGAGCTAAGCTCAGCAAAGGAAAGCACCAGGCAATCCTGGAGGCGCTCGGTGAGGACATTGTCTGGAACGGCGGCCCAATCGACGGAATGAGTGACTCCGACGCGGCCGCCTTGGAAGCTGTACACAACCAGCGTCTATAGGCACTAATTGCGCGGTTCCTGAGCCCTCACCAACAGTTCGACCGCCTTCTGTAGCTCAGCTCCCGCCCCTTTTCTGGGAAGGGAGCTGAGCTGTCCCGCTACTTCGGGAAGACGTTTCTCTTGACCGTTCACAAGGAGTTTTAGGGTCTTCACGAATGCCAGCATGTGGCTGTCAAGGGCGCTGTGTCCGTTCTCTATGACCGCCAAAGTGGCATTCGGCGCCAAAGCCGCGGTGCGTTCAGCAATCGCTGGGGGCGTGCGCAAATCCCGGTCCCCAACCAGCAGTGCCAGCGGCCAGTCAAATCCGGGTGTAGCCGAAGGTAGGTCATACGGATCCCCCACGAAAGCGGGAAAATCTGGGGCCAACAGGGAATACGTGAGTGCCGGATCCAATGGGCCACCGTCCAGTTTCGCGCCGTAGTCCAGCTCCCGAAAACCGATCGCGCCGGCTCGGCCAAACTCGTAATAGCCGGGGAGACCTGTGGTGGAGGCATCGCGGGCTGAGTAGGTGGCAAGCGCACTCCAGGCCGCGCTATACCGGCCACTCGCACGTCTTTCCAAAATGGATTCCACGACGCGGGGACCACAAAGCTCGTATCCAGCGCGGATCACCCCTAGGAGGACTCGCTGGTCAGTCCCGGCGGCCACCAGTTCCCGAACAAGTTCAGCCATTCGGTTCGGGGAATCCCAGAACACGTCCCGGATGTTTGCCCTTTCGATTGCCAAGTCAGCACTTGCCTGCAACGAAGAGTCCAGGAGCATTCCCGCTACCCGCTCCGGGTACTTGACTCCAAAAGAGGACGCCAAGTAGGAGCCGTAAGAGGATCCCGCGACAAATGCCTGTTCCACGCCCTCCCGGTCCAGTACTGCCGCTATGTCGTCGACGACCGCTTCCACCCACATGGCCGAGCGGGGCAGGTCCGCGCCGGTAACATCCGAGCGGGAGAGTCCGACGCCCCTGTGTTCCACCATGATTATGTCCAGGCCGTCGGCTGCCCCTTTGCGCCTGATCTGGCTATAGGGAAGTACCGAAGCCAGACCGGGACCGCCGGGGATCACGACAGCGGGAGTCGCAGTGGGCGGGCCGGAGCGAACGTAAGCCAAGTCGAACTCTGGGGAACCCTCGGCCGCCGGTCGGCGTACCCGCTTGACTGTGTTCAGTGCCGAGGAAGCGGCGCTCAGGGCCCTGTCCCCAATTCTTGCCACGGTCCAACGTTGTTCGCCCATTTGACTCCCCTTTTGCTTCTTTACGCAATTGTCGTCCGAAACCCTCCTGGCTGCACACCAAGCCGTGCATCGAACGCGACTGCCCACTCACCTTTTCCCTAGTTTCGCTAGTAACTTGCTTCTTCGACTGGGATACTAGAGGCGAGGCGTAGGCCAGATGCGGCTGGGAATCCTGCCGAAACCACAGCTGGATACTCAATTCCAGCAGAACGCCCGCGCAGGGAACCACCGAGCGAGAATACGGGAACTACCGAGCGGGATTACAGGAACGAGCAAGGACGGGAGTGCACATGAGCTCTGAAAGCCGGGACGAAACAACGATGGGGCTACTGCGGTCCGTGCGCGCCTTTGGTGACTCTCACGACCGCATGTCGGTTGGAATGAAGCAGGACATGGGAATGAACATCACGGACGTCGCCACGCTGCGCCTGCTGATCATGCGGGAGGAGGCAGGACAGGCAGTCACCCCGGTGCAGATAGCTCGGCATCTGGGCATTTCAACGGCTTCTACCACGAAACTCTTAGACCGCTTGGAAGCCTCCGGACATCTGGAACGCCACCAGCATCCGACAGATCGGCGCGGGCGCGTCATCGTTCTCACGGAGGCGGCCAGGGCCGAATTCTTCGAGAAGTTTGGGGAAAGCCTACAGCGGATGCGTTCGGCCGCCGCGGACTTCACACCTAAAGAGTTAGACGCAGCCACGCGGGTATTGGACGCTATGAGCGCGGCCATCGAACCTAGCGACGATCAGTAGTTCTTGGCAGCGGCTTCGCCACCAAGAACCCGAGTGCCCGCCAATCTAACGGTCCCCGCCAGCCTGAAATGACTCCCCGCCTCGAATTCTTCTTCGGCTGGTCCGCCGCATCAAAAGATCATGCTTGCCGACTCAGCTTCGAAGGCCACCAAACCGCCGGTCCTATGTCGTAGCTGAGCGCGGGTACAAGAAGCGAGCGGACCAGGAATGTGTCAAGCAGGACCCCGAATGCCACGGTGAACGCTAACTGGACTAGGAATAGGATCGGGATAACTGAGAGAGCGGCAAAAGTAGCTGCCAGCACCAGGCCCGCGGACGTGATTACACCTCCGGTAATTCCAAGCCCGCGGATGATTCCTTCTCGGGTCCCGTGCTTTACCGATTCTTCTCTGACGCGCGTCATCAGGAAAATGTTGTAGTCAATGCCCAGGGCAACTAGGAAAACAAAACTGTACAGCGGCACTGCCGGATCAGCACCCGGAAATTTGAACACATTGTTGAACAGGAACGCGGAGACACCAAGTGCGGTGCCGAACGACAGCACCGTGGTTGCAATCAGGAGAACCGGCGCAAGTACGGAGCGTAATAGGAGCATAAGGATCAGCAGGATCACGACCAGAATGACCGGGATGATTAGGGACCTGTCGCGGATAGAGGCGTCGTTGGTGTCTATCGCTGTGGCGGTCACTCCACCGACTTGAGCGCCCGGGATTTCCTGGTGAAGCTCCACGCGTAGCTGTTTGACTGTTTTCGCAGCCTCTTCCGAGTCAGCAGGTGCGGCCAGTGTTGCCTGGAGCAACACGTCACCGCTGCTGACTGTTGGAGCGGGCGCGGCTGATCCAGGTGGGCCGAAGGCACCTATCCCCTGCTCCGTGACCGGCGCGGTCCCTGCCGGCGAGTCTGCGGACACGACAGATACGGATTCAACCCCCGGGTCTGCGAGCAGCACATCGGCAGCTTCTTGGAGCGCACCTTCGGGCGCCACCACATAAGTGGGGCTCCCTGAGCCTGCCGGGAAATGCTCTCCCAAGAGTTCTTGGCCATCCCGAGCCTGCGAGGGGCCAAGTATCAGCTCCGACTGGGCTACCCCACTGGCGTGAAGCTGGGTCGCGCCGATGGCACCAACCAGAAGCACCGCTGCCGTTCCGAGCCAGATGAGGCGGGGGCGCTTCCGAATCAGGGGGGCGATCCGGGGCCAGACACCGCGGGACGGCATGCCCGAATGCTGGGCAACCACCTCTGGTTCGTACTGGGGAACCCTAGGCCAGAAAACCTTCCTGCCAAGCAGATACAGGATCGAGGGCAGCAGGGTGAGGGCCGACAGCATTGCGAAGATAATGCCCACTGAGGCAACTGGACCCAGGGTGCTGTTCGACTTCAAATCGGAGAGAAGCAGAGTTAGCAACCCGGCAATAACCGTCGAACCGGAAGCCACGATCGGCTCCACAGAGCCGCGGATAGCCTTCCGAGTTGCAACTCCCTTGTCGCGCGTTAGCCTTAGTTCTTCACGGTAGCGCGCAACGTAGAGCAGGGAGTAGTCCGTCGCAGCTCCAATGACAAGGATGAAAAGAATGCCCTGAGTCTGTCCGGAAAGTAGAAATATGCCTGCCTTGGCGAGCCACCAAACCGATAAAAGCGCTGCCGTCAACGCGAAAAGGCTGGTCGAGAGCACAGCCACCGGGAGGAGAACAGACCGGTAAACGGCAACCAGGATGATCAGCACCGCCAAAAGTGCCACTCCGAGTAAGAGCCCATCAATGCCGGAGAAAGCTTCGACCAAGTCGGAGCTGAATCCAGCAGGTCCCGTAACGTAAACCTGGATGCCTTCCGGCAGACCATCTTCGAGCTGGGCAGAAATGGACTGCACGGTAGCCCCGATGTCGCCCGACGCATCAACCGGGACGAAAACTTGAGCTGCGTACCCGTCCTCTGACGGGATCAGCGGGGAGACCTCCGCCCCCACCCCCTCGGTGTCAGCCAGACGCGAAACCGCCTCATTCAGCGCGCCAAATTCGCTTTCCGACAGCGGAGAGTCCGAGGCGAAGACGATGACCGCGGGAATGTCGTTCGATTCTCGGAACTCACCCAAGCGCTGCTGCACCTGAGTAGCTTCAGCGGAACTAGGAAGGTAAGCCGTCTGTTCGTTGGACGACACCTCGCTTACCCTCCCAAAGTAGGGGCCTCCGATGGCCGCTACCGTCAGCCAAATGACGACCAATAGTGCTGGCACCATCGCGCCCGCCCATGCTTTCTTCGATGCGCCCCGCCCAGACGACCAGCCAGCTTTCATCTTGCTCTCCTAATTACTAGCTAAGTTAGCTACATGTTAGCAGGTTGTAGTCTCTCGGCAAGAGAGATCTCAGAAAAAGGCAGGCACCAGGTGATTGCCTACCCGCGCTTTGGGGGTTCCGGCCGGACGGGCGCCCACCGCGTCATGGCCGCAAGGCCCCCATGATGGGCTCCGAAGATTTCGCATTTGTTATTGAGGAGGTTCCGGGAACCCCTGCCTCCATGCTTGCCACACCTAGGGACCGGACCACACCAAAGCCGAGTTCAACCACTCTCCACGCGCCGTCTTTGACGACGGGCCGCTTGGCAACCATTCCGCCGCCCTAGCGGCTCTTGCATACGGATCCCTAGCCGGGTCCGTCGGAGAAAGAAATCAGATAACAGCGGAGGTTTACCTCAAATCCCCTAACCCAATCGGATCTTGGTGCGCAACGTGATCATCACGATGTTCATCCTCCCGACCTACCCGAGACTTCTTGTAGCAGTGGAGATGGACGACAACAGCACCACCCGAGTTGGCAGGTACGTCTTCAACCGCCCGTTCCTAGCTCCCACCCTGATGATGATCACCATCACGGCTGCTGTGAGCTTCCCGTTGGCCGCGATGGTCTCCGGATAGCTTTCCGGGCACGAACAGACCACCCAGAAAGAGGTCCGCCTGACTCCGCAAGTGCACAAGTACGGAATCGCAGCAGCACGGATGCAAAGCACGGGTGCAAAGGAGTGGGACGGGTCCGTCGGCTCTCCCCTAGACTTGGGGCGGCAAGGAGATCCACAGCGACGAATCCAAGACGATCACGACCCCTGTGGCAGCGCTACTTGCCTTTCAAGTTGGGACTCAGGTAACACTGAGTTAGGGTGGAAACAGCATCGAACCCAAGTGTTTCCGCGCACGGTCCGCGCCATCATTGGGGTTCCAGACACGTTCAATTGTTTGTTTTTTAGGAGTCAACTTGGCAACACAAACGGTGATCGCACCCCCATCACGGGCGGGAATGTTCATAGTGATGACCGCGAAGGAAGGCTCCGAGCAAACGATACTTAACTTTCTTTCCAACTTTTCCTCACTGAACCGGGCCGTGGGTTTCCGGGTTGATGACAAGCTCGATGCGATTGTCGGAATTGGGTCGAAACTGTGGGACCGACTGTTCCCGGACCTGACCAGACCCAAGCATTTGCGTGAGTTCCAAGGGATTGATGGTCCGAAGCATGTCGCTCCCGCCACTCCCGGAGACATCCTGGTCCACCTGCGCGCGCCTCACATTGACATCTGTTTCGAGATGGCAAAGCAGATCAGCTTGGCTCTGGAAGGACAGATAAATTACGAGTTTGAACTCCATGCGTTCAAATTCTTCGACGAGCGGGACCTGCTGGGTTTCGTGGATGGCTCACAAAACCCAGAGGGCAACGACGCCACCGCCGCGGTGCTGATTGAGGCTACTGATGATCCCGACTATGCGGGCGGCAGCTACGTTGTCGTGCAAAAATACCTGCATGACATGGCCGCTTGGGACAGCCTCTCAGTCGAGGAACAAGAAAAGGTCATCGGCCGAACAAAGCTTGATGATATTCAGCTTGAGGATCTACCCGTGAACTCGCATGTCAACGCCAACACAATTGTTTTACCTGATGGCACACAGCGCGAGATTCTCCGGGAGAATATGCCGTTTGGGAACGTCTCAGAGAATGAGTTCGGCACGTTTTACATTGCGTACTCGAACGATCCAGCCGTACAAGAGATTATGCTGCACCGGATGTTTATCGGGGACCCGCCCGGAAACACCGACAGGATCCTTGACTTTTCAACAGCTGTCACCGGCTCTATGTTCTTCGTTCCGCCAATCGACTTTTTGAACAACACCCCTGGCGTCCCCCCAGGCCCCACCGTGACCAATGCGCAAATGGCGCAGTTTGAGCGGGCCTGGAATACCCCTCCCACGCCAGCCCAAAAGGCGTCACCAGCTCAGCATCAGCAATTAGAACAGCCAGCCCAACCAGAGCAACCAGCCCAACCGGGAGACTTGGGCATTGGAAGCCTGCGCGGTTTATCGTCCGGTTCGTCATCCTAAGAGTATTTTGAAAGGCCAGTCATGAATAACACCTATCGGCACCTAGCCCCGATCACTGAGAAGGCCTGGGTGCAAATCGAAGACGAGGCACGCCGTACCTTCATCACGCGCCTTGCCGGGCGCCGCGTAGTTGACGTTCCCACCCCGGGTGGGTCCGCCCTGTCCTCCATCGACGTCGGGCACATCCGCTCCGTCGACCCCGTGATTCCGGGCGTGGAAACCCGCCAGCGCGTGGTCCAGCCCCTTGTTGAGCTCCGCGTCCCCTTCTCTCTTTCCAGGGAAGCAATCGATGACGTAGACCGCGGCTCTCAGGATTCTGATTGGCAGCCCCTCAAGACAGCCATCGAAACACTAGCAGCGGCCGAGGACACCCTTATCTGTTCCGGATCCCCAAGCGCAGACGTACTAGGAATCACGGCCAGTAGTTCCAACCCCACCGTGAAACTGGGTGACGGCCCAAACGCTCTTGTGGATGCTGTCGCAGAAGCGATCACCCAACTGCGCCTAGTCGGAGTCCAAGGACCCTATGGAGTAATGCTGTCTACTGAGCTGTACACCGTGGCCGGCGGGGGCGCCGACGACGGTTATCCGGTCTCAGCACACCTGCGCCGTGCGCTCGGTAAGAAAGGTGTGGTGGCGTTCGCACCCGCGCTTTCAGGAGCGATCGTTGTGAGCATGCGCGGAGGCGATTACACACTCACGCTCGGAGAGGACGTCCGTATTGGCTACCTATCCCACGACGCTGAACGTGTAGACCTCTATGTACAAGAGACCCTGACCTTCCGCGTCAACACAGACGAAGCCAGCGTAATAATCACTCACTAGCGGAACACATATACAACTGTCGTTGCTGCGGTAGGCTGCGCGTAAGTCACCCGCGGGGAATCTAGTGCATCACCGTACGTGAACCCGTGGGAGCTGGATGTCGCGCTTCGCCCTGCAGTCATTGGTTGAGTTGCTCAACTCCACGGGGACAGACGCTTGTTCGGGCACCCTGAAACTAGCCGTAGCCGAGCTAGACGTACACCACTCAGGAGACACCCAGCAATAGGCGCAACCCCTTCGGATCCGACAAAGGGGGGCGACGGCCAGCCCGGTCATAGCGCAAGAAGCGCACCTAGGATGGGGCTGAGTACGATGACTTGTCTTGGACAAGCTCATTCCTGTTCGGTCCCTGTAGTCGCTAGAAGCTCGATAGGACAGGTTCCGAGGCCAAGTCGGCCAGCATGCGGCCCAGGAAAACTGCGGCTTGCGCCGCCTGACCCTGGCCCCACGGATGGACACCCCAATAGTTTGGTGGCGCCCGATCTGTGGATGCTTGACAGCTAGGCGACTGGCTTTCGACCGCCCCCGTAGCTGGTCCGGTACTTCTTCTTTTCCGTGTCCGCTTTATCGAGCATGTAGGTTGGAACCGGTTCCCCGCCCTGCCAGTACCCGGGGCTGCCCACTTCAGTACCACGCGAGCGATAAACCATATATGGACGCATCGGGTAGTTCACGGGGAGAGACACTGCGTGGACCAGCCGCGTGTACGGCCAAACAGCAAACAGCAGGAAGCCGGCAGTAACGTGCAGGGTGAACTGCCACGGAATCCCCACCATCAGTTCGGGCTGCGGATTCAGGTAGAAGAGGGACCGGAACCAGGGGCTGATCGTCTCGCGGTAGTCGTAACCCCCGGGTACACCGAAGATTTGCGTGGCAGCAGTTGCGAAGGCTCCCAACCCCACAGCAGCAGCCAGCAACACGTACATAACTATGTCCGACGGAGATGTCGCGAACCTAACCGACTTGACGACGTAGCGACGTATCAGCAGCCCGACCATCCCAGCGATGGTGAGGATACCTGCAACGCTGCCCAGGCTCACTGCAACCGCGTGATAAAGGTGCTCAGAAACACCCATCGCTGAAGTCCAACTCTGCGGGATGACAAGTCCGGCAAAGTGCCCCAGTATGACCAGCAGGATGCCGTAGTGGAACAGCGGGGAAGTAATGCGCAGCCACTTACGTTCGTAGGTCTCACTGGACCGCGTTGTCCATCCGAACTTGTCTGTCCGCCAGCGCCAGATGATGCCAATGATCATCGAAGCTAACGCTATGTAGGGAAAAACTACCCAAAGCAGTATCGTCCAGAAGCTCATGATTTACTCCAAGCTAGCGGCGGGTGAACTCCCACCATTTCTGTGGGGGGCCCTTGGGTGACCAGGCGGTGGAATCGTTCCATTACCTCGTCTGAGACCTCGGGCAAAGTGCTGGCCAGGGCATCCAGCAGGTGAGCATAGGGGGAAGATGCACTGTGCAGCGCCGAACGCATGACCTCAATGCCGTCTCTGTGAGACGCGAGGAGTTCCCAGACCATGGGGTCTCCCGTCTGAGCTGACAGTTCCAAAATGACGGGCACGAAGTCGTCCAACTCGTCCCCGACGGTTTCGTAACCGAGTGCTCTCACAAACTCTTTGAAACCCAGAATCGCGGAGCCACGCAGGCGCGTATCACCCGCGACGTAGTAGCTGAGGTAGAGCGCCGTGCGCCTTCTCTGGTCGAAGGTCTCCACGTAATGGCTGGCCAGCTCCCTGGGTGAAAGCTCGCTTGCCCAGTCTACGAACCTGTCTATGTGTTCCTGGATCCCTGCGGGAAGATCCCCTTTCAGCTCCGCATAGGTATCCAGGACGTCGCCCAGCCCGTCCTCCGGGTAGCGCAGCAGTGCAGCAAGGAGCATGTGTGCAACGCGCATCTGCTCCGGCGTGCAGGGCACGCTACTGACCGGCGCCACATGTTTGGGCGGGCTCAGGAACCGAGCTGATCGCCGGCTCATCCTTGCCTCCCGTAGTTGACCGGAGCTCCGCGCCCATCCGACCATTTGCCCAGCTCGACAAACACGGCTTCCCTCTTGGCACCTGCCCCACCATCCACTCTGGCTCCGATGGCGGAGGTGCATGCGCTGGGCGCGCCCTCTCCCAGGAAGCCGGCCTCACCGAGGGATGAGGTATCGATACCCAGTTCGTCCATTCGGGAGCTTTGGACAGACCCACTCTGGGGGATCACGTAACGGTCGTCGTACTTCGCAACCGCAAGCAGCTGGTACATGGCCTTCAGCTGTTCCCCCGTCATTCCGACGGCCTGCGGAATCTCTTCCTGGAGAGGCATGCCCAAGTTGACGTCGCGCATGTAGGAGCGCATGGCGGCCAACCTGCGGAGCGCCAGTTCTACCGGACGTGGATCACCGGCGGTGAACAGTTCTGCCAAATAGTCCAGCGGGATCCGCATCTTTGATAGCGAGGTGAGCAGAATCTTGTGGTCCTCCCCGTCTGCCCCCGAGGCGGTTACAGTGTCGACCACCGGAGCCAAAGGTGGAATGTACCAAACCATGGGAAGCGTGCGGTACTCGGGGTGTAGCGGGAGCGCTAGCTTGTAGTCCTTGATCAGCTTCCAGATCGGGGACTCCTGCGCCGCAAGAATCCACCTGTCCGAAACACCACTCGCTTCGGCGGCTGCCACGACCTCGGGATCGTTCGGGTCCAGCATTATGTCCAACTGGGCCTCGTACAAATCTTGAGGGTCCTCCGTAGCGGCTGCTTCCGGAACTCGATCTGCATCGTAAAGGATTACGCCCAGGTAGCGCAGGCGGCCTACGCAGGTCTCAGAGCAAACCGTTGGTTCCCCTAGCTCAATGCGGGGATAGCAGAGCGTGCACTTCTCGCTCTTGCCGGTCTCATGGTTGAAGTAGATCTTCTTGTAGGGGCACGCCGCGACACACATGCGCCAGCCACGACACGCGTCCTGGTCGACTAGCACAATGCCGTCCTCGGACCGCTTGTAGATCGCGCCGGAAGGGCACGCCGCCATACAGGTCGGGTTCAGGCAGTGTTCGCAGATGCGCGGCAAGTAGAACATGAAAGAGTTCTCAATGTCCGACTTAATCTTCGTGGCCATCTCCTGGACGATCGGGTCGTCAGCAATCGACTTTTCGCCGCCACCAAGGTCATCATCCCAGTTAGGACCCCACTCAATGGTGTCCATGTACTCGCCAGTTATCTGGCTGACTGCGCGTGCCGTCGGGAAATACTTCGAGTCCTTCGGCGCGGAAAGCAGCTTGTCGTACTCGTATGTCCAGGGTTCGTAGTAGTCCTTCAACTCCGGCATCCGCGGGGAGGCGAAGATCTGCGAGAGCATTGCGACGCGGCCCCCACCGGCGGGCACAAGCTTGCCCCGCTTGAGTTCCCAACCGCCCTTCCAGCGTTCTTGGTCCTCCCAGGCTTTGGGGTACCCCACGCCCGGGCGTGTCTCTACGTTGTTGAACCACATGTACTCGGTACCAGCCCGGTTCGTCCAGGTTTGTTTGCACGTAACGGAACAGGTATGGCACCCGATGCACTTATCGAGGTTCATGACCATTGCGACTTGAGCCATGACTTTCATCAGAACGTGACCTCCTGGCTGCGCTTGCGGATAAGGGTTACTTCATCGCGTTGAGAACCGGTTGGCCCAACATAGTTGAATGCGTAAGACTGCTGCGCGTACCCGCCGATTAGGTGGGTTGGCTTGATCATGATTCGAGTCAGCGAGTTGTGGATGCCACCCCTGCGTCCGTTTGTCTCCGTCACCGGAGTGTTCACGGTTCGCTCTTGGGCGTGGTACATGTAAACGGTGCCTTCGGGGATGCGGTGGGACACGATGGTCCGTGCCACGACAACTCCGTTCCGGTTCCACGCCTCCACCCACTCGTTATCTTCGACATCAATCTTCTTGGCGTCCTGCGGACTAATCCAGATGCTTTGACCGCCCCTATTCAGGGTGAGCATGTGCAGGTTGTCGAAGTACTGGGAGTGGATCGCCCACTTGTGGTGCGGAGTCAGGTACCTGACCGCCACGCCCACGTGACCCTGCCGTTCAGCAATCTCACCGACGCTGGGTTCCCCGTAAAGGTGGTCTAGTGGAACTGGGGCCTTGTAAATCGGGAAGTTCTCCCCCAAGTCCCGCATCCAGTCATGGTCCATGTAGTAGTGCATGCGGCCGGTCAGGGTGTGGAAGGGGCGCCCGTTCTCAATGTTCTGCACGAACGCCGTGTACCGTCTTCCATCGGTTTCTGAACCGCTCCATTCGGGCGAGGTGACGACGTTCGCCGGGCCCTTCTCTTGGAGTTGCTCGATGGTGATCGCCACCTCCTCAGAGCCCTCGGAGAGCTGAACCAGTTCTGTACCGGTTCTCTTTTCAAGTTCCTTGAATCCGTTGACAGATAGGCGTCCGTTGGTTGTACCCGAGTAGAGCAGGACCATGTCCGCCGCAGACTTCGCGGTGTCAATGATGGGCCTGCCATTGACCGGGTGGGTCCCGTGCAGCTTACCCAGGTATTCCTCTTCCTCATCCGGGTGGTACACGACACCTTTCGTGACCATCCCGACCTTCGTAGCTAGAGGCCCCACCGTGTTGTACCGGTCAATCAGCGTCGTGTAGTCGCGCTCAACTGGCACCAGCTTCGGCATGGTCTTACCCGGAATTAGGGGTAGCTCCTCCAGCGGCTTGACGATCCCGTTAGGGTTCGCATACTCGTCAGGACTGTCGTGAGCCAGCGGTACGGGCACTATGTCCTGCTGCTTACCCAGGTGTGTCTCCGCCATCTGAGAGACCCGGGCGGCCATCTCCTGGAAAATCTCGTAGTCTGTGCGTGCTTCCCACGGGGGCGCAATAGCCGCGTCGAACGCGTGCACGAACGGGTGCATGTCGGTGGTCGACAGGTCGTCCTTCTCATACCAGGTCGCCGCCGGTAACACGATGTCCGACATCAGCGTTGTAGTTGTGTTCCGGAAGTCCAAAGTGAGCATCAGGTCCGCTTTGCCGGTCCCCGCCACCTCTCTCCAGACCATCGTTTCAGGCCGCTCTTCGTCGACTAGCTCTTCAGCGTTGACGGCGTCTTCTGATCCGACAAGGTGACGGTAGAAGAACTCAGCACCCTTCGCACTGTTCCCCAGCAAGTTTGTCCGCCAGGAAGTGAACACGCGTGGGAAGTTTTCCGGATCGTCAGGGTCTTCGCAGGCGAATTTTAGTTTCCCATTTTCCAGCTGATCCACCACGTAGTCCGGGCCGGGCACGCCAGCTTCGCGGGCTTCTTCGGCCAGCCGCAACGTAGACCGGTCGAATGTGGGGAAGCTGGGCATCCAGCCGCGTTTCATCGATTCCACCAGTGTGTCTGCGGTCGATTTTCCGTTCCAGTCCAGATCAGACAGAGGCGACTTCAGCTTGTCCACCGGAGTGCCGTCATAGCGCCACTGGTCTGTGACCAAGTAGAAGAAGCCGGTCGTAATCATCTGCCGCGCCGGGCGCACCCAGTCCAAACCAAAGGCGAACTGAGCCCAGCCGGTGATGGGGCGGACCTTCTCTTGACCGACGTAGTGGGCCCATCCCCCGCCGTTCACACCCTGCGTGCCACACATCGAGGTAAGAGCAAGGAAAGTACGGTAGATGGTGTCTGCGTGATAGTAGTGGTTAACGCCGGCGCCCATTACGATCATGGACCGGCCCTTCGAGTCAGCTGCGTTCTGAGCAAACTCCCGGCCAATACGAATGGCTGCTGCTGCCGGTACGCCCGTGTGCTCTTCCTGCCACGCTGGGGTGCCAACCGATTCGATATCGTCGTACCCGGTGGGCCAATTCCCGGGCAGTCCTTCCCTTTCCACGCCGTACTGGGCAAGGAGCAGGTCGTACACCGTGGTTACCAGTCGGCCGTCAACCTCCACTGCGGGCACGCCGCGGCTCAGAACGCCGGCTCCCGGCGACTCCTGCTCGGGAGTGATCGGCAAGTCGAATCTGGGGAGAAGAACCTCTACGCCCCGGGGATCCTGCAACTCTTCGGCGGACAGGTGCGGATCAATGCCGCGCATCTCCAAGTTCCACTTGCCGAGGCCTTCTTCGCCGAAGTGGTCCGCGGAAGTACCGCCCGGGTCGGTGATTCCCTTTTCTTTGTCCCACACCAGGGTACGGAACTCGGCATGCTCGCTTCCGGCCAGGTCCTCCCCTGCCACACCGTCAGCTGCCGTAACAAATTTGCCGGGGACGTACTGTCCGTCCTTCTCCTCTAGCCACACCAGGAATGGAGAGTCCGTGAACCTGGACATGTAGTCCAGGAAGTACGGTTCCTTCTTCTCTACATGGAATTCTCTCAGGATTACGTGACCCATTGCCATGGCTAGGGCACCGTCGGTCCCCGGAGCGATACGGAGCCACTCGTCAGCAAACTTGGTGCTTGCTGCGTAGTCGGGACTGACGTTCACAACCTTTTGTCCGTGGTAGCGGGCCTCCGTCATGAAGTGCGCGTCGGGCGTACGTGTCTGCGGAACGTTTGACCCCCACATGATCAAGTATTCAGAGTTGTACCAGTCACCAGATTCCGGCACGTCCGTCTGATCCCCAAAGACCTCTGGGGACGCGGGGGGAAGGTCCGCGTACCAATCGTAGAAGGACAGCATGGAGCCGCCCATGAGTTCGTAGAAGCGTGAGCCTGCCCCGTAAGAAACCTGCGACATTGCCGGAATCACGGAGAAACCGAACATGCGGTCGGGCCCGTAACGCTTGGTGGTATATACGTGGGCTGCGGAAGCCATCTCCATAGCCTCATTCCACGAGGTCCGCACCAGGCCGCCCTTGCCACGCTGCCCCTTGTAGTCTTTCGTCTTGGCCGGGTCTTCAACGACGTCACGCCATGCGAGGACGGGGTCTCCCAGTCGCTCCTTCGCCTCTCTGTAGTAGTCAAGGAGCGCGCCCCGGACGTACGGGTAGCGAATCCGCGTCGGAGAGTAGGTGTACCAGGAGAAAGCGGCGCCGCGAGGGCACCCCCGGGGTTCATACTCGGGGAAGTCCGGACCTGTCGTGGGGTAGTCCACCGCCTGGTGCTCCCAGGTGATGACGCCATCCTTCACATAAACCCACCACGAACACGAGCCGGTACAGTTCACCCCGTGCGTTGAACGGACCTTCCGGTCGTAGTTCCAGCGTTGCCGGTAAAACTGGTCGGCCTCCCGACCACCCTCAAGGAATATTCGACGTGCGTCACTTACCGTCCTGCTGGGGCGGATCAGGGCCCCAAGCTTGGCTACTGCATCCGGAAGTGTGAAGGGGGAGGATTTACTCATCGGCTTCTTCCTCTTTGTCATATCTGGTCGCCTGGAGAGGTCTGCACAATCCGACCACCTCGTCAGAACCATTGAATCTCACCCGTAACAAAAACGGTTGAAACCACCTCTGATCAGCACGTATAGGTAGTTTTGCACCTCAACCAACCCCCGCTTATGACAACGGTCACGTTACCTAATCTTTTTTCCGGCGGGTTTGTAACTAAATGGTCACAGATGACATCTAAGTCCGCAAATGCAGCTTGAACTGAGAACAATATCCGCGTTTACGTGTCTATACTGGCGACCATGACTCAGATACGAATACGAGACGCGGCCGCACTGCTTGGCGTCTCCGATGACACGGTCCGCAGGTGGGTAGATCAAGGAACCCTGGAATCGGAATACGACTCCAGTAACCGCAAGGTCATCAAGGGTTCTGACCTGGCTAGGTACCTGCGGGAACAGCCCAGTTTGATCCCTGTCGGCCTTAGCGAATCCACCTCTGCAAGAAACCGGCTGGTGGGCCTGGTAACCAACGTAATCTCCGACAAGGTCATGTCCCAGGTAGAGATGCAGTGCGGACCTTTCCGCGTGGTTTCTCTAATGAGCACCGAGGCTGTACGCGAGCTGAGGCTTGAAGAGGGCGTGGTGGCGGTGGCGGTAATCAAAGCAACCAACGTAATCGTGGACGTCAGAAAGAACTAGGAGCAGCGATGAAAAAAATTAAGATATTCCTCGCCATGGCAGCGGCTGCGCTTCTGGCCGCGGGGTGTTCTTCCACCGGCAGCTCGGACCCGAAGTCAGACGCCGCAGAGTCAGGCGCCTCGACGACGTCAGAAACTCTGACTGTGTTTGCGGCAGCTTCTCTTGAACCGGTATTTACAGAGCTCGCGGAGAAGTTCGAAAGTGATAACCCTGGTGTCCAGGTCGTATTCAACTTTGCCGGGTCGCAGGCTCTCCAGGAGCAGATTGTCGAAGGAGCACCGGCTGACGTGTTTGCATCAGCAAATACAACTCAGATGGAACCGGTGGTGGAGGCAGGACTCACCACAGAAGACCCGGTCGTTTTTGCCACCAACCAGCTAACGATTGTGACGCCTCCGGGAAACCCGAAGTCCGTTGAAAGCTTTGCTGACCTGGCAGATCCGGACATCTTACTGGCTATCTGCGCCCCCGAGGTTCCGTGCGGATCCGCAACCGAAAAAATTGAGTCCCAAACAGGTATAACCCTCTCACCAGTCTCAGAAGAGCAGGCAGTCACCGACGTCCTGGCCAAGGTTCAGGCGGATGAGGCCGACGCTGGCCTTGTCTACAAAACTGACGCCATAGACGCTGGAGACACCGTAGAGCGAGTTGACTTCGACGAGGCTAAAGACGCGGTCAACGACTACCCGATAGCGACAATTGCGGACAGCGCCAACCCGGAACTGGCCGCGGCTTGGATGGAGCTGATTCTGGGAACCGACGGTCAAGCCGCCCTGGAGCAAGCGGGCTTCGGATCATAGTAAATGAGCGGTAAGACGCGGCGCGCCCCGGGCGTCAGGAGAGCTTTCAGCCCGGTCCCCCTGTGGATCTACGTTCCAGCGAGCGTGGCTGCTCTCCTGATCCTGGTCCCCCTCATCGCCATGGGCACCCGGCTCGACTGGAGGAACTTCTTTGGCCTGATTACCAGTGAATCCTCCAGACAGGCACTTTCCCTCAGCCTGCAAACAGCATCATCCGCCACCGTATTGTGCATTTTGGTGGGGGTGCCTCTGGCGGTTGTGCTTGCTCGCTCCCCTCTGCGGGGGCTGAGCGTTCTCAGAGCGGGGGTCCTCTTGCCGCTGGTGCTTCCACCGGTCGTTGGGGGGCTTGCGCTTCTGTACACGTTTGGGCGCCGCGGCCTCATCGGGGCTTTCTTCGAAGTGCTGGGGATCCAGATAGCGTTTTCCACCGCGGCCGTCGTACTAGCGCAGACGTTCGTCGCTCTTCCGTTCATGGTTCTTTCTCTGGAAGGGGCACTGCGCACTCACGGAGAGGAATACGAGGTCGTAGCCACCACTTTGGGAGCCAGCCCCACAACCGTCTTCCGGCGGATAACCCTTCCTCTACTAACACCGGCGCTGGTGAGCGGCACGATCCTCACCTTTGCTAGGGCTCTTGGAGAATTCGGCGCGACCATAACGTTTGCTGGCAGCATCGAAGGAGTAACGCGCACCGTGCCACTTGAGATCTACCTGCAGCGCGTAAAGGACCCAGAAGCCGCCATTGCGCTGTCGTTCGTGTTGATTTTCTTCGCCGTAGTGATCACCGTAATCACGGCAAAGCTCGCGAAGCCGGCGTCACAATGAGCCTTTTCTTTGACGCAGCTCTGGCTTCACGTGGCTTCGAGGTGAGTTTCGAAGTCGAAACCGGATCCCATGTCGCTGTTCTGGGGGCAAATGGGGCGGGTAAGTCCACACTCCTGCAGATTCTGGCTGGAACTCTTGTGCCCGACCGGGGTCGCTTTGAGTTGGACGGGCGCATTCTCTTCGACGTGGGTGAAGGACGCCGGACGTGGGTGGGTCCCAGAGAAAGAAACGTCGGAGTCCTGTCCCAAGACCCTCTGCTCTTCCCGCACATGGATTCGCTGGACAACGTGGCTTTCTCCCCCAGGTCTCGGGGCATGGGTCGCGCCGAGGCCAAGCAGGCGGCGCTGGCCTGGTTGGAACGCACGGAGGCCGCGCAGTTCGCAACCCGGAAGCCAAGGAGTCTGTCCGGTGGGCAGGCTCAGCGCGTCGCTGTGGCACGGGCTCTAGCCTCGGAACCAAAGCTGGTCCTGCTAGATGAGCCGATGGCGCCGGTGGACGCGGGCGCGGCACCCAACCTGCGCCGGATGCTACGCGACGTCCTGCGCGACAAGACCACGCTGGTCGTGACCCACAACGTGCTAGACGCCCTGATTTTGTCGGACCGGGCGATAGTTCTGGACCGGGGGAAAGGTGTCCAGAGTGGCCCCACCCAGCAGGTCCTCAATCACCCAAAGACCGCCTTCGCTGCGACACTGGCAGGGGTGAACCTGATAGAGGGAAGGTGGTCCGAGGGTGCACTGGTTACGGCCGCAGGGGACATCCGACTGCACGCCGTCCCCGAAGGCTCTCCACCAGAAGAACGAGCCGCGGTGGCGGCTACCTTCCCACCATCGGCGGTCTCTGTCTACGAAGAACCCAGCGCTGGCAGCCCCCGGAATAGTTTGGCGGTGAAAATCACCCGCATCGAACCAAGCGCCTCTGCGGTGCTGGTCGAAGCTGTGGCGCATGGCGGAACGGAGATAAGTGCACTTGTGACCCCGTCAGCCGTGGCTGACCTGGATCTGCACCCTGAAAAACGCGTATGGTTCGTCGTCAAGGCAACATCGCTGACGGTGTTTCCGCTGTAGCAAATACTGACCGCCCCCAGACAAGGGATAGGCTGAGGACATGCGAAGAATTGCTATCATAACCGTCTCTGACCGGGTGAGCAGGGGCGAACGCGAAGACGTATCCGGCGCGCTTGCCGCGGAATTGCTGGGAGAGCTAGCCGTGATCACCCAAGTGCGCGTGGTTGCAGACGACGTGCCACAGATCAGCGCGGCCATTGAGAAGGCTGCTGAAGGAGCTGACCTTGTATTCACAACGGGTGGAACCGGTCTGACCAGTAAAGACAGCACCCCGGAGGCAACAGTGCCTCTTCTGGATCAGCGAGCGTACGGAATCGAGAACCTACTGAGGGATAATCCCGGTGTTCCCCATGCGGCCCTCTCCAGAGGCGTGGCGGGAGTCAGCCGCAGGGGCGACCATCCGGTCTTTGTTGTGAACGCGCCCGGGTCCCCAGGCGGCGTTCGCGACACCGTACGTGCTCTGAGGCCACTTTTGTCCCACATGTACGCTCAGATGCACGACGGTGACCACGCGGAAGTTGCTGCGCACGGCGCCCACTTGGATTCAACCTCGGCATCACAAAATCGGGGCAAAGGCGACCGGAGCACAGCCGAGGTGGTGTTGGCCCAGGTATCCGACAGCCCGCTCGAGATGCGCGACATCTCCCACGCCGTAGTCGACGCATCCGCAGGAGCAGTCGCCACTTTCACGGGACAGGTACGAAACCACGATGGCGGGAAACAGGTCGACGCAATTGAGTACGAAGCCCACCCCGACGCGGAAAACGTGATCCGACGGATAGCGGAGCAGATCGCTCACGAAAGTGGGGCCAGGAAGATTGCGGTCGCGCACCGAACAGGACATCTTGAGGTCGGAGAGATTGGCCTGGGAATCGCAGTTTCAGCACCGCATCGCAAAGAGGCTCTGCGGACTCTTGAAGCGGTCCTGGAGGAAGTCAAGTTGCGTCTGCCTGTCTGGAAATCCCAGAAATTCGCGGACGGCACCGAAGATTGGACGGGGTCCGCGTGAACCATGAAGTTGCGCCATACACCGCTCAGGTTATTACGGTCTCCGACCGGGCGCTGCAAACGGAAGAAGAGGACCGCTCCGGTCCGGTCCTGAGAAAGGGGCTCACTGAACTGGGTTTCAATGTACGGGAACCCGTCATCGTCCCCTCAACCGAAGAGGCCGTGCGCCATGCGATCAACCAGGCGGTGGCAGCTGGCACCCGCGTGGTGGTTACAGCCGGTGGGACCGGGGTACTGCTGACCGACAGGACAGTGGAAGTGACCAGGGCACTCCTCGACTACGAAATCCCCGGAATCATGGAACAAGTGCGCCGGGTCGGGGCAGAAAAGACCACTCTTTCTCTGCTCTCTCGGGGACTTGTCGGAGTTATCAAACCCGCTAGCGGCTCACCGGTCCTGGTCATCAATGCGCCCGGGTCGCGTGGAGGGGCCCGCGACACGCTTTCTGTGGCAGGTCCCCTTCTCACTCACATCTTGGGCTTGCTGGACGGCGGCGACCATGATTTCAACAGGCCCGATTCGGTGTAACTACGCCTCGGCCGTCCAGGAACCGCTACGACCGCCGGATTTCGCGGTAATCCTCGCGTCCCGGATCTGGGCGGAGCGGTCGACGCCCTTGACCATGTCGATCACGGCAAGGGCCGCGACTGTCACCGCAGTCAGCGCTTCCATCTCTACGCCGGTCCGATCAGCCGTTTTCACCTCGGCCCAAACGCGCACGCCCTGATCTTCAATACTCAGATCGACCTGGGCACCGTGCACGCCAATTACGTGGGCCAGTGGAAGTAGATCGGGGACCTTTTTTACCGAAGCAATCCCGGCAACGCGGGCGACCGCAAGCACGTCCCCTTTCGGGACGGTCCCATCCCGAAGCGCCTGAACCACCCGAGCGGAACAGGTAACGAACGCTTCCGCGCTGGCTGTCCGAACAGTCGGGGTCTTTTCTGAGACGTCGACCATGCGGGCACGGCCGTCGCTGTCCAAATGCGTGAACCTCATGCTTTTCTCTCTCACTGTAAAGGTAGGACTTGGAGGACATCCCCGGGGTGTACCTGGTGAACCTGCGCAGGCACGATGGCGATCGCGTTCGCGAGCGGCAACGACGCGACAAGGTGCGAACCGGACCCCAGGCGGTGAGAGGGGCGCACACCTTCCTCGGTGAGTATTGTCGGCACGTACTGGGCGCGGCCGTCCGGGGTTTTCCAACCGGTCAGGGCCGGGGCCGACACTGTGAGCTGTGAGGATTCCTTCCCCTGGAATCCGTCTAACAGGGGGCGCAGGTAAACGTGAGCGGAGACGAACACACTGACCGGGTTCCCGGGGACGCCCAGGAAAGCCAGTTTGCTGCCGTTCACGTTTAGCGTGCCACATGCCTGGGGTTTGCCCGGCTGCATGGCGACCCGAACGAAGTCGGCCTGTCCTTCCAGGGTCTCCCGAACCACCTCGAATGCGCCTTCTGAAACCGCGCCCGAGGTGACGAGGATGTCCGCTTCTTTACCCGCCTCCAGTGCCGCCAGGAACTGTTCCGTGTCGTCGGGAACGCTGGTAACTAGCACTGGTTCGCCGCCCATTTGCTCCACAAGTCCTGCCAGGAGGATCGAGTTGGAGTCTGGGATCTGGCCGTGTTGGAGCGACTCGCCAGGTGGGACAAGCTCAGAACCAGTGGAAATGATCGCCACCTTCGGTTTCCGACGCAGCTCCACCACCTTGTGTCCAAGGGATGCGGCCGCGGCTCCCGCCCTGGGGCTCCAGGTCAGCCCTGCGGGAAGCACAGTCTCCCCAACCTGTACGTCCTCACCCTTGTGACGGACATTTTTCCCGGTGGGCAGGTATTGGAGTTCCACATGGTTGGGGAGCGGGACTGGACCGGGCTCCTGATCGCTGAGCTCCACCGGAACGACAGTATCCGCGCCTGGGGGAAGAGGTGACCCTGTCATTATCCGAGCAGCCTGCTGTGGCCCGACGGTAGGGAGCTGAACAGTTCCCGCAGGCACGTCGCCCACCACGGCGAACCGGGCGGAGGTATCTCGAAGGTCCTCTCCCCTTACCGCGTAGCCGTCCATCGCCGAGTTCGTGAAGGGTGGCACCGGGAGTTCGGCTGTTACTGCCTGCGCCAGCACCCTGCCGTAGCCTTCACCGATCGGTACAGAATCGCTAGGGAGCAGCCAGGAGAGTGCCTTTACTTTCTCCAAGTACTCGGTTACTTCAATCATCACTGACCTTCCTTAGAGGCAGAATGTCCCAGGCCCCTGAAAAACCATCTACCAGTAGAACTCGTCCAACCAGTGGCTCCCCGGCTCCGGTAAGGAGCTTGACTGCCTCCGTCGCCTGCAGGGCGCCGATCTGCCCTACGACGGGACCCAAAACACCAGCGGTGGCAGCGGTGGGTTTCTCCGCTTGTTCCTGGGAAGCAGAGAACAGGTCCCGCAAGTAGAGTTTGTTCCCTTCCGAGTCTGGCACTCCCAGGACGCTGCACTGTCCTTGCCAGCCAACCGCGGAAGCCCACACCAAAGGTTTATCCGACTGTTGCGCTGCGTCCGAAAGCATCAGCTTGGTAGAAAAGTCATCCGTACAGTCCAGAATCAGGTCAAACTGGGCAAACAGCGCGCGGGCGTTCCCGGCGTCCACGAAACCTGGGATCACCTCGATGGTTACCTCGGGATTGAGCGCGGCCAGCCTCTCTTGAGCGGAAAGAGCCTTGTTGGCCCCCAGTTCAGAGTGCAGGACTTGGCGTTGCAGGTTGTGTAGCTCGACTTCGTCCCCGTCCACGATCCCAATATGTCCCACACCGGCGCCAACAAGGTAGGGAAGAGCTGCCGATCCCAAGCCCCCAGCACCGACAACAAGCACGGAAGCCCCGGCTAACTTCTGCTGGCCGGGGTCCCCGATTCCGGTTAGTGCTACGTTCCGTTCGTAGCGCTCATGCATCGCTGAGCTTTCCGCCTTCTACGATTTCTTGGGTGCACCGGGCCGGGCGTACCGAACCCAGGTGATGACAATACAGATCACCGCGTACACGGCTCCGATCACGTAGAAAACAGTAGGGGGCATCATAGAAAGGCCAACGCCAAACAGGAACGGGCCAAATGCTGCAATGGCACCAGTCCAGCCGATGACGCCGCCCGCCTGCCTGCGTTCGAAGATCATGGGCATCTGTTTGAACGTCGATGCGTTCCCAATCCCGGAGAACAGGAATATTGCAAGCATTCCCCAGAGGAATTGGTTGAAGCCCGCGTCCAATGTCGCGGCGCTGGTCGTATCTGGCGTGAGTCCTGGAATCGTGTACAGGATCGATGCGAAGATCCCCACGCCTGAAATAAGAGTCCAGATGGCCCCTCCCATTCTGTCGGTAAGCGGGGAGAACACTACGCGCGCCCCCGCTCCGATCAGGGGACCTAGGAACACGAACTTCACGGGGTCTGGGACATTGTAGCCAGCGACAAGTAGCTTCGCGGTTTCTCCGGCTCCCTCAACGATCGCGGAGTTTCCGGATCCGTACAGGTTGGTCATTAGTAGCCCGAACTGTGCGGACAGCCCGGAGAACGTCCCGAACGTCATGATGTACAGCGCGGTCATCCACCAGGTGTCCTGGTTCTTGAAAATATCGAATTGCTGCTTGATGTTCGCCTTAACCGGCACTGAGCGAAGCACAATGTAGGCCCAGATCGCCCCGACGATGATGAACGGGATGTAGACAAAAGCTGAGTTCTGATACCAGACAGTTACTGAGTGCTGCCCGGGCACCTGCATCTGCTGACTGCCCAAAAAGCCGAACATGCCAAAAGAGACAAGCCACGGGGTCAGGAGCTGAACCAGGGAAACACCAAAGTTGCCGACGCCTGCCTGAATCCCTAGGACGGTGCCCTGCATCTTCTTCGGGAAGAAATAGGAAGTGGATGGCATGAAACCCGAGAAGGCTCCCCCACCGATCCCCGCTAAGAACGCCAGACCCAGCAGTCTCCAGTACGGGACGGCTGGGTTCGTGACCTCGAACCCCCAACCGAGAACGGGCACAAGCAACAAGATGGTGGTCAAGGCAACCATTTTCCGCGTTCCCATGATGGGCGGGAGAACCATCCACACCAGGCGCAGCAGGCCGCCAGCGAGTCCCGGCATGGCGGCCATCCAGTACAGCTGACCCGCGGTGAAACTAAACCCAAGCGCATTCAGTTTCGGGACGATTGCCGACGGCAAGAACCACGTCACGAAAGCGAGGGTGAGGGTAAACGTCGTAACCGTCAGCGTCGTCCACGCTAACTTCTTATCCCACTTGTTGGGATCCTCAGGATCCCAGGATTCTAGCCAGTCACCTTTGACTTCAGCGCTCATTGTTCCTCTTTCAGTTCGCCCTCGCTCTTACGCGCAGGCCCGGATGTGGTCATCATGCGGTGTATGGTCCAGTGCATCCAGATCGCACAGGCCAAAGTAAGAATGAAAATAACAAAGAAAGTTGAGCTGGGAAAACCAGAGAACTCCTTCGTGTACGCAAACAGCGGCGGGAGAAAGAAGCCACCCAAGCCCCCGAACATGCCGACCAGTCCGCCAACCGATCCGACCTCGTCCGGAAAGTACTCGGGGATGTACTTGTACACGCCTGCTTTACCGATGCCCATTGCGCACCCAAGAAAAAACACGAGCACCGCGAACCACCAGACGTTCATCGAATACGCCATGTGTTCGGAGGTCTCACCGCCGGGACGAACCAGGGTAATGAAACCGTCGGGCATCATTAGCACCCCTGACGTCACAAGCATTAGCGCCCATGTCAGGTACATGACGTTTCTGGCGCCCCAGCGGTCTGCGGCCCAGCCGCCAAGCGGTCGAAGGAGCGAGGCCGGAAAGATGAACGTAGCCGTGAGAAGTCCGGCAAGCCCCAGCGAAGTACCGAAGGTATCGACATAATAAACGGGCAAGGTTGCCGACAGCGCCACGTAGGCGCCGAAAACGGCGACATAGTACAAGGAGAAGCGCCATGCCCGCACTTGTTTCATCGGCGCCAGCTGAGCCTTCAGCGACTGACTGCGCCCCGGCGCGTGGTCCGGCCTGGGAGCCCACACCATCACCGCAAAGCCGCACAGCACCAAGAGCACAGCGTAAATGACGGGGATTAGTCGCCAACCACCCTGAATGCCCAAGATGTAGGTGCTGCCGGCTGTCGCGCCGATGATTAGCGGACCGATCAGCTTCGTTACCGACGCGCCGACGTTGCCCGCCCCGAAGATACCCAACGCTAGGCCCTTGCGGTCCTGACCGAACCAGGCAGAGTTCCAGGAAATGCCAACTGAGAACAGGTTCCCCGCGAACCCAACCAGGAAAGCCAAAACCAACGTCATCGCGTAACTGGTGGTGAAACTGACCAGATAAGCAAAGACCGCAGTGACGAAAAGCATGACGATGGTCGTCGTGCGGCCACCTATCCGGTCCGCAATGATCCCTGCCGGAAGCCTCCACATCGACCCGTTCAAGATGGCAACCGCGGTGATCCAGTTCAGCTGTACATCCGAGAGGCCGAATTCGTCCCTGATTGGCACGCCCAAAATGCCGAACATTAGCCAAACGGCAAACATTAGCGTGAACGCGATGGTTGACAGAGTTACAACTCGGACAGCGCCGGGGGCGGTGGGATGGTCCGGTTTTACCTCGACAAGAGCCTTAGACATTCTTCACTCGCATCCGGTCCGCTGGAGACGTATTTGTTAACAGTTCTTCTTAACTAACACTTCGAAGGATATCGCTTCCTCGTCTTTTTCGTGCCGTGTTGGAGATGAAGGTGCCAGTGAAAAAGAGGCGCTCTGATTTGGGATTTACCCTGGGCTTCCTCTGGGCTTGCTCTCGGCCTTCTCTGGGCTCTTGGGGGCGTTACTCGGGACTCACTCTGGTCTGAGCTCGCTACCGAAGGCCCCCTGAAAGTCCCCGGGAGTGTCGACATCTCTGGTGATGGAATTGGAGACCACCCGGGTTTGTATCGCCAGCGGGGCCATAAGGGAGCGGACGGAACGACCAGAGAGATCACCCGCCCGTTTAACCGCCGCTCTCAGTGGCCCAAGCAGATAGACGCCTGCCAAGAGCTGGGGCCAGCCACCATCTTCCTGCAGCACAAGCGCATCGGTCCTCCCGGGTTGTCCCGGGGAATCCCGCTCCGGAAGGTCCGCGGTACCAAGGACACGCAGCACCTCTTCCGGATGGGCCAAGTCTCCCGCGAGCAGCAAAACTTGGCACTGCGAGGACTCACCCGAAAGTGAACTCACTCCAGCACCGATGCCCGCCGCTGGTCCGCTAAACGGCGGGTCTTCGCGGACGAAGGTGATGGAGGAGCCAGCGCGAGCGGCGCTCAGATCCGGATGGGCGGGGCCGACAACTACGACGCGGTCCGCCCAACTCAGAGCTGCAGTCACGCACCGCTGCAGGAGCGTTGCAGACTCGACTTTCAAAGCCAGTTTGTCTCTTCCCATACGTTGAGAACGCCCTCCCGCCAAAATGATGGCGGCGCGGTCGCAGCGCATTTTAGCCACCGGCAAATGGGGGCAGTACGTCCAGCTGGGCGACACCCGCCATTTGGGTGTCCTCGTCTGTTACTCGGACCCCATCGGCAAGCAGCGAAGAGATTTCAAATACGCGTGCCAACGTCGGATTCTCTTTGGTCAAGATCGCCTTCACTTCGCCCACAGTCATGGTCGAGGCGTCAACAACCTCTGAGCGTTTACCTGCAGCCTCGCTTGCCGCAGCGAAATAACGGACCACCATATTAGCCTCCGATTTCACTCATTGTGCGAGTTGGTTGCACAAAATGTTCACTATTGATCCCGTGTTCACGGGGTTTGTGCCACTGGGCACCCTGCCAAGCCGTCGCGATCGCCTCGTCATCCGCTCCCCCACGAAGAAGCTCCCGCAAGTCGGTCTCTTCCCGGGAGAAAAGGCACGTGCGGATCTGCCCGTCACTGGTGAGCCGGGTCCTGTCACAAAAGGCACAAAACGGTTCGGTGACCGACGCGATTACCCCAATCCGCCCGGAAACTCCCTCCCCGCTCACTTCCCAAAGCGTGGCTGGCGCCGCCTTGTCTTCGGTGGCAGCTGGCACAACCGTGTAGCGGCTCCGCAAGGCCCCTAGGATGTCTTCCGCGTCCACCATCTTGGAACGATCCCACGTGTGCTTCGGACCTAGAGGCATGTGCTCTATGAACCGGAGTTCGTAGCCGTGACCAAGGGCGAAGTCAGCTAGCGCCAGGATGTCGCCCTCGTTCTGCCCCCTCATAATCAGCGAGTTGATCTTCAACGGGGTGAGACCAGCCTGGTCCACCGCTCGGATCCCTGCCATCACATCCTGGAACCGGTCGCGGCGCGTCAACTTCGCGTACGTCGCCGGGTCCATCGAGTCAAGAGAAATGTTGACCCTGTCCAAGCCTGCGTCGATTAGGCCGGGTAACCTCCGGGCCAACCCAAGAGCGTTCGTCGTCAGCGCGATGCTGGGCGCGGTCCCATCTTCGGTTCTCAACTTGGAAGCCGCCGAGATGATGTTCTCTAGCCCCTTGCGCAGCAGCGGCTCCCCGCCAGTGAAACGCAACTTTGTGACACCGAGCCTTGTCACCGCGATTTCCACCAGCCGGTTCACTTCATCGTCGGTGAGGGTTTCTTCCGTGGGTAACCACTCGATCCCTTCGGCGGGCATGCAGTACGTACAACGCAGGTTGCAGCGGTCCGTCAAGGAAACTCGTAGGTCCCTGGCGGTCCTCCCGTGTTGATCAAGCAGCGCGGCCATGCCCCGATGATACCGGTACGCGGGCATTGCCGATCCCCGCCCCCCATCCGGGACCCGCCAGCGCGCCCAAAGCGGTTCCCACACGAAATTGTCTCCCTCAGGGTGCAGCGAAAATTTCGAGAAACTTGGTGCTGCATGTATGGAACTGGTCACTCAGGGAACGCGCTGATCCTTCCGAAAGCCGGCCCCGCAAGGGTGAGAATCCCCGCGTATCCAGGGAAGACCAGTCTTCTGCACACGGGAAACTCCGCACGGGTCGGGTGGCTTCCCAGCGGGCTCTCAGCGAAAACAAAGAAAACGCGGTTAACCTAGCTTCACCGTGCCTACCACTTTGGGTGTCGGCACCAGACGAAGAAACTAGGGATTCACTGTATGAAATTGTCCACCCGACTAATCGTTCCGATAGGCATAAGCGCTGCGCTTGCACTGGCAGGCTGTAGCGGCTCGGACGGCGCCACTTCAGGCGACCAAAGCGGTGGGGCTGCTGCCGCCGCAACATCGGATGGGACCGGTGGCCTGTGCGACGTGACTGTTCTCGAAGACGCCCAATCTCTGGACACCAGCGAGGAGAACCTCGCCGAGTCCGAAGAGGCCCTTAAACAGGTCACTCTCAGCGAAGACGTGGCCGCAGCACCAACACTGTCCTTCGAATCCCCGCTCGCGATCACCGCGGAGTCAGTCCTGATCACGAATGAGGGAGACGGAGACACTATTTCCGAAGGAGAATTGGTCACCTTCAACTACATGGTGTGCGACACCGTTACCGGTGAGAAGATGTACTCCACGTGGGGAGAGACCGCGGACGCGGACCTTCCCGCCACCTTCGAACTGTCCTCTGGCAATTTCGGAGAGGCCCTTGTGGAATCGCTAAACGGCGCGGCCGTGGGCTCCAGGCTCCTTTGGGGCCAACCCGGCTACTCGGCTGAAGAAAGCTACACCGGGGAGGCCGCCAACGGCTACCTGTACGTCCTCAACGTCACGGACGCGAAGGCTATTCCGGAGACCGCCTCTGGCACGGAAATCACTCCTGAGGATGACACTCTTCCCACAATCACGTTCGAGGACGGGGTGCCCGCCGTCGCGGTGCCAGCAGGCTTCGCTGATCCCACCGAGCTGGTAGTTGAACCCCTGATCGAAGGTGACGGAAAAGTAGTTGAATCCGGGCAGACCATCGCTGTGAAGTACTCGGGCTGGCTAGCCGACGAAACCGCGTTCGACTCTTCCTGGGCGGAAGATGGCAGCTCTGAGGCCGCTGTATTCCAAATCGGTGTTGGACAGGTCATCGGCGGCTGGGACGAGGGGTTGGTCGGCCAAAAGGTCGGAAGCCGTATCCTTCTGGTCATCCCCTCTGACTTGGGATACGGGGAAAGCGGCAGCGGCACGATTCCTGCCGACTCAACCTTGATCTTCGTGGTGGATATCCTGGCTGCTTACTAGCAACCCACTACTCAAGTACCTCATGAGGGGTGCGCAACGTTCTGTTTCGAATGTAGCGCACCCCTTTTGCGGTGCGCAACACGAACACGTTAACCGGCACTAGCGCCGCCGGGACAAAAGAGTAGGACGCTGCGTTCGTTGGAGAGGTGACAAAAAGAGAAGTCGGCTTGGTCGCGCGAACACGGAAGCTCTGCCAGTTTGCTGACCCGATTTCGTTAGTCTGGTATCAGCCCCGCCTTAAGGTCCTTCAACCAGGAACACTCGTGAGAGTTGCGGCGGGCGCACCTTTTTTGGCCGCGCGCCCCTGGGGGCCCCTGGTTGTCCGCGTGGTTCCCAGGGGCCAAACAACAAGCCAGCTGCTTGTCAAAAGCGACAGGTCCCGCTCCCCGCACGTTCGCTTTAGGAGGCATCTCCGACCACGGAGTCAGCAGTAATCGCAGGTTTTCGGACCTTGCGAACTGACAGGTAATACCATGTGAACAGAAGCAAAATGCCGAAGGCAAACTCGACATAGATGCCAAGGGCCTGATCCGCGTCGGGACCCCCAGGCCGGTCAAACCAAGCACCGATCACGCCGTCGTTGAACCCGTGGATGAGGCTTGCTGCAACATAGGCACCGATGCCAATCTGCCACGCCCGAGCTTTTGAAAACCGAGCTGCTGCATACCAAATCAGGGCTGCCGCTGGCGCAGTGTAAATGATGTGGTGGACTTCCCCGCTGATGTTGAGTCCGTTGACAGCCTGGACCCACGCGCCGGTGTAGCCGTCAGTAGGTGGGTTTGGATCGTAGACGCCCCCGATGTATGCGAACGCCCCCTCAACAAAACCGAAGGTCGCCGCCGAAGTGAAGACCGCCCAAAAACCGCCAACAACATGACGAAGAGCCAAGGATCCCATTAGGAGAACTGGAATTAGCAGCTTCGTCCCTTCCTCCACGAACCCGGTCACCCAGTACCCAAACTCGGTGCCTCCCAGGAACCCGGGGATTTTCGCTTGCAATGCTTCGAAAACCCAGCTGACTATGACGGCAAACAGGCCCGCGAAGACACCCACGCGGATGACGCGTCGCAGCTCGCGAGGACTGTCAACTCCGAGAGTCCTGGTCCACCAGGCGAGCGCGGCGGTCAGGCCGCCGTAGGAGAGCAAGAACGCGACCACGGTGATAGCAGTGAGCCACCAGGCCACGTGAGGCGCTTCAGTCTTTGTTGTCGTTGGCAGGAATGCACCGACGATGTAGCTGAGGACAATTCCCACCAGAAGGGAACCTAAAGCTAATAGCAGAGGGGCCCCGAACCTCGTGCGCGTGCGGTCCCCATGTTTAGCGATGGAATGCTGAGTCATATCGAAGATATTAGTCCAAGCGCATAGAAAACCCCTGTTGTGCAAAGTCCAAGACTATTCTTCGGGCACCACAGAAACATTCTTAGAGCACCCCTCGTGCGGTGCGCAACACGCCAAACCGAACCTTCAGCACCACCGATGTGGTGCGCAAGGAGCACCTTCTCCTAGAGCAGCACCCATGTGGTGCGCACCGTGTGTGCCAAGGGTCCTGGCAGCACCACAGTACGAAGCTCCTGCCTGTTCTTGTCGCTTGTTCTTGTCGCTCATCTGATGCGAGACACGAATTGCGCTTAGACTCGGTAACACAGGCCATCGACTCGCACAATTGTTCGACACTTACCTGGTGATCTGTGTCTTGAGCAGCGCCGCTTCAGACTAAGCACCCGGGTTGGATCCGTCGGCGTTGAAGACGGGAGAGATTCATGAGCAATGACGAGACTGCAATGCAAAGCGGCGACCAGCTTGGAAGGGTGGGGCTGAAGGGGCTACTCGGATACCTAGTTTTCATTGAGTTAGCCAGCGGATTCACCCAGGGTTATTACACGCCACTCATTCCTGCGGTAGGCGAGCACCTGGCTGTTTCTGACTCCAACATCATATGGTTCATGACACTGCAGACGCTGGCCGCTGCGGTTTCGGTACCCCTACTTTCGAAGCTGGGTGACATCTACGGCCATAGGCGCCTGCTGCGGATTGCAGTTGGAACAGTGCTTGTTGGAACGGTAGTCGTTGCGCTTATGCCTTCTTTCCCCGTCGTATTGTTGGGCCGGATCCTGACAGGCCCATTGGCTGTCTGGTTGCCGCTGCAAATAGCGATTGTCCACTCGCGCGCCAGTGGAGACAGCGCTCGGTCCGCGATTGGCCTCATGGTTTCCGTGCTCACGGGTGGCGCTATCCTGGGGACTGTCTCCTCAGGTGCCGTAGCCTCTGCGATGCCAAGCCTTCACTTCACGCTGCTGGTGCCCTCGGTTCTCATCGCTTTCGCCTTCTGGGCTGCACTATTCAGAATCCCGGCAACCGAGGGCGGTTCCAAAGAACGAGTGGACGGCCTTGGCTTCCTGGGACTAGCAGCAGGAATGGTCGCACTACTTTCTGGGTTGAAGGCAGCCGAAAGCTACGGGTTTGGCAGCCTTACCACCGTCGCAGTGCTAGCGGCTTCTGCGGCAATCCTGGGCATATGGGTGTGGTGGGAGTTGAAGGCTAAACACCCGGCCGTGGATGTGCGCCTAGTGGTCTCTTCGACTCTGGGCCCCCTGTACCTGACCGGCTTTTTGTTCGGCATGATGATGTTCGGGATCCAGGCACCCCTAACGGTGTTTCTCTCTGCCGACCCCGCGGTGGCTGGGTACGGCTTTTCTGCTAACACGTCCCTGACTTCCGCAGTGATCGCATCCGTGATGGTCATGGCGACTATCGGTGCCGCGACTTTCACGCGTATCGCCAAAATGATCGGCGTAAAAGGATTGCTGATCTTAGCTGTTGCCCTTGCCGGAACTGGCTCCGCGTTCGTTCTGTTTTTCAACTCGGAGCTGTGGAATATGTTCGTGTACGCCGCGGTGTTCGGCACGGGAGTAGGGTTCCTGCTCGGAGCTCTACCAGCGGTGATTTCAGAGCTAGCCCCGGCGGGCCAAACCGCTGTGGCAACAGGCGTATACAACTCGCTGCTTTCTTTGGGTGGAGCGACGGCGGGAGCAGTGTTCGCAGTCATTCTGGGCAAGGCGACTCCGCCCGGCAGCGACTACGCAGCATTGGACGGCTATCTCACGATTTGGGGAATCGGGGTCGGCGCGTTCACACTGGCGTTGGTTTTCTTGTTCTTCGCTAAGATCCCGAAAGACGTAGCCGAAGAGGTGATCGAGGGCGAGGCGGAGCCGCCCCTGGGCTAAAACGCCTACCCCCAGAACACTGTCCGAAACCTGCCCGGCAGCAGACCGGAATTCTGGGAGCAAGTACGGTGGCGGGCTCGTCACCTGGCACCACAAGACAGTAATGAGCGCAGTTTTGAACCAGGCAGCCCACGAACCGGGCGGAAGATTCGGGCAGCGGGAACTGTGCAGCACCCGCCAATGTCCGAACCGGCTCAACTGACGGCTCGGCCGTATACCCTGACTTGGACCTGTTGGGTGGTTTTTTGGGGTTTGGTGGCGTGTTTGTGAACCGCCTCAGGTTTGATGCCGCGTCCTATTTTGTTGAGAGGATGGCATCATGCCTAAGAAAATTGATCCCGCTGTACGTGAGCGGGCCATCCGTTTGGTGATGGATCACCGCGAGGAATTTCCCTTGTTGACTGCGGCGGTGAAGACCGTCGCGACAGAGTGTCACGACCAGTAGGGGGACTGTCCCGGGGAAGACAAAAGGCCCGGCCTTTTCAGGCCGAGCCTTTCCATCAGTAGCGGGGGCTGGATTTGAACCAACGACCTCCGGGTCTGGGCCAATAGTCCTGTTCTTTGCGGCGTTTCTTGGATTGCTTGAGAAGGTCACATCGCAACCTACAATCTTTGGGTTGTTGGTGCCCCGACTTTTCTTTTCTTTGCTTCTTCGCTGGTCAAACCGTCTTTGCCGTAATCACCTACTTGGCAAGACAAGATGGGAAATCATATTTTCCAATTTCTTTGTGGCAAATTACTCGAACGGCACCGCCACCTGGCGTGTCGGGCATCACTGCGTCGTGGTCGAGACCGGTTCAGGATGGATTGTCATGACCCGGCATATTTTAACTCTTGAAGTACCTGCCGACTGGCAGGCCCATTTGGATCGGTGGGAAACTTCGCTGCGTGTCGCTGGTAAGGCAAAACGTACTGTGAGTACCCGCCTGAATCATGTCCGACAGATGGCGCGAGCCATGCGCGTCTCCCGTCCTGAAGATGTAACCAAGGAACAGTTATTCGACTGGTGTGCCTCACGCCAGTGGGCGCAGGAAACACGCCATGCCTATTACACGTCGTTTGGTCAATTCTTTGCTTTTGCGTGTGGCGATAACTCTCCTGCAAAGTCTCTTCCAACGGTGCACCGCATTCCTAAGCAGTCTCGTCCCACGCCGGACTTGGTTATCGAAGAGGCCATGGCTGGCGCGGATGGGCGACTTAGAATGATCTTTCGTTTGGCCAGACAAGTAGGACTGCGCGCGAAAGAGATCTCGGTAGTTCATCGCAGACACATTCACTCTGACTTGGTAGGGCACTCATTGGAGATCGAAGGTAAAGGCGGAAAGGTCAGGCATGTTCCGCTAGATGCTGGCCTTGCTGCATCTTTGATTTCGCTTACCGAAAAGAATGGGGGATTTGCTTTCCCCGGCCAAGTCGACGGGCATCTCTCGGAGCATCGTATCTCGACCATAGCGGGCCAAGCATTGCCGGATCCTTGGACCCTCCACTCGCTCCGGCACCGTTTCGCGAACCAAGCGTTTGCGTCTTCGATGGACATTGTTGCAGTCCAAGAACTGATGGGGCATTCCTCTTTGGAGACAACGCGACGTTACCTGGTTGCCAACCAGGAATCGCTTCGGATAGCAGCTTCGGGAGCACAAATGTCTCTCATGGCTGGTAGAAACAACTGGCAGCTGAGTATGGGCGGAGTTCATTTCCATTTCACTGCCTTGCCTCTCACCCTGAAAATTAACGATGATCCGACGCCAGTTCGATCAGATGACCTGGCTAACTTGGCAGCGGTGATTAATCAAGTGTTACACCACGCCGCCGAGTCTACTCGCAGAACAATTTGACCTTGACCAACCGAGTTCGGCCGATCCAAAAAGGAGAAGACGTGAACCAACACCGACATTATGTACTGTCCGATCGGGAAACAGTGCTGTTAGTGGATGCGCTTAGAACTGAGCGGTCCACCTACGAAGTCGAACAGAAAGCACTCCTGATCCGTGGCTCGAATCCTGAGCACCTCGATGGGGACATTTGGGCTCTGCAAAACCTTGAGTCTCTGGTGCGTCCTGGAACGGTTCTGGTCCTGTCTCCCATCTCAGATGTCCCCGAAGAAGGCAGATTGAAATGACGACTTCATACGGCCCATTTGCCGCGTCGTCCAATCAAGACAAAGCAAAGATTGGGAGCGACACATGCGTGTTTTAGCAATCGCGAATCAGAAGGGTGGGGTTGGCAAGTCCACAACGGCCTTCCATTTGGCTGCAGCGCTGGCACAAGTGGGACTAAGAGTTCTAGTAATAGATGCTGATCCACAAGGTAACCTCACTAGCGCGCTCACTGACGAGGAGCAGGTGGACCCAAACCGTTGCCTCGCCACCGTCCTCGATCGACATTCAGCAACTTCTTTGGCGCAGACCATAATTGCAACCACCGTTCCCGGCGTTGATTTGGTCCCAACGATCGGCGACAGCTTGGCTGTAGTTCGAGACCTGTTGTTCGTGGAAGGACCTGGCAGGGAAAAGCACCTAGCCGCTGCTCTGCTTGAAGTGAGTGGTCACTTTGACGTGGTCCTGATCGATTGTCCACCGTCTTTAGATCAACTCACTATCAACGCGTTGACGGCAGCTGACTCAGTGCTCATAGTCAGCCACGCGAAGAAATGGTCCTCGGATGGTCTAGCTAATATGCTGCGCACCATCGGACTGGTCAGGAGCCACTCCAACCCTGGGTTAGAGATCTCGGGAATCCTTGTAAACCAAGCAGAAGCTCAGACAAGAGCCTCTGCCTATTGGAGCGAGGAGCTACACAGTTTCGCTGAAGCAGCTAACTTGCCTCTGTTCAAAACTGTTATCCCCAAACGTGTCGTCATTTCTGACTCAGTCGAAGCTGGCACTCCCCTAGTGTCTTGGGGCACCACCCCCGCAAAAGAATCAGCCAACCTATACGAAGCATTAGCCCAGGAGGTCTTCACATGAATACACGTCCCCGTCCGCGCCCATCTCGGCTGACAAATCTGAATCCTGTCACGGCCTCCCCTTACCAGCACACCCTTCCCCGGGAGGAGACAGAGAACCTGTCGGAGGTAAAGACGAAAATGACTTTGCAGTTCACTTCCGAGTTAGCTGGAAAAGTGCGCGCCGCATTCCAAATGGATGGCCCCATCCGCGGGGTCGTCAGCCTCAGCGCTTGGGTTGAAGAAATTCTGCAAGCCAAAATTGACACCCTCGAAGACGAGCACGGACCAATCACACCCGCTCCACCGCGATCCGTCGCTAGCGGTTGGAACGCCCGATAGGGCCCGTGCTGCTGCGCAACCACGACCCACCGCACGATAGGAGGCAGTCATGGGCGCACCGATCTATTGGGCCATGCTGGCGGTTAGCTTAACACTGCGCCTGGCCGTATTGATCTGCGGCATCTTATTCCGCCTAATTTGGCAGGTACTGAAGCTCGCTTTCCAACTCCTAGTACTACTCTTGCGAGCACTCTGGTTCATCCTGGTGTGGATCTGGCACAGACTCAAAGATCTATACGTGTGGGTTGCTCACTGGATCAACCGGTATCGGCTCCGGAATAAGCGTGAAAGCCACCGTTGCCTTCTGGCTGCGGAGGAAACACGCCGCAGTGAGGCCGCGAAGGTGATTGGACCCGATTCCACTTCGCAGCTCAAGCTGCCTCCACCCCCGTCCGATTAGGCAAGTCTTCTTGGATAAGAGACTGGACCTCTTGTAGAAGATTGGTCTTTAGACGCGCTGAATTGGGGGTGGCTACGGGTCTGTACTGTCCCGTGAGCTTTGGAGCTTTCAATTTATTAGCTTGGAAGGGTGGAAGGCCGCGGAGTAGGTAGATGGCTTCGGTGGTGGGTAAGCGTCCGAGTTCATCTGGGGTTAGTAGTTCGCGGCCTAGGGATCGGTAGGCGATTGACCAGGACCCCTGGCTGCCTTTTTGTTCTGAGTCGTCGCGTGAGTGGATGGTTTCTTTTCCGAGCCGTTTGGATATGAACTCTGTGGTTGATGGTTCGTTGCCGCCTAGGAAGAGGGTG